>JBEPZO010000009.1:0-60315 GCA_041640815.1 Thiobacillaceae bacterium
TCGACGATGAGGCAGTCGCGGCCGGGGTCGACGCGGGTGGTGAGCGCCCAGATCACCTCCTTCCAGTCGCGCACGTCGATGTCATCGTCGGTGACGAGGATGAACTTGGTGTACATGAACTGGCGTAGGAAGCTCCAAACCCCGAACATCACCCGCTTGGCGTGGCCGGGGTAGGCCTTCTTCATCGCCACCACCGCCAGCCGGTAGCTACACCCTTCTGGCGGTAGATAGAAGTCGCGGATCTCTGGAAACTGCTTCTGCAGCAGCGGCACGAACACCTCGTTCAGGGCCACGCCCAGGATGGCCGGCTCGTCTGGCGGCTTGCCGGTGTAGGTGCTGTGATAGATGGGGTCGCGGCGCATGGTCATGCGCTCGATGGTGAAGACTGGAAAGCGCTCCTGTTCGTTGTAGTAGCCGGTGTGATCGCCGAAAGGGCCTTCGAGCGCCGTCTCCTCGGGGTGGATTACCCCTTCTAAGACGATCTCGGCGCTCGCCGGCACCTGCAAGTCAGAGCCCAGACAGCGGGCGACTTCTGTCTTGGCGCCGCGCAGCAGCCCAGCGAACTGGTATTCGGACAGGGTATCCGGCACGGGGGTCACCGCCGCAAGCAGTGTGGCCGGGTCGGCGCCCAAGGCCACCGCCACCGGGAAGGGCTCGCCCGGGCGGGCGATCGAGTGCTCGCGGAAATCTAGCGCACCGCCGCGGTGCGCGAGCCAGCGCATGATGACCTTGTTGCGGCCGATCACCTGCTGCCGGTAGATGCCCAGGTTCTGGCGTGCCTTGTGCGGCCCGCGCGTGATGGTGAGGCCCCAGGTGATGAGGGGGCCGGCATCGTCCGGCCAGCAGGTCTGGATGGGCAGCCGCCCAAGGTCCACCGCTTCTGCCTCCCACACCACCTCTTGGCAGGGCGGGTGCTTCACCTGCCGCGGCGCCATGTTCAGGACTTGCTTGAGGATGGGCCATTTCTCCCAGGCGTCTTTCAGGCCCCGCGGCGGCTCTGGCTCCTTGAGGTAGGCGAGCAACCGGCCGATTTCCCTGAGCTTGGCCGGATCCTCCTCGCCCATGCCCAGCGCCACCCTTTTCACGCTGCCGAAAAGGTTGGTCAGGACGGGTATCGAGTGGCCTTTCGGTCGCTCGAACAAGAGCGCAGGGCCGCCCGCGCGCAGCACGCGGTCACTGACCTCGGTCATCTCCAAGTACGGGTCGACCTCCACCCGAATGCGCTTGAGTTCACCCATCGCCTCCAGTTGCTGCAGGAAATCGCGCAAGTCTCGATAGTGCATGACGGCTCCTGTGTCGGCAGGTCAAAGGTAAAATATCGCTTGGATTTAACTTGCATTCGCTATGTCACGCAAAGTCTTCATCAAGACCTTCGGCTGCCAGATGAACACGTACGACTCGGCCAAGATGGCCGACGTGCTGCACGCCGCCGCTGGGTACGAGCCCACCGACGACCCGGAGCAGGCCGACGTCATCTTGTTCAACACCTGCTCGGTGCGCGAGAAGGCGCAGGAGAAGGTGTTCACCGATCTGGGCATGGTGAAACACCTCAAGCAACGCAAGCCTGAGCTTCTGATCGGCGTCGGCGGCTGTGTTGCCAGCCAGGAGGGCGAGGCCATCGTGCGCCGGGCGCCGTTCGTCGATGTCGTTTTCGGGCCGCAGACCCTGCACCGCCTGCCAGATTTGTTGCAGCGGCGGCGGCTTACCGGGCGCCCGCAGGTCGACGTCTCCTTCCCCGAGATCGAGAAGTTCGACGCGCTACCGCCGGCGCGCGTCGAGGGTCCCACCGCCTTCGTCTCGGTGATGGAGGGGTGCTCCAAATACTGCAGCTTCTGCGTCGTGCCCTATACCCGGGGCGAGGAGGTCTCGCGCCCGCTCGCCGATGTGCTGACCGAAGTCGCGGCACTGGCGGCGCAAGGGGTGAAAGAGGTCACCCTGTTGGGGCAGAACGTCAATGCCTACCGCGGCGCGATGGAGGACGGCAGCGAGGCGGATTTCGCCTTGCTGCTGGAGCTTGTCGCCGAGATCCCCGGCATCGAGCGCGTGCGCTTCACCACCTCACACCCGCGCGAGTTCACCGACCGCTTGATCGAGGTCTATGCCCGCGTACCGAAGCTCGCCAATCACCTGCACCTGCCGGTGCAGTCCGGTTCGGATCGCATCCTCGCCGCCATGAAGCGCGGCTATACCGCCCTGGAATACAAGTCCATCGTTCGGCGGCTGCGCGCCGTGCGGCCGGAGATTTCCATTGCCACCGACTTCATCGTCGGTTTTCCCGGCGAGACCGAGGCCGACTTCGAGGCCACCATGCGGCTCATCGAGGAAGTGGGCTTCGATCACTCCTTCAGCTTCGTCTATAGCCCCCGTCCTGGCACGCCGGCGGCGAGCCTGCCGGATCAGACGCCGCAAGCCGTAAAGCTCGCCCGCCTCTACCGCCTGCAGGAAAAGATCCGCGAGCAGGCGGCCGCGATCAGCGCGGCCATGGTCGGCACGGTGCAGCGCATCCTGGTCGAAGGCCCATCCAAGCGCAATGCGCAGGAGCTTTGCGGTCGCACAGAGAACAACCGGGTGGTCAACTTCGCCGGGCCGCCGCGCCTGATCGGCCAGATGGTGGACGTTCGCATCACTGCTGCCCTGCCCAACAGTCTGCGCGGTGAGGTGAGGGAGGCAATGTGACGTCGTTGGAGGCCGGTCTATGAGAGCTATCGATGGCCGCCCAGCACGGAAAACACATTCGTTAAGCTTGAACAGAAAGCCAGCGATTATCCTTCCCCGCGGGTGTCACCGGTCTTTTGCCCCGGTACCCTATAATGGTTGCATGATTAATTTACTTCTGCATACGTCTAGGCAATTGCCTGGCCTGATTCCGCGGAGCGTACGACAAGAGCATCGCGCATGCAGCGAGCGAGCAAGGAGCTGACGCTCACCCCACTCGACAACAACCGTTTAGCTAATCTCTGCGGGGTCCTGGATGAGAATCTGCGCCAGATCGAGACGGCGCTCAATGTCACCCTGGCGCGCCGCGGCGAGGTTTTCCGCATCGGCGGGCCGCCGGACAAGGTAGAACTGGCGGCGCGGATGCTGCAAGAGTTCTATCAGCGCGCGCGTAAGCCGTTGGACATCGACGACATCCAGCTTGCGCTGGTCGAGGTCACCCACCGCGCACGCAGCCAGGAGGCCGGCGAGGACAACCTGCCGGTGCTGATGACCCGTCGCCCTGGCCTGCATGGCCGCACGGCGCGGCAGAATCAGTACCTGCGTCAGATGCAGGAATACGACGTCACCTTTGGCATCGGCCCCGCCGGTACCGGCAAGACCTATCTCGCCGTCGCCGGCGCCGTGGACGCCCTAGAGCGCGACCTGGTCAAACGCATCGTGCTCGTGCGCCCGGCGGTGGAGGCGGGCGAGCGGCTGGGTTTTCTGCCTGGGGATCTGGTGCAAAAGGTGGACCCCTACCTGCGCCCTCTCTATGACGCCCTGTATGACCTGATGGGGGTGGAGCGTGCCACGCGCGCCTTCGAGCGGCAGCTGATCGAGATCGCACCGCTCGCCTTCATGCGCGGCCGCACCTTGAACCACGCCTTCATCATCTTGGACGAGGCGCAGAACACCACACCAGAGCAGATGAAGATGTTCCTGACCCGCATCGGTTTCGGCTCCAAGGCAGTGATCACTGGTGACGTCACCCAGATCGACCTGGCGCGCGGCCAGAAGAGCGGCTTGGTCGAGGTGCGCGAGATTCTCAAAGAGGTGCGCGGCATCGCCTTCACCGAGTTTCAGAATGAAGACGTGGTACGCCATCCCCTGGTGGCGCGCATCATCGAGGCCTATGATGCCTATGCGGCACGTGCGGCGGCAAAGGGAGAGGGGTAAAGCATGAGGCGTAAGGCGTGAGGCAGGAGGCGCAGCGACGGCTGCGTCTGCGGCTTGCCGTGCAATACGCCGTCGAGGACCGCAATGGCCTGCCCGATCGGGCGCAGCTTCGACGCTGGGCGATGGCGGCACTGATTGAGGAGGTCGAGGTGACCTTGAGGTTCGTCGACGCGGCCGAAGGTCGGCAGCTCAACCGCGACTACCGCGGCAAGGATTACGCCACCAACGTGCTCACCTTCGTCTACGATCCCCCGCCACCCCTTCCTCTGCAAGGGGACATCGTCCTCTGCGCCCCGGTCATCGCGCGCGAGGCGGCCGAACAGGGCAAATCGCTGCTAGCCCACTACGCACACATGGTGGTGCACGGCATGCTGCACCTGCAGGGCTATGATCACACGCGCGCAGCCGAGGCCACTGCCATGGAGGCGGTGGAAGGCTTTATCCTACGCAGGTTGGGTTTCCCCGATCCCTACAAGACCCCATGAGCGACGACAGTCACCCGCGACCGAGTTTCATCGAACGCCTCACCTCCTGGCTCTCGCGCGAGCCGGATAACCGCGAACAGCTGCTTGAGCTGCTGCACGCCGCCTACGACAAGAACCTCTTGGATGCCGACGCCCTATCGATGATCGAGGGGGTGATGCAGGTGTCCGAGATGCAGGTGCGCGAGATCATGATCCCGCGGGCGCAAATGGACGTGGTGGACATCAACGATCCGCCGGAGAAGCTACTGCCCTTCGTCATCGAGACTGCGCACTCGCGTTTTCCCGCTGTCGACGGCGATCGCGACCACGTCGTCGGCATCCTGCTCGCGAAAGACCTGCTTAAGCTGTGCCTGGAAGAGGAGGTGGACTTGCGCGATATGCTGCGGCCGGCGGTGTTCATCCCCGAATCGAAACGGCTCAACGTCCTGTTGCGCGAATTCCGCGCCTCGCGCAATCACATCGCCATCGTGGTGGACGAGTATGGCGGCGTGGCCGGGTTGGTGACCATCGAGGACGTGCTCGAGCAGATCGTCGGCGACATCGCCGATGAGTATGACTATGACGAGGCCGAGGACAACATCGTGCGCCAAGGCGAGGACAGTTTCCGCGTCAAGGCGCAGACCGAGATCGGCGACTTCAACCTGGCCTTGGGCGCCAGTTTCTCCGACGAGGCGTTCGACACCGTCGGCGGCCTGGTCACCCACGCCTTCGGCCGGTTGCCCAAGCGCGGCGAGAAGATCGCCATCGACGGCCTGGAATTCCAGGTCCTGCGTGCCGACAGCCGGCGGCTGCATACCCTGCTCGTGCGGCGACTACCGCAAAACGGTGGGGCGTGAGGCCGGATAGATTCCCACCTGAATGAGGGGCGCGCTTGTCTTTCGCTCGCGCCGCCCTTACCTTTATGGCGTTCGCTTCGACAACCCCTGCGCTGCGCATGTCTTCCACTTGGAGTGAATACTTGCAAACCCAAGGCGCTGTCTTGACCGACGGCGTCGTCACGGATTTCGGTGACGCTGGCGCCGAGCTCGCCGCCGCGCGCGATGGCCTGGTGCTCGCCGATCTCTCCCACTACGGCTTGCTCGCCCTCACCGGCGAGGATGCATTGAGCTTCCTGCACGGTCAGGTCACCAACGACTTGCGCGCGCTTCGAGTGGACAAGGCGGTGTTTGCCGGCTACTGTTCAGCCAAGGGTCGATTGCTGGCGAACTTCCTCGTCTTCCGCCGCAGTGACGACCTCCTGCTCATGCTGCCGCGCAGTCTCATCGCGCCCATCCAGAAGCGGTTGAGCATGTTCGTGCTGCGCGCCAAGGTCAGGCTGCGCGACGCCTCGGCGGAATGGGTCGCCCTTGGGCTCGCTGGGGCGGGGGCGGACGAACTGGTGGCCGAACGCTTCGGTCAGGCCCCCGCCGCCCCCCTGCAGGTCGTCCAGGCGGCGGATGGCTGGGCCGTGCGGCTGGGTGAGCAGCGCTACGATGTCTTCGTCACGCCGCAGGCGGCACCCGCGTTGTGGCAGCAGTGGGCGACACGCGCGCGGCCGGTTGGGGCACCAGCCTGGGATTGGCTCACCGTCACGGCCGGCGTGCCGGTGATCCTGCCGTCCACACAAGACCAATTCGTGCCGCAGATGGCCAATATGGAACTGCTCGACGGCGTGAGCTTCCAGAAGGGCTGTTATCCAGGCCAGGAGATCGTGGCGCGCAGCCAGTACCTGGGCAAGCTCAAACGGCGCATGTACCTCGCCCATGTCGCGGCGAAGGCGGCGGCGGGGGAGGCGCTCTATAGCCCCGAGCTTACCGGTCAGCCCTGTGGCATGGTCGTGAATGCCGCCCCTGCGCCAGGCGGCGGCAGCGATCTGCTGGCGGTCATGCTGGTGAGTAGCCGCGAGGCGGGCGAGGTGCGCCTCGGCAGTCCAGATGGTCCGCGGCTCGAGTTTAAGCCGTTGCCCTACCGCCTCGAGGCCTGAAGGCCACAGCCAGGGGTGGCAACCATGTCCTACACCTACTGCGTCTGGTACCGGGTCACCGATGACGGGCCGGAGGCCGAGGCAGCGTTGCGCGGCATGATGGCGCGCGTGGCCTGCCGTACCGGCGTGCGCGGCCAGCTCTTGAAAAAGCGCGATGAGCCGCACCTGTGGCTGGAGCTCTATCCGGGGGTGACCGACGCAGGCGCCTTCGAGACCCAGCTTGCCCAAGCGGCGGCTGCCTATGACGTCGACATGTTCGTCGCCGATGCGCGCCGCATGGAGTGTTTCCTCGCCGCGCTTGCCGCGTCGCCAGCCTGCGGCGCGCCCAGCTGAAGGGGGTCTAGGCGATGGCGCGGCAGCGTGGTGAGCGCAAGCAGCAGATCCTGCAGACGCTGGCACTCATGCTGGAAGAACCGCAGCCAGAGAAGATCACCACGGCGGCATTGGCCCAGCGGTTGGGGGTGTCCGAGGCGGCGCTCTACCGTCATTTCGCCAGCAAGGCGCAGATGTACGAGGGACTCATCGAGTTCATCGAGCAGACCCTGCTGTCGCGCATCAACCGCATCGTCAGCGAGGAGGCCGATGCCGTGCGTCAGCTGCGGGCCATCCTTGCCCTGCTGCTCGGCTTTGCCGAGCGCAATGCGGGCATGACCCGGCTATTGATGGGGGAGGCGCTGGTCAACGAGAACGAGCGCTTACAGCTGCGTGTGAGCCAGTTGCATGACCGCATCGAGGCCATCCTGCGCCAGTGCCTGCGCATCGCCGCCAGCCAGCAGGCGCAGCCGAGCGCGCCGGAGGCGGTGGCAGCCCATGCCAATGCGCTCATGTGTTTCGTCCTGGGTCGCTGGCACCAATTCGCGCGCAGCGGCTTCAAGCGCTTGCCCAGCGAATTTTGGCCATTACAGCAGGCGTTGCTGCTTCCTTAAGACCTTAGGCACTGGAGCATAGGGTTTCAGACTGACATCATCACGCTCTCTTTGGGGTCGAACAGGGTATAGCGGCCGCGCCCGAGCTGTTTCGCCCGGTACATGGCGTAGTCGGCATGGCGCAGAAGACCATCGGCGCTGACATCGTCCAAGGGGTAGAGGGTTACGCCGATGCTGCCGCCAATGCGCAGCTTGTCGCCGATAATGGCATAAGGTCGGCTCAGCGCGTCGAGCACGCGCGTCAAGGTGTGCGTAAGTTCGTCCACCGTCGCCAGGTCGGGCAGCAGCAGCACGAATTCATCGCCGCCCAGGCGCGCTACCGTGTCGCTGGCGCGGAGGTTGGCTTGCAGGCGGCGAGCGACCTCGATCAACAGCCTGTCACCCGTATCATGACCCAAGCTGTCGTTGACCGCCTTGAAGCCGTCGAGGTCAAGGAAGCAGACGGCGAGCAGCCGCTCTCGCCGCAGCGTCTGCTTCATCGCCAATTCCATGCGGTCCATTAGCAACCGGCGATTGGGTAAGCCGGTCAGCATGTCATAGTGGGCCTGCCGCTTGAGGTTCTCCTCGGCGGCCTTTAAGTCCGAGATATCGGTGAAGCTGCCAATATACTGCGTGATGCGGCCGGCGGTGTCCTTGACGCAGGCGATGTTGAGGATCTGCGGGTAGATCGAGCCGTCTTTGCGCCGGTTCCAGATCTCGCCGCGCCAATGGCCGTTGGCCAGGAGCTCGCGCCACAGCGCCGCGTAAAAGGCGGCGTCATGGCGACCGGACTTAAGCAGGCGCGGGTTCTTACCGATCACCTCCTCGCGCGCATAGCCGGTAATATGGGTGAAAGCGGGATTGACGGTGATGATGGTGCCATCCGGGGCGGTGACGAAGATGCCTTCTAAGGCGTTGGTGAAAACGGCGCTGGAGAGCCGCAGCTCGGCCTGCTCTTGCTCGAGCGCGCGGTGCAGGCGAGCGTTGCGCCAAGCGAAGGCGCCGATGACGCCGAGGAGGAGGCTCAACACGGCAATGACGTGCAGGGCGTATTGCCGTAGCACCTCCTTGAGCTCGAACTCCACGGGGGCATCGTAAGGGGGCGCGCGCATACGCTTGAGCACCTCATGCACCGGTTCATAGTTGGCGGGCACGTCCCAGCCCGCATAGCGGCCAGCCGCCAGACTGGGGTGGTCGGCCGGCAGCGACAGTAGGGCGATGGCCACGCGCTTGGCGAGCTCGGGCGAGACACCCCCCATGGCCGCGAAGGCCCACTCCGGATAGAGGGGGGTGGAATGCCAATAGGGCAGCGCGCCTGAGCGCGCCCCGAGCGGTTTGAAGTCCGAAAGCCTGATCTTGCCTTCAGCGGCCATCTCCTCGAGCAGACCCGAGCGGACGAAGCCAGCATCGGCTGCCCCGCTCAGCACGGCCTGCACGATCCGGTCTTGTGGCAAACCCAGAAAGGTCGTCTTGATGTCCGCGTGGGGATCGACACCTGCCTCGAGCAGGGCGACGCTTTGGATCAAGAAACCGCCGAAGGCATCCGGCGCCACGGCAGCGATGCGCTTGCCCTTCAGGTCAGAAAACGCGCGCAGGTCTGTGCGCCGCGCGTGCGTGAAGACCAAACCAGCGAATTGCGACCGAGCCGCACCCGGCTTGCCGGTGAGCTGGGTGGCCAGACGCGATGCGCCGTGCCGCAGCTCCAACTCGACATAAAGATCGGGATTGACGAGGGCAAACGCGAACCGCTTTGCCTGGGCAGCTTGACGCAATTCATCACGGTCGAGCGGTAGAATGGCGAAGCGGTGGCCCGCGATGCGCTCGCTCAAATAGTCGGCGAGGGGGGCATAGGCGGCCTGAACCTGCGGTTTCGGCCGTAGCGCAAGCACCGCGATGACCTGTTGCTCGAGGGCGTGCGCGAACTCTGCCCATAGGCCAGCGAACAACAAAAAAACAACGGGAAAGAGAGGTAGGCGGCACATAAGCAAAAAAATATATTACTCGGCTCACCGGCAGGCCTAATAGCGCTAGGCCAGTTCTGTGCGTGCGCCGGTTGCCGAACTCGCTTGCGTGGCCGCTGCCGCCGCAGACGCGCTGGCGCAGGCGGTACAATGCGCGTCGCGTCTGACGCGAATCTCACGCCAACTGCCCTCCAAGGCGCTGATCAGGAGCAAGCGACCATTGAGGCTGGTGCCGATGCCCATCAGGAGCTTCAAGGCCTCGACCGCTTGTAGGCTCCCCACCACCCCCACCAGGGGGGCGAATATCCCGAATTCTGCACAGCCCAGCTCACCCGCCTCGCCCGCGGCTGGGAACAGGCAGGCATAACAGGGTGCGTCGGGCAGACGCAGATCGAACACGCTCACCTGTCCATCGAAGCGAACGGCGGAACCGGACACCAACGGCCGGCGCAGCGCGACGCAGGCGGCGTTGATGGCGTAGCGCGTAGCGAAATTGTCGCTGCAGTCCAGCACGACGTCTGCCGCCGCCACGGCCTGCATGAGCGCCTCCCCCGTCAGCCGCACCGCCAGGGGTAAGACCGTGACCTCGGGGTTCATCGCTCGCATGCGGCGGGCAGCCGATTCTGCCTTATTGACCCCCAAGGCGCTGGTATCGTGCGCCAGCTGTCGCTGCAGATTACTGAGCTCGACGCGGTCATGGTCGGCAATGCTGATCCGGCCAACGCCGGCGGCGGCCAGAAACATCGCCGCCGGCGAACCCAGCCCGCCGGCGCCGATGATCAGCGCATGTGAGGCGAGCAGCCGTTCCTGCCCGTCGATGCCGATCTCATCGAGCAGGATGTGGCGGGAGTAACGCAATAGTTGCGCGTCGTTCATGTCTGGGGAGTGGGGAATGAAAGTCGAGGCGGCGGGTGGATTGGGGTGGTGACGGAACTTCGCATAGCTGGGTGGCGGATCTTGCTCCCGCACGGGCATATGGATGGGTTGCGCCGATTTCGGTTGACGCAGGGGCGGGCGCTCTGCACAGATTCCTCGCCCGCAAGCGCTGGGGCCACTCCGCCCCCACTCCGCCCCTCCTGCTGGCGGTTGCCGTCAGCGCTCCCCACATCCTTACCCGCCAACACCCTACTTCCTATCTGTACTGCCGCCACTCCTGCGGCGTCTCATCGTGGTCGCCGTGTGGCCGACGCTCCCACACCTGAATGTGTGGCTGGTAGTTCTTGGTGCTGACCTCCGGCTTTACCAGATTGTCGCGCTGCACCCGTTCGACGTGGTAGATCAGCGCACGCTTGATGAGGATGAGGAGGTTGCCCTCGAGGTGGAAACCCTGCTGGGTGAGGAACGCCTCGATGTCCTCCAGGCAATGGTCCGTAAGGTCATAGCAGACCTCAAGGTGTCGCTCGCCTAACCGTCGTACGGTCAGGTTGGGTAATTGCGCCAGCAGTGCGTGCGCACGCTCTGTCTGCGCCGGGGGGGTGCTATGGAAGAGGATCTCGCGCTGTTTTCTGGTGTCGCCTAAAGGCTTCATCTCGCCTGCCTGCCAAGGAAACGCTGCATATACTGGCTCTAGCGGCTGCATGGGTCTTCGTTGCGAGGGTAGGCGCTTCGGCCACGCAGCTTAATAGGCTGGGCTGACGTTAGCCTACGACAAAACCCGTTTTTGTTTCGCCGCAACTACGTTGTCGCTCCCTCGCCTACTCATTGTTCTGTCTGGCGGCAAGCCGCTCCGTGCGCCTGGCCCTCCATCCCGCTCGCGGCTTGCTTCAGCGTTTCCCTATCGCTGCTGCAGGAAATGCAACCCTTTGAGGAGGATGAGGGCCTGGTTGAATTGGTAGTCGCTGCGGGAGATGATCTCGCGCGTGTCCGTCGCCTCCGGCTTGACTTCCTTGCGCGTCTTGGCCTTGTCTTCCTTGGCCGGCTCTTCCTTGTCGTTGGCCAAATGCCGGCTGAGGTCGGCCTCGCGCACCGCGAGCGAGGGCCCGCTGTCGGCGGCCGTCACCGTGGCCTCCTCGACGACGATGTCGGGCTCGATGCCTTTGGCCTGGATGGAGCGGCCTTTCGGCGTGTAATAGCGGGCGGTGGTGAGCTTGATCGCGCTGCCGTTGTTCAAGGGCAGGATGGTCTGCACCGACCCCTTGCCAAAGGTCTGCGTGCCAATCACGACGGCACGGCGGTGATCCTGCAGGGCGCCGGCGACGATCTCCGAGGCGGAGGCAGAGCCACCGTTGACCAACACGACCAGCGGTATGGTCTTCAGCCAAGCCGGCGCCGTGGCCAGGAAATCCCTCTCGTTGCTGCGCAGGTAGTGCTCGCGGGCGTTGGTCAGGCGCATACGCGCGTCCTCGCTACGGCCGTCGGTGTAGACGACCAGCTCATTGGGTTTGAGGAAGGTGCCGGCCACGGCCACCGCGGCGTTGAGCAAGCCGCCGGGGTTGTTGCGCAGATCCAGCACCAGTCCTTTTAACGGCCCCTTGTTTTGTTCCTGCAAACTCTTGAGGGCCTCGACGAGATTCGGGCCGGTCTGCTCCTGGAACTGGGTGATGCGCACGTAACCATAGCCAGGCTCCACCAGCTGCGACTTGACGCTCTTGATCTTGATCACCGCCCGCGTGATGGTGAGCACGATGGGCTTGGGCTCGCCCTTGCGCAGGATGGTGAGCGTGATGTCGCTGCCCGGCTTGCCGCGCATGCGTTTGACCGCCTCGTTCAGGGTCATGCCTTTGACCGGGGTCTCGTCGAGCTTGATGATGAGGTCACCGCTCTTGATGCCGGCCCGATGCGCAGGGGTGTCTTCGATGGGGGCAACCACCTTGACGAAGCCATCCTCCATGCTGACCTCGATGCCAAGCCCGCCGAATTCGCCTTGGGTGCCGACCTGCAGTTCCTTGAACGCCTCGGCGTCGAGATAGGCGGAATGCGGGTCGAGACCGGAGAGCATGCCGTTGATGGCCTCGGTCAGGAGTTTTTTGTCCTCGACCGGTTCGACGTAATCGCTCTTGATCTTGCCGAAAATCTCGGTGAAGGCGCGCAGATCGTCGATGGGCAGAGTGGCCTGCTCGCGCTGGGCGACGGCCGGGTAGTTCAGGGTAAGCGCCGCCCCGAGCAAGGCGCCCAAGGCTAACAGCACGAATTGCTTGAATCGGGAAATCATCCTCTCGCCACACATCTAGCCGGTTGTCCCAGGTTTCACCCAAGTCAACGGGTCAAAGGGCCGGCCCTGGTGTCTAAGCTCGAAATACAGGCCCGGTTCCTCCTGCCCGCCGGTATTGCCGACAGTTGCGATGACATCGCCGGCGCGTACGAGTTCACCGACCTGTTTATACAAGCTTTCATTATTGCTGTACAGGCTTAAATAGCCGTTGCCGTGATCCAAGATCAGGAGGTTGCCGAAGCCGCGCAGCCAGTCGGCGAAGGCGACGCGGCCATCGCCGACGGCGCGCACCTCGCGCCCTTGTGGCGCTCGGATGAACACGCCCTTCCATGCTGGCCCGCCCCCCTCGCGTGGTTGCCCGTAGCGGGACAGGATCTCTCCCGCCACTGGCAAGGCCAGCCGCCCCTTCAACTTGGCGAATTCATAGTTGGCCAGGCTGGCATTGGCCACCTCGGTAACGCGTTGCTCTGGCGCCTTTCCCTTCGGGGGGGGCGGTCGGGCGGGTTTCGCCGCCATGCGGGCGAGCCGCTCGATCAGGCGGGCAAGCCGCTCCTCGTCGCGAATCAAGGTGCTGACTTGGCGCCGCTGCGCGCGGATTTGCTCGGACAGCCTGTTCAAGACGAGCTGTCTGTCCCGCTTTTGTGCCTCCAGCGCCTGCCTCTGCCGCAGCTGCTCCTTGCGCGCTTCGGCTAGGCTTTGCCGGCGCTGCTCGATCTGCGTGTGCAGCGTCCGCAATCGGCTAAGCGTTTGCTGGTGGGCGCGGATCACCTCCTGCCGCGCCTGGCCCACATAACGCAGATAGACCAGCTGGCGGGAGATCTCGGCCGGATCGCGGCCGCTTAGCAGCAAGCGCAAGGCATCACTGCCGGGCTGCGCGTGTTGGGTGCGCAGCAGCTGCGCAAGCGCCCTTTGCTGCGCGTCGAGGTCGGCCTGGGTTTGCCGTTCGGCAACGTTGAGGGCGGCAAGCTCCTTGTTGAGCGCCTGCAGGTGCTCCCCCAACTGATGCAGGTTGCGGTTGAGATCAGAGATGCGTTGCTCGGTTTGTCTGAGGGCATCGGCCGCCTCCGACCGGTCCTCGGCGGCTTGCTCGATTTCCTTCTTCAGTTGCTCGATGCGTTGGCGCAGCTCCGCGAGTTCCTGCCGCTTACTGTCCACCGACCCCAATGCGGGGGAGGCAAGGCAGAACACCAACACGAGGCGGAGGATCAGCACACCTTGCTCTCTTCCAAGGCTACAAAGTTCGTGCTTGTCGTTTCCCCCTCGAAGGTGATGAGCGGATGCCCGGTCATTTCCCTCGGTTGTGGCAACCCCATCATCTTCAGCAATGTCGGCGCTACGTCCTCGAGCGCCCCTTCCTCAGCGAGGCGCGCCGGTCGGCCGATGTAGATCAGGGGGACCAGGTTGGTGGTGTGAGCGGTATGTGGTTGCTGAGTCTGCTCATCTAGCATACATTCCGCATTGCCGTGATCAGCTGTGATCAACACCTCGCCGCCGATCGCTTGCATGGCCGCCACCGCCTGTCCCAGGCACTCATCGACCACCTCGATGGCGCGCCGCGCTGCCGCCAAGTCCCCCGTATGGCCGACCATGTCCGGGTTGGCGTAATTGCAGATGATGGCGTCGAAGCGGCGGGTCTGGATCGCTTCCACCAGTCGGTCGGTCACCTCGTAGGCGCTCATCTCGGGTTTGAGGTCATAGGTGGCGACGTGTGGCGACGGTACCATGATCCGCTCCTCGCCAGGGAAAACGGTCTCTACGCCGCCGTTGAAAAAAAAGGTGACATGCGGGTATTTCTCGGTCTCGGCGATGCGCAGCTGGCGCAAGCCCAGGCTGGCGATGTACTCACCGAAACTATTGCGCACGCGTTCCGGCGGGAAGGCCACCAGGACATCGAACTCCTCGCTGTACTGGGTGAGGGTGCAATAGCGCGAGAGTTTGGGGACGTAGTCGCGCTCGAACTCGGCGAAATCGGGCGCGACGAAGGCCCGCGTGAGCTGCCGCGCGCGGTCGGAACGGAAGTTCATGAAGATGACGGCATCGCCGTCGTGCATGCGCACTGGCTCTGTGCCGCGCGGGGCGATGACGGTGGCCTTGACGAACTCATCGGTCTCGCCGCGCGCATAAGCCATGTGCAGGCCGTCGATGGCCGTCTCGGCGCGGAACTCGGCTCGGCCGAGGGTGATCAGGTCATAGGCCTGTTTCACGCGCGGCCAGCGCCGATCGCGATCCATGGCGTAATAACGGCCGATGATGGAGGCGATGCGACCGCGGCCGAGCGCATCCAGTTTGTCTTGCAGGCGCCGCAGGTAGACCTCGGCGCATTTGGGCGGTGTGTCGCGTCCGTCCAGGAAGGCATGCATGTACAGCCGCTCCACCCCCTCTTTCGCTGCTGTCTCCAGCATGGCGTGGATGTGGCTTTCGTGACTGTGCACGCCGCCATCCGACACAAGGCCGAAGACGTGCAGCGCACTGGCCCTGGATTTGACCTGCTCAATGACGTCTTGAATCGCCAGATTGCTGGAGAAATGCCCTGACTGGATGGCCAGATCGATGCGCGTAAAATCCTGATAAACCACACGTCCGGCGCCAATGTTGAGATGGCCGACCTCGGAATTGCCCATCTGCCCGCTCGGCAGGCCGACGGCCGCCTCGGAGGCATGGATCAGGGTGTGCGGGTAGCGCTGCCAGAATCGATCCCAGTTGGGCTTGTGTGCAATGGCGATGGCATTGTAGGGGTTCGGTTCGCGGTAGCCGAAGCCATCGAGGATGATCAGAAGGACGGGGATAACGGAAGGGGGCATTAGAAGATTTAATCGCGCAACGAGTAGCACGCCCTATTATTTTATTATATTTGAATAAGTGTTTGCACTCTTAGCTCAATTACAGTAAGTTTGCTAGCGTTCTAGCCAAGGGTGTTGCGTACGATGTCCGGGGGTATCATCGACAGCGACGAGCATATCGAGCAGGCCTCACGCGCGCTGAAGGCGATGTCGCATCCACTGCGCCTAAAAATCCTATGCGTACTTGGGGATAAGGAAGCGAGTGTGCAAGACATCGTCGACAATGTCGGTACCTCCCAGAGCAACATCTCGCAGCATCTAGCCATCCTGCGCGACAAGGGCGTGCTGCGCACGCGCAAGGACGCGAACCGGGTCTATTACCGTGTCAGCGACACCCGTACCTTGCAGCTCATCGGCATGATGCGCGATGTCTTCTGCGGTTTCGGTAAGTAGGGACGGGCTTTAGCGCACGGACCGTTGCATAAATAAAACTAATAAAGTATATTAGCAGATGCTTATTTAGCGCAGGTCGCGCCCCACGGCGGCCTGCGTGGGTGTCTGCTTGCACACCAATGAGGAGTTCGGTGATGACCCAGAAGCGCCCTTCGAGTGATCGCCCTGCCAGGGGTGCCTGTGCGGTGCGCGTATGGCGCGCATGGCGTGAGGGTGTGGCTGCCGCCTATTCTGTAAGCAAAGCTTTCGCCGACACGAGCTACCGCAGCAGAGGTGCTTGCGGCCTGCATAGGCTGCTGGGCATGATGGTCATCGCCTTGCTGCCCATGGGGGTGGTCGCCGAAACCCTCGACTTCAAACAATGTGTCGACTTGGCGCTGGCGCAGAACCCCGACATCGCCGTAAGCCGCAGCCAAATCGACCAGGCCGAGGCGGGGCTGCGGCAGGCCGAGGCCGGTCGTCTGCCACGGCTCAGCCTGACGCTGACCGGCACGCATACCAACGACCCTTTGGCGGCCTTCGGCCTGAAATTGGGACAAGAGCGGGTGACGAGCGCGGATTTCGATCCGGCCCGATTGAACGCGCCCAAGGCGGCGTCCAACCTGAATACTCGGCTGGAGCTGGCTTGGCCGGTCTATACCGGCGGACTGGTGCAAAGCCAAGTCTCTGAGGCCCGTGCCCTGGTGCGCGCTGCGCAGGCGGGCGATGCCTCGGCGCGCCAGCAGCTCGTCCTGCAGGTGCTCAAGGGTTACCAGGGGGTGCACAGCGCCCGGGCGCAGGTGCGGGTGGCAGAGCAGGCCGTCGCCGCCGCCGAGGAATACGTGCGCGTTACGCAGCGCCTGTACGAGCAGGGTTTGACGGTGAAAAGCGATGTGCTCACCGCCCGTGTCCACCTCGAGGAGGCGCGGGTGCAGCTCGCTGAGGCGAGGAACGCGGCAGCGAGCGCGCTGGACCAACTGAAGTCGTTGTTGGGCAGACCACTGGACGAGCCCCTGGAGGTCGGCGAGCCGGTCCTGCCCAGGATGTTGACGGGGAGCGAGCAGGAACTGCGCCGCCAGGCCCTCGATAGCCATGCCGCCCTGGTCGCCTTGCGCCAGCAGCTCGAGGCGGCAGCGGCGCAAGTTGTGGCGGCGCGTGCCGGCAAGCGGCCGCAGATCAGCGTGCTTTTGCGACAAGATTGGAACGACAACGGCATCGGTCTTGATGCCAGCAGCCAGACCGTCGCCGGTGTGCTGACCTGGACGGCCTTCGACGGCGGTGTGAGCAATGCTGCTGTGGCGCGCGCCGAGGCTGGCCGACGCGCGCTCGCCGCCCGCTTGCGCCAGGCGGAGGATGGCATCGCGCTGCAAGTCGCCGATGCCCGGCGTCGCGCCCTTGAGGCCGAGGAGCGGGTCAGCGCGCGCGAACTCGCTGTGCGGCAGGCGGAGGAGGCGCAGCGCCTGGTCAGGCGTCGCTATGAAAACGGCATGGCCACGGTCGTCGAACTGCTCACCGCCCAGACCCAGCTCGACCGCGCGCGCGCTGACTTGGTGGCGGCCCGCCATGAGCTGGCCGTGCAGCGCGCCGAGTTGCAGCGCGCCGTCGGCGTGTTGACTGCGGAGGCGCTATGATCGCCCCTCCCGCGCGCTGGCGCTGTCGCCATCCAGATCGAACTGTGCCTGTGTCGGTGCCCGGCGCGGGCCGATTCACGCTTGCCAGAGGTGACCGTCCATGAAACGATCGACCTTGACTGCCGCTTTTGCCCTGGTCTCGGTATTGGCACTCGTCGGCTGCGGTCATGACGCACAGACCCAGGCACCGGCGGGACAGGCGCGCCTGGTGCAGGCGCGCACGGAAGTCGCCACGCTGCAATCTCTGCCAACCTATCATGTGGCGCCCGCGACGGTGGTAGCGCGCGAGCGGGTAGAGGTGGCCTCTCGACTCATGGGCTACGTCCGCGACATCGCTGTGGCCGAGGGGCAGACGGTCAAGGCCGGCCAGCACCTGTTCACCGTCGATCCCCTCGATGTCGAGGGGCAGGTGGAATTGGCGCGGCACGCCGTGCAGCAGGCCGAGGACGCCTGGCGCGACGCCCAGGCCGACTTGGAGCGCTATGCCAACCTGCTCAAGGACGAGGTGGTGAGCCGCCAGCAGTACGAGAAGATGAAGCTCAATCGCGACCTTGCCGCAGCCCGCCTGGCGCAGGCCAAAGCCCAGCTCGCCACCGCCAGCGGTCAACTGCGTTACGCCACCGTCCGCGCACCGATCAGCGGCGTGGTCACGCGCAAGCTGGCAGACCGGGGCGACCTAGCGGCGCCGGGCCAGCCCGTGCTGGTGCTGGAGTCGCTGGGCGCGAAGCAGGTGGAGACACAAGTCCCGGAGGCCATCCTGGCTGGCATCAAGCCGGGGCAGGCAATCCAGGTCGAGGTCGACGGCTTGGCACAACCCATCGAGGCCCGCGTGGCCCGCATCTCACCGGCCGCTGATCCGGTGAGCCGCACCTTCCTGGTCAAGCTGGACATCGCTGGCGATGGCTTACGTAGCGGCACCTTTGCCCGTGCGCTGTTCCCTCTGCAGACCCGCCAGGCCATCGCCATCCCAGCCAGCGCCCTGGTGCAGCGTGCCGGCATCGAGGGGGTATTCGTCGTCGATGGGGGCGGTGTGGCGCGCTTCCGCATGGTGCGCAGTGGCGCCCAGCATGCGGGGCGGGTGGAGATCCAGGCCGGTCTGGAGGTGGGCGAGCGCTTCGTCGCCGAGGGCGCAGAGCGATTGAGCAGCGGCGATCGCGTCAAGGGCTGAGGCGGCAGTCATGGCGGAACCGATGCAAAGCAGTGTCGCCGCAGGCGAGATAAACATCGCCGGTCGGCTAGCCGCGGCCTTCCTGGAATCGAAGATCACGCCCCTGATGATCTTGTTCCTGTTCATGGTGGGGGCGTTGGCTCTGATGTTGACGCCGCGCGAATACAACCCGCAGATCGTCGTGCCAGCGGCCAACATCATCGTCGCCAAGCCCGGCGCGAGCGCGACAGAGGTGCACAACCTGATCGTCAAACCCCTGGAGACGATCATGAACGCGCAGTCGGGCGTGGACCACACCTTCGGCTACGCCGCCAACGACTATGGTGTGGTGACCGTCCAATTCGAGGTCGGGCAGGACCAGGAGGACAGCCTGGTCAAGCTCTACAACCAGCTCATGCAGAACATGGACCGCATCCCCCCTGGGGCGATGCAGCCCATGGTACGTCCGATCAACGTCGATGACGTGCCGATCCTGACGCTGACCTTGAGCTCGGCGCGTTACGATGACCGGCAGCTGCGCGAGGTAGGCGCTCGGCTTCTGGAGCAGCTGCGCAATGTCCCGGGTGTGTCCTTCACCCAGATCGTCGGCGGGCGAGCGCCGACGGTGAACGTGTGGCTCGACCCCCAGCGCTTGAGCGCCGCGGGTCTGACCCTGGACCAGGTCGATCGCATGCTGCGCGGCGCCAACGTCTCAGCGCCGCTCGGCGAGCTGGTCCAGGGCAATCGGAGCCAGCCCTTGCGCTTGGCCGGTTTCCTCGGCTCGGCACGCGAGGTGGGCGACACCGTCGTTGGGGTGAGCGAGGGGCGGCCGATCTACCTGAAGGACATCGCCCGCATCGAAGAGGGCGGGGCCGAAGTCGAGGAGTCCTCCTGGATCGGCGTCGGCGCAGCCGAACCCCGACCCGCCGTCACCCTGGCCATCGCCAAGAAGGCAGGCACCAATGGCGTAACCGTCGCCAACGCGGTGCTGGCGAAACTGGAAGCGCTCCAACGGGTGGCCTTGCCCGAGGGCATCGAGGTCACCGTCACCCGCAATGATGGCGAGCGCGCCAATGCGGCGGTGAACCTGCTCGTAGAGCACCTGGGCATCGCCATCCTCACCGTCATCTTGCTGATGTGGTGGTTCCTTGGCTGGCGCGAGGCAGCTATCGTCACGATGACCATCCCGCTCATCCTGTTCATCGTCCTCGCGGTGGGCTACCTCTTTGGCCAGACCATCAACCGCATCACCCTGTTCGCCCTCATCCTGGCGCTTGGTCTGCTGGTCGACGACTCCATCGTGGTGATCGAGAACATCCACCGCCATTTGCACCATGGCAAGGAGAAAATCAAGGACTTCAGCCGCAGCCTGATTCTGGCCACCAACGAGATCGGCAACCCGACTAATGTCGCCACCCTGGCTGTGATGCTGGCCTTCATCCCCATGGCCTTCGTCACCGGCATGATGGGGCCGTTCATGCGGCCCATCCCCATCAACGTGCCGGTGGCCATGCTCGCCTCGCTGTTCATCGCCTATTCCGTGGTGCCCTGGGCGGCGCGGCGCGCGCTGCAGGGCAAGGCCTTGAGGGCGATGCAAGAGACCCCCACCCTGGAGGACAGGGACCACGAGGCGAGCGACCCGCTGCGCCGCAGCTACCTCGCGGTGATCCGCCCGCTGATCGCCAGCGCCAGCAAACGCAACGTCTTCTTCCTCGTGGTGCTGGCCCTGCTGATGGCCGCCATGTTGATGCCTGCCTGGCAGTTCGTGCGCCCCTCTGGCATGAACGGACCGCTCTCGCCGCTGGGGGTGGAGCTCAAGATGCTGCCGAACGATAACACCAATACCATGCTGCTGCAGATCGACATGCCCGCTGGCACCGCGCTAGCCGCCACCGATCGGGTCGCGCGCGCCGTTGGGGCAGTGTTGGCAGCACACCCGGAGGTGACCAACTACCAGGCCTTCTTGGGGCTGCCGGCGCCGATCGACTTCGCCGCCTTGGTACGCGGCGACCTGCTCAAGCGCGGCAGCAACTTCGCCCAGATCCGCGTCAACCTCACCGACAAGCACGCGCGCAGCGCATCCTCGCACGACATCGCGCAGCAGCTGCACACGCTGCTCGAGCCCGTGCGGAAGGCGCATCCTGAGGCCAAGATCAAGATCTACGAGACGCCGCCGGGGCCGCCGGTGCAGTCCCAGATCCTGGCCGAACTCTATGGCCCCGATTACGAACGGCTACGCCTTGCCGCCGCCGAGGTGAACGCCGCCTTCAAGCAGATCTATGGCCTCATCAACGTCGATGACACGGCCGGCGATGACGTGGAGGGTTTCACGGTGCGCGTCGATGCCGAGAAGGCCATGCTGGCCGGGGTGTCGCCGGCGCAGGTGGCGGAGCTTTTGCGCAACTATACCTCTGGTTTCACTATTGGTACCTTGCATGTGGAGGACGCGCGCGAGCCCATCGAGATTCGCGTGCGCCTGCCGCGGGCTTTGCGCGCCAGCCCCGAGACGCTGCTCGCACTGCGCGTGAGCAACGCCCAAGGCGTGCAGATCCCGCTGTCCGAGATCGCGCGCGTGGAGCGGGTGATCGAGGCCAAGCCCATCTATGGCCGCGACCTGCACCCCATGGTGATGGTGGGTGGGGAGATGATCACCTCCAGCCCGGTCTACGCCGTCCTGGCCTTGGACCAGATGCTCGACGGCAAGCGCCTGAAGGCGAGCGGCGTCAGCTTCACCACCGGCAATCTCGGTTTCGTCGAGGCGCAACCGCAAGACGTGGTGGACTACACCCTGCTGTGGGGCGGGGAGATGCGGCTGACCCTCGATGTCTTCCGCGACCTCGGCAGCGCCTTCATCGTCGCCTTGATCCTGATCTATCTCCTGCTTACCGGTTACTACAAGTCGTTCATGCTGCCCATCGTCGTCATGGGCGCCATCCCGCTCACCCTGATCGGCATCTTCCCCGGCCACTGGTTGATGGGGCAGGCCTTCACGGCAACCTCGATGATCGGCGCCATCGCGCTGGCCGGCATCGTGGTGCGCAACTCCCTGCTGTTGATCGATTTCATCCTCGACTATCGGCGCCAGGGCTATAGCCTCGAGGAGGCGGTGATGGAGGCCGGGGCGGTGCGCTTCCGCCCGATCCTGCTCACGGCGTTGGCCATCATACTGGCCTCCGCCATCATGATCACCGACCCCGTGTTCGGTGGGCTGGCCATCTCGCTGATCTTCGGCACCTTCGCCTCCACCGCGCTCACCCTGGTGGTGATCCCGCTGATCTACTACCTCTGGCAGCGCCGCCAGCAACCTCTGGCGGCCTGACCATGTCGTCAACCTTGCACAAGGAGCCTAGCCATGAGCATTGAACGCATCGTCCGCATCGTCGCTGGTTTCTTCATCTTGCTGTCCTTGGGGCTGGCCCAGGCGTTGGGCCAGGCCGACCTGACCCAGGTCTCTTGGCTGTGGTTCACCGCCTTTGTCGGCCTCAACCTGTTCCAGTCGGGCTTCACCAACCTCTGCCCGCTGGTGACCATCCTGAAGAAGCTGGGCTTCAAGGAGGCGACAGCCAGCAGTGCCAGTTGAGCGGCGATCTGGGATAATCCTGCCGTGGGTTGCTGACGGCAGGCCCTAGCAGGGTACAAACGCAGACGCGCAGCGCTACCTCAGCGCCGATGACCTGCGGCCAGCCGCTACGAGTCGAGCGACGTCGTGCCTGGGCCATGGCGCCGGCTCGTCGAAAGGCCTTCGCCAGCCATAGCGCGGCGCGGTAAGACCCCGAAGCTCGGGGTCGCTACGCGCGCGGGGGGTCTTAAGGGGTGGCTCATGCAACGGCCGGCCGCCTGTCCGCCATCAGCTGGCAGCGGGGGGCGCGTGCTACGGGTGGCCACAGATCCAGTAGCGGCGCGGACAGCTACCGAGCGGGGGGCTGCCGGCAGTGATCGTCGACTTCGATCTCTTCAGCACCTAATAAAGGCGATGGATTTCATCCTGCAAAACATTTGGCTCATATTGCTTGCGTTGCTCTCAGGCGCCATGCTGGTGTGGCCGAGCCTCAGTGCGCGTTTATCCGGCATCAAGCAGGTGGGGCCACAAGAGGCGGTGATGTTGTTCAACCACCAGGATGCCCTGGTGCTGGACGTGCGTGAGGCGTCAGAATATCGCGATGGCCACATCCCGAAGGCCATGCATATCCCGCTGCGCCAGCTCAAAGCGCGTCTAAAAGAGCTGGAGCGGCACAGGGATAGACCCATCGTCGCCGTTTGCCGCACGGGTAACCGCTCGAGCTATGCCTGCCGGCTGTTGCGCAAGGCGGGTTTTGAACGGGTGCACAACCTTGCCGGTGGCATGGTGGCCTGGGAACAGGCCGGCCTGCCGAGCGAGCGATGAGCGCGCGGCGCACGCAGCGAGGCCGCTGGCTGGCCAGGGTCGTGCCAGGACCCAGGGGGGTCAGCGCATGTTTGTGAAGAGGAAGTGTCTATGCCACGTGTGAAGATGTATACCACCGCCGTCTGCCCCTACTGCCAGCGCGCCGAGATGCTGCTGCGCAGGAAGGGGGTGACCGAACTGGAAAAGATCCGCGTCGACCTCGATCCAGAGCGCCGTGAGGAGATGATGCGTCTTACCGGCCGCCGCACCGTGCCGCAGATCTTCATCGGCGAGCGCCACATCGGCGGCTTCGACGACCTGGCCGAGCTGGATGCCGGCGGCGAGCTCGACTCGCTCCTGTCCGCTCAGGAATGAAAATGCCCGCTCGAGGCTGCCCCTGCTGGGCAGCATTGTTACAACAACGCGGCGCTAAGCAGCGCCGCAGCCTAGTCGAACAGGAACTCAGATGACCGACCAGCAGACGCAACAGCAGGCCCAACCCTTTTTCAACATCGAAAAGATCTACATCAAAGACCTCTCGGTCGAGGTGCCCAACGCGCCGCAGATCTTCCTCGAACGCGAGCAGCCGCAGATCGACATGCAGATCAACACCCAAAGCGGACCGGTGGAACAGGATATCTACCAGTCCGAGCTGACGCTCACCATCACTGCCAAGATCAAGGACAAGACCGCCTTCCTGGTGGAGGTGTGTCAGGCAGGCATCTTCCGCATCCAAAACCTGCCCAAGGAGGCGTTGGAGGCGGCGCTGGCCATCGGCTGCCCCAACATCCTCTTCCCCTACGCCCGACAGGCTGTCTCCAGTGCCATCCTCGATGCCGGCTTCCCGCCGTTGCTGCTGCAGCCGGTGAACTTCGAGTTGCTCTATATGCAGCAACGGCAGGCGCAGTAGGCCAGTCAGCCGAACTGAAGCTGATCCTACGGCAATGAAGCTCTGCGTGCTGGGGGCTGGCGCCTGGGGCACCGCCATCGCCGTCCGGCTGGCGGGACATAGCCGGGTTTGCCTGTGGGCGCGCAACCCCGAGCACGTCCGTGCCATGCGGCGCGAGCGCGTCAATGGCCGTTATCTGCCAGGCGTCGCTTTGCCCGATACGCTAGAGATCAGCGCCGACCTGGCGGAGGCCACGCGGCAGGCCGATTATCTGCTCGCTGCTGTGCCCACTTCAGGGCTACGCAGCCTGCTGCGCCAGCTCAGCGCGGTCGGTCGGACGTTGCCCCTGATCTGGCTGTGCAAAGGCTTCGAGGCCGGCACGATGAAGCTCGCGCACGAGGTGGTGGCGGAGGAGTGGCCGGCGGATGTGCCTTGCGGCGTGCTCTCCGGCCCCAGCTTTGCCCAGGAGGTGGCACGCGGGCTGCCCGTGGCGCTCACCCTCGCCGCGCAGGATGCCGATTTTGCCCGCCGCGCCGCGGCAGCCTTGCACACTACCACCTTAAGGCCCTATTCCAGCACCGATGTGGTGGGCGTCGAGGTGGGCGGCGCGGTCAAGAACGTCATCGCTATCGCCGCCGGCGTGTCGGACGGCCTGCAATTCGGTCTGAACGCACGCGCTGCCCTGATTACCCGCGGGCTGGCGGAGATCACCCGCCTTGGGGTGTCTCTGGGCGGCGAGCCCAAGACCTTCATGGGCCTGTCGGGTGTTGGTGACCTCATCCTTACCTGCACGGGCGACCTCTCCCGCAACCGCCAGGTCGGCTTGCGGCTCGCTGCCGGCGGCGGGTTGGAAGGCATCCTGCGCGACCTCAACCATGTTGCCGAGGGCGTTACCACTGCCCGTGAGGTGCGCCGTCTGGCCTATCGTCTCAAGGTGGACATGCCCATCACCGAGACCGTCTGCCGCATGCTCGACCAGGAACTGTCGCCGCAACAGGCCGTGGCGGCGCTGCTCGGGCGCGGGCTCAAGGACGAGTGGGCTTAACGCGCCGTCGCAGGACGTCCTGGCCGAGCGCCGCCGTTCACACGCCGCCGGCAAAGCCTGCCTGTCGCCACGCCTCGTAGACGGTGACGGCCACGGCGTTGGAGAGATTGAGGCTGCGGCTGCCTGGCCGCATCGGCAGGCGCAGCCAGTGCGCCGCCGGTATCTGGGCCAGCACTTCTGCCGGCAGGCCGCGCGTCTCCGGACCGAACAGCAAGGCGTCTCCCGCTTGGAAGCGTGCCTCAAAGACGGAGCGGCTGGCGCGGGTGGTCATGGCGTAGATGGTACGGCCGGCCAAGGCGGCCAGCGCCGCCGGCCAGTCCGCGTGCACCTTGACCTCGGCGTATTCGCGATAGTCCAAGCCGGCGCGGCGCAACAAACGGTCTTCGAGCGTAAACCCCAACGGCCGCACCAGATGCAAGCGGCAGCCGGTATTGGCCGCCAGGCGGATGATGTTGCCGGTATTGGGCGGAATCTCAGGCTGATAGAGGACGATCTCGAACATCGCCGCCTTGTTTCAGCGCGGCAGGGCAGATCTAGGAGATGGATGCTGCAGTCGCCGAGAAAAAAGTCGGATAAGGCCGCTTTGCTAGATCCGGCAATCCCGGATGCTGCAAGGCAAGCAGCTCAGGAAAACGGGCCTCAATATGTATAGCAGTAGTCTCGTGCAGGTGGGCATTGCTGTCTGCATCTATTGCAATCGAGCTCTGGGTGGGGGGTACACTGGAGGTCCTCCCCCGGCTAGGTTGCTGTGGCGCGCCGTTGACCAAGCGGTATAAGCGATACCACTCGCGTTTCTCGCGCGGGCGTCGTCCTTCCCACACAAGTTCAGCGGCGGGCCGCAAAGCTGCCTCTCGCGGCACGACTTCTAGCAGCCACTTACACTGTTTTCTCCCAACCGACGCGCGATGACCGAGGTGATAGCGCAGCATGGTCTCTACGGCAGGAGGGGCCGATAGTTCGATGCATGCATTAGGAGGGATGCGGCTGGAGATTGCTGTGATCAACGGGCGATAACCCCAAGAGAGTTCGGCCCAGGGTTTAAGCAGAGTGATCAACAAAACCCAGCTGAGGGTAATACCTGTAGCCCAGACCAATACTGGGCGTGCACGAGCGCGGGGGAAAAAAGGGACGGCGGCAAACCAGAGCAAAGTCGCGGCAGCGGCTAGGGTGACATCGCTCATGGCGACTTGTGATGGGATGTAATTAGGGGTTAAGCGTGCCAGATGTGCGGCCAGACGCTGCGGCTGCTCCCACTCCAAAGCGGTGTAGTGTAGCCAAAAGGCTACAGCGAAGAAGGCGAAACAGGTCACGCCAAACCAGTAAAAAGCTTGGGCAGCGCCACGCTTGAGTGTTGCAACCCCGTAGCAAGCAACAAGGGTAAGCGGGACAAGAAGAGGCACAGCTACCCCGTCGTGACTGTAAGCAGCAAATAGACCAGCAAGAGCCGCCAACACGCTTGCTAGCAGCGGAAGGTGCATTGGATGTTCTATGCCCATGCGGCGCAACTCATGCCAGATGGCAGCAATGGCCAGCGGCCAGACCGGCCAAGTAAACCAGCTCATGCTGTCAATCAACCGATCAGGTCTAGGAGGGGCAAGAAGCGTAGCCATTTGTGCTGACCACCAGGCAGTAAGCAAGTCCTGTGAGTACAGATAAAGCACCCACACAAGCACCGTGAGACTGGATGCTAACCCAGCGTATAAAAGCATTAAGCGATAGGTGGGGGTAGAAAAACCGGGGAGAAGCAGGGTTAGGGCGGCACAAAGCACAACGGTAGCCACGTCCACGAGACCGCGGGTGAGTAACAAGACACTAGCACCAACAGCGATGGTCAAGGCGTGCGCTTGATGTTCACGACCCGCGGCCAGGCCATATAGCACCAAGGCATAACCAGTTAGTATGGCAACATCGGGGAGCAGAGCATGTACGCGTATCACCAGCCCGAATGCCCCCATCAACAACAGGATGGCAACAGTGCCATAGCCAGGTCCATAGAGCCGTCGTGCGGCCAGGCCAGTGAACCACACCCCCAGGAGGGCAAAGATAGTGCTTGCCAGTCGTGCACAATCTTGAAGTGGACAGATGTGCTCGCCTATACGTCCTGCTGTCGCCGCGACGAGATAGTACAAGGGGGCTTGGAGTGGTAGCACACCCTCTTCATACCACTGGAGCACACCCCTTAGGGTGAGGGCCTCATCGGCTTGCCAGGCGTCACGCCCGAATTGCCCAGAAAAGGCCCAAAACACCGTGAACACAGATAGGCCGATCCATTTATGAGGAAAGGAGATCAACAGGGTAGGATCGCGCATCGCCTTGCACGAACAAAAAAGGGCAGCATACGCTGCCCCTAGCGGTTTCTAACCGTAAAGATGCGGTGGCCGAGGCATCACTTCAGGCCGTACTTCATGCGGAACTTCTCCACCCGCCCAGCTGTATCGACGATCTTTTGTTTGCCGGTATAGAACGGATGACATGCCGAGCACACCTCAACGTGCAACGGTCGACAAAGTGTGGAACGGGTAGTGAAGCGGTTACCGCAGCTACACGTGACGGTAATCTCTTGATATTCGGGGTGAATGTCAGCCTTCATGTCTACAAA
The DNA here is from genome assembly GCA_041640815.1 of Thiobacillaceae bacterium. Taxonomy (GTDB): domain Bacteria; phylum Pseudomonadota; class Gammaproteobacteria; order Burkholderiales; family Thiobacillaceae; genus JANWZL01. The sequence goes on from JBEPZO010000009.1 coordinate 27,225, forward strand.
CCTACAAGTACAAAGATAAAATTATACAACAATCACCTAAGTTCCTGAAGCCTGCCGACTAGCTCGGGTGTACAGGTGCATGTTGCTGCAAAAGGAGGACATGTAGAGTCTGGATCCGTCAAGCGTACCAGCCGTCATCATCGACGATTGTACGCACGGCGGTTAGTCGGAGCACACCGTCACCGAAGCTCCCACCTACCGGATTAGTGAGGTCAAGATAAAAATATTCGTTTGGCTCCGGCGTTGTATCGCCAATGATCTCAACCGCGATCACCGCTTGGGTTTCGCCGGGGTAAAGATTAAGTTTACCGCTTACGGGTAAGTAGTCGTTGCCCGCTAAGGCTGTGCCGTCGCGGGTGCTATAGTCGACACTCAGGACTTGCATAGGATCTTTACGTATTCCGGTAAATTGCAACAAGAAATAGGCATAACGGGTACCATGGTCTCCCTCGTAGATCTCTCGTTTCACCTCCTGTGGGGATGACGGTGGGTCGGGATAGTTCGACCTTAAACGCTGGTCAATCCATTGTTGATAGGCGCTCACGCGTTGCCAGGCCGCGATCTCGCCAAAGCTGCTGTTTGTTACAAGGTCTATATCTGGGTTGCTTCTACCCCATGCCAAACTCGCCACGTAGCTGGCTATACCAGCGACCTTGTGTTGGATGAAAGCGGGACCTCCGCTGTCACCTGGGGCGATAAAACCCTCATAGTGACCAAGCCCTAGATTAACCTGACCGATCAACAGGCCAAGGGCGTCGTGAGCGGCGTAGCCGTTATCAAAATCTGCAATCAGTTGCGTATCAGCGGTTGGTTCCCAGGACATCGCTGCGCCAAGATGGTGCTTGAGTGTGGCTGCATCTGCATCGAAACGATTGTAGGCCTTCAAACGCACAGGATAGGGCAGTAGGTTGGGGCGGCTACCAGCGCTACCCAATCCTACCTGGCCGTAACCGATGAGAGCGAAGGTCTGGCCGATTTCGTCGGATTCGCGATAAAGTTCATAACGTGTGGCGGTTACAGGCGCAGTAGTGGGCAGCCAGACGAGGGCCAAATCATTGTTGCCTGCCCCATCGTAGCCAGGATGTAGTTGCACCTGACTAGCTTCTAGGGTCTTTAAGCCCTGTGCTGTCTCGAATGTGACATAGACCCGACCACGCGGTCCATCGAACAAATGCGCGCTCGTCAATATTGCACGGCCATCATAGAGTAGGCTTCCAGTGCCTTGACGGCCATTGTGGTTGATGAGGACAACGCCGTCGTAGCCATCGCCAAGGGTCACGCGGTAGCGCGGGCTAGAGGGGTAATCGACAGTGGTAACCATTTCTACCCTCGATGAGTTTAGGGTGTCGTATGTGGACCAGCTTGACTTTCCGCTTAAACTCAGGCTCCCTCGCTTAGAGTCAATACGTCGATGGAGGTTGCCTAAGGATAGGCTCAGTAGATTGGCTTAAGCGTTCCTATAGCAGCATAGCGAGGGTAGTGGCCCAGCCCGCGCGGCAGATCAAAACGATCGGCTGCGCCGCAGTAAGCCAACGCCCAAACTTCGCTTTCACTCACCCGCCTAACTTGTTTTGTTCGTGGCTGGCCGTGCCGTGCTTAGCCTCTTTCCCGCTCACGGCTTGTTAACGTTTCTCTCAAGCGTCATGTGGAGATGATGCATCAAGCCCCTATTGGACACGCGGTCCGCGATCACACTTGCCGCACTACGCCCGCAACTGGACAAGCAAGCGTTCGATCAGCCGCTCGGCTTGGTTGAGGTAACCCCCGCCGAAGAGGTTGAAGTGATTGAGCACATGATAGAGGTTATAAAGATCTTTGCGTGCATGATAGCCAGCGTCTAGCGGCCACGCCTCGCGGTAGGCGGCGTAGAAGTCGTCCGGGAAACCGCCGAAGAGCTCGGTCATCGCCAGGTCGGCCTCGCGGTCGCCGTAGTAGACGGCGGGATCAAAGATCACCGGCACCCCTGCAGCGTAGGCGTAATTGCCGCCCCATAGGTCGCCATGAAGGAGAGACGGCAAAGGGTGATAGCTCGCAAACAGACCAGCGAGCTCGCTGAGCAGACGTTCCCCCCGATCGAGGAGACGATGTGGAGCGCCCTGACGGGCAGCCAACGTAAGTTGATAACCTAGGCGATGTTGGCGTAGAAATTCCAGCCAATCTGTGGCTGGGGTGTTGATTTGCAAGGTGCTGCCTATGGTATTGTCACGGTGCCAACCATAGCGATCCCAGGTGTGTCTGTGCATGGCAGCGAGCAGCCGACCAAGCATCGCGGCATCACCGCGTGGCGAGAGTTCAAGGTACTCGAGCACCAACCAGGCAGTATCGCCGCTATGACCGCTGGCGATCGGCTTGGGTGCGCGTAGCGTTGCGGTGGCTAGGATCGCTCGCAGCCCCTCGGCCTCCGCCTCGAACATTTCCAGGCGGGAGGCATGGTTTAGCTTGACGAAGAAACGGCGGCCATCAGCACCCACCAGGATACGGGCCGCATTGATACAACCGCCGCTCGCGCGGCGCTCGGCCACCGGCGTGAAAGGCTTGCCAGTGGCCTGCGCAATCGCTGTAGCGATGGCCTCGATCACGGGCGGCTCATTTCACCAGCGATTTGGGCTCGCGCGAGGCGCCAGCCGCCTCGAGGCGAGCGAGATAATTCTGCCAGTTTTGCTCTTGGTTGATGCCCAGGTCGTAAAGGTAGTCCCAAGAGTAGATGCCAGTGTTGTGGCCGTCGTCGAAGAACAGGCACACGGCATAATGGCCAACCGGTTCAATGTGCGTGATGTCTACGTATTTTTTACCGACCTGTAGTACACCCTGACCGGGGCCATGGCCGCGTACCTCGGCAGATGGCGAGAACACACGCAGGTATTCGAACGGGAATTCGAAACGCTTGCCGTCATTGAAGGTAATTTCCAGTATCTTTGACTGCTTGTGCAGTTTGATCTCGGTCGGGATGGGTGTGTGGGGACTGAGTCCGCCCATGGCAATACCTCGCTCGTGGTCATAGAACGGACATAGTTTGCCGCGAGGCGGGGTTTAGGGCAATAGTGGACTAAATTCGTCGGGAATTGGCGGGGTCGATCGATGCGGGTGGGCATAGCAGGGGGTTAGCCTGCCGCTTGCAGTTCGTACATGCGGCCGTCGGCGAAGATGAGCGCGGCGCGCACGCGGCGGCCGGCATACAGGGCGGCCATCGCTTCACGGTAGGCGGTGAGTTGCGCCAGATAAGGCGCGGCGCGACGCGCCAAATCAGGCTCGTCAAGGCCGCCGGTCTTGTAGTCCAGCACCCACACCTCGTCGGTGAATTCCACGATGCGGTCGATGCGCCTGAGCGCGCCGTCGCGGTCCACAAACGACAGCTCGTCGTGCGCTGCCCGGTACTGGGCAGAGTCGAAGAAGCGGCGCAGCTGCGGTGCGTTGAGCAGCGCCTGGCCCTGGGCGCGTATACGCTCGAACTCCTCCATCGGACAGGCGAGATCGCGCGCGATGGCAGCGTCTTCCCAGCCGCGGCAGGCAAGCTCCAGGTAGCGGTGCACCCGCACCCCCCATTCGGACTGCTCAGGGGCGGCAGCGCGCTTTATGCCGATGGGTTGCACGGCCAGCGCCGGCGTCGGCGCCGCTGGCGCGCTGCGCAGGTCGGGCGCGGCCGCGCAGGCCGCCATGGCGGGCAGTCCCGCAAGCTCCGCGCGCTCGAGCCCCTGGCGTAACAGGTCGAGCCAGCTGCCGGGGCGCGCGTCATCCAGGCCGCTCACCACCAAAAGCTGGCGTGCGCGTGTCATCGCCACGTAAAGCAGATTGAGCTGCTCGCGTTCGGCGAGGGCGCGCTCTAGCGCAAACAGCGCTTCTCGCGCCTGGCCGCGCCACTGCCCTGGCCCATAGAGGGAGAAATGCATGGGCTTGGCCGCAGCCGCTGGCCAATCGATGAGCACGCCGTAATGCTCCTGTTCGCGCGCGATCTCGTCCGCCTTGATGAGGAAGACGATGGGAGCCTCCAGCCCCTTGGCGGCATGGATGGTGAGCAGCCGCACCGCATCGCCAGAGGCCGCGATCGGCTCATCAGGGGCCTCTTCACCAGCCTGGTCGCGTAGCGCCCGCAGCTCGTCCAGGAATCGCGGCAGACTGGGGTAGCGGCCGCTGGAAAACTCGAGCGACAAGGTGATCAGCCCGCCCAGGTTGGCCAGCACGCCCGCGCGCAGGTGGGGTGGAGCCGCAGCGGCGTAGCGGGCGGCAAGCTCGCCTTCATGAAAGATGCGGTCGAGCAGGTCGTGCGCCGGTAGGCGCCCGGCCGCGGCCTGCCAGCGGGCAAGCAGTGTTGCGGCGCGCACGATCTCGGCCGGAGCGCTGGGCTCGCTCGCCCAGCCCACCAGACGCGCATGCCAGGAGCCGCCGTCGCGTTCGGCCAGGGCGAGCAAGTGCTGGTCGGAACAGCCGAAGATCGGGCAGCGTAAGGTTTGCGCCAGCGCCAGGTCATCGTTCGGGTTGACGAGCCAGGCGATCAGGGCGATGAGGTCGGTGGCTTCCAGGGTCTCGAGGAGGCCGCCGCGTCGGGTGCCGACATAGGGAATGCCGGCCCGTTTCAAGGCGTGCTCGAATACCTCGAGGCCGGTGCGTGAAGCGGCGAGCACGAAGATATCGCCATAGCGGGCTGGGCGGACGCGCCCGTCCTCCTGCACCCCCACGCGGCCCACGATTTCGGCGATGCGCGCCGCCACCCGCTGCGCTTCCTCAGCGCGGGCTTCCGGCGCCTCGGGGGCGGGCTCGGCAAGCGGGTCGCGTAGCCTGTCGCCTACGGGCTCGGGCGCCACCGAGCGCGGCGCTAGAATGAGCTCGCAGCCGCCGGGCAGGGTGGTGGCGTGCGCCACATGCGGTCTGAAGCCGGGGTAGTCGTCGCGGTCAGCGAAGACGGCGTTGACCCAGGCCGTCACCTGTGGGGCAAGCCGGCGGGTGGTGTTGTGCGGCAGATAGAGCCCGTGCCAATCGCGCCGGATCCATTCCACCGCCTGGGCGAATAGCCGCGGCTCGGCGCGGCGGAAACGGTAGATCGACTGCTTCGGGTCGCCGACCAAAAACAGCGTCGGCCGCTCGCCATCGAGGCCGTAGGCCTCCAGCCAGGCCCGCAGGACTTGCCATTGCAGGGGGTTAGTATCCTGGAACTCGTCGATCAGGATGTGGCGCCAGCGGCGATCCAGCCGCGCCAGCGCCGCCGGTCCGAGCTCGTCATCGGCAACGAGCTGCCAGGCCAGCCATTCGGCATCGGTGAAGTCGATGACGTCGCGCTCGGCCTTCAGGCGCTGGTAGTGTTCGATGAGGCCGAGGCCGGCGGTCAGGCCCCAGCGGTTGAGCCGGACTGCGCGCTGCTCCGCAAGCCGTGCGCGCATGGCCAGGATGCGCTCGCCCAAGGCCGCGTGCAGCGCCAGCAAGCGCTCTGCATCGCCCTCGCCCAGGCGGGCGCGCATCGCTTTGCTATCCTTGAGGCTGCGCAATTCGCCCGTTTGGGTGAGGAACACGGCCTCGATGCCCGCCCAGGCTGTATCCCGCTGCCTGCCGCCAGGCAGGGGTCGATCGCCGAGCAGGGCCAGCGCCTGCGCCAGCGTTGCTGCCCGTCTCCCCGCCTGCGTGTTGGCTGCGCCATTGCGCGTCAGCAATGCCGCATAGGCGTGCAAATCGGCGACGAAGCTCGGGTCCGCGAATAGGCCTGCGAGCACGTCTTCGTCCGCGCGCACCCCAGCCAGGCACTCGAGTTCGGTGAGCGCAGCGTCGAGTGCCTGCGCGTGGCCAGCGGCATAGGCCCACCACTCTGCCCGCCGCCCGACCAAGGCAAACAAGAGCTCGCGCACGCTCGCAAACGGCAGCTCCGCCAGCAAGGCGCGCATCGCCTGCTCCGGCGCGCTGCCAATCTGCTCCCCGAGCGATTGGGCATAGGTCAGCCAGGCCTCCTTGAGCAGCAGGGCCGTGTCCTCTGCCACTGCGGTCGGACCCCGTGCCTTTAGCGGGGCGTGCGCGAGCAGGTGCAGGAACCAACCGTGGAAGGTGGTGATCATCGGCCCGGGCACACTCAGCAACACGCGCTCGAACAACCCCCGTGCCGCCGGCAGGGCCGCGTGGGCGGCCGCCTCATCCAACCCACGCTGACACAGGAAGTCGACCGCTGCCGCCGGCGGCACGGTTGCCAGCTCCTCGAGCCATTGATAGAGCCGCTCGCGCATCTGCTGTGCCGCTTTGCGCGTGAAGGTGATGGCCAGCAGTTCCGAAGGTGCGGCGCCGGCGAGCAGGAGGCGGAGCATGCGCGAGACCAATAGCCAGGTCTTGCCGCTGCCGGCGCACGCCTCGACCACTGCGCTGCGCGCGGGGTCGAGCGCGGCGGTAAGGGGCACGTCGGTGGCCGTCAACTCGGTCATCGCGCCTTTAGTTCACGGTTTTCGCGCCAAGGCGGAGAGGTGCCAGGCCCTCGCCGGGCGGGGCCGGCAGGCAGGCGACGCCGCGCCTGACGCCAGCGCAGCAGCTTTTCGGGGCGCCCAAGGTCAATCCTCGGCTGCGGCTTCGCGCTCGAGCAGCCTGGCCAGCTGTTTGGCAGTCATGCGCCGCGGCCCGTCCGGCCGGTTGCGCCCGCTGGCATGGCGGCTCTCCGTGGGGAGGATGCGCACCCAGACGTCGGCGGGCTCGGAATACAGCAGATAGACGCTCTGGCCGCTACGATCCTTGACCTTGAAGGCGATCCCCTCGTTGAGCAGATATTGCTCGAAGTCCTTGCTCGAATCGGCATAGAGCTCGATTTCGATGTCGGAATGCTGAGAGACTGTGCCGTTCAATACCCCTCCCACCAACACGGGCTCGAAGCGTTGCAGGGCGTTGAGCACTGCCAAGGCCTGGCGGCGCAGGGTTTGCAGCAGGAGGCGATGTTCGTCTGGACGGTAAAGGCTCTGATAAGCGCGCACAGCGGCCTCGATCTCGTCGTTGCCGGGCAGGCTGTGCGATTCAGGGGCGCCGAGCTGTCGCGCGGCCTTGCGCTTGGCCAAGGCATAGTCGCGAATACCATGTTCTAATATCAGTCGAGCAGCTTGTTGCGCGATGCGCTGACGCATCTGCGCCTGCCGTGGGCGGAACTCTTTAGGAGGCATGATCGAATCTGTCGGTTGTCAATCACCAAAATTAGGCACGGCGACCATAGGTGTGGGTTCTGCGAGGAGAGAGGCGGGCTCATCCGGTGTGGTTTCGGTCACCGCAGCTGGGGGAGGCGGGAATTCCTCATAAAAGTACTCCAGCATACCGTCTGCATTCTCGGGTACGGGGAGGCCCGTACGCGCATTCACCTTGACCATGATGATACCGGGGGGGACGCTGTAGGGCTGATCGGGCACCTCGCGCAGCACGCTGCCCATGTAGGCCATCCAGATCGGCAAGGCGGCCACGGAGCCGGTCTCGCCCCCTCCCATCGGTCGCGGTTGGTCGTAGCCGACCCAGGCCACGGCCACCCGATAGGCGTTATAACCGGCGAACCAGGCATCGCGATGGTCGTTGGTGGTACCGGTCTTGCCCGCCAGATCGCTGCGGCCCAGGCTCATGGCCGCGGTAGCCGTGCCGCGGCGCACGACGTCTTGGAGCAGCGTGGTCATAATGAAGGCGTTGCGCGGGTCCAGGACACGTTCGGCGGCAGGGTGCTCGAACGACTCCAGCACTCTACCTGCATGATCCGTGATGCGGGTGATGAGATAGGGCCTGACGAGGTAGCCGCCGTTGGCGAACACGCTATAGGCGGTGGCCATGGCGAGCGGCGTGACCTCGCCGGCGCCGAGCGCCATGGTGAGATAGGGCGGGATGTGCGCCATGTCGAAGCCGAAGCGGGCAACGTGCTGGCGGGCGGCGTCGATGCCGATGCTCTGTAGGACCCGGATGGAGACCAGGTTCTTCGATTTCCTGAGCGCGTCGCGCAGGGTGATGGGGCCGTCGAAGGTGCCATCGAAATTCTTCGGTTCCCAGAGTACGCCACCGGTTTCGAAGGGGTCCAGGCTGATAGGTGCATCCTCCAGCACCGTCGCCGGTGTGAGCCCCCGCTCGAGGGCGGCCGAATAGATGAAGGGCTTGAAACTCGAGCCGGGCTGGCGCCAGGCCTGGGTGATGCGGTTGAACTGATTGCGGCTGAAATCGAAACCGCCCACCAGGGCGCGAATGGCGCCATCTTTAGGCGAGAGCGCAACCAGAGCGGCCTCGACCTGCGGCAGGTAGGTCAGCCGCCAAGTCTTGCCATCCAGGCGCACGACGCGGATCACCGAGCCGCGGCGCAGACGCTTCTTCGCCGGTAATTGCGGCGACAGATAGCGCTGCGCGAACTTGAGCTCTGCCGGTCCCAGTTCGATGTCTTCGCCATTGGGCAGACGCGCCAGGATGCGCTGTTTGTCGATCGCCAGCACCACTGCGGGCAGCATACCACCGACCTCTTTTAGATCAGGCAAGAGGTTTTCGAGGTAATCGTCGGCGGCCTTGGAATCAGATGGCAGATCGAGCTGCTTTTCCGGCCCCGCATACCCGCGGCGGCGGTTGAAATCGACCAACCCTTTGAGCACGGCATAAGTTGCAGCTTTTTGTTCTACGCGCCGGATGGTGGTGTAGACCTTCATGCCGCTGACATAGATCTGCTCGCCGTAGCGTTGATACATATACTGTCGCACCATTTCCGCTACATGGCCGGCGGGGACATCGAAGTCATGGGAGGAATGACGGATGTTTAGGCGCTCCGCAAGCGCTGCAACATATTCCGCGTGTGTGATGTAACCGAGTTTCAGCATGCGGCCAAGAACGTACTGTTGCCGAATCCTGGCGCGCATGGGGTTAACCACTGGATTGTATGCCGAGGGGGCCTTGGGCAGCCCTGCCAGCATAGCTGCCTCCGCCAAGGTCAAGTCTTTCAGCGCTTTGCCGAAATAAATCTGGGCGGCAGCGGCAAAGCCATAGGCACGCTGACCGAGGAAGATGTGGTTGATGTAAAGCTCGAGAATCGCGTTTTTGCTCAAGGCATGTTCGATCTTGATGGCCAGCAGGGCCTCGTTGATCTTGCGCCTGAAGGTCTTTTCAGACGACAAAAAGAAGTTGCGCGCCACTTGCATGGTGATGGTAGAGGCCCCTTCCCGGGTGCTACCGGCGATCATGTTGGACAGGGCAGCACGTATGACCCCTAGGGTGTCTACACCGCCATGTTCATAGAAGCGTTCGTCCTCTGCCGCTAGAATGGCTTGACGCAAGATAACGGGAGTATCCGCCAAGCGCACGACGGCACGCCGCTCTTCACCAAACTCCCCGAGCAGGGCGCCGTCTTCGGAATAGATACGCAAGGGCACTTTGGGACGGTAATCGGTAAGCACCTCCAGGCTGGGTAGAGAGGGATAAATCAGGGCAACAGTTAAGACGGCGATGGCTGCAAGAACTGAGATTAGGCCGAACAACAGCGCTAGAAGGGTCAGAGCCCAGCGTTTGAGCATGGTCGAACTTTGGTTATGGTGATCGAGAAAGTGGATTGGGGGAGGGTGTAGAAGTGGGCAAAACCTCAGGATGCTGCTAGCATTTAGTTTGGATAGCTCATTTAGCGGTTTAACTTTTTAGGGTGTATCGCTTGAGGCTAGGCGCACTCCTCCGCCGCCGAAAACCGCTAATCGGGGTAGATATTAGCGCATCGGCGGTGAAAATGCTTGAACTTTCCCTAAGCGAGGAGGGAGACATTCGACTTGAGCGTTATGCGATCGCGACCATGCCCAAAGAGGCTGTCGCCGATGGCAATATCGCCAAGCCTGAGCTCGTGGAATCGGCCATGTACTCGGCTTGGCAGGCAATGCGAACGCGTACGCGTGATATTGTTCTCGCTCTGCCCGCCGCAGCTGTGATCACCAAGAAGATCATGCTGCCACAAGGCGCCAGTGAGGCAGACATCGAGGCACAGGTTAGGGTTGAGGTCAACCAGTTGGCTCCTTTCCCACAGGAGGAGGTAAGCCTGGATTACCAAATCTTGGGGCCCTCGTCTAGAGGAGATGAGGATGAAGCGCTTATCGTTGTTTCGCGCCGCGAGCGGTTGGAAGAGCGCGTCGCTCTTGCAGAGGCGGTTGGGCTGAATACTGTAATCGTCGATGTCGATAGCTTTGCAGCGCTGAATGCCTACGAGCAAATCGCTCATCAACTGCCAGATGAGGGGCGTAATCTGACCGTTGCTATTATCGACATCGGTGCCAATACTACCCATGTAAACATCGTGCATGACCATGAATTGGTTTACCAACGCGAGCATACGCTTGGTGGGCGGATGCTCACGCAGGAGATCGTGCGTTATTACGGTATGTCCTTCGAAGAAGCGGAGCAAGCAAAACGCGAGGGGCTATTACCGGAAAACTACGATTCTGCACTAAAAAGACCATTTTTCAATGCAGTGGCCTCTGAGATTGGCCGCGCCCTACAATTATTTTACAGCGCCACTGCTTTCAGCCGCGTGGATTACATATTATTGGCGGGTGGTTGCGCTGCTATGCCTGGCTTGGATGCGGTGGTCCAAGGGTGGTTACAGATTAGCACGATGGTTGCTAACCCTTTTGCTAAAATGGTTATTTCCCATCAAGTCAAGGCCCACAACCTCGCCGTCGATGCGCCTGCCCTATTCGTCGCTTGTGGTCTTGCCTTGCGGAGATTTGATCCATGAGCAGGATTCGCATCAATCTGTTGCCGCATCGGCAGCAGAAGCGCCTCTTACAGCAGCGTCTGATGGCGCTGTTAGCCATATTTATCGCCCTGGCTGCTCTGTTAGTCGTCTATGCTGGGCAAGTAGTGATCGATGACGCCAAGCATTATCAAAGCCAGCGCAATGATTTACTGCGTCAAGAGATTGCTGCGCTCAATCGACAAATCGACGAGATCAGAACTTTGAAAGACAAAACCAAAGCCTTGCTGGAGCGCAAGGCGGTTGTCGAGTCACTTCAAGCCAACCGCTATGAGATAGTACGGCTTTTCGACCAGCTGGCGCGCAAGATGCCTGAGGGTGTATACCTGACTAGCCTCAAGCAGGCTGGAAACAGCGTAACGCTTCAGGGTGTAGCGCAGTCCAATGCTTGGGTATCTAACCTGATGCGCAATCTCGATGAATCGCCTTTGTTTGCATCCCCTAATCTGATTGAGGTTAGGAGTACACAGTTAGGTACACAGCGTGTTAGTGCGTTTACGATTATTGTGGCAATAACCGGACATGATGAAGTTCAAAAAGCACAACCGGCCGAAAGAGGTGCCTGAATCAGCCGCGGATGCTGGCAGCTGAACCGACAGCGCTACACGATGCGGGAGTGACAAAAGGTAGATATGGAACTCGGAAGCCTTAGATCGATTGAGCTCAATGACCTCGCTCGAGCCCCATTGCCGATCAAGGTTGCGGTTCTGGCTGTCCTTTTTGTCACTATTGTTGGCTTAGGCTATCGCTTGTTGTGGTCCGAAGGCTTGGCTGAGATCCAGCGACTAGAAGAGGAAGAGGCCAGCTTGCGCGAGGAGTATGTCCAGAAGAAAAAGCAGGCCATTCATTACGCTGTTCATAAAAAGCGTCTAGAGCAAATAGAACAGACTTTGCAAGCGCTGCTTCGGCAACTGCCTAATAAGGCTGAACTCGATGCCCTGCTCGCGGATATTAACCAGGCTGGCATAGCACGCGGCCTTGAGTTTGAGTTGTTTAAACCCGAGCACGAGCACGTAACCGAATTCTACGCCACACTGCCGGTGACCATCAGGGTCAAAGGTAAATACCATGACATGGCGGGGTTTGCCAGTGACCTGGCACAACTGTCGCGCATTGTCACCATGCATGATATTAGCTTAGCGCCTGCCGCAGGTGCAGAGGGGCTTATCATGGAGGCCACAGTTAAGACTTACCGCTATCTAGATACAGTTGAGCAACAATCTGCACAGCACTGAAACACTTGACGGATGCGGACGAAGCTCGTGTATGCCCTTTTCCTCGTCGGCCTTGCCGGCTGCGCGCGAGACGATATGGAGGACCTGCGTGCCTTCATGCAGCAGGCGGGGCTAGATGCGCCAGCGCCCACGGAACCGCTACCACAAGTGAAAATGGTCGAGCGATTTACCTATGACGCGCAAGGTTTGATCGACCCATTCATCCCGCGTAATACAGCGTTGGCGCATACTGGGGATGGGAGCCAACTTGACTTGAAACGGCCGAAGGAGCCGCTAGAACATTTTCCCATCGATAGCCTCCGCTTAGTCGGAACGCTTATGCGCGAAGGAAGGCTTCATGCCCTAGTACAAGCCCCGGACAATACTGTGCACCTTGTTAGGCATGGCGATCGCATTGGCCAGAACTTCGGTGTGATAACGGCCATTACCGAGACCAACATCGAAATCCGTGAGACGGTGGCGGACGGTGTTGGCGGGTGGACGCATAACACTGTCACGCTCCAGATGCCTTGAGGCAGAGGGGCATTGCATTGAGGATGTTTGGGATGAAGCGTAGATGCATATCCATCCGGTGCCTCCCAATTGTTTGGGTGGTGACATACCTGACGGTTTTCCTTCCAGTGAACGCGATGGCGGTCGTGGAAGCAGGAGCGGCAGCCCTGAAGTCGGTCGGCATTGCTCAGGGTAGCAACGAAAGCCTGGTCGTCAGGATCACGCTCGATGCCCCTCTTACAAACGAACCCGTGCATTTTTCTACTGCCAACCCTCATCGCATCGTGCTCGATCTCCCTGGAGTTCAAAGCGAGCGTCAGTCTGAGACCGTCGCTGGTGGGATAATACGCAGCTACGATGTCATCCAGGCCGGAGCGCGCACCCGCATTGTGCTCAATCTGAGCGGTCCAGCCAGCTATCAAGTGCGAGCAGTGGGCAATCAGCTGCTCGTTGTAGTGCGCGGTGAGGCGACTGATGCCGGAGAACTGGCCCCTACCCGTTTCGCCGAGACTGGGCCGCGGCGAGAGCATGCCATCCGCGAGGTGGAGTTTAAGCGCGGGCCAGAGGGTGAGGGACGTGTGCTCGTGCATTTGTCTGACGCCGGGGTAGGGGTCAATCTTCAGGGTCGTGGCGGCACTTTGGTTGTTGATTTTCTCAATACCACGCTCGCCGAGGCCTTGCGACGGCGTCTAGACGTGAGTGACTTCGGTACCCCGGTACAAAGGGTGGAGACTACACAACAGGGCAAACATGCGCGCTTGAAAATCGATGCCCGCGGCAATTGGGACTACTCCGCTTACCAGACAGGCAGTCAGTTCATCATCGAGCTCCGTGCGCTGGACGACCTGCGTCAGATGGCCCGAGCTGACCGACCACGTTACAGGGGCGAGAGGCTTACGCTCAACTTTCAGAACGTAGAGGTGCGTGCATTATTACAAGTGATAGCCGACTTCACGGGGTTGAATATTGTCGTCAGCGATGCGGTAAGCGGGAACATTACCCTTCGGCTGAAAGATGTGCCCTGGGACCAGGCGTTAGACATCATCTTACGCGCTAAGGGGCTTGATAAGCGTATTACAGGCAACGTCATTTGGGTCGCGCCACACGAGGAGTTAGCGGCGAAAGAAAAACAGGAGCTCGAGGCCAAGCAACAGATTGCCGATCTGGAGCCACTGGTGACCGAGAGCATCCCGCTCAACTACCTGCGCGCCAATGAGGCCGAGGGCATTTTGCTGGGCCGGTCGATCGCCACACAGCAGGCGGGGCAGGCCGTATCCTGTGAGGCCGGTGCCTCTGGGGTGGGCGGGCAGACACAGGCGGCCGCCACGACGACCGGTACGGGCCAGGCCGCGCAGCGCGTGCTGTCGAAGCGCGGTAGCGTCACCTACGACCTCAAAACCAATACCCTCTTCGTGCAGGACACGGCGACCAAGCTCAGGGAGATTCGCGAGCTGCTCAAGAAGGTGGACGTGCCGACCCGCCAGGTGATGATCGAGGCGAGGATCGTCACCGCGGACACCAATTTCGGACGCAACTTGGGTGTCAGATTGGGCATGGGGGCGCGTGTCGGCTCCAGGCCAGACTCCAATCGCATCGCCGTGGCGCCGAATACGACGACCTCTGCTAGCATTGCCTCGAGCTTTAGCGACCTGACTTCCCTGGCGAGCAACAACATCAACTTGCCAGGAAACGTGACTTTCGCACCGGCTGGCGGCGGCGTCGGTTCTCTCGGCTTCACCATCATCGAGGGTGCGGGTAATGCCTTGCTCGACCTCGAATTACTCGCCATGGAGGCGGACAAGCGCGGTAAGATCATCTCCAACCCGCGGGTCGTCACCTCTAATCAGAAACCCGCCGTCATCCTGCAAGGTACTGAGATTCCTTACCAGACCGTCTCCACGAGTGGTACCCAGACGAGTTTTCGCAATGCCGTGCTCTGCCTCTTAGTCGATCCTCAGGTCCTCAACAACGACAACATCATCCTCGACGTCGAGGTTACCAAGGATGCCCCCGGGGAGGCCACCACGGCCGGCCCGACCATCAACAAGAAGCGCATCAAGACGCAGGTGCGCGTGGCCGACGGTCAGACCGCGATGCTCGGGGGCATCTTCGAGCAGGACACCAAGGATGAGACCAACAAGATCCCTTTGCTGGGGGATCTGCCTATTCTTGGGCGCCTGTTCAAGGATAATTACAAACAGGACAACAAGACCGAGCTGTTGATCTTCCTCACGCCGCGTATCTTGCCTGACAACTTTGTCAGTGCGGGCCAGCTCCCTTGAGGCGTGGCGCTCTCGGTCAGAGGACCAAGTAGCGACGCATCAGCATGATGAGGCCGATCACCGCGGCGAGGGCCAGTCCGCCCTTGAAGGCGTAGCCGGCCACACGCAGCCATCGCCGGTCGCGGTTCAAGGAATAGCCGAGCAAGGCAAAAATGATGAGCGCGCCGCAAGCGAAAACCAGTACGCGCAGGGCGAGCATCAGGCAATGAGGGGTGTAAGCCGTTGGGCAGCGTGCGGCACGCTCGCCGCGTCAGTGAAGCTCGTCCACTCCCACGCTGTCGCATCGGCGAGCAAGGCGCGTAGCAGTTTGTTGTTCAGTCCGTGACCGGACTTGTAGGCGGAAAAGGCCCCAAGGATCGGGTGCCCTGCCATGTATAGGTCACCTACGGCGTCGAGCACCTTGTGTTTGACGAACTCGTCGGCATATCTTAGCCCCCCCTCGTTCAGCACGCGGTAATCGTCCATCACCACGGCGTTGTCCAGTGTACCGCCGCGCGCGAGGCCGGCGCGGCGGAGCTCCTCGACGTCACGCATGAAACCGAAGGTGCGCGCGCGGCTGACCTCTCTGACATAGGACTGTTCCGTCAGATCGATAGCGTATTCCTGTGCCGAGCGCTGCAGCACCGGGTGATCGAAGTCGATGCGGAAGCTGAGCCGAAAGCCTTCATACGGGCTCAACTGCGCCCATTTGTCGCCCTCTTCGACGCGCACATTACGTTTGACCCGGAGGTAGCGCCTGGGGGCGTCTTGCTCTTCCAGGCCGGCGGATTGGAGGAGGAAGACAAAGGGGGCGGCGGAGCCATCCAAGATGGGGACCTCTGGTCCCATGAGGTCGATGTAGAGATTATCCACGCCTAGCCCCGCGAGGGCGGACATGAGGTGTTCGACGGTGGCGATCTTGACGCCATCGCGTTCGAGGGCGGAACACAGTCGCGTATCGGTTACGTGCTGCGGAGATACCGGTATGTCGACTGGTGGCTCGACATCGAGACGGCGAAAGACGATACCCGTGTTGGGTGCTGCTGGGCGGAGCTCGATCTCGACCTTGCAGCCGGTATGGAGGCCTACACCCGTGGTGCGGATGCGGGTTTTGAGCGTTCGCTGCTTAATCATGGCGTAATTGTATCCCGAGGCTGATCAGGCGACCGCTTCATCGAGGTCTTACCCCTCCGCATGAATCGTTGGTAACCACCGGCTGTGTCTGTCTCTGCTGCATGCCTGCTTGTGACTTAAAACAAACTACCTTCCGGCCCTTGCTACTCAGTCCGCTTGTTTGCGTAAGAAGGCGGGGATGTCTAAGGCATCTAATCCCTGAGCGGTATGGTCAACTGCTGAACTGCGGCGAGGATTGACCCGAAAAGTGGTCGGGATATCGTAATCGGCGCTGGTATCGAAAGGACGCAGGGGTGTGATCGGGCCATCCGTGCCCGTGCCGACGGCCGTATTTTGCACGACGATGGTGGGTCTGGGCTGGGCCTTGGCGATGGGGTTGCCAAGCCCGGTGGCGACCATCGTCACCCGTATGGTGTCGCCCAGCGACGGGTCCATGGCCGTGCCGACGATGACCGTTGCCTCCTCGGCGGTAAAGCTTTTGATGGTCTCCATCACCTCGTAGTACTCGTCAAGCGTCAGGCTATCGTCGGCGGTGATGTTCACCACCACGCCGCGCGCGCCCTTGAGGTCGACGTTTTCCAGCAACGGGCTCTTCACCGCCGCCTCGGCAGCAAGACGCGCCCGGCCTTCGCCCTGGGCCGTGGCGGAACCCATCATGGCCATGCCTACCTCGCTCATCACCGTGCGCACGTCGGCGAAGTCGACATTGATCATGCCGGGATTGCTGATGATCTCGGCTATACCGGCTACGGCCGAGTAGAGCACGTCATTGGCAGCGGCAAAGGCATCGGTGAGCTTGGTCTTGCCGCCCAGCACCTCCCTGAGCTTCTCGTTGGGGATGACGATGAGCGAGTCGACATGCTCGGACAGCGCCTTCAGCCCCTGCTCGGCGGCGCGCGCGCGCTTGGCCTGCTCGAAGGCGAACGGCTTAGTGACGACGGCGACGGCGAGGATGCCCAAGTCTTTGGCAATCTCAGCCACTACTGGCGCGGCGCCGGTGCCCGTGCCACCGCCCATGCCAGCGGCAATGAACAGCATGTCGGCACCGTCGATGAGTTCGGCAATGCGTTCGCGATCCTCCAGCGCCGCTTCCCGTCCCACCTCGGGCTTACCGCCTGCACCAAGGCCTTTGGTTGCACTTGCCCCAATCTGCAGTTGTACTGGGGCACGGTTGCGGCGCAGGGCCTGGGCATCGGTGTTGATGGCGATGAACTCCACGCCGCTCATGCCCTTCTCGATCATATGATCGATGGCGTTACCGCCGCAGCCGCCCACGCCGATAACTTTGATGACGGCATCTTGGGTTTGTACGTCTTCCAATTCAAACAACATGTCACACCTCCTGATAAAAAAGGGGTTCAAATGATGAAAAAGGGATGCGGCGGCATGGCTTTAGGCATGGTTTGATGTCTGCTCCTGCTGCCTCTCCCGCTTGGTCCTCCTGATCAAAAGTTTTGCTGGAACCATGCCTTCATTCTTTCGAAGACCTGTTTGAAACTGGCACCGTGGATGCGGTTAGCCTGGTCGAGCTCGTGCTGCTCGAGACCAGCCAGCAGTAGCCCAACGCTGGTTGCATGGCGTGGGTTGCGCACGCGCTCCGACAAGCCGCCGATGTATTCGGGTACACCAACGCGTACCGGAAGGTGGAAGACCTCTTCGGCGAGTTCCACCATCCCTCTCATGGCGCTGGAGCCGCCGGTGAGAACGATGCCGGAAGAGATCTGTTCCTCGAAGCCGCTGCGCCTGAGCTCCGCCTGGATCAGACTGTAGAGCTCCTCCACCCGCGGCTCGATTACCTCGGCGAGGGTTTGGATGGACAGCATGCGCGGTCCGCGCTCGCCGATGCCTGGCACCTCGATCATGTCGCGCGCGGCAAGCTGACGCAGAGCCACGCCGTGTCGGATCTTCAAGTCCTCGGCCTCACGCGTAGGCGTGCGTAGGGTCATGGCGATGTCGTTGGTGATCTGATCCCCCGCGATCGGGATCACCGCCGTGTGCTGGATGGCGCCGCGGGTGAACACGGCGATGTCGGTGGTGCCGCCGCCGATGTCGATGAGGCAGACACCGAGATCTTTCTCGTCTTCATTGAGCACGGCCAGGCTGGAGGCGAGCGGCTGCAGGATCAAGTCCTTGACCTCCAGGCCGCAGCGGCGCACGCATTTGACGATGTTCTGGGCGGCGGATACCGCGCCGGTGACGATGTGCACCTTGACCTCTAGGCGCACGCCGCTCATGCCCTGGGGTTCGCGCACACCCTCCTGGCCGTCGATGATGAATTCCTGCGGCAGCACGTGCAGGATCTGCTGATCGGTGGAGATGTTGATGGCGCGCGCGGTTTCGATCACGCGCTCGATGTCAGCCTGGGTGACCTCGCGGTCGCGGATGGGCACCATGCCGTGGGAATTGAGCGAGCGGATGTGGCTGCCACTGACACTTACATAGACCTGCGAGATCTTGCAGTTGGCCATCAGCTCGGCCTCCTCCAGCGCCCGCTGGATGGCGGAGACGGTGGCCTCGATGTTGACCACTACCCCTTTCTTGAGGCCGCGCGAGGGTGCCGAGCCCATGCCGAGGATGTTGATCCCCCCCTCGGGGGTCACTTCGGCTACCAGCGTGACGATCTTGGAAGTGCCGATGTCTAGGCCGACGATGAGGTCCTTGCTATCGCGCATATCAACTGCTGACCATGAATGTGTGACTCGACAGGCGTGCTAAGGGCGCCAAAAGCTGCGCCGTCTTCGCTTGGCTGTCGGCTGCCTTGCGTAACCGGACTGCAAACCCATTCGGGTAGCGCAGGTCGATGCGCTCCAGTATCCCGAGGCGCGCCGTGGTGGCATCGTAGAAGGTCAAAAAGCGGTTCACCCGCTCGACATGCCGATCACGGCCGAGCTCGAGGCTGACGCGCAGCGCAGCGCCTGCCGACAGTAGGCCCTGGTGGCGAGCGTGGCTTGCTGCTTCAACGACCAAGCGCCAAGCGCCGCGCGGACTAACCTGTAGCGATGCGATGCGCCAACCGGACGGTGCCAGCAGGCGCGTGAATTCATTCAGACGCCTAGCCACCAGGCGTTCAAAGCCGTCTGGGGCATGCACCCGGGGCAGTTCTGCCCACGGGCGTACAGGGAAACGTACACCCTCTATACTCAGCATCTCTTGCCCATTCCAAGCTGCGGCGGGGACGTGTTCTTCGATCTCGATGAGCAAGCGGTTGGGCCAAAGCCGGCGTACCGTCGCCTGCCTAACCCAAGGCAGACGCTCGCACGCCAGACGGGCCTGCTCCAGGTCGAGGCTAAAGAAGCCGCCCTTAAGGCGGGGGATGAGCTGACGGAGCGCCCGCTGGGTTTCGGCCTGTCGCGCGCCGAGCACGGTGACCTCGCGCAGCGGGAACAGGCCCTCGGTCAGGGCGCGCACGGCGACGGCAGCAGCGGCGATGCCCGCCAACAGGAGGATCCAGGCGCTCAGCCGGTTGAGCTGGCGGGGGTCATTCCACATCCGCATCCCTCCGCGCCTGCGCCAGGATGCGCAGGCAAAGCGCGTCGAAGTCGATGCCAGCGGCCCGCGCGGCCATGGGGACCAGGCTGTGGTCGGTCATACCCGGTGCGGTATTGATCTCCAGCAGTTGCGGCGCCCCATGCTCGTCCAGCAAGATATCCACCCGTCCCCAGCCGCGGCAGCCCAGGACCTTGAACGCCTCGAGCGCCAACTCGCGTAGGCCTGCCTCTTGCTCGGCATGCAAGCCGCAGGGGCAGAGATAGCGGGTGTCGTCACGGAAATACTTGGCCTCGTAGTCATAGAACTCGGTCGCCGGGACGATGCGGATCACGGGCAGGGCCTCGAGCTTGGCCCCGTCCTCTAGAATGGCCACGGTGTATTCCCCACCGCTCAAGTAACGCTCGGCCAGCACCACGCGGTCGTAGCGGGCAGCCTGCAGATAGGCCGCGCGTAGTCCGCCCGCCTGGTTGACCTTGCTTACCCCGACGCTCGAGCCCTCGCAGGCCGGCTTGACGAACAGCGGCAATCCCAGCTCACGCTCGATGGCCTCGAAATCGCTATTGGCATCGAGCAGCCTGTAGGCCGGCACGGGTAGCCCCGCTCCCTGCCACACCAGTTTCGTGCGCCACTTGTCCATGCCGAGGGCGGAGGCCATGACCCCGCTGCCGGTGTAGGGGATCCCCATCATTTCCAAGGCCCCTTGCAGGCTACCGTCTTCGCCGCCACGACCGTGCAGGATGAGGAAGACCCGATCGAAACCAGCCTGTTCGAGCTCGCTCAAGCGCTTGTGCGCCGGGTCGAAGGCATGGGCGTCCACCCCCTGGCGGCGCAAGGCGGCGAGCACCGCGTTGCCGCTTCTGAGCGAGATCTCGCGCTCGGCGGAGCGACCGCCCATCAAGACACCGACTTTGCCGAAATCACGGTTCACCGATGATCCTCACTTCCCTTTGCAAGTGCACGCCGGTGCGGGCGGCCACCGTCGCCTCGACCCGTTCGATCAGACGTTCGATGTCCGCCGCCTTGGCGCCGCCTAGATTGACGATGAAGTTGGCGTGCTTCTCCGACACCTGCGCGGCGCCGATACGCAGGCCCTTGAGCCCGCACTGCTCGATCAGACGGGCGGCGTAGTCCCCTGGCGGGTTACGGAATACTGAACCGGCGTTGGGCAGATCGAGCGGTTGTGTCGCGACCCGGCGGGCAAGCAGGCGTTTGATCTCTTCGCGCGCAGCGGCGCCGTCGCCCTTGCCCAGCATCAACCATGCCGCCACGAACCACTCCTCGTGTGCTTGCCGCAAGGCGACATGTCGATATCCGAGAGCGAAATCGCGGGGCAGGCGCGTGTGGAGTTCACCCTGCCGGTCGATGGTCAGCACCTGGGCGACGATCTCCCAGGTCTCGCGCCCATAGCAGCCCGCGTTCATGGCCAGTGCGCCGCCCACGGTGCCCGGGATGCCGGCGAGGAATTCCGCGCCCACGAGGTCGTGGTTGGCAGCGAAACGGGCTACCTTGGGGCTGGCCACACCGGCCTCGGCGTAGATCACCCCGATCGTCGCCGGCTGGCGCGCTGCCCAGGGCGTGCCTAGGTGGTCGCTCTCCAGGCGCAGTGCGCGCAAGGCCTTGTGCAAGAGGATCACCGTGCCGCGGAAGCCCCCGTCGCGCACGAGCAGATTGCTGCCCAGACCCATGAAGCACAGGGGCTCATCCGCATCCAGGGTCTTCAGAAAGACGATCAGGTCTTCCAGATCGGCGGGTTGGTAGAGCCGATCGGCGACCCCACCCGCCCGCCATGAGACAAGCCGGTCCATCGGCGCCTTGAAGGCAAGCTTGCCGCGTAGCCCTGGGATGGCATCGAGCATGGCCATCTCCATTAGGCGGTCACCCCCAAGGCCACCAGACGCGGCGGGATCTGGCCGATGGAGCCAGCGCCCATGGTGAGGACCACGTCCCCATCGCGGATGAAGTCGTGTAGTGCCTGCGGCAGCTCGGCGACGTCTGCCACGAACACCGGCTCGACCTTGCCAGCCACGCGTACGGCGCGCGCTAGGCTGCGTCCGTCTGCTGCCACGATGGGGGCCTCGCCGGCGGCATAGACCTCGGTCAGCAGCAAGGCATCGGCTTGCGAGAGCACCTGCACGAAGTCCTCGAACAGGTCGCGCGTGCGCGTGTAGCGATGCGGTTGAAACACCAGCACGAGGCGGCGGCCGGGATAAACGTTGCGGGCGGCGGCCAGGGTGGCTGCCATCTCTGCGGGGTGGTGGCCGTAGTCGTCCACGAGGCAGAAGCGGCGGCCATCCGCGAGCGTCACCTCGCCATATCGTTGGAAGCGCCGCCCCACACCAGTGAAGCCGGCCAGGGCACGTTGCACCGCTGCGTCGGACAGTTGCAGCTCCCACGCTACGGCGATGGCGGCCAGGGCATTGAGGACGTTGTGTCGGCCGGGCAGGTTGAGGGTGACGTCGATCGGGGAGCGCTCGCCATTGCGCAGGGCAGTAAAGCGCATGCCTCCCCCTTCCGCCCGAATGTCGACGGCCTGGATGGCGCAGTCCTCGCTCGTGCCGTAGGTCATTACCGGCCGGTGTATGCGTGGCAGGATGGCGCGGACGTTGGCGTCATCGGCGCAGACCACGGCCATGCCCCAGAACGGCAGATGGTGTAGGAATTCGACGAAGGCCGCCTTCAGTCGCTCGAAGTCATGGCCATAGGTCTGCATGTGGTCCTGATCGATGTTGGTCACCACCGCGATCACCGGGTTGAGGTGCAGGAAGGAGGCATCGGACTCGTCCGCCTCGGCCACCAGATACTCCCCACGTCCCAGGCGGGCATTGGCCCCCGCGGCGAGCAGCTTGCCGCCGATGACGAAGGTGGGATCCAGCCCCGCCTCCGACAGCACGCTGGCGATGAGGCTAGTGGTGGTGGTCTTGCCGTGTGTGCCGGCGACGGCGATGCCCTGCTTGAAGCGCATCAGCTCGGCGAGCATCATCGCGCGGGCAACCACCGGGATCCTGGCCGCTTGCGCGGCCACGACCTCTGGGTTGTCGGCAGCCACGGCCGTGGACACCACCAACACGTCTGCCCCCTGGATGTGAGCGGCGTCATGGCCGAGATGGATGCGCGCCCCCAGCTGGGCTAGGCGCCGAGTGGCCGCATTCTCGTTCAGGTCGCTGCCGGAGACCGTATAGCCCAGGTTGAGCAACACCTCGGCAATCCCGCTCATGCCAGTCCCGCCTATGCCGACGAAGTGGACATGCCGCACCTTGTGCTTCACTGGCGGTCTCCCAAACGTCCCAGCATCGCACCCCCTATCATCCCGCGAGCGCTTTCACCACCTGGGCCACGCGTGCCGTGGCATCGGGCTTTGCCAGCTTGCGGGCCTTGTGCGCGCGCGCCAGCAACTCGGTACGGGTCAACCCCGCCAGCCACTCGGCCAGGGCCGGCGGCGTGAGCTCGCGTTGCTGCATGAGCCAGGCCGCGCCAGCGTCGCAGAGGAAGCGGGCGTTGGCGGTCTGGTGGTCGTCGACCGCATACGGGTAGGGGATGAACAGGGCCGCCACCCCGGCGGCGGCGATCTCGGCGACGGTCGATGCCCCCGCGCGGCAGATGACCACGTCGGCCCAGGCATAGGCCTCGGCCATGTCGGCGATGAACTCGACGCAGTGCGCTTGAATGCCTGCTGCCGCATAACGGTTGTTCAGCGCCTCGAGCTTGCCCCGGCCACCCTGGTGACGGACGAGGGGGCGGGCATCTGGCGGCAGCAGCGCGAGCGCTTGCGGCACGATCTCGTTCAAGGCCTGCGCCCCCAGGCTGCCGCCCACCACCAGCAGGCGTAGCGGCCCGGTGCGGTCGGCAAGCCGGGTGGTGGGCTCGGGCAGGGCGGCGATCTCGGGCCGCACCGGGTTACCCACCCACTCAGCCGCCACCTTGCCGCACGGGATGGGCCGATCCGTTCCGTGGGTGAAGGCCGCCGGCAGGCCCAGGAGTACCCGGTCGGCCAAGCAGGCAAGGACGCGGTTAGCAAGCCCAGCCACGGCGTTCTGCTCGTGGATGACGAGCGGCCGAGCGAACAAGGCGGCCATCATGCCGCCGGGAAAGGCAGCATAGCCGCCGAGACCGAGTGCGACGTCGGGGCGGACACGGAATAGGGCGCGGGCAGCCTGCCAGAAGGCGATCAGGAGCTTGAACGGCAGCAGGGTGAAGTGCAGCGGACCCTTGCCGCGCACAGCGCTGAAGCTCAAGCATTCCAGCGCATAGCCGTGCTGCGGTGCGAGTTGGGCCTCCATGCCGGCACGCGTGCCCAGCCACACCACCCGCCAACCTTGCGCACGCAACAGGGCGGCCACCGCTAGCGCCGGGAAGACATGCCCGCCGGTGCCGCCGGCCATGATCAGCACGGTGCGCGGCGGGACGGTGGGGGTTGCGTGCTGGTCCGTCAGGTTCACGATTTACCTCCTTTGCCGCGCATCAGGCACCTGTTTTCGTAGTCGATACGCAAGAGCAGGGCGAGGGCCAGGCAGTTGGCGACCAGCCCGGAGCCCCCATAACTCATCAGCGGCAGCGTAAACCCCTTGGTCGGCAGCAGGCCCATGTTGACCCCCATGTTGATGAAGCCCTGTCCACCGATCCATACGCCGACACCCTGCGCCACCAAGGCAGCAAAGTTGCGCTGCATCAGGGCGGCCTGCCAGCCAATGGAAAAGGCGCGCCAGGTCAGCCAAGCGAACAGGGCGATGACGCTCAAGACGCCGATGAGCCCGAGCTCCTCGCCGATGACAGCCAGCAGGAAGTCGTTGTGCGCCTCGGGCAGGTAATGCAGCTTCTCGACGCTATCGCCCAGGCCAACACCCGTTAATTCACCACGGCCGAAGGCGATGAGGGCGTGGGTGAGCTGGTAGCCTTTGCCGAACGGGTCTTCCCAGGGGTTGAGGTAGCCATCCACGCGTGCCATGCGGTAGGGGGTTATCCAGATCAGCAACACGAAACCAATGGCCAGGAATAGGGTCAAACCGAGAAATAAGCGCCAGTTCAAACCACCGAGGAAGAGGATGGCCAGGGCAATGCTGACGATGACAGCAAAAGCGCCCAAGTCGGGCTCCAGCAGCAAGAGGGCGCCGACGGCCAGCATGACGGCGAACATGGGCATGAAGCCTTGGCGCACGCTCTCCATGAGGCCTGCCTTGCGCACCGTGTAGTCGGCGGCGTACAACACCACGGCCAGCTTCATGAATTCGGAAGGCTGCAGATTGCCCAATGCGCCCAACGGGATCCAGCGGCGCCCCCCTTTTACCTCGTGGCCGATACCGGGAACGAGCACCAAGATCAGCAAAATGATGCCGAGGACGAACAGGGCCGGCGCCAGGCGCTGCCACAGACGGCTGGGCAGCTGAAAGGCCGCGTAGGCGAGGGCGAGGCCGATCACCAGGTAGATGCCATGCCGGGTGAGGTAGTGGTTGGGGCTGCCATACGTGGCCTCGGCAGTGGCCACCGAAGCGGAATAGACCATGACCAGGCCCAGCCCCAGCAGGGCGAGCGCCACCCACATGAGCCCCCAGTCATAAGGGGCGAGGCTGGAGCGCTTGAGGGCGGCGTTATGGAACATGGCCGCCTCCTGCGGGCAAGGGGTGAGAGGTAAAGGTTGAGGCGGCGCCGAGCTTGCGCACCGCGTTGACGAATACCTCGGCGCGATGCACGTAGTCGCGGAACATGTCGAAACTGGCACAGGCGGGTGAGAGCAGGACGGCATCCCCGGGTTGAGCCTGGGCATGGGCCATCTGCACCGCCTCCTCCAGGCTCGCGGCATGCAGACAGGGGACGGCGCCAGCTAGGGCGGCCTCGATCAAGGGGGCATCGCGGCCGATCAGGATCATCGCCCGGACGCGACCGACCGCCGCGCGTAAGGGGGTGAAGTCTTGGCCCTTGCCGTCGCCACCGGCGATCAGCACCACCGGGCACTGGAAGCCGTTGAGCGCGGCTACGGTGGCGCCGACGTTGGTGCCTTTGGAGTCGTCGTACCAGCTCACGCCATCGATCTCGCCCACTTTTTCGACCCGATGCGGCAGGCCGCTGAAGGTTGCCAGTCCTTCCAGCAGGTGGGGGTAGGGCAGGTCGATGGCCCGCGTCAGGGCGAGGGCAGCAAGCGCGTTGGCGGCGTTGTGTAGCCCCGCGATCGCAAGCTCTGCCACCGGCATGAGCGGGGTGGTGCCCTCGGCCAACCACTTCTGCTGGCCGCGTTCGGTGATCCCCCACTCGCCGGCATGAAAACCGGTGTTAAGGCCAAAGGTCCACAAACGCCAGCCAGGACGGACCATCTTCATGACCAGGGGATCATCGCGGTTGAGGATTTGGGTTTGTGCAGACCCGGCAAGCGGTGCGTGCGCTTGGCTCAAGGGGCCGAAGATGCGCGCCTTGGCGGCGGCGTAATCGTTGATCCCAGCGTAGCGGTCCATGTGGTCTGGGCTGAGATTGAGCACGGTGGCGGCGTCAGGCATGAGGCTCGAGGTCGTCTCGAGCTGGAAGCTCGACAGTTCCAGCACCCACACTTCTGGCCAGTGGTGAGCGGCCTCCGCCGCGGCCAGGGCATCGAGCACCGGCAGCCCGATGTTGCCGGCCACCACCGTATGCCGGCCGGCCGTCCTGCACAGGTGGCCAGTCAGGGCGGTGACCGTGCTCTTGCCGTTGGAGCCGGTGATGGCCAGTACGCGTGCGGGACGGGGGCAGTGCGGCAAGGCGCGGGCAAAGAGCTCCACGTCACCCACCACCTCTTTGCCGGCAGCGGTTGCAGCGGCGATTTCGGGGGTGGAGCGGGGCAGGCCGGGGCTGAGCACGATCAACTCTGCCCAGTCGAAGTCGGCTGCCTTGAGTCCGCCTAGATGCAGCGTGAGCTCGGGATGTTCGGCGCGCAGAGCCTCGGCGTTGGGCGTGCTGGCACGGGTGTCGGTCGCGCGCACCTCAGCCCCGTGGCGCAACAGCCAGCGCACACACGCACCACCCGTGGCCCCTAGCCCCACCACCAATGCCTTCAGGCCGGCGTAGTCGAAGCCTCCACCCCTCACGCCTTACTCCTCACCGCAGTTTCAGCGTCGATAGCCCGATCAACACCAGCACGATGCTGATGATCCAGAAGCGCACCACCACCTGCGTCTCCTTCCAACCCTTGAGCTCGAAGTGGTGGTGCAGCGGCGCCATGAGGAAGATGCGCTTGCGCCTGAGCTTGTAGGAGCCCACCTGCAACATCACGGAGACCGTCTCCAGGACGAAGACCCCCCCCATGATGAACAGCACGATCTCCTGCCGCACGATGACCGCCACCACCCCGAGCGCTGCCCCCAACGCCAGGGCGCCGACATCGCCCATGAACACCTCGGCCGGGTAGGCGTTGAACCAAAGGAAGGCGAGCCCCGCCCCGACCAGGGCGGCGCAGAAGATGGTCAGCTCCCCCGCGCCCGGGATGTGCGGCAACCCCAGATACTTGGCGAACACGGCGTGGCCTGCCACGTAGGCGAAGATGCCCAAGGCCCCAGCGACCATCACCGTTGGCAAGATGGCCAGGCCATCGGCCCCATCGGTGAGGTTGACGGCGTTGCTGGTGCCGACGATGACGAAGTAAGCCAGCAGCACGAAGCCGACCACGCCGAGCGGCATGACTATCTGCTTGAAAAAGGGCACGATGAGCTCGGTTTGAGCGGGCAGATGCGCAGACATGGCCAGGTAGGCAGCCACGGCGAGGGCGATCACCGACTGCCAGAAATACTTCCACCGCGCTGGCAGGCCGCGGGGGTTCTTCTCCACCACCTTGCGCCAGTCGTCCACCCAACCGATGGCGCCAAAGCCAGCCAGCGTGAAAAGCCCTACCCAGACATAGGTGTTGCGCAGATCTGCCCAGAGGAGGGTAGAAAGCCCCATGCTGATCAGGATCAAGGCACCGCCCATGGTAGGGGTGCCGGCCTTGGGCAAATGGCTCTTGGGGCCGTCGTCGCGCACCGCCTGCCCGATCTTGAGGTCCGTCAAGCGGCGGATCATCCACGGCCCGACCAGGAAGGAGATCGCCAAGGCCGTGAGCGCCGCCAACACCGAGCGCAGGGTGATGTACTGAAAGACGTTGAAGGCGCGGATGTCGTGGCCCAGCCATTGGGCGAGCATCAGGAGCATAGCTGCCGCTCCTCCACGAAGGATTGCACGATGCGCTCCATACGCATGAAACGGGACCCCTTGACCAACACCGTCACGTCGGGGGCAAGGGCGTTTTCGATCTCGGCCAGCAACTCCTCGATGCGCTCGAAGTGCATGGCGCCAGCGCCGAAGCCCTTGACCGCATGCACGGCAAGCTCACCCAAGGCGAGCAGGCGGTCGATGCCGGCGGCACGCGCCGCTTCGCCTATCGATCGGTGCAGCTCGGCCGCCCCCGCACCCAATTCGCCCATGTCGCCCAACACCAGGATGCGCCGGCCAGGCTGCGCGGCGAGCACGGCGATGGCCGCGGCGACGGAATCGGGGTTGGCGTTGTAACTGTCGTCGATGAGGGTGGCGCCCAGGATGCAGGGATGGCGTTGCAGGCGCCCCTTGACACCGCGATAGGCGCTGAGTCCGGCGCGAATCGCTTCGGCCGAGGCCCCGACGGCGATGGCTGCCGCCGCGGCGGCAGTGGCGTTGCGCACGTTATGCAGACCCGGCACCTGCAAGGTACAAGTGATGCGGCCCAAGGGGGTATGCAAGGTCAAGCGGCTGCTTGCCGCGTCGAGCGCGTACTCCGCCCACAGTTCGGCCTCGGGCCCAAGCCCGAAACGCAAGGCCCGGCGACCGCGGTTGAGTTCCAGCCACAAGGGGGCGTGCGGGTCGTCGCTGTTGATCAGTGCCACACCGTCCGGTCTCAGACCCTCGTAGATCTCTGCCTTGGCGCGGGCAACGGCCTCGACCGTCGCCAGACCTTCGAGGTGGGCGCGCTGGGCGTTATTGACGAGCGCTGCATCGGGTTGGGCAAGGCGGGTGAGGTAGGCGATCTCGCCGGCATGGTTCATGCCCATCTCGATCACGCCGTAGCGGTGGGCTGGTGTGAGCTTGAGCAGGGTGAGCGGCACGCCAATGTCGTTGTTGAGGTTGCCCTCGGTGGCGAGCACCGCTTGCTCGCCGGCGTGCGCACGCAAGATGGCCGCCGTCATCTCCTTGACGCTGGTCTTGCCGTTGCTGCCGGTGATGGCCACGATGCGGGCCGGCATCTGCGCGCGATGCCAGGCGGCAAGCTTGCCCAAGGCGAGGCGGGTATCTTCGACGACGAGCGTCGGCGGCGGCCCTGGCGGCAGGGGGTGGGCGCGGTCGATCATCACGGCGGCGGCCCCTTTGCCAAGCGCCTCCTGCACGAAGGCATGGCCGTCGAAACGCCTTCCGCGCAAGGCGACGAACAGGCAACCCGGCTTTAGGTCGCGGCTGTCGCTGTGCACGCCCTCGAAGGCGACGTCTGGACCGATCGCCTCGGCGCCAATGGCGCGCGCTGCCTCATCTAGACGCATCATGTTCCCTCTCCTGCAGGGCCGTGCGGGCGACTTCGAGGTCCGAGAACGGTAGCCGCCTGCCTTGGATCTCCTGGTAATCCTCATGCCCCTTGCCGGCAATCAGCACCACATCGTCGGCTGCCGCCGCGTGCACGGCGTGGTGTATGGCCTCGGCCCGGTCGACGATGGCGGTCTGCCCGGGTGGCATGCCAGCGAGGATGTCGGCGATGATCGCGGCAGGGTCCTCGTGGCGCGGATTGTCGCTGGTGACCACGACCTGATCGGCCAGCGTTGCGGCAATACCGCCCATGAGCGGGCGTTTGCCGCGGTCGCGGCCGCCGCCGGCGCCGAACACACACCACAAGCGGCCACGGGTGAGCGGGCGCAGGGCCTTGAGCGTCTTTTCCAAGGCATCCGGGGTGTGCGCATAATCCACCACCACCGTCGGCGAATGCGCCCCCAGCCGCAGGGTCTGCAGGCGGCCGGCCACCGGCCGCAATTGCGCCAGCTGCGCCAGTGCCGTCTCCAGGCCAACGCCGGCGGCCAGCAAGCCGCCGAGCACGGCGAGCAAGTTATAGGCGTTGAACTCGCCCAGCAGGGGGCTGACGATCTCGCCGCCACCCCACGGTGTGCGCACCTGCATGCGCAGACCCTGGGTGCTGAGCACAAGCCTGCTCGCCTGGATCTCGCCCTGCTTTTGGCCATAGCCCAGGCGTTCGACCTGCGTGCCCGCAAGCTGCGCATAGAGCGAGCAGCCGAAGGCGTCGTCTAGATTGAGCACCGCCCATTTCAGGCCCGGCCAGCCAAAGAGCTTGGCCTTGGCCTGGGCGTAAGCGGCGAAGTCGCCGTGGTAGTCGAGGTGGTCGCGCGACAGGTTGGTGAGCACGGCCACGTCGAAATGCACGCCTTGCACGCGCCCCTGGTCCAAACCGTGCGAGGAGACCTCCATCACCGCGGCTTGCGCCCCGGCAGCGCGATATTCCGCCAGCAGGCGCTGCAGGGTGACAGCGTCCGGGGTGGTATGACTGGCGGCGGTGAGGGCGCCGGGCAGGCCGTTGCCGAGCGTGCCGAGGATGGCGCTGGGCTTGCCGGCCGCCGTCAACGACGCGCCCAGCCAGTGCGCGACGGAGGTCTTGCCGTTAGTGCCGGTGATGCCGGTCATCCACAAGGCACGGCTAGGCTCACCATACCAACGTGCGGCGAGCGCCGCCACCAGGGCGCGCAGGCCATGCACGGGCAGGTTGGGCAGGTCGCCTTTGAGTGTCCAGCTATAGCCTTCAGCCTCCCAGAGGACGGCTTTAGCCCCCGCCGCGACCGCCTGCGGGATGTAGCGACGTCCGTCATGGACATCGCCGGGGAAGGCCAGGAAGACATCACCCGCAGCGATGCGGCGACTGTCGGCGCTCAAGTGTGTGCCGGCCGGACAATGCGCGTGCAACCAATCGAGCATCGCATCGACGGTGTCGACCGCCAGGGCTGCGGACATCATACTGCCTCTCCCACGATCGGCGCCGTCGAGCTGGGCGCGGTCACCGCGTCCATGGGGGCGTCGGGCGGTATAGCCATCAGCCTGAGGGCGCCAGCCATCACTTTGGAAAACACCGGCGCCGCGACCAACCCGCCATAGTACTCACGGCCTGCCGGCTCATCGATCATCACCGCCACCACTAGGCGCGGATCGGAGGCGGGCGCAAGTCCTACGAACGAAGCGATGTACTTGTCGGGGGCATAGCTGCCGCCCACCAGCTTGTGGGCGGTGCCGGTCTTGCCGGCGACACGATAGCCCATCACCCTCGCCAAGGGTCCTGTGCCACCATCGTGGGTGACCTGCTCCAGCATCTGCCTTAGTGTGCGTGCGGTCTCGGCGGTCATGACGCGCTGACCGATGACTGGCTGCCGCTGTTTGAGCACGGTCAGAGGCACGACCGTGCCGTCGTTGGCGAACGCCGTGTAGGCGCGCGCCAGCTGAACGAGGCTGACCGACATTCCATGCCCAAAGCCAATGGTGGCTTTTTCAATTGACTGCCAGCTACGGTAGTGGCGAAGGCTGCCAGCCGCCTCACCGGGTAGTCCTGTTTGCGGTGGCGCGCCAAAACCAGCCAGGGTAAGCAGACGCCAGTGGTCCTCCGAGCTAAGCTCCATGGCAATGCGTGCAGCGGCGACGTTGCTCGACACTTGCAGCGCCTCGGTGAGCGTGAGCACCCCTTTGGGATGCACGTCGGTGATGCGTTTGTCGCCGATGTAGTAATAGCCAGGACCGGTATCGATGCGCGTGTTGGCATCGACGATGCCGGCGTCTAGGGCGGCGGCGAAGAGGAACGGCTTCATGGTCGAGCCTGGCTCGAAGACATCGGTGACTGGCCGGTTGCGTGCCCGGCCCGCGCTGTAGGTGGCGCGGTTGTTGGGGTTGAAGGAAGGCACGGTGGCCATGGCCAGAATCTCACCGGTGCGGCTGTCGACGACCACCACCGAGCCTGCGCGGGCACGATGCCGCGCCACAGCCGCAGCAAGCTCGCGGTAGGCCAGATACTGGATTTGCAGGTTGAAAGACAGGGTGAGGTCATTGCCAGGCTTGGGTGAACGGATGAGCTCCAGCTCCTCCACCACATTACCCTTGCGGTCTTTGACCACGCGCTTAAGCCCAGGCTCGCCCGCCAGCCAAGTGTTGTAGGCGAGTTCGAGTCCCTCGATGCCTTCGTCTTCCACGTTGGTCATGCCCAAAACCTGGGCCATGACCTCGCCAGCGGGGTAAAAGCGGCGAAACTCGGGTTGGCTATGCAAGCCCTTGATGTCTAAAGCCAGGCACTGTCTTACCAGGTCGGGCGGTAGCTGCCGTCGTAAGTAGACGAAAGTCTTCTTCTTGTCTGCGATGGCCCGGGTAAGCACAGCAGGGTCAACGTTTAACAGCGCAGCTAATGCCGCGATTTGCTCTTTGCTAGCTACTAGCGCACTTGGGTTGACCCACAGAGACTCGACAGGAGTGCTGACGGCTAGAGGTTCCCCCCGCCGGTCGAGGATCATGCCCCGATGGGCACTGATGGAGACCACGCGGTTGATGCGTTTATCGCCTTGTAGATTCAAGAACTCGGTCTGCCAGGCCTGTAGATAGATAGCACGTAGGGTCAGGGCCGCGAAGCCGCAGAACAATAGCCCCATCACCAGGCGCATGCGCCAGCGCTGCAGATCAAGGCGCAGCAGTGGATTGACATGCCGATTAGCATGACGTAAGGGGTTCATGGCGCTGCTTCGGGCGGTAAAATTAAATAAATGCGCGCAGCATCAGGCTCGGCCATATGCAACTGATGCCGTGCTACTACTTCGACGCGGCTGTGCATGGCCCAAGTGCTCTGCTCCAATAACAGCCTGCCCCACTCGATGTCCAACGCACGCGCTTCCGCCTGCGCCTGCTGCAGTTCGACGAACAGCTTGCGCGCCTGATGCCGCGCCGAGACGACGGCGATGGCGCACAGGATGAGCAACACGGCGAGGGCGGCGTTGAGTTTCAGCATTTGTCCTTGTCCTCGCGGCGTTCAGCCACCCTGAGCACGGCGCTACGCGCGCGGGGATTGGCTGCCACCTCGGCGGCGGTGGGGCGGATGGCGCGGCCGATGACGCGCAAGCGCCCGACCGGCAGCGCGTGGCTGGCGAGCGGTATCTCCGGCGGGATCTCGGCGCCCTTCGCCTCCGCCTGCATGAAGCGCTTGACCATGCGGTCCTCAAGAGAATGGAAACTGATCACCGCCAGCCTCCCTGCCGGACGCAGTAACTCCACCGCCTGTGGCAACGCGCTAGCCAGCTCCTCAAGCTCGCGGTTAATGTGAATCCGGATAGCCTGGAAGGTGCGCGTCGCCGGGTCTTGACCGGGTTCCCGGCTGCGGACGGCCTGAGCGCACAGCCGCGCGAGCTGTTCGGTCGTGGTGATGGGGGCCTGGCGGCGCATCGCGACAATCGCCCTTGCAATCGACTTAGCAAACCGTTCTTCGCCATATACCCGGACCACGCGGGCGATTTCCTCCTCATCGGCTTCATTCAACCACTCGGCGGCCGTTGGACCGCGGCTGGGGTCCATGCGCATGTCCAATGGTGCCTGCCACCGGAAGCTGAACCCCCGCGCGGGCGTATCGAGCTGGGGGCTGGATACACCGAGGTCGAACAACACCCCATCCGCGGCCAGAATGCCATGCGCTTGCGCCGTCTCGCGCAGCGTGCTGAAGGCGGCATGGGCGATCTGGAAGCGCGCATCCCGCCAGGCTAAGCCGGCGCGCACCGCCTCCGGGTCGCGATCCAAGGCGAGCAGGCGGCCAGCCGGCCCCA
>JBEPZO010000010.1:0-55592 GCA_041640815.1 Thiobacillaceae bacterium
CGCTCCGAGCCGCGCCGCGGCCGCCCCCCGAGGGGGCACGCAGCTGCCTTGGGACGGCCCGGCGGCAGCTGATAGCTTCACCGCCCCCGGCCGCATTGCGGCCGCCCCCCAAGGGGGCACGCAGCTGCCTTGGGACGGCCCGGCGGCAGCTGATAGCTTCACCGCCCCCGGCCGCACCGCGGCCGCCCCCCGAGGGGGCACGCAGCTGCCTTGGGACGGCCCGGCGGCAGCTGCTTATGCCCCCGATGATGCGGCCTCCTCTTCTGGCCGGTAGTTGACCGGCCGCGATGGCACCACGGTGGAGATGGCGTGTTTGTAGATCATCTGTGTCACGGCATTCCTAAGCAGGATGACGTATTGATCGAAATCCTCGATGTGGCCCTGCAGCTTGATGCCATTGACCAGATAGACGGACACCTGAACCTGCTCCTGCCGGAGCGCGTTCAGAAACGGGTCTTGTAATTGTTGCCCTTTGCTCATCTTTGCACCGTGATGGATGTTGTGATTGAAAGTTAATGATAACCGATAGTCGGCGCTACGCTGAATTGGAGTAGCCGGCTAGCCCAATGTTCCCGACGCGCTGTGGCCTGTCTGCCGCAGACCGTCTGGCCCTCAAGCCCCCCAATAAGGGGTGGCGATGCCCTCGCCCAGGTCGGCCTCGATGAGCCGACGCCGCACCTCGAACAGCTTTTCGAGCAAAGCCGGTTCTCGCCGGGCATAGGCCTCGGCATCGGGGACGCGCTTGACGACCACGCCGAGAAGCTCGGTAATGGCGTTGCCGATCGAGTTTTGGCTGATGGTGACGATGATCTGCCCCTGATCGTTGCGGTAGATGAGCTGCTTGAAGGCCGGCTGCCAGCGGATGGCGTTGGCGTAGCGCGCATCCTGGATGCAGCGGTCGCGCACCATCTTGGCGGTCTTGAGGAAGTCGTTGTTATAGAGCAGCCGCTCCTCGACCAGCTCGGGGAAATAGACGTCCTTCGGCATTGGCGAATTGCGCGTCGAGACCTGGCCGAAGAAGGTACGGTAGAAGTCCAGGAAGCCCATCAACAGCGTGTCGTATTCCTTCCAGAAGCGCACCTCTTTCAAGGCCGCAGCACCGCCCTGCACCTCCCAGCTTGGCAGGCCCTGTGGATAGCCGGTCAGCGCAATGCGGCAGGAGCCGGCCTGACAAGGCCGCAGGATCTTGAGGTCCAGGCCATCGAAAAAGGCGCGATAGACCTCGCGCATATAGGCCTGGAACAGGGAATGCTGGCCGCCATCGGTCAGGTTGGGGTTGTCCTCGTCAGCCAGCGGCGCCGCCGCCAGTTCGGCCTTGTCGAAGACGATGAAGTGGTTGTGCAGCATGCGGATGGAAGGCACGCCGGGTGAGCTCAACGGCCAGGTCGCGTCCAGGCTCGCCTCGCCCATGAGCACCAAGTGGGCAGCCGGGTCGGGGTAGCGCTCGAGCATGTAGTCGAAGATGATCTGATTCATGCGGTTCCATACCCGCTTGACGTGCTCCGGCACCTGCGTGCGGCGCACCGGCCGGCCGAGCGGATCGAGGATGCTGCGCGAGGTGTTGTAGATGATCGAGGTGTCGAACTCATTGCTGTGACCCAAGGCCTTGCGATAGAGCAGCAGGCCCTCCGGGTTGCGCAACAGGCCGTTGTTGTGCTCCAAATCGTTCAAGTTCTCGGTGCTGTTGAAGAACTCGTTGGGCTTCATGCCCTCGGGGATCTCGAGGGGAATGGGACGGTAGGGGGTGATGATCTCGCGCGGGCCGATCTGCATGGGTATGATGCTTTGCAAGCACACCTGACAACAAGGGTCGGCCAAAGCGGCCGCTTCGTATCATGGAGGTTGTAGCGATTGCACCATGAAGTCGGCTGGCGTTGAAATGAGGCCTTTTTATTGCCTCATTGGCTGCATTGATCCGCCGCTCGACAGGGGCTACCGCGCGCCTAGCCAACACAGGCATCGGCTGTACGATCATGTCAGCGTCTCGACCTCACGGCACCATGTTCCAGCGCCTGCTCGCCCTGTTGCTGCTGCTTGCCGCGTGGCCTGCCCTGGCCGCTCAACTGACTGCGGGGCCGATGCTGGGCCATGTCACCAGCCGCACCGCCGACATCTGGGTGCAGGCCGATGGCGCAGCCGAGGTACGCGTCGAATACTGGCCGGCCAATCAGCCTCGGCAGCGGCAGCGCGGCCCCGCCCTTAAGCTCGAGGCGGCGTCGGACTATAGCGGCCAGTTGCGGCTCGTCGGTCTTCAGCCCGACACCGCTTATGCCTATCAGCTCTACCTGGATGGGGTGGCCGCCCTGCCTGGCGAGGGACTTGGCTTTACCACGCCGCCGCTCATGCAAGCGCGCGGCGCCGCGGCCGATTTCACCCTCTATCTCGGCTCCTGCGCCTTCGTCAACGACGCCGCAGTCGATCGGCCGGGGCGGCCTTACGGCGGCGGCTACGGCATCTTCGGGGCAATCGCTCGCCACGCCACAGACAATCCCCAGTACAAGCTCATGCTCTGGCTGGGCGACAACATCTACCTGCGCGAGGCGGATTACGCATCGCCCTGGGGCATGAACGCCCGCTATCGGCACGCCCGCAGCCTGCCTGAACTGCAGCCGCTGCTAGCCGCCCTGCCGCATTACGCGATCTGGGACGATCACGACTATGGGCCGAACGACGCCAACCGCAGCTTCGTGTTCAAAGACGAAAGCCTGCGCCTGTTTCGCCGCTACTGGGCTAACCCGAGCTACGGGCTAAATGGCCTGCCGGGCATCTTCACGACCTTTTCCGTTCAGGATGTCGACTTTTTCCTGCTCGACAACCGCTATTACCGCAGCGCGGACAAGACGTTGATTACACCGGGGGAGATCGACCTGCTTCGCGAGGCACGGGACTGGGCCCTCAGCCAGAACCCGCTCACGCGCCTGCTTGGTCGGCGCTACTTCGGCAACCCGCCCGCGGTGTTGCCGGAGCACAAGGTCATGTTCGGCGCCGACCAGCTCGACTGGCTTAAGCAGGCGCTCATCCAGTCGCGTGCGACCATCAAATTCATCGCCGCCGGCAGTCAGCTCCTGAACGACGGTCACCCTTACGAAGGTTGGCACAACTTCCCCCTGGAGCGTGAGGCATTCCTCGCCTGGCTCAAGCACCAGAACATACCGGGGGTGGTCTTCCTCTCCGGCGATCGGCATCACACCGAGCTGCTGCGTCGGGAGGTCAAGGACTTTTATCCGCTGTACGAATTGACCTGCTCGCCGCTAACCGCAACGGCCCACAGACCGCAGGACAGGGAGAAGGACAACCCCCTGCGCGTGAAGGGCACGCTGGTCACTGAACGCAACTTCTGCAGCATCGATGTCCTTGGGCCGGCAGACGACCGCAGGCTGGTGGTGCGAAGTCACGACAGCAACGGCAACGTGCTGTGGGAGCGCGTCATTCGTGCCGACGAGCTCAGGCGGTCTTCGCCGGCGCGAGCGGAGTGAGCGCTTTCAGTTGCCAAAGGTCTTGCGGCGGTGGCGCCGCTCGCGGCGCGCCTTGTTGGCCTGCCGCTGCGTCAGCGGCTTGGGTTTGCGCTGCTCGTAGGGGTTGGGGTTGGCCTTGAGCTCCACGCGCAGGGGCGTGCCCTTCAGATTGAACGCCTCGCGAAAGGCGTTTTCCAGGTAACGCTTGTAGTCGTGGGTGATGCCTTCCAGGTGATTGCCGTGGATGACGATGACCGGCGGGTTGTGGCCGCCCTGATGCGCGTATTTCGGCTTTGGGCGGAACAGACCCGACATGTGCGGTGCATGTCGGGCCACCGCCTCGCGTAGCACCCTGGTCAACTTTGGGGTTGGCAACTTGGCCATGGCTGCGGCATAGGCCTCGTCGACGGAGTTGAGGACCTCGCCGACGCCGCTGCCGGTGAGCGCGGAGATGAAGTGGAAACGGGCGAAAGACAGGAAGGCCATGCGCCGGGCCAGGTCGCGTTTGACCCGCTCGCGCTGGTAGGCATCGAGGCCGTCCCACTTGTTCACCGCCACCACCAGGGCGCGCCCCGTCTCCAGGATGAAGCCGGCCAAGTGAGCGTCTTGATCGGCGATCTCCTGACGCGCATCCAACACCAGCACCACCACGTTGGCGTCCTCGATCGCCTGCATGGTCTTGATGACAGAGAACTTCTCCACCGCCTCGAGCACGCGCCCCTTGCGCCGCACGCCGGCGGTGTCGATGAGGGTGTATTTGCGTCCTGCGCGCTCGAAGTCGACGTAAATGGCATCGCGTGTGGTGCCGGGTTGATCGAAGGCGATCACCCGCTCGGCGCCGACCAGGGTGTTGACCAGGGTCGACTTTCCGACATTCGGTCGGCCGACGATGGCGATCTTGGGGTGATCTTCCGCCTGCGGCGCCTCCTCCTCGGCGGGGAAGCACTTGAGCACCTCGTCCATGAGCTCCCGCACCCCCTCGCCATGCGCCCCGGAGATCGGATAGGGGTCGCCCAGGCCCAGTTCATGAAACTCGGCCACGGCCTGCTCGGCGGTCATGCCCTCGGTCTTGTTCACGACCAGATACACCGGCCGCCCGCTACGGCGCAGCCGCTCGGCGATCAGCCTGTCCTGCGGCGTCAAGCCGCCGCGTCCGTCGACGAGAAAGAGGATGGCATCGGCCTCGTCCAGCGCCTGCAGGGTCTGCCGGGCCATCTCATAGAGGATGCCGCTGTCGGCCACCGGCTCGAACCCGCCCGTGTCCACCACCAGATAGGGGCGATCGCCCACCTTGCCATGCCCGTAATGGCGGTCGCGGGTCAGGCCAGGCAGGTCGTGCACCAGGGCATCACGACTCTTGGTGAGGCGGTTGAATAGGGTGGACTTACCCACATTGGGTCGGCCGACCAAGACGATGGTGGGGAGCATCGAGGGGGAAGGGAGGCGTAGGCAGTGGGCTAGAGGCGTTACCGATCGCGGCTCGCCGATCCCGGATGGCTGAAGGCGTATAGCCCACCGTTGGCAGTCTGCACGAGGAAGCCCTGCGGTAGGGCGATTGGCGCGGCAGTGATGGCGCTGCCATCGGTGGCGACGCGGGCGAGGTAGGCGCCGGTTTCGTTGTCGAGCAGATGCGCATAGCCTTGATAATCGCCCACCACTACATGCCGCTCGAGCGGCAGCGGTGTGGACAAGCGCCGCTCGCGCAGCTTGTCCTGCTTCCAGGGGCTCACGCCGCGCTCGCGATCAAAGGCGTGCAGGACATCGGCGCTGTCCACGGCGTAGACATGGCGGGCATCCATCGCCACCCCTCGCAGGACGGAAAGCTCGCGCGCCCACACGCCTTGGCCATTGATGCGGTCGAAACAAGCGACGCGTCCTTGATAGGCGCCCGCGCACACGAGTCGCGCGCTCAAGGCGAGCGGGCCCGTGACATCCGCGATGCGCTCGAGATCGGTCGCGCCTTTCGGCAGCGCGACATTGGCCTCCCAAAGCGGCGCACCGTTGGCGAGCGACAGGGCAACCAGCCTGCCGCCCGGGAAACCGGCGTACACGGCGCGCTCGCCGATGGCCAAGCCAGCCGGCTCTCGCAGCGCCAGCGCAGGTAGCGTCCGGCTATAGACCCAGCGACGCTTGCCGTCGGCCGCATCCAGCGCCCACACCTTGCCGTCGTTGCCGCGCGCCAGCACCAAGTCGCCGCTGACCAAGGGGGGAGTGAGGATCTCACCGGAGAGCTGTGCGCGCCAAGCCGCTTGACCGTCAGCGGCGCGGTAGGCCAGCACCTCGCCCTTGGCGGTCCCGACCAGCACCAGCCCCGCGCCTGCGCCGACGCCGGCGGAGAGCCGGCGACCGGTCTCGATGCGCAGGAGCTCGCGCCCGGTGGCGGCGTCGATCTTGAGGATGCGGCCCTCATGACCCGCCGCGTAAACGGCCTGGCCCTCGCTCGCGGGCGTGAAGGTATAGGGCCGGCCGCTGCCGGCGTTGGCCTCCCACAGCTTGACCAGCGTGACGCTCGGCTGGATGCTGGGCAGTTCGGCCGGCTTGGGCTTGGCCTGACGCGCGCCGAACCAGCCGCTTACGCTGCCGCAGCCAGCAAGGGCGAGCGTAAGGGCTACGCTGACGGTCAAGACGAGTGTGCGCTTCACCGCGTCAGCCTCCCAAGGCATCCAGCTTCATCTGCACCAAGGGTGTGAGCGCGCTCTGATCGCCCAGCTTCTTGAGCGCCTCTTGATAGGCGGCACGCGCCTCGCTCGCCTTGCCTTGTTCGAGCAGGACATCGCCTCTTAAGTTGGCATAGAGACCGGCGTAGGCGTCGTCGTGGGGTTGATCAAGCAGCGCCAGGGCGCCAGCGTAGTCGCCGGCTTCAAGGCGCAAGGCCGCGAGCCGCAACCGTGCCAGTTGCTTCACACTCGCATCGCGCGCCTTGTCCAAGGCATAGGCATATTGGGCAAGCGCGCTCTTGAGGTCGCCGTTCGCGTGGTTGACCTGTCCGGCCAGCCAAGCAGCGGGCGTGGCGTATCCCGTGCGGCCATAGTTTTCCATGATCTGGCCAGTGATTTCGCGCACCGCCTTGGTGTCGTTGTTCATGGCCGCCTGCATGGCCCGGTCGAAGAGCTGCGAGGCTTCTACCGCTTGCTTGTGGCTCCAGGCCTGCCAGCCACGCCAGCCGGCGACGGCCAGGACGAAGACCGCCAGGCCGCTCAAGACCCATTTGGCGTTTTGCTTCCACCAGGCTTTGAGTTCGTCGAGTTTTTCCTGTTCTTCCAGGTCGAGGGCCATAGCGTGTGGGGGCTAAAGGGTGATGGGGATTTTGTGCATGCCGGCAGCGGGCAGAGCCTAGTTGACGGTGGTCTGCGGCCGATCACGCTCGGCCTCGGTCAGCAGGGCGATGGCCGCTTGCGGGCTCAGCCGCCGTTGTTCGCCGGCAGTGCGCAGGGGCTTGAGGCTGACCTCGCCGGCAGCGGCCTCCTCCTCACCGATGAGGATGGCGTAGCGGGCCTGGCTGGCATCGGCCTTCTTCAGCTGCGACTTGAAACTGCCGCCACCGCCGTGCGTGATCACCTTCAGCCCCGCGTCGCGCAGGCGTTCACCGACCAAGCGGGCGAAACGCGCCGCCGGCTCGCCAACGTGGACGATATAAACGTCTGGCACCGGTTCGTCAATACGCTGGCCGGTCTCGGTCATCAGGGCGAGCAGGCGCTCGATGCCCATGGCGAAACCGCACGCTGGCGCCGGCCGGCCGCCGAGCTGTTGCATGAGGCCATCGTAGCGACCGCCTGCACAGACCGTGCCTTGCGCGCCAAGGCGGTCGGTGATCCATTCGAACACCGTGTAGTTGTAGTAGTCGAGGCCGCGCACCAGACGCGGGTTGATGCTGAAGGCGATGCCCGCCTCGTCGAGGCCTTCGCAGACGGCGTCGAAGTGCTGTCTGGCGGCGGCATCGAGCTCATCCATGAGCCTGGGCGCGGCACGGATGACCTCCTGCATGGCCGGGTTCTTGCTGTCCAGGATGCGCAACGGGTTGCTGTAGAGCCGCCGTCGGGCATCGTCATCGAGCGCGTCAAGATGCGTCTCGAAATAGGCGATGAGCTTCTGGCGATGGCGCGCGCGCGCCTCGGTGCCGCCCAAGGTGTTGATCTCCAGCCGCACATGCTCGGCGATGCCGAGCCTGCGCCACAGCCTTGCGGTCATGAGCAGGTGCTCGATGTCCAGGTCGGGACCGGCAAAACCGAGCGCTTCGACGCCGACCTGATGGAACTGGCGATAGCGACCCTTTTGCGGCCGCTCGTGGCGGAACATGGGGCCCATGTACCAGAGCCGTTTACCGCCATCGAACAGCAGGTTGTGCTCGATCGCGGCGCGCACGCCGCTCGCCGTGCCCTCTGGGCGTAGCGTCAGGCTCTCGCCATTCAATTCGTCGATGAAGGTGTACATCTCCTTCTCGACGATGTCGGTCACCTCACCGATGGCGCGCTTGAACAGCGCCGTGTGCTCCAGGATGGGCGTGCGGATCTCTTTGTAGCCGTAGGCGGCGAGCCAGTCGCGCACGGTGGCCTCGAAGTAGTGCCAAAGCGGTATCTCCGCCGGCAGGATGTCGTTCATGCCGCGCACGGCGCGGAGCTGCGTGGCCATCAGCTGCCGCAAAGTTCGTCCGCCAGACGCTGCGCCGCAGCGAAGTCGAGGCTACCCTCGTAGATGGCGCGACCAGTGATGGCACCGACGATGCCCTCGTCGGCGACCGCACAGAGTTTGCGCACGTCGTCGAGGCTGCTGATGCCTCCACTGGCAATGACGGGGATGCTGAGCGCCTGCGCCAGCTTGACCGTGGCTTCGACGTTCACGCCGCTCATCATACCGTCGCGGCCGATGTCGGTGTAGATCACCGCCTCGACCCCATAGTCCTGGAACTTCTTGGCCAAGTCGATGACCTCGTGATGGGTGACCTTGGACCAGCCCTCCACCGCGACCTTGCCGTCCTTGGCATCCAGGCCGACGATGATGTGGCCAGGGAAGGCGTTGCAGGCGTCGTGCAGGAAGCCGGGGTTCTTTACCGCCGCGCTGCCGATGATGACGTAGCTGATGCCGTCGTCGAGGTAGCGCTCGATGGTGTCGAGATCGCGAATGCCGCCACCGAGCTGCACTGGGATCTCGTCGTCCACCTCGTCGATGATGGCCTTGATCGCCGCCTCGTTGACCGGTTTGCCGGCAAAGGCGCCATTGAGGTCGACGAGGTGCAGGCGGCGGGCACCGGCATCGAGCCATCTGCGTGCCATGGCCGCCGGGTCCTGTGAGAAGACGGTGGCCGAGGCCATCTCGCCCTGTTTCAGACGCACGCAATGGCCGTCCTTGAGATCGATGGCAGGGATGATGAGCATGGTGGCGTGGGTCTTGAGGTAGTCAACGGTGGTCAGGGGTTGGACAGGCCATGACGGCCGTCCCAGTGGACGAAATTGGCTAGCAGTCTAAGACCGTCGCGGCCGCTCTTTTCCGGATGAAATTGCACGGCGAAGATGTTATCGCGGGCACAGGCGCAAACGAATTCGCTGCCATAGGTCGAATAACCCGCGGCAAGCTGCGCCTGCTCTGGCACCACGTAATAGCTGTGCACGAAATAGAAGCGCGCCCCGTCCGGAATGCCTTGCCATAGCGGGTGGGCGACCTGGCGCACGTTGTTCCAGCCCATGTGCGGTACCTTGAGCCGCTCGCCGCTGGCAGCGCG
This sequence comes from Thiobacillaceae bacterium, assembly GCA_041640815.1. Taxonomy (GTDB): domain Bacteria; phylum Pseudomonadota; class Gammaproteobacteria; order Burkholderiales; family Thiobacillaceae; genus JANWZL01. Next base: position 9,172 of record JBEPZO010000010.1, read on the forward strand.
CATGTCGGCGGCGAAGCGCACGACTCGCCCGGGCAAGATGCCGAGGCATTCGGTATCGCCCTCGTCGCTGTGCTGGAACAACACCTGCAACCCCATGCATATGCCCAGGAAGGGCTTCTCTTGCGCCGCGGCGATGATGGCCTGCCGCAGCCCGAGGGCATCGATCTCGGCCATGCAGTCGGGGGCCGCCCCTTGGCCAGGAAACACCACCCGTGCCGCTTCCGCGATACGCTCAGGGTTGCCAGTGACGAGCACGTTGGCCGCGGGCGCCACGTGCTCCAGCGCCTTGGCCACCGAGTGCAGGTTGCCCATGCCATAGTCGATCACGGCGATGTCGACCGGCCTCATAGACTCCCCTTGGTGGAGGGCACCGCGCCACCCAGACGCGGGTCGTACTCCACGGCCATGCGTAACGCCCGACCGAAGGCTTTGAACACGGTCTCGGCTTGGTGGTGGGCGTTCAAACCGCGCAGGTTGTCGATGTGCAAGGTGATGCCGGCGTGATTGACGAGCCCCTGGAAGAATTCCCGGATCAGGTCGACGTCGAAGTCGCCGACGCGAGCGCGGGTGAAATCGACGTGGTATTCCAGCCCGGGCCGGCCGGATAAATCCACCACGACGCGCGACAGCGCCTCGTCCAAGGGCACGTAGGCATGGCCGTAGCGGCGTATCCCCTTTTTGTCGCCCACCGCCTGCTTGAGCGCCTGGCCCAGGGTGATGCCGACGTCCTCGACCGTGTGGTGGGCGTCGATGTGCAGGTCGCCGCGCGCTTCGACCTCGAGGTCGAGCAGGCCGTGGCGGGCGATCTGATCGAGCATGTGCTCGAAAAACGGCACGCCGATGGCCAGGCGGCTGCTGCCGGCACCGTCCAGGTTCAGCCTGACGGTGATTTGGGTCTCCAGGGTGTTGCGGCTGACTTCCGCCGTGCGCGCGCTGTTCACGATCGTATGCCCAATTCGGCCTGCAAGGCGTTGAGGAACAAACGGTTCTCCTCTGGGGTACCTACCGTCACCCGCAGGCAGCCGGCGAGCAGGTCATGGGTGCCATCCAGGTTCTTGACCAGGATGCCGCGTCGCTTGAGCCCCTCGAACACCGCCGTCGCCTGCGCGAGGCGCAGCAAGAGGAAGTTCGCGACGCTGTCGTACACCTTTATCCCCGCCACTGCCGCCAGCGCCTGCTTCAGGCGCAACCGCTCGGCGACGATAAGTGCGGCCTGCTGCTCGAGCACGGCCAAGTGCTGCAAGACGAGGCGTGCCGCCTGCTGGGTCAGGACCCCGACATTATAGGGCAGACGCACCTTGTCCAATTCGGCAATCCAAGCGGGCGCCCCCACCAGGTAACCCAGGCGTAGGCCGGCCAGGCCCAGTTTGGACAGCGTGCGCATCACCAGCAGATTGCTGTAGCGCGGCACGTCGGGCAAGAAGGTCAAACCACCCGTGAAGGCGTGATAGGCCTCGTCCACCACCACCAGTCCAGGGGCGGCCTGGATGATGCGCTCGATGACCGCCCGATCGAAGGCATTACCCGTGGGATTGTTGGGATAGGCCAGGAAGACCAGCGCCGGCTGGTGGATCGCCATGGCCTCAAGCATGGCCGCCTCATCCAGGCTGAAATCGGGCTGCAAGGGTACCCCCACATAGCGCATGCCGCAAACTGCTGCGATCAGGCGATACATGACGAAAGAGGGCTCCACCGATAGCAGCACCGCCCCTGGCCTGGCCAAAGCAAGGGCCAAGACCTGGATGAGCTCGTCGGAGCCGTTGCCGAGCATGAGCTCCAGCTCGGCGGGGATGCCAAAGGCCTGGCGCATGACCGCCTTTAGGCCTTCCGCGCGCGGATCCGGATAGCGATTGATGGCCGTCTCGGCGAGCACCGCGGCCAGTTCGTGCGCAAGCCCCGAGGGCAGGCGATAGGGATTTTCCATCGCATCGAGCTTGATCATCCCCTGCGCGTCGGGCACGTGATAGGCGCGCAAGTCGAGGATCTCAGGACGGATGAGCCGATCGGGTGACATCTATTCGTGGTGAGGGGTGAAGGGTAAGGGGTGAGGGGGTATCAGTCTTCTGTCCCCTGGCATCAGTCCTCTACTTTCAGTTCTCTATTCTCTGTCCGCTGCCCTCTGGCTCCGTACGTGCGTTCGACGTAGTCCTCAACAATGGCCTGGAATTGCTCGGCGATGCGTTCACCCTTGAGGGTCACGGTCTTCTCGCCGTCGACGTAGACGGGCGCCACAGGGGTTTCCCCCGTGCCGGGGAGGCTAATGCCGACATTGGCGTGGCGGCTCTCGCCTGGGCCGTTGACCACACACCCCATCACGGCCACCTTCATGTCCTCCACGCCAGGGTAGCGGGTCCGCCAGACGGGCATCTGTGCCTTAAGCCAGGTCTGGATGGACAGGGCTAGCTCCTGGAAATAGGTACTGGTCGTACGGCCGCAGCCTGGGCAGGCCGTAACCAGAGGGGTGAAGGCGCGAATACCCATCACCTGCAGGATCTCCTGCGCCACCTGCACTTCCAAGGTGCGGGATTCGTCCGGCCGAGGCGTAAGCGAGACGCGGATGGTGTCGCCAATACCCTCTTGCAGCAGCACCGCCAGGGCGGCGGTCGAGGCGACGATGCCCTTGGAACCCATGCCGGCCTCGGTAAGGCCCAGATGCAGGGGATAATCGCAGCGCGCCGCCAGCTCACGATACACGCGGATGAGCCCCTGCACGTCGGAGAGCTTGCACGACAGCACGATGTGGTCAGCGGGCAGGCCCAGTTCCTCGGCGCGGGCGGCGGACTCCAGTGCCGAGGCGATGAGCGCATGCTGCATCACCGCCTCGGCCTCTAGCGGTTTCGCCGCGCGCGCGTTCTCGTCCATCATGCGCGCCAGCAGCGCCTGATCCAGGCTGCCCCAGTTGACGCCGATGCGCACGGGTTTGTCATAGCGGCAGGCGATCTCGATCAGCTGGGCGAATTGCTCATCACGCTTGGCGCCCCGACCGACATTACCGGGGTTGATGCGCAGTTTGGCCAGCGCCTGGGCGCACTCTGGCACCTGGCTCAACAACTTGTGGCCGTTGAAATGAAAATCGCCGATGAGCGGCACAGTACAGCCTTCGACATCGAGCCGCTCGCGGATGGCGGGTACGGCGCGGGCAGCCTCTAGGGTATTGACCGTGACGCGCACGAGCTCGGAGCCCGCCTGCCAGAGCGCGCGCACTTGCTGCACCGTCGCGGCCACATCGGCTGTATCGGTGTTGGTCATCGATTGCACGACGATCGGCGCCCCGCCACCCACCGCGACGTGACCGACCATCACCCGCCGGCTGGGCCTCCTGACGATAGGCTGGTTCACCGTTGATACCCTGCCACTCAATCGAGAGTAAGTCGGGCGACTTTCTCGCCGATGTAGGGCTTCAAATCAATGACATGACCGTTGTAGGTCAAATTGACCTTAGCGGCGTTACCCACCACCAGCCGGAAAGGCGGGGTGCCGGAGACCACCTCGACCGCACCGCCGCGCACGAGCTTGGAAAAGCGCATGCCCTTGGCGTCGACGACTTGGATCCAAGCGTCCTCGGAGGGTTCGAAACGCATCGATACCGGTGCCCGCGGCTGCGACGGTGGCGGTTGGATAGATGCCTGCTCGTCGGTGGCGCCACTAGGGCTCATGGTTTGCGGCAGTGCTGGAGAAATTGGTTGGGGCACGGCAGAGGGCATTTCACCACTAGCCAACGATTGCGATGGTGTTGTGGCCGATGGGGGTAGCGTCACCTCACTTCCTTCTGCCCCCTGGCTTATCGGTACGTTCTGCTGAACTGGTTCTCGCGCAGCAGTAGTGTGGTCAGGCGTTGTCTGCGCCGTGACAGTTGTCTGTGGGAGTAATACCTCTTCGCCTTGCTTAAGCCAGCTATAGAGCCCCACCACCCCCGTGACGAACAACACCGTGAGCACGATAGGGAGGAGTAGCCAGCGGGCGACTGGCGACCCACCTAGGCGCACACCGGCCGATGGGGCGGTGATGGTCTGGGTCACCGTGTCGACCGCATCCAGCGACGGCAACAACTCCCCCGGCTCAATGCCAACGATCTTGGCATAGTTGCGCACGAAGCCGCGCACGAACACCGCGTCGGGGAGGTTTGTCCAGTCTTCTGCCTCCAAAGCCTCGACTTGCCGCGGCGAAAGCTTAAGCCGTTCGGCCACCTCAGCAATAGTCAGACCGCGCGCCTCTCGCGCTGAAGCTAGGCGCGCGCCAAAGCCAGTAGTCACTGCTCCTTTCAAGGCCACCCTCTGTAGCGATCGTACTGGCCGCTCGCAAGCCAGTAGGCCTCCTCGCTGTCGGGGAAGCGCCGCTGCAACTGACTGGCATAGCTCGCCTCGCTTGTCCGGTCGCCGAGCAAGCGCTCCACCCGCACGCCGAGCCACAGGCCACGCGCATCGAGCTGGGTGATGGCGGCCGCCTGCTTGAGCAGGTTGCGCGCCGACACCAGGCGGCCATCGCGAGCGTAGAGGTCAGCAAGCGCGACCATGGCCTGAGGTTGATTGGGCAGCCGGCGCAAAGCGCGCTGCAGGTAGTCTTCCGCCGCCTTGAGATCCCCCTTTTGCAAACTGCACAGACCGGCATTGGTCAGGGCACGTTCCGGCGAGGCGTAGAGGGGATTGGCCAGGGCCAACTCGAACTGCGCCACGGCGGCATCGTAGCGGCCGCGCTGACACAGGAACCAGCCATAGTTGTTGTGCGCCTCGGAATAATTGCGCTGTAGCGCAATGGCGCGCTTGAAGCTGGCCTCCGCCTTGGCATCCTCGCGCAGCTCGGCATAGACCAAACCCAACACGCTATGGGCAGGGGCGTAATTAGCATCTGCCTTTAGCGCGGCGTCGATGCTCTCCAGGGCCACCGCGTACTGACCGCGCAGAAAATACTGCGTCGCCAGTTCGGTGTGGATGCGGGCGCGCGGGTTTTCGGCCGTGCCGGACGCGGTTTCGGGGCTGAGACTGTCGGTGCGCGTCTGGGCGCAGCCCGCCATGAGCAGACACAAGGCCGCAGCCAGCCATGACTTCATGCGGCGGCCCCCAGATGCAGGCCCTGCATACGGCGCAGGGCACGGCGGGTCCTGTCCTCGACCTCGCCGGCGAGCTGACCACAGGCGGCGTCGATCTCGTCACCGCGCGTCTTGCGTATGGTGGCGATGCGGCCAGCGGCCTGCAAATACTCGGCAAACCGCTGCACGGTCTGCAGCGGGGAACGCCGGTAAACCGTACCGGGAAACGGGTTGAACGGGATCAGGTTGAACTTGCACGGCACGTCACGCGTCAGCTCGAGCAAGGCACGAGCGTGCTGCAGGCTATCGTTTACGCCGTCGAGCATGACGTACTCGAAGGTGATGAAATCCCGCGGCGCAGCCGCCACATAGCGCCGGCAGGCGGCCAATAGCTCCCGCAGCGGGTACTTGCGGTTGATCGGCACCAGTTCGTTGCGCAGATCATCGTCCGGGGCATGCAGGGACACCGCCAGGGCAACGGGCATACGCTCGCGCAGGCGGTCCATGGCGGGAACGATGCCGGAGGTGGACACCGTCACGCGACGGCGAGACAGCCCATAGGCATGATCGTCGAGCATGACCGAGATCGCCGTGACCACATGCTCGAAATTGAGCAACGGCTCGCCCATGCCCATCAATACCACATTGGAGATGATGCGCTCGCCCCCCGGCTGTCGTCCCAAGGCCTTGTTCGCCCACCACAATTGGCCGAGGATCTCGGCAACGCTCAAATTGCGGTTGAAACCCTGACGGCCGGTGGCGCAAAAGCTGCATTCGAGGGCGCAGCCGACCTGCGTCGAAACGCACAGGGTCCCGCGCTCCGGCTCGGGGATGAAGACCGTCTCCACCCGGTTGCCCGGCCCCACCTCGAGCAGGAACTTGCGCGTGCCATCGGCGGCAACCTGCTCCGCCACCAGCTTGGGCGGTCGGATCTGTGCCACTTGCTTGAGTTTCTCGCGCAGGCCCTTGGCCAGGTCGGTCATCTGGTCGAAATCCTCCGCGCCGTGCTGATGCAGCCAGCGTAGCACCTGTTTGGCGCGGAAGGGTTTCTCGCCGATGTCCTGAAACCAGGCCGCGAGTCCCTCAAGATCGAAATCGAGCAGGTTCAACGCGAGTAGATCTCGCATGTAGGGAAGAAGTAGGCGATCTCCACCGCCGCCGTCTCGGGGGAGTCTGAGCCATGCACCGCGTTGGCGTCGATGGACTGGGCAAAATCGGCGCGGATGGTGCCAGGGGCGGCCTTCTTGGGGTCGGTGGCCCCCATCAGCTCACGGTTCTTGGCAATGGCGTTTTCGCCCTCCAGGACCTGAATCATCACTGGCCCCGAGCACATGAATTCGACCAGGTCTTTGAAGAAGGGGCGGTCTTTGTGCACGGCATAGAAGCCCTCGGCCTCGGCACGCGACAAATGCTTCATCTTGGCAGCCACGATCTTCAGGCCGTTGCTCTCGAAGCGGGAATAGATCTGGCCGATCACGTTCTTGCCGACGGCGTCTGGCTTGATGATGGAAAGCGTGCGTTCGATTGCCACTTGATAGACTCCGTATGGGGTGAATGGGAAGTTGGAAGTAGCGTTGGTAAGCAATCGTAAACCATAGCATGAATCGGCGTCTGCTTGAAGGTGGGCAAGGACATGGGGGGTGGCGGTGCGAATGACGCGCCAAGCGGCCGTGCACGCTGTTTTGCAACCTGAATTCGCTGGCCTTTGCCTTGCCCGCTTTGGTTGGCAGCCGTTGCTACAGCGGCAACGTGTTCACCATGGTCGCTCGTGACCGCGCACCCTGCCCTTGCGAAATACCCCTCCGGCGGTGATCATGTCGCCCTATCGAAACGCTAGACTCGCTGCAAACGATCCGCATGACCTCATGCCCGCTGTGCTCACCGCGTTGTAGAGCGTGCTTATTGAGACAGCGTGTTGTCCTCTGCCTTTTGCAGCGCTGCCTAGCATCGATCGCGCATCCATGTTCAGTAGGAGCATCGTATGGCCGAGATACCGAGCGGCGAAACCGCGGCCCAAACGCTTAAGCGACGCGCCCTTATCCGTTTGGCCATCGCCGGTGCCATCACCCTCTCGGCCCTGTTGGGATTGTGGTGGTTGGATAAATCGGGTGTGCCACCAGCTGAGCACAAACCCACCCCACCGAAACCGATTATCACCGCCCCGGACACGACTCCGCCACCAGGGCCAGAGGCTGAACAGCCAGCCACTGAGGCAACGGTTCCGTCCTCTTCTGAAGCCGTCCCATCCAGTGAGGCCGTACCGCCAAGTTCACCTTCTTCCCCAGAGTCAGAGGATGCCAGCCAGCGCCCCTTGACACCGCCAGCACCACCTATAGCCCCGCAAATCACTACCTCTACCCCAATCCCGACGACAGCCAAACCGTCGGCAGCCTTGCGGCAAGCTACACCCAAGTCAAAAGGGAATGCACCGGCCACTCAACCGTTGCTCACTACCCCACTGCCACCGGCATCGCGTACGCCTATCCCAACGATTCGTCTATATATCCTCCAGCTTGGCGTCTTCAACAATCCGGACAACGCCAAACAACTGCTCGAGCGCCTCAAGCGCGAAGGGATCGAGGCCCATAGCGAGACCCGAGTCCAGGTGGGGCCGTTCTCAAGCCGCGAGGAGGCAGAAAAGGCGCGGCAGGCCTTGGTGCGCCTGGGCATTCAGGCGGTGATCACCCCCCAGGGTGCCACGCGATGAGTAGCCCCGGCTCGCCGGCTTTGGCCTGAAAGGCGCAATCCGTGCCGAGATGCCCCACCCAAGCGAGCTGGGAGCCGACATAGAGCATGGGGAGGCGATCGCGTTCCCACGGTGGGATGCCTTGCTCCTGGCACAACTTCTTCACTTCGCGGCGCGGGCGCTTGCAGTCGGGACGCAAGCGTTCGCCGCCGGCGCGCTTGCGCACCGTCACCGTCGCGCCCTCGAGGCGCGCCAGACTGACGCCCGCGCCGATGACAGGGTCAAAGGTGATGCGGCCACCGGCGAACGGCAGGCTCGCCTCGCCCTGCCACAGGGCCTGCTCCGCCGCAGGCGCTGCGGTTGCCGGCGTGCATTGCAGGCGACCGCGCCATCGCCGCAGGCTGACCTGCCCCACCTTGATCTCACTGCAAGCGTCCGGCCCTGCCAGCAATAGCTGATCGAGCAGGTCTGCCAGACGTGCCTCAGGCCACACACCCGCGCCCTGCTCGCGCAGGTACCAGCGCAGCAGGTTCTTGGCGCGCGCGCGTGACAGCTGCGACAAGACCTTGACCTCTAGGCCTGCCGGGCCCACGGCCCGCTCGGCATCTTGCCGTGCCAGATCTGTCAAAAGCGCGCTGCATTCGGCGAAATGCGCCGCGGCACGGGTGAGATTGTCGCGGTAGGCAGGAAATCGTGCCGCGATTTCCGGCAGCACGCGCCAGCGGAGATAGTTGCGCGCATAGGCGGCATCCAAGTTGCTCTCGTCTTCGACCCAGGCCAGGGCTTGGTTGCGGGCATAATGCTCGAGGCTGGCACGCGGCGTTAGCAACAAGGGGCGCAGCAGCCGCACGCGGCTACCTGGCAAGGCGCGCTCGATCGGCATGCCCGCCATGCCCGCCACTCCCGTGCCGCGCAGCAGGTTCAACAAGATGGTCTCGACTTGATCGTCCTGCTGGTGCGCCAGCACGACGTAGTCCACATCGAGGCCGGCATAGGCGCGGTAGCGCGCTCGGCGGGCGGCAGCCTCCAGGCTGTCCCCGCCAAGGCGTGCAACATGCACCCGCTCGACCTGCAGCGGCACAGCAAGCCCACGGCAGAGCTCGGCGCAGAAGTCCGCCCAGCTGTCGGCATGCGGTGAGAGGCCGTGATGGACATGGATGGCGGCCAAGGAATAGCCGAGTTCCGGGCGCAGGCGGTGCAGCAGGTTAAGCAGCACGACCGAGTCGAGGCCGCCGGAGAGGCCAACGGCGAGCCGCGTCTTGGGGCCCACGCGGCCGCGTAAGATGTCGCGCACCGCATCGAGTGGCGCGTCAACCGCTGCTGACGCCATCGCGTGCGCTCCCTCCCCTGCGGCGCTCGGGCCCACTGCCTAGAGCGGGGTTGAAACACTAACCGCTGCGGGCTTCCTTGAACTTGCCATAGCTCATCAGGCGGGCATAGCGGTCATTGAGCAAGGCGTTGAGCGGACGCTCGCGCACCTGCTGCAGCGCGTCGAGGAGCGCGGCGCGCAGGTTGGTCATCATCGCCTCGGGGTCGCGATGCGCGCCGCCCAGCGGCTCGTTCACCACCCGGTCGACGAGCCCGAGCGATTTCAGACGCGCCGCGGTAATTCCTAGCGATTCAGCCGCCAGCGGCGCCTTGTCGGCGCTCTTCCAGAGGATGGAGGCACAGCCCTCGGGCGAGATGACGGAATAGATGGCATATTGCAGCATCATCACCACGTCGCCGACTCCGATCGCCAGCGCCCCGCCAGAGCCCCCTTCGCCGATGACGGTGCAGATGATGGGCGTCTTGAGCTCCGCCATGGCATAGAGGTTACGGGCGATCGCTTCGGATTGCCCACGCTCCTCAGCGCCGATGCCGGGATAGGCGCCGGGCGTGTCGATGAAGGTGAGCACGGGCAGCCTGAATTTCTCCGCCAAGCGCATCAGCCGCAAGGCCTTGCGATAACCCTCCGGCCGAGGCATGCCGAAGTTGCGCAGGATCTTCTCCTTGGTATCGCGACCTTTCTGATGGCCGATCACCATGACCGGCTCGCCCTCGAAACGGGCGATGCCGCCCACGATGGCCCGGTCGTCGGCATAGGCGCGATCGCCGTGCAATTCCTGGAAGTCGCTCATCAGGCCATGGATGTAGTCCAGGGTGTAGGGACGCTGCGGATGGCGCGCCACCTGCGCGATCTGCCAAGCCGTGAGTTTGGAATAGATCTCCTTGGTCAGCGCAAGCCCCTTCTTGCGCAAGCGTTCGATCTCCTCGGAGATGTCTAGCGGTGTGTCGCCCTGGACTTCCGACAACTCCTCGATCTTGGCCTCGAGTTCGGCAATGGGTTGTTCGAAATCTAGATAGGTGGTCTTCATAGATTCATCCTACCAAGCGCTGCTGGGTCAGGTCGCTAGCCTCACGAGACAACCGCACACCAAGGTGACCGTCGGTCTTAACACAGGAGGTTATTCAAGGAAGGCGGTCAACACGTCAGTCGCCCACGCGCGTGACCCTACTTCAGCATGCCCTAGCCTCAACCCACAGTTTTGCCGCTTTGCTGGCACGCGTACCCGCCGGTATCGCCGCCGTGGGGGGAGTAAAAACACAAGACGGCGGATTTATGCCGGCTGCGCCGCAGCGCGTCTACCCCCTAAGTCCTTTGACCAGTTGTAACACTTGCGCGGCATGTCCTTTGGGATGGATGCCGTACATGGCGTGACGGATGATACCCGTGCGGTCGATGATAAAGGTAGAACGCTGCACCGTCTCCTTCATGACCCCATCGACCTCTTTCTCCACCAAGACGCCGTATTGCCGACAGACGATGCTGTCCTTGTCCGCTAGCAGACGCACCGAGATGCCATGCTTGTCGCGAAACTGACCATGACTGATGCAGTCGTCGCGGGAGATACCCAAAATGGCGCATCCTAGCCGACTAAACTGGTCCTCCAGATCGCTAAACTCGATGGCCAGCGTGGTGCACGCCGGCGTGTCGTCCCTGACATAGAAATACAACACGACATGCTGCTTGTCCCGGTAGTCCGACAAGTTGACGATCTCCATGTCGGCGTCTGGCAACTCGAAATCAGGCGCTCTATCGCCCGCTTTCAGCATATTTCGCTCTCCTCGCGTACGCAGTCTGGAGTGGATTATAGAATGGCGGCATGAAAACGCAGCGCCAAGCAGCCATCAACCCCGCCCGCCGCCTCCTCGGCGGCCTCGATGCCCAGACCTTCCTGCGCGAATACTGGCAGAAGCGCCCGCTGCTGATTCGCGCGGCCGTGCCGAACATCGCGAACCGGCTCAAGCCGGCTGGTCTCATGCGCCTTGCCTGCCGGCCCGAGGCGGAAAGCCGTTTGGTCCGCCACCACCGCGGCCGCTGGCTGCTCGAGCACGGCCCGTTCGAGCCCGATGCCTTGCAGCGTCTGCCCAAACGGGGCTGGAGCCTGCTCGTCTCCGGCGTCAATCATTGGCTACCCTATGCCGATGCGTTGCTGAAGCAATTCGATTTCGTCCCCCACGCCCGTCTAGATGACATCATGGTGAGCCTCGCCCCGCCCGGCGGCGGCGTTGGGCCGCATTTCGACTCCTATGACGTGTTCTTGCTCCAGGGACATGGCACACGCCGCTGGGAGGTGAGCGAGCAGGATGACCTCGAATTGGTGGAGGATGCCCCGCTGCGCATCCTCAAACGCTTCGTGCCAAGCCAGTCCTGGGTGCTCGAGCCGGGCGACATGCTCTATCTGCCGCCCCGACTGGCGCACAATGGTGTCGCTTTGAGCGAGTGCATGACCTGGTCGGTGGGCTTCCGTGCCCCGTCGCATCAGGAGATCGCCGGCGCTTTCCTGGATTTTCTGCACGACCGACTGGCCTTGGAAGGCCGCTACGCCGATCCCGACCTCACCGTACCCAAGCACCCGGCCGAGCTGCCGCAGCTGATGGTTGAGCGGCTGGCTCGAGTCATCGACCGCATCCGTTGGGACCGCGCCGATATCCGGGAATTCCTCGGCGTTTACTTGAGCGAGCCCAAACCGCAGGTGTTTTTTCAGCCGCCACGCCGGCCGATGTCCAAGCAGGCGTTCGCCGAAAAAGCAGCCCGCGCCGGTGTCCGCCTAGATGCGCGCACGCGTCTGTTATTCAGCGGTAAGCGCTTTTTCATCAACGGCGAACGGCTTGAGCCAGCCCCGGGGATGCGGCGTCCCTTGCGGCAACTGGCGGACGAGCGCAGCCTGCCGCCCGCCAGGCTGCCCGATGAGCTGATCGCCTTGCTCTATGAATGGTACCTCGCTGGCTATCTCAGGCCTCAAGCATCCTTTAAGAAGATCGACCGATCATGCCATCTCACGCCCGCCTCCGCCTGACAACCTTAACGCGCTGGTTCGACCGCAACATCCTGGAACTGGGCCGCGAGCTGCGCTTGTCCTACCTGCCGCCCCTGATGGTCTATTTGGCGGCAGGCGTATCGGGCTTGACCGGCATCGTCGGCACCTTTTTCGTCAAGGAGTATCTGGGTTTGTCGGCCGCCTTCTTGGCGGCGCTCGGCTTCTGGGCGGGCATCCCGTGGGCGCTGAAGATGCCCCTCGGCCATCTGGTGGACTTGCTCTGGCGCTGGAAGAGCTTGCTGGTGTGGCTAGGGGCAGGGCTGATCGCCCTGAGCCTGCTCATCATGGTGGGCCTGATCGGGCATCGCGAGGCGATGACCGCCGTGTTGCCAGCCGAGACGTGGTTCATCCTCTCCAGCCTGATCGCCCCCGTCGGCTATGTCATTCAGGATGTGGTGGCCGACGCCATGACCGTGGAGGCCGTGCCGCGCGTCGATAACGATGGCCGTCCCATCGACCCCGCCGCGCGCAAGCTCATGCACACCACCATGCAGACCCTAGGGCGGGTGGCCATCATCGGTGGCTCGGTACTGGTGGCGCTGATCAACCTCTACGTCTTCAACGACGTGGAGACGCGCCCGCAAGCCGAGATCGCCGCCCTCTACCGCGATGTCTACATGATGGCCTTGGTGATCCCGGTGATTTCGGTGGCAGGCGTGCTTACCGCCAGCCTGATCAAGGCGCGCGATCGTCGCCGATTGATGGGCCGGGGCCTGAGCCGCGCCGAGGCCGAGGCGTTGCTCAGCGAACGCAGCGAACCCACCCGTCCCAATTGGTGGATCCTTGGCGGCAGCCTAGTGTTCGTGTTGTTCACCCTAGGCGTTGGGCTCAACGACGTTGCCTACAGCCAGGAACTCGTCTTTGCTGGCTCGATGGCCATCGTGCTGTTCCTGATTTGGCGCCTGACCCGAGTGCTGGAGCCCGCGGCGCGCACCACCCTCGTCGGCACGGCCGTGGTCATCTTCGTCTACCGCGCCGTTCCTGGCCCGGGACCGGGCTTGACCTGGTGGATGATCGACGAACTGAAGTTCGACCAGCACTTCCTATCCGTGCTCTCCCTGATCGGCAGCACGCTCACCCTCTTCGGCATGTTCATCTTTCGCCGCTTCATGGCCGAGCGTCCGATCACTTATGTGGTCGGCTTCCTGACCCTGGCGAGCTTTCTCCTCGCCCTGCCCATTCTGGGCATGGTGCATGGGCTGCACGAATGGACCGCCGCCAGGACCGGCGGCGTGGTCGATGCCCGCTTCATCGCCATTGTGGACACCGCACTCGAGTCCCCCCTGGGCCAGATCGCCATGATCCCCATGCTTGCCTGGATCGCCAACTCCGCGCCGCCTCAGCTCAAGGCCACCTTTTTCGCGGTGATGGCCTCCTTCACCAACTTGGCCCTCTCGGCCGCGCAACTGGGGACCAAGTATTTGAACCAACTTTGGGTCGTCGAGCGCCAGGTGCTTGACCCGGCCACCCATGCGGTGCTCAAGCCAGCCAACTATAGCGCCCTGCCCGAGCTCCTCTCCGTGCAGATCGGCCTCGCCCTAGTGCTGCCTTTTACCGCTATTTTGTTCATCAAACTAGCCCGGCTACGCAGCGCGTAAGGTGAAGCTAAGGCCATGCCATAGCTTTATCTAGCACGCGCTCGCATGCTACCCACGGGCCATAACCCATTACAACCAACGACACTCGCCCCGGGCGATCGCAAAGGCACGGTCAGCCTTTAGGGTGTCGGCACCGCTATTTAACTTCACAGCAAATCCTAGCAAGCTGTACAAGTACCGCGCGGATGCGCTCGGCTGCGCGCGCAAGCTGGACCTCGATCGCCTCGGCGGTGATCGCGTCCTTGCTATCGCCGCGACCCGCGGCCCAATTGACGCTCACGGCGAGGGCGGCATAACAGAGCCCCAACTCACGCGCCAAGTAGGCCTCGGGCATGCCGGTCATGCCCACCATGTCGGCACCGTCGCGTGCCAGGCGGTCGATCTCTGCCTTGGTCTCCAGGCGCGGCCCCTGGGTGCAGCCGTAGGTGCCGCCATCGAGGAACTCCTCGCCGGCCTGCCGCAAGGCCTGCATGAGACGCTGGCGCATCTCCTCGCAATAGGGCCAGGTGAAGTCCAGGTGGGTGACGGGCTTGCCGTTGTATTCGGCGAAAGTCTGCTCGCGTCCATGGGTGTAGTCGATGATCTGATCAGGCACGGCGAATTGGCCCGGCCACATCTCGGGATGGATGCCCCCCACCGAGGCGATGGCGGCCACATGTGTCGCACCCTGGCTGTGCAGGGCCCAGATGTTGGCCCGGTAATTCACCAGATGTGGGGGGATGGTGTGGCCATAGCCATGGCGGGCAAGGAAGATGACCGGGCGCCCCTCGAGCTCGCCGAAGGTCAGCGCCCCTGAGGGCTCACCATAGGGTGTGCGCACCACTTGACGGTGGGTGATGGTTAGGCCAGGCAGCTTGGTCAGTCCTGAACCACCGATGATCGCCAGTTTGTTCAAGCGTCCTCCTTGAGTGCGTAGATGCCGGGGAGATTGCGCCACAGGCCGTAGGCGTCCATGCCCATGCCGAAGACATAGCGGTTGGGTAGGGTAAGACCGACGAAATCGGCGCGTATCGGCTTTGCACGGCCGATCTCCTTGTCGGCGAGCACGGCGATCTTGATCTCCGCCGCCCCGAGCTCGCGTAGCTTCAGGCTCGCGGCCTGCAAGGTATGCCCCTCGTCCAGGATGTCGTCCAAAAGCAGGATGTTGCGGCCGGTGATGTCCTTGCGCGGCAACACCTCCCAAACGATCTCGCCGCCGCGCGTGGCATCGCGATAACGGGTGGCGTGCAGGTAGTCGAACTCCAGGGGGAATTCCAGCCGCGGCAGGAGCTGGCCGGCGAACACCACCGCGCCGCCCATGATGCAAAGGACGACCGGGAAACGGTCGGCCATGGCCGCGTTGATGCGGCTGGCCAAATGATCCAGGGCGGCCTCTACCTCGCTGCGGCGATAGAGCAGCTCACTGCGATTGAACAGAGCCCAGGCTTGGTCGATGCGCAGGTCGTACATGGTCTAGAACGTTTCCATTGCGTGCCGCTCACGCTGGCGACGCACCTCATAAAGGCACACTCCGGCCGCAACCGATACATTGAGGCTTTCCACCCGGCCATACATCGGAATGCGCACAAGCATATCGCAATGCTCGCGTGTGAGGCGTCTAAGCCCCGTCCCCTCCGCCCCCAGCACCAGAGCGAGGGGGCCGACGAGATCGGCAGCGGTGACGCTGGTTGCGCCTTGCTGATCGGCGCCGACGATGAACACCTCTCTTGCCTTCAGCTCACGCAGGGTGCGTGCCAGATTGGTCACGGCGATGAAGGGCACGTTGTCAGCTGCCCCGCTAGCCACCTTGATCGCGGTGGCGTTGAGGCTGGCGGCGCGGTCCTTGGGCGCGAGCACCGCATGTGCGCCGAAGGCGTCGGCAGTGCGCAAACACGCGCCCAGGTTATGCGGGTCGGTCACCCCATCCAGGATCAGCAACAGCGCCGGTTCGCCCAGGCCCTCAAGGAGCTCGGCGAGGTCTTGCGCGAGCCTCACTGGCTCGGCCAAGGCCGCCACCCCTTGCGACCTGCCGTGCGCCATGGCATCGAGCCGCGCCGCATCGCTCAGGACGACGCGCACCCCCCGCTCCTCGGCAAGCCGCAAGACATCGCGCGCCCGCTTGTCGCGCCGCCCCTCGTCGAGATAGATGAGGTGCAGGCTCTCAGGATGGTGCTTGAGCCGCGACAATACGGCGTGAAAGCCGAGGATGAGCGTGTGCTGACCCATTCGCGGCTACCGACTCAGATGGCATGCTGACCCGACATCGGCTTCGGCACCGGCTAACCGCCCGGCAAGCAAGTCAAGCCCGCTACGCGGGCGGCTATCGCCCCAACCGTAAGCCGCTGCCATGGGGCTCATTTCGCTTTGCCGGCGGCCTTGCCCTTGGAGCGGCCGCTGGCCTGCTTGGCTGCAGCGGTCTTGCCGCGAGTGGTCTGTCCGCTCGCCTTGCCGGACCGCTCCTTTTGCGCTGGCTTGTCCTGCGTCGCCAAAGTGGTCTTGCTCGTCGCGGCCACTGCCTTTGCCGTGTCGGTTGGCTGCTGCTCGGCCAAGATGAAATCGATCTTGGCCGACTCGAGGTCCACCCGCGCCACGCGCACCCGCACCTTGTCGCCAAGGCGGTAGCGCTGGCCGGTACGCTCGCCCAGCATCTGGTGGCGGGCGGCGTCGTAGTGGAAATAGTCGCGCCCGAGGTCGGAGACGTGCACCAAGCCTTCGACGAAGACGTCTTTGAGCGTGACGAAGATGCCGAAGCTCACCACCGCGCTCACCACCCCATCGAATTCCTCGCCCAGCTTGTCTTGCATGTAGAAGCACTTGAGCCAGTTGACGACATCGCGCGTGGCCTCATCCGCGCGCCGCTCGGTCATGGAGCAGTGCGCGCCGATCTCCTCCCAGTCGCCGGGGTTGTACTGGCCGCCCTCGAGGCAGGCCTTGATCGCGCGGTGCACGAGGAGGTCCGGATAGCGGCGGATGGGGGAGGTGAAGTGGGTATAGGCCTCGTAGGCCAGGCCGAAGTGGCCGACGTTCGTTGGGCTATATTGCGCCTGTTGCAATGAGCGCAGCATCACCGTCTGCAGCAGTTGTTCATCTGGCCGTCCCTTGATCTTCTTGAGCAGCTCGGCATAGTCGCGGGCACGCGGGTCGTCGCCGCCGGTGAGCACGAGCCCGAATTCGGCCAGGAATTCCTGCAGCGCTTTCAGCTTCTCCGGCGTGGGTCCCTCGTGCACGCGGTAGAGCGTGGGGTGCTTTTTTTTCTGCAGGAACTGCGAGGCGCAGACATTGGCCGCCAGCATGCATTCCTCGATCAGGCGGTGGGCGTCGTTGCGCTCATAGGGCACGATCTTCTCGATCTTGCCCTGCTCGTTGAACAGGATCTTGGTCTCCAGCGTCTCGAAATCGATGGCGCCACGTGCCCAGCGCGCCTTGAGCATGATCTTGAACAGGCTATAGAGGTGCTCGAGGTGAGCCAATAGCCCAGCCTGGCGGCGCGGCGGCTTGACGGCGCCGGAGAGCCAGCCCCACACCTCATTGTAGGTCAGCCTCGCCTTGGAGTGCATCACCGCCGGGTAGAAGCGGTACTTCTTGATGCTGCCGCTGGCGGCGATGTCCATCTCGCACACCATACATAACCGGTCTACGTCAGGGTTGAGCGAACAGAGACCGTTGGACAGCACCTCCGGCAGCATGGGGATCACGCGACGCGGGAAATACACGGAGTTGCCGCGCGCGTAGGCCTCGCGGTCGAGCGGTGAGCCCGGCTGCACATAGTGCGACACATCGGCGATGGCCACCCAAAGCCTGTATCCCCTGCCCTGCGGCTGGCAATAGACGGCGTCGTCGAAATCGCGTGCATCCTCGCCATCGATGGTCACGAAGGGCAGATCGCGCAAGTCCTCGCGCCCGATGAGGTCGCGCTTGGTCACCCCCTTGGGATACTGGCGCGCCTGCGCCAGGGCCTGATCGGAAAAGACGTGCGGCAGATCGTATTTCCTCAGAGCGATCTCGATCTCCATGCCCGGATCGGCATAGTTGCCGAGCACCTCGACGATGCGGCCGGTGGCGGGGGTGTGCTTGGTGGGCTGATCGACGATCTCGACCATCACCACCTGGCCCAGCTTGGCCTTGAGCTCCGCCCCCGGCGGGATGAGGATGTCTTGGTTGATGCGCTTGTTCTCGGCCACCACCCACTGTACGCCTTTTTCCGTGTAAAAACGCCCCACCAGCCGGTGGTTGGCCCGCTCCAGCACCTCGACGATCTTGGCCTCTTTGCGCCCGCGCCGATCCACCCCGTGCGCGCGGGCCAACACCCGATCGCCGTGCAGCACGCCGTGCATCTCCTTTTCGGACAGGAACATGTCGCCCGAGCCGTCATCGGGCACGAAGAAGCCATAGCCGTCCGGATGTCCCTCGACACGGCCGACCTTGAGTTCGATCTTGTCGGGCAGGCACAGCGCGCCGCGGCGGTTGAACAGGAGCTGGCCATCGCGCTGCATGGCGCGCAGTCGGTTGAAGAAGCCCTCCCACTCCTCCGGTTCCAGCCCAAGACGTTTGCCCAACTCCTCCGCATCCACCGGTTCGCCGGCCTCTTGCAGCAGTTGCAGCAAGAACTCACGGCTGGGCAAAGGGTGGCCGTATTTCTGCCTTTCCCGCTCGAGGAAAGGGTCCTGCCAGCGCAAGGCCTTGTGGGCGCGCCGGATGTTCTTGGTTTTGCTCAAGCTGTCCTCGTTGACATGCAGATAGGGGGATCGATAGAATGCGCGCCTCTTGCCCAGGTGGCGGAATTGGTAGACGCACTAGGTTCAGGTCCTAGCGGGGGCAACTCCGTGGAGGTTCGAGTCCTCTCCTGGGCACCATGACGAAAAAGCCGGCATCTGCCGGCTTTTTGCCGTACGACGATATCAACGCCCTGCATGGCCGAGCATTATACGCCCGAGCGTGGTGGATCGGCCGTTTTTCCTGCGCTTGCGCCGCGACACCCGTCTTTCGCTCCCCCCCGATTGCCTGAGGTTCTCGTAGGGGGAGACTGACGGCCCTTGTCCGGCAGGCGCCGCTGCCAGTCTTGTGGCGGGCGCACGACTCGGGCCACCGGCTCGCGCGGCCGGCGGGGCGGTCCGGAGATGCGCTTGGACATGCCTAGCTGCGTGTGGAGTAGTCTTCGGGATATGGTGGGAGGGTCGTCAACCGCCTATCCTCCAAGGCGCCGCCCACGGTGAAATGATACACCACCTGCCAGCGGCCCTCGCATTGCAGCCCAAGCAAGCGATGCACCTCGTCGTCGAAGAAGCAGCCGATACCTGTGCCGCGCAGACCCGCTGCCTCCGCCTCCAGATAGAGGACCTGGCCGATGAGGCCGGCCTCCCAGTGGCGTTGCCGGTACGACCAAGGCTCGGCATCGATGCCGGCAAAGTCGGCCAGCATGCTCACGGCAAAGCACGAGTCGGCGGCGATGGCCTGATGACAAGCGAGCGTCGCGGCGATGGCGGTCATGTCGTGCGGCAACAGTAGATACAGCGGCATCTCGGCAGGCCCTACCTTGCGCCAGAGCCATTCCGCACGCATGGCCGACTTGAGCGCTGGCAGATCGTCGGCGCTGCGCACCAGACAATAGAGTCCCGGCGCCAAGGCGTCGACGCGATGCACGAACAGGATAAGATGCACGGCCGGCGGCCAAGGCCAGCCCGTCCATGGCGGCACGCCAGCCGCCGGTAGCAGACGGGCAAGCAGGCTGAGGAAGGTGTCGGCCGCCATGCGCGTGACGCCATCATAGGCCTGGGCACTGCGCCGCTGACGGATCAGGCGCGGTAGCGGCAGGTCCTGGGCCAAGGCCGGTGCTGGCGGCCGCACGGGTGGCAGGTAGGCAGACCGCGTCCCCCCCGTTGCCGGAAAGACGGTGGCGAGGCCCACCTCCTCTAAGCCGGACCAAACCCGATGCGCGGGGCTGAGTTGGTTTGCCCTGCCCTGCCAACGAACCTCCCCTGCGGCAGCGAGGATGGCAGCCAGATCGACATCGCCAGCCCCCTGATCGGCCTCGAGCGCGAGCAGGCATTCGGCCATTTCCGGCTCGGCCGCCGCAAAGTCTTGCGATGGGTTGAGCCCGAGCAAGGCCGTAAGCTGGGCCTCAGAGACCTGGGTGAGCAGCCTCAGCCGCCAACCCAGTGCAGCGGCGGCGAAGGCGAGCGCGCCGATGGCATGGCCGGTGTCGAGCTGGCAGTAGCGAAAGGCGCGCAGCCCGTATTTCCAGGCCTCGCGCCAGACGATGGAGGTCAAGCCGATGCACGCCGGCAAAGGCAACTGCGCTGGCAGTTCGGCTCGCCGCTCCAGCAGGTGGTCGCGGCTGACGTAGTGATAGACGCCGGCCGGCAGGCCAGGTAGCGTCGGCACGAGTAGATATCCTTCGGTCGGATGCAGGTTGCCGCTGGAGGGATTGCAGCGCAGCGCCCAACGGCTGCCGCCATATGCCTTCCACGCCGCCAGGCCCAGCCCGAGCTCGAACAAGGCGCCTAGCTGCAAGCGATCGAGAGGTGCTGGCGACGGCAGACGGCCGGCGCGGACGTCGGCATAGCTCACGTCTAGGCGGTCTGCCAACAAGGGTAGCTCGATGCGTTCGCAACCCGCATAGACGCGGAAAGGGTCGGGCTGGTTGGCCCAGTCCAGATGACCAGGGCCTGGGGCATAACGGTCGAGGTGATGCTTGCTCGCCCGGTGATAGGCGCGCACGATCTCGGCGCCCGACATCAAGGTCATGGGGGCTGGGTCAGGTACGGCTATAGGCGTCCTCGAAGCGGACGATGTCGTCTTCGCCCAGGTAGGCGCCAGATTGCACCTCGATCAAATGCAACGGGATCTTACCGGGGTTTTCCAGGCGGTGCGGGGTGCCGAGCGGGATGTAGGTGGACTGGTTCTCGGTCAGCAACTCCTCGCGCCCGTCGCGCGTCACACGTGCTGTCCCCGAGACGACGATCCAGTGCTCGGCGCGATGGTGGTGCATCTGCAGCGAGAGTTTCTCGCCCGGCTTGACCATGATGCGCTTGACCTGGAAGCGCTCGCCGGCGTCGATGCCCTCGTACCAGCCCCAGGGTCGGTAGACGCGGGTGTGGAAGGCATGCTCGCTGCGGGCATGGGCCTTGAGGTGGTCGACCACCTTTTTCACTTCCTGGGCACGGCTGCGCTCGGCCACCAGGACGGCGTCGGCGGTCTCGACGATGATGAGATCGCGCACGCCAATGGCGGCGACCATGCGCGACTCGGCCCGCACATAGCTATCGTGCACCTCATGCAGGTAGACATCACCACGGCTGACGTTGCCGTGTGGGTCTTTCGCCCCCACCTGCCAGAGGGCGGACCAGGCGCCGATGTCGTTCCAGCCCATCTGCGCCGGCACCACCGCAGCGTGGCGGGTGTGCTCCATCACTGCGTAATCGATGGAGTCGGCCGGACAGGCCTCGAACGCCGCGTGATCCAACCGGAAGAAGTCCAGATCGCGCCGGCCGCGCGCCAAGGCCTGCTCGCACGCGAGCACCATGTCGGGTCTTAGGCTGCGCAACTCGCTCAAGAAACGCTGGGCCGGGAAAAGGAACATGCCGCTGTTCCAGTAATACTCGCCGCTGGCGACGAAGGTCTCGGCGCTAGCGCGGTCCGGCTTTTCGACGAAACGGGCGACCCGGCGCGCAGCCGTGCCCGGCAAGGGCTCACCCTGCTGGATGTAGCCGTAGCCAGTGTGCGGCGAGTCGGGCACGATGCCGAAGGTGACCAGATGCCCCTGGGCAGCCGCCTTCACCCCCTCGCCGACGGCGGCATGGAAGGCCGCGACATCCGCGATCAGGTGATCGGCAGGCAAAAGCAGCAGCAGCGCATCCGGGTCAAGTCGGCTCAACACGAGCGCAGCGACGGCCGCCGCCGGCGCAGTGTTGCGCCCTACCGGTTCGAGATAGATCCCGAGCGGTGAGATGCCGATCTGGCGCATCTGTTCGGCGATGAGGAAACGGTGCTCCTCGTTGCAGACGATGAGCGGTGAAGCCACATCCGGCAGCCCGTCCAAGCGCAACACCGTCTCTTGCACGAGGGTCAGTTCGGAGGCCAGCGGCAACAACTGCTTGGGCAACGCCACACGCGACAGCGGCCACAAGCGGGTGCCTGAACCGCCCGAGAGGATGACGGGGTAGAGCGTCATGGGCATCGGCTCCTCAAGCAAAGGGGACTGCCAACTAATCGGTCTGCTCAAGACAGAGCTTGAGCGCCTCACGCCAGTGCGGCAACCTGAGCCCGAACACCCGCGCGAGCTTGCCGTTATCGAGGCGGGAATTGGCCGGCCGACGCGCCAGCGTGGGATACTGCGTGCTCGGTATGGCGTTAAGCCGTGTGCCATGGCCCTCGAGCTCGGCGATGGCGGCAGCGAAACCGTACCAGGAGGTCGCACCGCTGCAGGTCAGGTGATAGGTGCCCCAGGGCTCGGGCCGGTCCGCGCCGCGCGCCGGAGACAGGCACTGGGCTAGGATCTGCGCCGTCGCCTCGGCGATGAGGCGCGACCAGGTCGGCGCGCCGACCTGGTCGTCGACGATCGATAGCTCCGAGCGCTCGCGCATGAGCCGCTGCATGGTGCGTAGGAAATTGCCCCCGCGCCGGCCATAGACCCAACTGGTGCGCAGGATGAGATGGCGCACACCGCTGGCGCGAATCGCCTCCTCTCCTGCGAGCTTGGTCGCGCCATAGACGTTCAGCGGCTTGGCGACGTCGTCTTCCTGATAGGGGCCGTCCTTGCTGCCATCGAAGACGTAGTCCGTGGAGTAATGCACCATAAGCGCCCCACACTGCCGCGCCGCCTCGGCCAGAATGCCGGGCGCGATGGCATTGATCAGCCGCGCGCGTTCCGGCTCGCGCTCAGCCTGGTCCACGGCGGTGTAAGCAGCCGGGTTGACGATCACGCGCGGCGCGATCGCCTCCACCTGACGGCGTATGGCGGTGGCGTCGGTGAGGTCTAGCGCCCGGCTGTCCAAGGCGACCACCTGCCCAAGCGGGGCGAGGGTGCGCTTGAGCTCCCAGCCAAGCTGGCCCGTGATACCGGTGAGCAGGATGTTCACGGATAGACCTCCGCCTCTGCCAATGCCTTGCCCGCCTTGTCCTTGGCCGAGAGCATCGGTTCGCCGTCGATCGGCCAGGCGATGCCGAGCGCCGGGTCGTTCCACAGCAGGCAGCGCTCGTGCTCCGGGGCGTAGAAATCTGTGGTCTTGTAGAGGAAATCGGCAACCTCGGAGAGCACCAGAAAACCATGCGCAAAGCCGGGCGGAATCCACAGCATGCGCTTGTTTTCCTCGCTCAGCTCCACCCCCACCCAACGGCCGAAGGTGGGCGCGCTGCGGCGTAGATCCACCGCGACGTCGAACACGGCGCCGCGCACCACGCGCACCAGTTTACCCTGGGGCTGCATGATCTGGTAATGCAAGCCCCGCAACACGCCGCGCACAGAGCGAGAATGGTTGTCCTGCACGAATTCGGTGGGCAAGCCCAGCTCGGCGAAGCGTCGGCGGTGGTAGCTCTCCATGAAAAAGCCCCGCGCGTCACCATAGACCTGCGGCTCCAGGATCAGCACCCCAGGTAATGCCGTCTCGATGACCTTCATCAGAAAACCCCGACCTTGAGCAAGCTCAACAAGTATTGGCCATAGGCGTTCTTCTTCAGCGGCTCGGCCAACCGCTCCACTTGCGCGGCGTCGATGTAGCCCATGCGATACGCGATCTCTTCTGGACAAGCGATCTTCAAACCCTGACGCCGCTCTATAGTGGCGATGAAATGCGACGCCTCCAACAGGGTCTCGTGCGTACCGGTGTCGAGCCAGGCATGCCCCCGCCCCATGATGTAGACATCGAGCTCGCCCCAGGCCAAGTACTGGCGATTGATGTCGGTGATCTCCAGTTCGCCGCGCGCGGAAGGCTTAAGTCCTCTGGCAATCTCCACCACGCGGCGATCGTAAAAGTAAAGCCCGGTGATGGCATAGCGCGACTTGGGTTGCGCGGGTTTTTCCTCGATGCTGACCGCACGCCCCGCGGCGTCGAACTCCACTACGCCGTAGCGTTCTGGGTCGTGCACCGGATAGGCGAATACGGTGGCCCCATGCTCGCGGGCAGCAGCAGCCTTGAGCGCCTGCGCCAAGTCATGGCCATAGAACAGATTGTCGCCCAGCACCAAGGCGCTCGGCGCGTCGGCGATGAAGTTGGCGCCAATGATGAAGGCCTGGGCCAGTCCCTCCGGCGCCGGCTGGACGGCATAGGAGATGGAAAGCCCCCACTGGCCGCCGTCGCCCAGAAGCTGCGCAAAGCGCGGTGTGTCCTGTGGCGTGGAGATGACCAGGATGTCGCGGATGCCCGCCAGCATCAGGGTGGAGAGCGGGTAATAGATCATCGGTTTGTCATACACTGGCAGCAGCTGCTTGGACACCGCCAGGGTGGCGGGATACAGCCGCGTGCCAGAGCCGCCGGCAAGGATAATGCCCTTGCGTTGGGGATGAAGGCTGGGGGTTGGAGGGTGGGAAGAAAGCATGGGCTCAATCATCGTTCGTCATATATCTGCAAATCCGTAACCAGGCGAGATACCCGATTGAGCTTTTCGCCTACCGCATGCTCAGGGGGCTACCCCAGCTCGACTGCGCTGGGTAGCTGAGTCTAAAACACACGCAACAACCTCCCTTGCCACCGAGGGCAGTGGCACGAATCCCGCTTTGCCCGACCTGGCCACACCTCATTCCCCATCATCCATTTCCATACTGCCTATCCACCCACTCACGGTACTCACCGCTCGTGACCCGCTCCACCCAGTCCATGTGCTCGAGGTACCAGGCGACGGTCTTGCGTATGCCGCTGGCGAAGGTCTCGGTCGGCCGCCAGCCCAATTCCCGCTCGATCTTGCGCGCATCGATGGCATAGCGGCGGTCGTGACCGGGACGGTCCTTGACGAAGGTGATGAGCCGGGCGTGGCTGCCGGCAGGGTCTGGACGCAGCGCGTCGAGCAGCTCGCAGACGGTGTGCACGATCTCGAGGTTGGTCTTTTCGTTCCAGCCGCCGATGTTATAGGTCTCGCCCACCCGACCGCGCGCCAGCACCTCGCGGATGGCGGCGCAGTGGTCGCTGACATACAGCCAATCGCGCACGTTCAGGCCATCGCCATAGACCGGTAGCGGCCGGCCCTTGACCGCGTTTAGGATCATCAACGGGATCAGCTTCTCCGGGAACTGGTAGGGGCCGTAGTTGTTGGAGCAGTTGGTGGTCAGTGTCGGCAGCCCGTAGGTGTGGTGATAAGCGCGCACCAGGTGGTCGCTAGCCGCCTTCGACGCCGAATAGGGGCTATTGGGGGCGTAGGGCGTGGTCTCAGTGAAAGGCGGGTCGGTGGGCCCGAGCGAGCCATAGACCTCGTCGGTGGAGATGTGCAGGAAGCGAAAGGCAGCCTGCTGAGCAGCTGGCAGCGACAGCCAATAGCCGCGCGCCTCATCGAGCAGGTGAAAGGTCCCGACGACGTTGGTCTGGATGAAATCTTCCGGCCCGTGGATGGAGCGGTCGACATGGCTTTCGGCAGCGAAATTGATGATGGCGCGCGGCCGATAGTCAGAGAGCAGGCGGCGCACGAGTGCGCGGTCGCCGATATCGCCTTGGACGAAGACATGGCGCGGGTCATGCCGCAGGCTGGCCAGGTTATCTAAATTGCCGGCGTAGGTGAGCTTGTCCAGATTGAGAATGGGCTCGTCGCTTTGCTTGAGCCAGTCGAGGACGAAATTGGCGCCGATGAAGCCGGCACCACCAGTGACGAGGATCATGGATGGTCCGATTGTTCAGTGAACGCTTGTGTAGCGGATGGTACCTGAAGCGAATATCTTTGTGCTACACTGATCCCGTGTAACACAGGATATTCGCACCTCATGAGCAACCTCACCATTACGGTCGATGACGAAGCCTTGCGGCGAGCCCGTCTCAAGGCGCTCGAACAAGGCACGTCGGTCAATGCCCTGTTACGGGAGTATCTCGAGGCCTATGCGGGTTGCAGGTCCAGTCACATCCAGGCCATGCAGGCCTTGCTGGAGCTGTCGCGATCGGCGCACTCCCGCGCTGGTGATCGGCGCTGGACGCGCGACGAACTGCACGAGAGGCGCTGATGCGGACGTTCTTCGACACGAACGTCCTGGTCTACCTGTTCGATGCCGATGCCCCGGAAAAACAGGCCAGGGCACGAGAGCTTCTGGAGCGCGAAGTCACCGAGGGCCATGCCGTCCTGAGCACCCAGGTGTTACAGGAGTTTTATGTCGCCGTCACGCGCAAGCTGGCCACCCCCCTCGATTCCCATACGGCGGTGCAGGCCTTGCAATACCTGGCGCAGCTACCCGTCAGCCAGGTCGATAGAGATCTCATCCTGAATGCCGCACAGCGCGCGCAAAGAGAGCGGCTGTCGTTTTGGGACAGCCTGATCGTCGAGACCGCCCTGAACGCTGGTGCCTGCCGTCTGTATTCCGAAGACCTTCAGGACGGACGAGTCTTGGATGGTCTTGTCGTGGTGAACCCCTTCCTCGCCTAGCCGCACCCCTCCCCCCATGCGCGCATTGGATTGGGTCCCGGGCAGCGCGTCCGGTGCGATCAATCCCCGTAGCCCTGCGGATTCATGCGCTGCCAGCGCCAGGTGTCGGCGCACATTGCCTCGATGCCGCGCTGGGCGCGCCAACCGAAGAGCTGTTCGGCCAAGCTGGGGTCGGCGTAGCAACAGGCGATATCGCCCGGCCGGCGAGGTGCCATGCGGTAAGGGATGTCACGCCCACTGGCGGCGCGGAAGGCCCTCACCATCTCCAGCACACTGTAGCCACGCCCCGTCCCCAGATTGACCGTAACGACGCCAGGATGGCTCTCGAGGTAGCGCAACGCCGCGACATGGCCCAGGGCAAGGTCGACGACATGGATGTAGTCGCGCACGCCGGTGCCGTCCGGCGTGGGGTAGTCGCCGCCGAAGACATTCAGATAGGGGCGCCGCCCCACCGCCACCTGCGCGATGTAAGGCATGAGGTTATTGGGGATGTCGTTGGGGTCTTCGCCAATGAGGCCGCTCTCATGCGCCCCCACTGGGTTGAAGTAGCGCAGCAGGGCGATGCGCCACTCGGGATCGGCGACCTGCAGGTCGCGTAGGATCACCTCGATCATGTACTTGCTGCGACCGTAGGGGTTGGTGGTGGCGCCGACGGGAAAATCCTCGCGGATCGGCACGGCATGCGGCTCGCCGTAGACGGTGGCCGAGGAGCTAAAGACGAGGCGCTTGACCCCCGCCTCCAACATGGCCTCGCACAGCGTGAGCGTGCCGCCGACATTGTTGTCGTAATAGCGTAGCGGCTGCGCCACCGACTCCCCCACCGCCTTGAGGCCCGCAAAATGCACCACGGCCTGCACGGGGTGGCGGGCAAAGATGTCCAGCAGCGCGGCCTTGTCGCGAATATCGGCGCGATAAAAGGTGAGTCGCTTGCCGGTGATGCGCTCGACCCGACGTAAGGCCTCTGCCTTGCTATTGCAGAGGTTGTCGACCACCACCGGCTCCATGCCGGCATGGATCAGCTCCACACAGGTGTGGGTGCCAATGTAACCGGCACCGCCGGTGACCAAGATCTGCATCTCGTGAGCTCAAAACACAACCGAGTTGGATTCGTTTTCTGCCTATAGCCCACACACGCTTCGACCTGAAGTTGAACTGCTCACCGCGGCTTCCACCCGTATCAAATGAAAATAAGGCTTGCTGCGACAACTCCGGCGACTATCGCCATACCTCATCCCCCTTAAGCCGCAGTTCGATTCTACGCTTACCATCGCACATGTGTCTGACAAGGGAGACATACCCCTAACACTCTTACCCCCACCGGTGGCATAGCGAACCTTTAGCGTAGAAGCAAGCCACTACATTCGGCTACCAATGCTAAATAGCCCTCTGGGCTAGGATCGGCTGCAGGCTTTTACACATCTGGGGCCTGGAATAGCATACACGAGCATAGTTTATCTGTAGCTGGCAAAGTCTTACGCGCGTGCCGACAGGCAGACCTTTCGTCCACTACAAAGGATCGATGCCCTGTGAACGCGATCACTACCTGTTCTATGGTTTAGTTTTCATCTAATATAATTATCGTGTATCATCTTCACATCCCCTTTCTCGTCAAGGAGCCATTCATGTCGCGTTACAAAGAGCTACAGGAACAAATAGCCGCTTTACAAAAACTCGCCGAAGAAGCCCGCAAAGAGGAGATTGCCGCTGTCATCGCCGAGATCAAGGCCAAAATGGTCGAATACGGCATCACTGTGGAAGACCTCGGGCTTACCCCTCGCGGCCGAGGTCGCAAGAAAGGTAGTATAGGGGCTGCTAAGTTCCGCAATCCAGTTACGGGTGAGCAGTGGAGTGGGAAAGGTCGAAAACCAGGTTGGCTCGTCCGTGCCCTTGCGGAAGGCAGATCTATAGACGAATTTCGTATCTAGCGCGGTCAGGCAACTTAACACAGTAAGACGTTCATGCTGGGAGCTTGATCGAAACGATGAATCTCATCGGAATGGTTCGGTGCAACTTTCGGCAACGCCTTCAGTTAAGGGAACGCTGAAGAAAGCCGTGAGCGGGATGGAGAACTCGGCGCACGGAGCGGCTTGCCGTGAGACATAACAAAGTTAGGCGAGGGAGCGACAACATGGTCGCGGCGAAGCCAAAACGGAGTTTTGGCGTAGGCTAACATGGTGTAGCCAATTAAGCGGCGCAGCTGAAGCCGCTACCCTCGCTACGAAACCCATGCGCCCACTCAAGCCGATCTATTCAGCGTTTCCTTAACACTTGCGTATGCATTCAGCGATCTTAATGAGTTCACGTCTAATTGTTCGCACCGTGTGTGGGAAACGGTGTAGGAAGCCGTGAGCAAGACCAAGAGCCCAGCACGCAACGTCAGCTGAGAGGTCTGCCAAATGCTCGGACAAGAAACAGCGAGGCGAGGTAGGTCAACATCGGCGCAGTTAATTGCGTTGGTTCACAGTGCCGGTCATAAGCCAATGCCACGCAACGCAACTATGCCCTCGCACAATCCATTCGAGCCTGCGCCTCCTGACATCTGCCCTAGGAGGGGTAAGGTGTAATCAATCCGCGAAGGCAGAATCCAGGATTTGCTCGAGCTGTGCCTTGTGCAACTCCATATAGCCGCTGGCGGGGGAAGCGGATTCTGGTCTGCCGACATAGCCGATCGGCAGTTGACTGAGCTGGCGCAGGTGATAGGCCATATAGCGCCAGGCGCCCTGGTTCTGTGGCTCATCTTGCACCCAGCGCAGACGCTGCGCGTTAGGGAATGCAGCGAGCGCCGTCTTTAGCTCCAGATCGGGAAATGGGTAAAACTGCTCGATGCGCACGATAGCGAAATCTGCCCGCCCTGCCCGCCGGTTTTCCAAATCGAAGTAGATCCTGCCGCTGCACAATAAGACGGTTTTGACTGCGCTGCCATCGATGCCGGTTGGGGACAATACGGGTTGGAAGGCCCCTTCGGCCAAATCTTCCAGACGGGATACCGAGGCGGGCAAGCGCAACAGGCTCTTGGGCGTAAACAGGATGAGCGGCTTGCGGTAGGGACGCAGCAACTGCCGTCTGAGCACATGAAACAGCTGGGCCGGCAGCGACGGTTGCACAACCTGGATGTTGTCCTGGGCGGCAAGTTGCAGAAAGCGCTCAAGACGTCCGGAGGAATGCTCAGGCCCCTGCCCCTCATATCCATGCGGCAGGTAAACGACCAAGCCATTAAGACGCCCCCATTTCGCCTCCGCCGAGGCGATGAATTGATCGATGACCACTTGGGCGGCGTTGGCAAAATCCCCATACTGTGCCTCCCAGATCACCAGTTCATTGGGTGAGGAACTGGCATAACCGTATTCGAACGCCAGCACGGCCTCTTCGGATAGCAGGGAATCGACCACGAGGAAATGGGCCTGCTCCGGCGCCAAGTGTTGTAACGGCACGTAGATGCCATCGTCCCAGCGGTCGCGTTTCTGATCGTAAAGCACGGCGTGGCGATGGAAGAAGGTGCCACGGCCAGAATCCTGGCCGGTGAGCCTTACCCCATGGCCTTCGGTCAGCAGGCTGGCATAGGCCAGGCACTCGGCCATCCCCCAGTCAAGGGGCAGCGTGCCCTCGGCCATCTGCCGCCTGGCCTGCATCACCATGACCACACGCGGGTGTAGGTTGAAACCGGGGGGGACGGTGGCGAGGCGCTGACCGAGCTGACGCAGCCGCTCGATCGCCACCCCAGTGACGGCAGGCGTTCGCCAATCCTTGCCCCGGTAAGGACGCCAATCGGCCACATACGGGGCGTAGGGGCGCTGCGGCAGCGCCGGGACGCTATCGAGGCTGCGTTTGTAGTCCTCCACCATGGCCTGCGCCTCTTGTTCCGACAGGCGTCCCATCGCAGTAAGCCGCGCGGCATACAGCGCCCTGACCGGCGGATGCTGGCGTATCTTGCGATACATCAAGGGCTGGGTGACCATCGGCTCGTCCTGTTCGTTGTGCCCGAGCCGTCGGTAACAGACCAGATCTATCGCCACGTCGCGCCGGAAGGCCATGCGGAAATCGAAGGCGATCTGCACCGCCCGCAGCACGGCCTCTGGGTCGTCACCGTTGACATGCAAGACGGGGGCCTCGACCATCTTCATCACATCCGTGCAATACAGGCTGGAGCGCATGTCGCGCGGGTCGGAGGTGGTGAAGCCGATCTGGTTGTTGACCACGACATGCAGGGTGCCGCCGGTAGTGAACCCGCGTGTGGCCGACATGTTCAAGGTCTCCATCACCACGCCTTGGCCAGCGATGGCGGCGTCGCCGTGGATCAGCAGCGGCATCACCAGGCTACCATCGTGGTCGCCGCGCTTCTGCTGCTGGGCGCGCACCCATCCCTCCACGACGGGGTTGACGATCTCCAGATGCGACGGATTGAAGGCCAAGGCGAGCCGAATCGGCCCGGCGCGGGTCTGCACCTGTTGCGCAAAACCCTGGTGATATTTCACGTCCCCGGTAAGCGCCCCTTCCGGGAGCACGGTGCGCTCGTCCTCGAACAAGGCCAGCGCCGATCGACCCAGCACGTTGTGCAAGACATTGAGCCGTCCCCGATGCGCCATGCCGAGCCCGATCTCCTGCACGCCAGCTGCAGCCGCAAGTTCGGCCACGTAGTTGAGCAGCGGGATCAGAACCTCGGCGCCTTCCAGGGAAAAACGTTTTTGGCCGGCGTAGCGGGCATGAATCACCTTTTCCAGGGTTTCTGCCGCGGTCAGTTGCGCCAGCAGCCAGCGCTGGCGATCGCTGTCGATGGGCCGCAGGCCCACCCCGGCCTCGAGCCGCTGCTGCAGCCAGCGCTTCTGGCGGGTATCGCTCAAATACATGTACTCGGCCGCCAAGGTGCCGCAATAGGCGCGCTTGAGCCGGGCGAGGATGTTGCGCAAGGTGTCGCGCGGCGGCCCGGCGAGCGAGCCGGTCGCAAAGGTTTCGTCCAAGTCAGCGGCGGTAAGCCCGTGCGTGGCGGGGTCCAACTCGGGAACCTCAGCGATGGGATAAAGCTGCAGCGGATCGAGGTTGGCGCGCCGGAACCCATGGTAGCGGTAGGCATTGATCAGCTGCAGCACCCCGACCTGGCGCGATGCATCGTGCAGCGTTCCCGGCGGCTGCGCCCCGGCATCGAGTGGCGCCAGCTCAGCCGCACTGGGCGGACACTCGAATTGTTCGGGCTTATGTCGCTCCAAGCTGAGCAGGTACTCGAGATTGCCTGCGTAAAGGGCGGCCTGTGACGGCATGTGAAATCGCGTTCCCTTACACCAGGGCAAGACAGGTGCGCAGCGTGGCGGAGGGCATCCGCTTCATTGGCGCGCTTCGAGCGGGATGTAGTCTCGGCGCGTGTGGCCGGTATAGAGCTGGCGTGGACGGGCGATCTTGTGCCCTGGGTTCGAGAGCATCTCGCGCCATTGCGCCACCCAGCCTGCGGTCCTGGCCATGGCGAAGATGGCGGTGAACATCGACGTTGGAATGCCCAGCGCGCGCAACACGATGCCCGAATAGAAGTCGACGTTGGGATAGAGCCGGCGCGCAATGAAATAGTCATCCTGCAGCGCGATCTCCTCGAGTTTGAGCGCGATGCGGAACAAGGGATCGTCGTGCAGCCCCAATTCGTCGAGGACCTCGTGACAGGTTTGGCGCATGATCGCCGCGCGCGGGTCCATGTTCTTGTAGATGCGATGTCCGAAACCCATGAGCCGGAAGGGGTTGCTCTTATCTTTGGCGCGCCGGATCACCTCGCCGATGCGAGAGACATCGCCGATCTCCTCCAACATCTTCAGCACCGCCTCGTTTGCGCCGCCATGCAGGGGGCCCCACAAGGAGGCGATGCCGGCAGCGATACAGGCAAAGGGGTTGGCCCCCGATGAGCCGGCGATGCGCACCGTGGAGGTCGAGGCGTTTTGTTCGTGGTCGGCATGCAGGATCAAGATGCGATCCAGGGCCCGGGCGAGGACAGGGTTGGGCTCATACGTCTCGCTCGGCGAGGCGAACATCATGTACAGGAAATTTTCGGTGTAGCCCAGGCGATTTTGCGGGTACATGAAGGGCATGCCGATGTTGTATTTGTAGCTCCAGGCGGCAATGGTCGGCACCTTGGCGAGCAGCCGGTAGGTCGCGATATCCCGCTGTACGGGGTCGAAGGGGTTGGAGCTATCGCTGTAGAAGGCCGACATGGCGCCGACGACCGCGACCATGACGGCCATCGGGTGCGCATCGCGGCGAAAACCGCGGAAAAAATAGGCCATCTGGTCGTGCAGCATGGTGTGGTGGCGCACGGTGTTGCAAAATTGCGCCTTCTGCTCGGCGGTAGGCAACTCGCCATGCAGCAACAGATAGCTCACCTCCATGTAGTCGGAGTGCTGGGCGAGCTGCTCGATCGGATAGCCGCGGTAGTAGAGCAGGCCAGCCTCGCCATCGATGTATGTGATGCTTGAGGAACAGCTGGCGGTAGAGAGGAAGCCCGGATCGTAGGTGAAGTAGCCGTGAGCGGCCAGTTGGCGCGTATCGATGACATCAGCCCCCAGCGTGCCTTTGAGCACCGGCAGTTCAATGACCTGCTCGGAGTCGCTAAAGGTGATCCTGGCGGTGCGTTGGGTCATAGTTGTTTCACCTTGCAAGAACGCAACTTGTCCACCACGAATCGGAAGTCCGTGGGCGGTGCTTCACGGCCGGTAAGCCATGCGTATAGTTCGATGTCCTCTCGCTCGAGCAGGCGGTGGAAGGCTGCTCGTTCTAACGGCCCTAGCGCCTCGTAGCCGTCTGCGATGAAGGACTGCAGCAAGGCATCGAGTTCCAGCATGCCGCGCCGACATCGCCAGCGCAGCCGGTTCAACTCCGCGCCGGTCACAGCGCCCTGCTGACCAACATGGCCCTGATTTTGCCGATCGCGGCGGTGGGGTTCAAGCCTTTGGGGCACGCCTCAACGCAGTTCATGATCATGTGGCAGCGAAACAGCCGGTAAGGGTCCTCCAACTGGTCGAGTCGTGCCTCCGTGGCCTGGTCGCGGCTGTCGGCGATGAAGCGGTAGGCGGCGAGCAAGGCCGCAGGGCCGAGAAAGCGCTCCGGGTGCCACCAAAAAGACGGGCAGGCGGTCGTGCAGCAGGCACACAGGATGCACTCGTACAAGCCGTCCAGTTCGGCCCGTTCGGCTGGGCTTTGCAACCGCTCGCGCTCCGGCTCGGGGTCGAGGTTGATCAAGTAGGGCTTCACCGCCCGGTAATGGCGGTAAAACTGGCTTAGGTCGACGATGAGGTCGCGCACCACCGGCAGCCCGGGCAGCGGCCTGATCTCGATCGGCTCGCGCAGCGAGGACAAGGGGGTGAGGCAGGCGAGCGCATTGACGCCGTTGATGTTGACGCCATCGGAGCCGCACACCCCTTCCCGGCAAGAACGGCGGAAGGCAAGGCTCTCATCCTGCTCCTTGAGCGCTAGGAGGGCATCCAAAACCATCTTGCCGCGCGCGTCGATCTCAAGCGAATAATCCTGCATACGCGGCCCCTCACCCGATTCGGGATCGTAACGGTAGATGCGAAAGCGCATCTTTCAGTAGCTCCTTTCCTTGGGCATGAACGGTTCGACCGTCAGCGGCTTGAGCCGCACCGGCTTGTAATCCAGGCCGTCGCCAGCACGGAAATACAGCGTATGCCGCAACCAATGGTCGTCATCGCGCTGGGGGTAATCCTGCCGCGCATGCGCGCCGCGGCTTTCCGTGCGGGCGAGCGCCGAGACCAGCGTGGCGCGAGCGATGCAGAGCAGGTTCTCCAGTTCCAGGGCCTCGATGCGGGCGGTGTTGAACACGCGACTGTGGTCCTGCAAGACGGCATCGGCCAGCCTCTGCTCCACCTCGTTGAGCTTGCTCAAACCCTGTCGCAAGCTCGCTTCATTGCGATAGACGCCGCAATGCGCCTGCATGATGCGCTGCATCTCGGCCCGGATGGCAGCGATGCGCTCCCCTCCGGTGCGCCTGTCCCAGCGCGCCAAGCGCGCGAGCGCGGGCTCTGGGCCGCTTTTTGGCATCGGGCGGGGATAGGGGTTGTCGCGCAGGTATTCGTGCATGTGTTCGCCGGCGGCGCGGCCGAAGACCAGCAAATCCAACAGGGAGTTGCCGCCCAGCCGATTGGCGCCATGCACCGAGACGCAGGCGCACTCGCCCACGGCATAAAGGCCCGGCACGGCCTCCTCGGGCCCATAGCGCACGGGCGTGACGACCTGGCCGTGCAGATTGGTGGGGATCCCGCCCATCATGTAGTGCACGGTCGGCGTCACCGGGATGGGGGCCTTGACCGGGTCGACACCGGCAAAGCGGATGGCGAGCTCGCGGATGCCGGGCAATCGCTCGCGTATCGTCTGCTCGCCCAGGTGATCCAGCTTGAGCAGCACATGATCGCCGCGCTCGCCGCAGCCCCTGCCGGCCAGGATCTCCTGGGCGATGGCGCGCGCGACGACGTCGCGCGAGGCGAGATCCAAGGCATGGGGGGCGTAGCGGGCCATGAAGCGCTCTCCCTCCCGATTGATTAGATAACCGCCCTCGCCGCGGCAGGCCTCCGTCATCAGGCAACCGACTTCCGGAATGCCAGTAGGGTGGAACTGCCAGAACTCCATGTCTTCCAGCGGCAGACCTGCCCGCAACACCATGCCCAAGCCGTCGCCGCTATTGATCAGGGCGTTGGTGGAGTGCAGATAGACCCGGCCGGCGCCGCCCGTGGCGAGCAGCGTGGCACGTGCCTCGAATAGCCACGGCTCACCGGTCTCGATCTGGAGGGCGACCACGCCGAGGACGTACCCTTCGGCATCGCGCACCAGATCGATGGCGTAAAACTCGTCGAAGAATTGGGTGCGTGCGGCGATATTGCGCTGGTATAGGGTGTGCAGCAAGGCATGGCCGGTGCGGTCGGCGGCGGCACAGGTGCGCACCGCTTGTTCGCCGCCATAGTGCTTGGATTGTCCGCCGAATGGCCGCTGGTAGATCTTGCCGTTGGGCAGGCGGGAAAACGGCAGGCCCATGTGCTCGAGCTCGTAGACGACAGAGGCGGCATTGCGGCACATGAACTCGATGGCGTCCTGGTCGCCCAGGTAATCCGAGCCCTTGACCGTGTCATACATATGCCAGTGCCAGTGGTCCTCAGACACGTTGCCTAGGGCCGCGGTGATGCCGCCCTGGGCAGAGACGGTGTGCGATCGGGTCGGAAACACCTTGGACAGGACCGCCACCTTGTGCTCGTAGCGGGCAAGCTGCAGCGCCGCGCGCAGCCCGGCGCCGCCGCCGCCGACGATCACGGCATCGAAGGTACGCTTGGCGATCAAGGCGCGAGCCTCCACAAGATGTCTGCCGCCCACATCAGGCAGGCCAGGTAGGCGGCGGCGATGGCCAGATAGAGGGCGAGGCGGATGGCGGTGACATGCACGTAATCGATCAGGATCTCCTTCAGGCCGAGCCAGGCATGCAGCAACATCGCCGCCACGCAGAGCAAAACGGCGAGCTTCATGGGTAGTGGCGCGAACAGGGCGCGCCAGGCAGCATAATCGCCCGCCCCCTGCGATAGCAGGTAGCCGACGATGAGCGGCAACAAAACCGCCATCACCACGGCGCTGGCGCGCTGCAGCAGCCAGGTGCCGGTGCCGTGCCGAGCGCCGACGGCGGTGCGCATCACCATCCCCAGACGACGAGTATGCCGGTCAGGCCCAACCCCAACGCCAGGCACGCCCAGGCCGTCTGGCGGGCACGCCGACGTTGCACACCCCAACCTAGATCGAGCGCAAGATGCCTCATTCCTGCGAATAGGTGGTGCGAACCTGCCCAGAGCAAGCCGATGAGCAACAGCCGGCCCAGTGCCCCATCGACGAAGGCGAGCAACCGCGCGAAATCGGCCGCGGAACGCAGGCTGAGCATGAGGGCGTAGAGCAGCAGCGGTACGGCCAGCGCCAGCAAAGCGCCGCTCAACCGGTGCAAGATCGACACCCAAGCGCCAACCGGCATGCGGAGGGTGCACAAAGGGGGGAGGTTGCGGCGTCTGGTCGGGCCCATGTCAGGACGCGCCGGGCCGTCCCATGTGGGCTGAAAGCCGTCGCGCGGGCGGCACGAGCGGTACGCTCCGGCTTGCATCAGCTCAGACCGCCGCGGCCACCGCTGGAGGGATGCGCTCGATCAGGCGCGGATCGAAGGGTTTGGGCAAGATGTAGTTGCGCCCAAACGTCAGCCGCTCGACCCCATAGGCCTCGAGCACCGCTCGCGGTACCGGCTCGCGGGCTAGCTCGGCCAGGGCCCGCGCGGCCGCCACCAGCATGGGTTTGGTGATCCGGCGCGCGCGCGCATCCAACGCCCCGCGGAAGATAAAGGGGAAGCCCAGCACGTTGTTGACCTGGTTCGGGTAGTCCGAGCGCCCGGTGGCCATGATGAGGTCGGATCGGGCGGCGAGGGCCTGCGCGGGCAAGATTTCCGGGTCCGGATTGGCCAAGGCGAACACCACCGGTCGCTCGGCCATGGCGCTGACCATGGCCGGCGTGACTAAGTTCGGCCCCGATACACCGACGAAGACATCCGCCCCCCGCATGGCCTCCTCTAGCGTGCGCAGCTCGGTGTGTTTGGCGAAGGCCAGCTTGTAAGGGTTGAGGTCGCTGCGGCCGGCATGGACCACCCCCCGGCTATCGACCAAGGTGATGTGCTCGCGCGGTACCCCCATCTCCACCAAGAGGTTCATGGAGGCGATGCCCGCGGCGCCAGCGCCCAGGCACACGATCTGCACCTCCTCGAGGCGCTTGTCCTGAATGTGCACCGCATTGATCAGGCCAGCGCAAATGATCACCGCCGTGCCATGCTGGTCGTCGTGGAAGACAGGGATATCCAACGCCTCGGTGAGCCGACGCTCGATCTCGAAGCAATGCGGCGCGGCGATGTCCTCCAGATTGATGCCGCCAAAGGTCGGCGAGATGTTGATCACCGTGCGGACGAACTCATCGATCGAAGCCGCCTGAATTTCGATGTCGAACACGTCGATGTTGGCAAACCGCTTGAACAGCACGGCCTTGCCTTCCATCACTGGCTTGGCGGCCAAGGGCCCGAGGTTACCCAATCCCAAAATGGCGCTGCCATCGGTCACCACCGCCACCAGATTGCCCTTGCCGGTGTAGCGATAGGCCAGCTCCGGGTCACGGGCGATCTCGCGCACCGGCTCGGCCACACCCGGCGTGTAGGCGAGCGATAGGTCGGCCTGCGTGGCACAGGGTTTCGATGGCTCGACCGCAAGCTTTCCTGGTCGAGGCTGGGCATGATAGGCAAGGGCACGTGCTTTGAGATCGCTCATCGTCGGCGTGAAGGTGGTCAACCTCATTTAGAATAACACTCAGTTTTCTATCCCAGATTCCAGTACGCTCACACCCTAGCACCATGCACAGCCTGTTCGACACTCGCCAAACCTTTGCTGCCGGCAACGGCAAAACCGGTGTTTACTATTCCCTGCCCCAGCTGGAAAAGGCCGGCATCGGCGCCGTGAGCAGGCTGCCGGTATCCCTGCGCATCGTGCTGGAATCGCTGCTGCGCAACTTCGATGGGCGGAGAATCACCGAGCGGCATGTGCGCGCCCTGGCCAACTGGCAGCCGAATGCCGACCGCACCGAGGAGATCCCCTTCATCGTCGGGCGCATCCTGCTGCAGGATTTCACCGGCGTGCCCCTGCTGGCCGATCTTGCCGCCATGCGCAGCGCCGCGCTGCGCGCTGGCAAGGACCCTGCCCGCATCGAGCCGCTTGCACCGGTGGAACTGGTGGTCGACCACTCGGTGCAGGTCGATGTCTTCGGGCGGCCCGATGCGCTCGAGCAGAACATGAAGATCGAGTTCGAGCGCAATCAGGAACGCTACCAGTTCCTAAAGTGGGGCATGCAGGCCTTTGACAGCTTCAAGGTCATCCCCCCCGGCGTCGGTATCGTGCATCAGGTCAATCTGGAATACCTGGCCCGCGGCGTCATGGAAAAGGATGGCGTCTACTATCCCGACACCCTGGTGGGCACCGACTCCCACACCACCATGATCAACGGTCTCGGCGTGGTGGGATGGGGGGTTGGCGGCATCGAGGCCGAGGCCGGCATGCTCGGCCAGCCGGTGTATTTCCTCACCCCCGATGTCGTCGGCGTGCATCTCATCGGCCGACCCGCAGCCGGGGTTACGGCCACCGATATCGTGCTCACCATCACCGAGATGCTGCGGCGCGCCAAGGTGGTGGGCAAATTCGTCGAATTCTTCGGCGAGGGCGCTGCTGCCTTGCCGGTCACCGACCGCGCCACCATCGCCAACATGGCACCCGAGTATGGCGCCACCATGGGCTTTTTCCCGGTCGATGAGGCGACCTGCCAGTACTATTTGTCCACCGGCCGCAGCCCCGATCACGTCAATACCCTGCGCAACTACTTCATCGCCCAGGGCATGTTCGGTATCCCCGCCGAAGGCCAGTGCGATTATAGCCAGGTCCTCACCCTCGACCTCGGCACGGTCAAGCCCTCGGTGGCCGGGCCCAGGCGACCGCAAGACCGCATCAACCTCTATGCGCTCAAGGAGTCGTTCCGCACCTTGCTCACCTTGCCAGTCGAGGACGGCGGCTATGGCAAGCGCGAGAAGGATCTCCTCGCCAGCCATCCGATCGAAGGCGGCGGCACACTCAAGCATGGTGACGTCGTCATCGCCGCCATCACCTCCTGCACCAATACCTCCAACCCAGGCGTCATGCTCGCCGCCGGACTGCTGGCGAAAAAGGCGGTAGAGAAAGGGCTATACACGCCAGCCCACGTCAAGACCAGCCTAGCGCCCGGTTCACGCGCCGTGACAGAGTACTTGAAGGCGACAGGGCTCTTGGGCTACCTGGAGCAGCTGGGGTTCTCGGTGGTGGGCTATGGTTGCACCACCTGTATCGGCAACTCCGGCCCGCTGCCGCCAGCGGTGGAAAAAACCATCCTCGAGCACGACCTGGTGGCCTGTGCCGTGCTGTCCGGCAACCGCAACTTCGAGGCGCGCGTGCATCAAAACGTCAAGGCCAACTTCCTCATGAGCCCGCCGCTCGTGGTGGCCTTCGCCTTGGCTGGACGGGTGGATATCGACTTCGAGCGGCAACCGATCGGTCAAGGCAAGGACGGTCCGGTCTACCTCCACGACATCTGGCCGAGTGCCGAGGAGGTGGCCGCCCTGTTGCCCAAGGCAGCAGAGGCAAGCCTCTATAGCCGTCTCTACGCCGACCTCGCTCGCAACAACCCCCTGTGGGATGCCATACCGGCGCCGACCGGTCAGGTCTATGCCTGGGATGCGCGATCCACCTACATCCAGGAGCCGCCGTTTTTCAAGCAGTCCAGCAAACCGGAGCCGGCCATACGCGGTGCCCGGGCACTGGCCATCTTCGGCGACTCCGTCACCACCGATCACATCAGCCCGGCCGGTAGCATCAAGCCCTCCACCCCGGCGGGCAAATACCTGCTCGCGCACGGCGTGCAGCCGGCCGACTTCAACAGCTATGGCGCGCGTCGCGGCAACCACGAGGTGATGATGCGCGGCACCTTCGCCAATGTGCGCATCCGCAACCTCATGCTGCCCGGCCGCGAGGGTGGCTTTACTCGGCATGAGCCGAGCGGCGAGGAACTGTCGATCTACGACGCCGCCATGCGCTACCGGCAGGAGAACGTGCCCCTGTTGATCTTTGCCGGCGAAGAGTACGGCACCGGCTCCTCGCGCGACTGGGCGGCCAAAGGCACCCAGCTATTGGGGGTCAAGGCCGTCATCGCCAAAAGCTTCGAGCGCATCCACCGCGCCAATCTCGCTGGTATGGGCGTGCTGCCCCTGCAGTTCATGCCTGGCGAGGATGCCGCCACCCTGGGCTTGAATG
Source organism: Thiobacillaceae bacterium (assembly GCA_041640815.1). Lineage (GTDB taxonomy): Bacteria > Pseudomonadota > Gammaproteobacteria > Burkholderiales > Thiobacillaceae > JANWZL01. Next base: position 49,248 of record JBEPZO010000010.1, read on the forward strand.
GCAGCGAGACCTTCGATCTAGTCGGGCTCGAAGACGGCATCCGGCCGCAGCAGGCGTTGACCCTGGTCATCCATCGCGCCAATGGTGCATCTCAACGCGTAACCCTGAAACTGCGCCTGGATACCCCCATCGAGATCGAGTATTACCTGGCGGGGGGTATCCTACCCTTCGTTCTGCAGCACCTGTTGTCATGACCGAGCGAGGAGGCTTGATATGTTCAAGATGGCCTGGAGACCACTGACCCTGATCCTCACCTTAGCCCTGCTAGCCGGTCAGGCCCGGGCGCAACAGCTCCCGGTCAACCCCTGGATGCAATATCTACCACCGCCGCCGACCTACGGTGTGCCGTTCTTCATCCCGATGCTCGTGCCGCAACCCAAACCGCAAAAGCCATACACCATGCGACGCATCATCAGCCAGCAGGAGAAGGTGCAGATGATGCAGATGATGCTGCCGCTGATGACCTTTTTCCTGCGCATGGACATGGCCGATGCCATGAACTATTTCGCGCGCAAGTACAAGGCCAAGCCCGGCTTGAGCTTCGACGATGTGCGCGACTCGCTGTTTTTGCGCGCCAATCAGTTGAATTTCAAAAAGGTCGGTGAAAACCTGATGTGGAAGGACTTCCAGGCCGTGCTCGGCGACATGGAAGCGCCGCGCATCGAGGTCTACTCCTTTTGCGACATCAAGGTCGGGCGTGACCTGCTAAGGATTTCTCCCGAATTCATCGTCTTCTTGCCCTGCCGCATCGCGATCATGGAAGATGCCAACAAGGACATCTGGGTGTTGATGCTCGACTGGAATCTGGATTGGGTGGCGGGTTACGAGCGCCAGCTCGGCATCACGGACGAGCTATGGAAGGGAGCGATGGAGATCAACCGCAAGATGGACGAGATCATGCGCGCTGCGGCGGAGGGCGAGCTCTGAACGATGTCGAGCGAGGGAATTGCAGGATAAACGGCTGCACAGGCGCATTGCGGCGTGGCGTGGTGTTGGCGCCGGCCGCTTACTGCAGCTCGCCGCGCTCGGCAGCGTTTACCTAGGGGGTGGCCCGTTGGCGTGGAATAACTGAGCTAAATGCTTGGTTGTAAAGCATATCATCAGACACTAATATGCACACTGCATTATTCATGAGGAGGAGTAGATTATGTTAAAAGCGCTCATCGGCTTTATCGCCGGCGTGCTCGCTACGGCCGTCGGTGGCTATCTCGCCATGCCACGCCTGATGTTCAACGAAGTACAAAGCCCTTTTGGTTTTGAGGAGACCATCGCCCGCATCCAGCACAACATCGTCGATAACCCGGATCTGAAGGCCAAAGGTTGGTCCCTCTCGGGATTGCGCAACCCCGCCAGGGCAATCCAGGCCGACGGAGGCAATGTCCTACCGGTGCAGATGATCGAGGCCTGCAGCACCAAGTACTCGAAGCCCATCCTCAAGGATGACACGGTGCGCTTCCTCTCCATCCTCATGCCTTGCAAGATCTCCGTCTACAAAAAGAATGATGGCAAGGTCTACATCGGCACGATGAATGCCGGCCTGATGGGCAAGATGTTTGGTCCGACGGTAGCCGAGATCATGTCTCAGGTAGCTGAAGACCAAAAGCTTTTCCTTGTCATGGACCCCAGCAAGCCGGCGCCACAGATCATCCTGCCTAAGGCCGAGGGCGCGACGGGCGGAGCTGGAGGTGGTGGAGGGGGCTGTTGAGACCGTACGCCTAATACTAACGAGCCCGAGGAGTCAGCCATGTTGCCGAGTCGATCCATGCGTAGGCATAAGTTGGCAGCGTTCGCCCTACTTGCACTCGTAACCGCTCACGCTGGGGCCGAAACGGCCCCCTCCACGCCCAAGATGGGGCCTACGGCGGCGGGCGCCACCGCTACCGACGGCACCAAGGGGGGGGACAAAGGCGCTGCTGCCGCCTCGACCGCTGATCACAGCAAATTCAAGGAGCTGGACCGCCCGTTTGCCACCGGCCCAGAGGTGACCAAGGCCTGCCTGCTCTGCCACACCGAGGCGGCGAAACAAGTCCACAAGAGCAAGCACTGGACGTGGGAGTTCCTCAACCCGCAGACCCAGCAAAGGCTGGGCAAGAAGCATGTGATCAACAACTTCTGCACGGCGGTGCCCTCTAACTACGAGTTCTGCACCGCCTGCCATGTCGGCTACGGTTGGAAGGACCAAAACTTCGACTTCACCTCGGAGGCCAATGTCGACTGTCTGGTCTGTCACGACACCACCGGCACCTATCGCAAGCTGCCCGGTTGGGCGGGCCACCCACCCTACAAGGACACTGAATATCCACCGCATTCGGGCAAGATCGTCAAGGCGGTGGACCTGAAGAAGGTGGCTCAGAGCGTCGGCAAGACGAGCCGCCGGACCTGCGGCGCCTGCCACTTCTACGGCGGCGGTGGCGATGCCGTCAAGCATGGCGACCTCGATAGCTCCCTCACCATGCCGAGCAGGCACCTCGATGTGCACATGGACAAGGATGGCTTGAATTTCTCCTGCGGCACCTGTCACTTGACCACCGGCCACGAGGTGCCCGGCAGCCGCTATACGCCGACGGCAGCCCCCAAGGGTCAGCTCATCCGCGGCAGCAAAGCGGCGAACGCCAATCCAGCGAGCTGCCAGGCCTGCCATGGCGATACACCGCACGACACGACCAGGCTCAACACGCATGCGCGCAAGATCGCCTGCCAGACCTGTCACATTCCCGAATTCGCCCGCGGCGGCAAAGCAACCAAGATGTGGTGGGACTGGTCGACCGCCGGCAAGCTGGACAAAGACGGTAAGCCCTTCAAGGTGAAGGACAGCGCCGGCCACGACGCCTACGACAGCAAGAAAGGGGACTTCAAGTACGAGACCAATGTCATCCCCGAATACATCTGGTTCAACGGCAAGGTCAACTACACCCTGCGTGAAACCAAGCTAGACCCGAGCAAGGTCGTCAAGATCAACAGCTTCGAAGGCAGCCCCACCGACGGCAAGTCGAAAATCTGGCCGATCAAGGTGTTCCGCGGCAAGCAACCCTACGATGTCGGCAACAACATGTTGGTGGTCTTCCACACCTTCGGCAAAGACGATGCCGCGTTCTGGTCCAATTTCAACTGGGACAAGGCCATTGAGTACGGGATGCGCGAGATCGGCGCCGAATACAGCGGCAAATTCGCTTTCGTCTCGACCGAGATGTCCTGGCCCATCACGCACATGGTGGCCCCCAAGGAGGATGCGCTCACCTGTGCCCAATGCCATGCGCCGGCTGTCGGCGTTGGCCGCCTCGACAAAGTGCCCGGCATCTACATGCCTGGCCGCCACGCGAACAAAATGCTTGACACCGTTGGCTGGGGGCTCGCCGGCCTAGCGCTGCTCGGTGTAGTCGTACACGGTGGCATCCGCATCTACATCGCCCGCAAAGGAGCAGAGAAATGAGCGAAAAGATCTACGTCTTCAAGCGTTTTGAGCGCTTCTGGCACTGGTCGCAGGCCGGGCTGATCATCTTCCTGCTGCTCACCGGCTTCGAAATCCACGGCAGCTACCGGCTATTCGGCTTCGAAAAGGCCGTGAATTACCATACGACTGCGGCCTGGACGCTGGTAGGCCTATGGGTGTTTGCCATTTTCTGGCATTTCACCACCGGCGAGTGGAAGCAGTACATCCCCACCCTGCAGAAGGTCGATGCCATGATCAAGTACTACACCTATGGCATCTTCACCAATGCCCCCCACCCCTTTAAGCCTACGACGCTGCGAAAACACAACCCCCTGCAGCGGTTGGCCTACCTCGTGGTAATGGTGTTCATCGGGCCGCTGATCTGGTTCACCGGTTGGTTCTACATCTTCTACGACAAGTGGGAGGCTTGGGGCTGGGACCGCTTCCTCTCCCTGGAATGGGTCGCCTTCTTTCATACCCTGGCCGCTTTCCTGATGCTCGCGTTCCTGATCGTGCATGTTTATCTCACTACCACCGGTCCCACCTTAACCTCACACATCAAAGCCATGATCACTGGCTGGGAGGAGGTTCACGACTAGCTTTGCTACTCAACCTACTCAGAATTCTGACCCGCGATATATCGAAACCGCGGTTTTGGGAAGTGTGGCGAGTTTTGTCAAGAATAATAGGCTGCCAGTCGTCACCGCGCGAAAATGTTTTGCCCACAACATAGACTAATGGCAGAGCTACTGCCCTCGACACCACTGAGTGGGACGTCATCGACCTGAACGGAGAATCACATCGCGCAAGAAAGGGTCCAGTTCAGACCACCTAGCCACCGGTCCAGCGTGCGCGAAGACCACCACACCGTGCTTATCCAGGATGTAGGTGGTAGGGAAAAAACGCGCCAGCTCACGGTCGCGGATGCTGCCACCGCCGACGAGACGGAAGCTGCCCTCTCGCTCGGCCGTCGGCCCACCGTGGTAGAGGGGCAGGCTGAGCTTGTGTTGTCGCAGCCACTGGCGAGATTGCTGAAATGGCTCTCGCACGCTGATCAGAACGAAGCGGAGGTCGTCTGAGCCCCGCCAACCGGCGTAGAGCCGCTGCATGTCTGGCAGTTCCTTGATGCAATGCGGACACCAAGAGCCCCAAAAATGCACGACCACCACCTTGCCGCGGTAATCCGAAAGCGAGCGTGCCCGACCGGTTGCATCGGTCAGGCTCAGATCAGGAAAGCGCTGCCCCCTCTTGACGCCAACCGGCGCCCGCGCCGCTTCCGATTTGGTCGCATAGGGCCCCCACAAGCGGGACCAGCCCCGGGCGTCGAAGACCACGGCGTGATCCACGGCATAGGGGACACAGCGTTGCTCGGTGTGACGCTGGCAGTCTTTTAGCGCCTCCGCCAGCGCCATGTCCGTGCTGGGCATCGCCGCCCGCCAGGCCCAGCTACCACCCGGGGCAATGACGAAGGCACGCGGGCTTGGCGCGGCGAGGAATTCAGCGTAAGCCGACCGCCCACGCGCATCGAGATGCGGGACGGCACCGACATCGTCGAGGGTCGCAGCACCGCTTAAGCTTGCCGTCAACCATGCCGCGAGCGCCATGCCCAAATGAAACGCTTTCATCTGCCTTCCTCCCAACAGCGGGTCGGCCGGCTGACGAATGAGCCCCCTCGCGCCGGCCAACTCCCGCCGAACTGGTTTCGCTATTGCCAGCATACGCTAATTGCCACTGGACAGCCGTTTACACCACCTCGGCCTCGATCACGTTTGGGCTGCGGCCGCCCGCTTGCGCGGGCTTAACCTGCCTCGCGGCAGGTTAGCCTTCGCCGAAACTCGTTCGTGTGCATCCGCTTCTCGTCTTCCGCACACTCGTCACTGCGCTTACACCACCTCGGCCTCAATCACGTTTTCAAACACGAAGCGGCCGTTTTCTACATCGACGCGGATGACGTCCTTCGGACCGAAGCGGCCGGCGAGGATCTCCTTGGCCAAGGGGTTTTCGATCTCGCTCTGAATGGCGCGTTTCAGCGGCCGGGCGCCATAGACCGGATCGTAACCCGCCTTGGCCAGCTCGGCGATGGCGGCGTCGCTCACTTCCAGCTTCATTTGCATCTGGGCCAGACGGTTCTCCAAATGCTTGAGCTGTATCCGGGCGATGTTCGCAATGTGCTGCTCATCCAGGGCGTGGAAGACGACCACCTCATCGATGCGGTTGATGAACTCCGGCCGGAAATAGTTCTTCACCTCGGCCATCACGGCGAGCTTGATCACCTGATAGTCATCCCCTGACATGGCCTGGATCATCTGCGAGCCCAGGTTGCTCGTCATGACGATGACCGTGTTGCGGAAATCCACGGTGCGGCCTTGGCCGTCGGTGAGGCGACCGTCGTCCAGCACCTGTAGCAAGACGTTGAACACGTCTGGATGCGCCTTCTCGACCTCGTCGAGGAGGATCACACTGTAGGGTTTGCGTCGCACCGCTTCCGTCAGGTATCCCCCCTCCTCATAGCCGACGTAGCCCGGCGGGGCGCCGATCAAACGCGCCACGGAGTGCTTCTCCATGAATTCGCTCATGTCCAGGCGCACCATGTGCTCCTCGGAATCGAACAAGAACTCTGCGAGCGCCTTGCATAGCTCGGTCTTGCCCACACCCGTGGGCCCGAGGAACAAGAATGAGCCATAGGGACGGTTGGGGTCGCTCAGACCGGCACGAGACCGCCGGATGGCATCCGAGACGACGCGAACCGCCTCGTCCTGACCGACCACGCGCTGGTGCAGCCGCTCTTCCATGTGCAGCAGTTTGTCGCGCTCGCCTTGCATGAGTTTGGCTACGGGGATGCCCGTGGCGCGGGAGACGACCTCTGCGATCTCTTCCGCCCCGACTTCCTTGCGCAACAGCTTGAATTCACGCTT
>JBEPZO010000011.1:0-1460 GCA_041640815.1 Thiobacillaceae bacterium
AGGGCATCCAGCCGGCGGTCGAGCTCGCGCACCCAGTTCTCCAGCCCCACGTGCTCATCGCGCCGTACGATCACCTCATACAGGCGGTCGAGCCGCCGGTTCACTTCGTTGAGATCCACGCGCACTTCGGCCTGTACCTTATCGATGCGCTTGTTGGTCTCATCGATGCGGCCGATGAGGTCGGCCTGCAGCTTGTCGATGCGTTGGTTGGTCTCATCGATGCGGCCGATGAGGTCGACCTGCAGCTTGTCGATGCGTTGGTTGGTCTCATCGATGCGGCCGATGAGGTCGACCTGCAGCTTGTCGATGCGTTGGTTGGTCTCATCGATGCGCTTGTTGGTCTCATCGATGCGCTTGTTGGTCTCATCGATGCGCGCCAGGAGGTCGTCATGCACCTTGTCGATGCGCTTGTTGGTCTCGTCGATGCGTTTATTGGTTTCATCGATGCGCCGGCTCTGATCGACCAGGTGGAGATCGATGCTGTTGAGCCGCTCGCGTATCGCCGACTGCTCTTGACGAATGGCGTCGAGCTCAGGGATGAGAAAGTCTTTGATCTGTTGCAGTAGCTCCATGTCGGCGGGCGGCGGCAGTGACCAATAGTGGTTTCAGTCTAGCACATGCCGGCCATAGGCTGACCGACTTTTCTGGCAGCCCTTGGCCAGCACTTTCGCGGCGCTTGACACCCCGGGCGTGTAAAAACGAATGCCCCCTCAAGTGCGCGCGCTTGCGTCACCGGCGGCTTCGGTGCCTTCGATGCGCGCCCGCCAGCGCAGCCAAACCCGCAGCCGGCGGAAGTCGTCCGCAGAGAGGCTATCCGGATACAGGGCAAAGTGGCGCGGCCGCTTCTGGCCGGCTGGCCTGCAAACGAGTACGCACAGCCAAGGCGTCACCGTGCTGCTGGGCAGCAGGCTCACTTCTTGCCAGGAGGACGCGGCAGCGCGCCAGTGCAGCCGACCGTCGGGGTTGAGTTTGAGCTCGAGTGGCATGGGTGCGCGCCAGGCCTGCCAGGTGAGCATGCCCGCTGCCAGCAGGGCGACAACTCGCACATAAGTGGGCAGGTCCGCCATGGCAATGGCGGTCAAGGCCATCAGCCCCACCCCGGCAAGACCAACACGGCTGAGGTTGGAGCGCCGCAGGCGTAGCACGAGCGGTGCCTGGTAGATGGACATCGGCTAGCCAGCGGGGTGTGGCGATGCTCGTCCTATTGAGCTCGCCATCTGGGAGATAGGCCTCGCCAGCCTAGGCGGCCCGGCGTTCCAGGGCATCCAGCCGGCGGTCGAGCTCGCGCACCCAGTTCTCCAGCCCCACGTGCTCATCGCGCCGCACGATCACCTCATACAGGCGGTCGAGCCGCCGGTTCACTTCGTTGAGATCCACGCGCACTTCGGCCTGTACCTTATCGATGCGCTTGTTGGTCTCATCGATGCGGCCGATGAGGTCGGCTTGCAGTTTATCGATGC
>JBEPZO010000011.1:1560-54062 GCA_041640815.1 Thiobacillaceae bacterium
TCATACAGGCGGTCGAGCCGCCGGTTCACTTCGTTGAGATCCACGCGCACTTCGGCCTGTACCTTATCGATGCGCTTGTTGGTCTCATCGATGCGGCCGATGAGGTCGGCTTGCAGTTTATCGATGCGTTGGTTGGTCTCATCGATGCGTTTGTTGGTCTCATCGATGCGTTTGTTGGTCTCGTCAATGCGCTTATTGGTCTCATCAATGCGGCCGATGAGGTCGGCCTGCAGCTTGTCGATGCGTTGGTTGGTCTCATCGATGCGGCCGATGAGGTCGGCCTGCAGTTTATCGATGCGCTTGTTGGTCTCGTCGATGCGTTTATTGGTTTCATCTATGCGCCGGCTCTGATCGACCAGGTGGAGATCGATGCTGTTGAGCCGCTCGCGTATCGCCGACTGCTCCTGACGAATGGCGTCGAGCTCAGGGATGAGAAAGTCTTTGATCTGTTGCAAGAGTTCCATCTCGATGCGCGGCTATGGCGGCTCGGACTGTTCAGTGTAGCACACGCGCGCAAGGCTTCGGCAGGCGGATGAGGGGCATCCGGCGCTGCGAAGCGCATCAGGGCTAGCGCGAAGGGGCGCCGATGCGCCGCGCGAGCTCGGCTGCCTTGCCCGTGTAGCTGGCTGGCGTCATCTCGAGCAGACGCTGTTTGACCGCCGGCGGTAGGTCGAGCCCCTGGATGAATTCGGCCAGGGTGTCGCGGCTGATGCCGCGCTTGCCGCGGGTCAGGGCCTTCAATTGCTCATACGGGTTGGCGATGCCGTAGCGGCGCATGACGGTCTGGATGGCCTCGGCCAACACTTCCCAGTTGGCATCGAGGTCGGCCATAAGCTGCTCGGGGTTGGCCTCCAGCTTGTCGAGCCCTTTGAGACAGCTTTCATAGCCGAGCAGACTGTAACCGAGCGCCGTGCCCATGTTCCTGAGCACGGTGGAGTCGGTCAGGTCCCGCTGCAGGCGCGAGATGGGCAGCTTTTCGGCAAGATGGCGCAGCATGGCATTGGCGAGCCCCAGGTTGCCCTCGGAGTTCTCGAAATCGATCGGGTTGACCTTGTGCGGCATGGTCGAGGAGCCCACCTCGCCCGCCTTGACCTTTTGCTTGAAATAGCCGAGCGAGATATAGGTCCAGACGTCCCGGTCGAGGTCGATGAGCACGCTGTTGACGCGGGCATAGGCATCGAACAGTTCGGCCATGTAGTCGTGCGGCTCGATCTGGATGGTATAGGGGTTGAACACGAGACCGAGCGACGCGACGAAACGGCCGGCGACGGCCTCCCAGTCCACCTCGGGATAGGCGGCCAGGTGGGCGTTGTAATTGCCGACGGCGCCATTGAGCTTGCCCAATATCTCGACGCTGGCGAGGCGGACAAGGGCGCGGTCGAGCCGGTAGACGACGTTGGCCAGCTCTTTGCCCAAGGTCGTCGGTGTGGCTGGCTGGCCATGGGTGCGCGCGAGCATCGGGAGGTCGGCAAACTGCACGGCCAACGCCTGCAACTTATCGCGTAGTTGCCTGAGCGTCGGCAGCAGGACCTCGGCGCGGGCGTCGCGCAGCATCAAGCCATGGGCGAGGTTGTTGATGTCCTCCGAGGTGCAGGCAAAGTGGATGAATTCTTTCACGCGCATCACCTCGGTGTTGTCGGCCAGGCGTTCCTTGAGAAAGTATTCCACCGCCTTGACGTCATGATTGGTGGTCTGCTCGATCGCTTTCACCCGCTGGGCGTCTGCTAGGGAGAAACCGTTGGCTAGGGCATCCAGTTCGGCTAGGGTGGCGGCGGAAAAGGACGGCACCTCGGTAACCGCCGGTTCTTGCGCCAGGGCCTTGAGCCATTCGAGCTCCACGCGCACGCGGTAGCGGATCAAGCCGTACTCGCTGAAATAGGGTGCCAGACGCGCTGCGACGCGGCGGTAGCGGCCATCGAGTGGGGAGAGCGCGGTCAAGGGGGTAAGGTCCATGGATAAGCTCCGATCAATGGCGGCCCGGACCGCGCATCGCCAGGGTGATCTGGTTGCGCACTGACTTGACCAGGCCCAGGGTTTGTGGGGAGAGCCGTAATGTCGCGTCACGCCGGTCGGCGTAGATCATGGCTACGCAGCGGTTGCCGATGGAGATGGGCAGGAGCAGAAAAGATTTGGCGTCCAGCAGGTTCCGGTACCACTCGGGGATGCGGTTGCGGATGCTCGCTGCACCGGTGTCGTGGATCAGGATGTCTGCCGCTTTGGCGATTGCCGCGTGGAAAACATCGGCCTCGAAAGCGAGGGGGATGCGAAAGTTCTTGCGCAGGTTTGCCCAGTCGGTGCCGTGGCCGATGCGGGCGGTAAGAAACTGATTGCCTGGGTCGACGGCGCAGAAGATCACGTTGTCAAAGCAGCCGGTGCGGTATAGGAGCTCGGCACCGACCTGGAGCAAGGCGTTCGGGTGAGCCTGCTCGAGCAGCAATTGAGTGAGTTCCTGCAATCCATCGATGAGGACGGCCTCAGGATTGCCCTCGGCTGCTGGTTCAGTCGCTAGCTCTAGGTGCGGCTCTGCCGAGGCGGGAGCCGCCGGCCTGCGCTCGAACAGCCTGCGCAATAACGGGCTTTGGCGGGCGTCCGTGTGCAGCGCCGCCAGTTCCTGTTCGGCGACCTCGCTGGCCTGGTAGATCGCCTCTACCAGCTGTGTGGGGGATAGTGCGATGCAGTCCGCGTAGCGCCGCGCGATGTCGCCCACCTTTTTCTGCAATGCCGCGTTGGGGGTGCTTTTGACTGCCTCGGAGAGCTCCAGGGCCAAATTGGCGATGATCTGATGCTGGTCCGTCGTGGCCTTCACCGGCCCTTCGGGCAGCGGTCGCATGGCTTGCAGGATGCTGGCCGGCAGCCGCCAATGCCGACCAACGGCCTCGCCAATCTCGTCATAACTTAAGCCAAGCACCTGTCTCGCCGCGCGCGCTTCGCTCATGCCCTGTTGCTGCACCAAGGCGCTCACCTGCTTGGTGGCCTCGAAGAAGTGCAGTCGCGCCATCAGCTTGCCCAGGTTGCGGAACAGGGCGCAGATAAACATCTGCTCGGTGTCGCGATAGCCGAGCTGGCGCGCGAGTAACCTGCCAAGGACGCCGCAGTAAAAGCTATCGATGGTCTCGGCCTTGAGCTCTTGAACCTGGGCGTGGTTGTGCAGATGCTCGAAAAGGAGCAGCGACAAGGCAGCATCGCGCACCGTGTCATAGCCAAGGATGATTACGGCGCGCGAGATGGTGCTGACCGGCTGATGCCCAAAGCGGCCGAACTGGGCGGCGTTGACCAGCCGCAGCAGCTTGTTGGTCAGGGCGACATCCTTGAGGATGATCGCAGTGAGCTGCTCGGCATGCGCGTCTTCTGTGGTGGTGAGGCGATTGACCTGGGCGATCACCTCCGAAAAGGCAGGAAAGTCCAGGCTGGCAGACAGACGCTCCAGAAGCTGAACGCTCTCCAAACCTGGTTGCGGCTTAGGGGCCTCGGTAGCCGGAAAGCTCATTGGGTCATGTAGTTGACGCGCGCCAAGGCGTCGTCGGCAGGGAGGGTATGACGGTTCATATTGGGCGGCGATCCAGATATGCCTGGGCGATGGTCAAACCATCGACATACTCCAGCTCGCCGCCAGCGGGTACTCCTCGGGCCATGCGCGTGACCTTGAGGCCACGCGCCTTGAGCAGCTCGGCCGCGTAATGGGCGGTGGCTTCGCCCTCGACCGTGAAATTGGTGGCGAGGATCACCTCCTCGGTTACCCCGTCACAGGCGCGTTGCAGCAGCCGGTCGAGGCCGATCTGGCGGGGGCCGATGCCGTCGAGGGGGGAAAGGCGGCCCATGAGGACGAAATAAAGACCCGAGTAGGCGTGTGTCTCCTCGAAACGGTTGAGGTCCACGGGCATCTCGACGACGCAAAGCTGTCGGGGGTCGCGGCGCGGATTTGCGCACAGCGCACAAATCGCCGTTTCGCTGAAGTTGTTGCAGCGTTCACAGAGGCGCAGGCGCTCCAAGGCGGCCGTTAAGCTGCTGGCGAGCCGGGCCGCGGCCGGTCGGTCACGCTGCAGCAAGTGGTAGGCGATGCGCGCAGCGGATTTCGGCCCCAAGCCCGGCAGGGCGGCGATGGCATCGATGAGCGCGGCGAGGGTAGGGGGATGCATGCTTCGGCATGAGGAATGGCTAGGGTAAGCCCCAGTCGCACGAACTCTCGCAAGCTTCCATGGCCTTTTCAGAGGGGGAATTTCATCCCGGGCGGCAAGGGCATGCCGGCAGTGACGCTGGCGAGCATCTCCTGCGTGGCGCTGTCCACCTTGCGCACAGCATCATTGACTGCTGCGGCGATCAGGTCTTCCAGCATCTCCTTGTCTTCACCCAGCAGTGAAGGGTCAATGCGCACCCGTTTCACATCGTGCCTGCCGGTCATGATTACCTTGACCAGGCCGGCGCCGGAGACGCCCTCCACCTCCAGCTCGGCGATCTTGCTCTGGGCCTTCTGCAGATTTTCCTGCAGGCGTTGCGCCTGTTTCATCAGGTTGCCGATTCCGCCTTTGATCATCGTCTCTTCCTGTAAGCCTGAGTTTGGGATTTAATCTCCTAGCGTGTCGGGAATCAAGCCTAAGGAACCTCTGCATAACCGGCTGCGCGGGCGCATTGCTGCGTTGCGCGGTGCTCGCTCCCTCGCCTAACTAATTGTTATGTCTCGCGGCTAGCGCTCCGTGCGCCGGGCCCTCCATCCCGCTCGCGGGGTTCTGCAGAGGTTCCCCTAATCGGTTCAAACTGGCTCGATGCGCGTGATCGCCGCGTTGGGGTCGCGCTGGAACACGGCCTGCACGAAGGGGTCGTCCCGGATGGCTGCCTGCGCCTCGGCCATGCGCGCGGCCTGCTGCCGCGCCGTGACTTGGGCGGGCGAAGATCCGGCGGTGTCGCCGAATTCGAATTCGAGGCGCAAACTCTCGCCGAGTGCCTCGCGCAGCAGGACGCGCAGCTTGTCGCCAAAGCTCTCGAGCAAGGGCTTGTGCGCCTCGGCAAGGCGCAAGCGGAGTTTGTTGGCGCTATACTCGGCCACGCTGCAGTGCAAGGCCAATTGTTTGGCGCCGCCGCTGAGCCGCTCGGTCAGGGCTAGCCAGTCGAGGGCGCCGACAGCGGCGGGTTCTGCCGCGGTGGCAGGCGCAGGGATCGGCGTGCACGTGCGTGAAGCGTTGCCGTCTTCCCCGCTAGGGATGGCGAATGCATGGGCAGACCCCGCACTGCCCTCGGTTTGAGCCTTGCGCTGCGCACCTGCGAGCCCCTCTGGGGTGAAGGCCAGCATGCGCAGCAGCGTCATGGCAAAGCCGGCATACTCATCCGGCGCCCACTCCAGGTCGCGCCTGCCCAGGGTGGCGATCTGATAATAGAGCTGCACGGTCTCGGCATCCAGGCGACCGGCGAGCGCGAACAGACGGTCGCGCTGCGGCATGTCCTCGGCCACCGCCTCGGGCACGATCTGGGCGACGCTCAGCTGGTAGAGCAGGCTGGCCAAGTCTTGTAGCACCGCCTCCAGAGACAGGCTGCGCGCGTCGATGCGCTGCGCCTCCTGCATGAGCCTAGGGCCGTCGTGGTCGGCGAGCGCCTCAAGCAAGGGGTAGAGGTAGGCCTGATCGATGACCCCGAGCATGGCGGCGGTCTCCGCCTCGGCTACTCGCCCGCCGCCGTAGGCGATGGCCTGGTCGGTGAGCGACAACGCATCGCGCATGCTGCCGGCGGCGGCGCGGGCAAGCTGGTGCAAGGCGGCCGCTTCAAAGGGCACCCCCTCGGCGTGTAGGACGCGCTCGAGGTGTTCCGCGATGCGGCTGGCCGGCAACCGCTTCAGGTTGAATTGCAGGCAACGCGACAGCACCGTCACGGGTACTTTCTGCGGATCGGTGGTGGCCAGCACGAACACCACATGTGCAGGGGGCTCCTCCAGCGTCTTCAACATGGCGTTGAAGGCGCTCTTCGAGAGCATGTGCACCTCGTCGATGATGTACACCTTGTAGCGACCAGCGGTGGGGGCGTATTGGGCGTTGTCCAGGATCTCGCGCATGTTGTCGACGCCGGTGTAAGAGGCGGCGTCGAGCTCGATCAGATCGACGAAGCGGCCCGCTTCGATGCCCTGGCAGGCTGGACAGGCGCCGCACGGGGTGGCGCTGGGGCCGTGCTCGCAATTGAGGCACTTGGCCAGGATGCGCGCCAGGGTCGTCTTGCCGACGCCGCGCGTGCCGGTGAACAGATAGGCGTGATGCAAACGCCCCTGGCTCAAGGCGTTAGTAAGCGCTCGCACCACGTGCTCCTGGCCGACCATCTCGGCGAAGCTGCGCGGTCGCCATTTACGGGCGAGGACGAGGTGGCTCATCTGAGTGGTGAGAGGCGAGAGGCGAGAGGCAATACAAGGGCTTAGTCCGTGTCACCCCCTCCGCCGTGAAACCGGGTGGCGAGCCTGACCCCCGGCACTGACATCGGCTGCTATGGCTGCTTCCTTCCGGACCTGACCAGGTTCACAGCTTAGCCATGCGGGGAGACCCGCCACGGCGCATTCTAACAGTTCGCGGCTGGCGTTGCGCGCCGCCTTGCCGGCACCGCGGTTGAATGCCTTCAGGCGTCCTCGTCTTCTTTTGCCACGCGGCGGGCGCGCACCGCCTCGGCGAGCCGCCGCAACAGCGGCTCGGTATCCGACCAGCCGAGGCAGGCATCGGTGATCGACACGCCATAGGCGAGCGGCACGCCTGGACACAGATCCTGCCGGCCTGGGTTGAGGTGGCTTTCCATCATCACACCGATGATGCGGGAGTCGCCGGCGGCGATCTGACCGGCGACGTCGAGGCCCACCTCGACCTGACGCTCATACTGCTTGCCGGAGTTGGCATGCGAGAAATCGATCATCACCTGCGGTCTGAGACCGGCGGCAGCCAGCTCGCCACAGGCGGCGTTGACGCTCTGGGCATCATAGTTGGGGCTGCGGCCGCCGCGCAGGATAACGTGGCAATCCTCGTTGCCCTTGGTCTTGAACACGGCGACATGGCCCGACTTGGTGATCGAGATGAAGTGGTGCCGGGCGGCGGCCGCCTTGATCGCGTCGACGGCGATCTTGAGGTTGCCGTCCGTGCCGTTTTTGAAGCCTACCGGGCAGGACAGGCCCGAGGCCAGTTGCCGGTGCGACTGGCTCTCAGTGGTGCGGGCGCCGATCGCCCCCCAGGCGATCAGGTCAGCGATGTACTGCGGTGAGATCAGGTCGAGGAACTCGGTGCCGCAGGGCACGCCGAGCTCGTTGATGTCCAGTAAGAGCTTACGGGCAAGGCGCAAACCCTCGTTGATGTCGAAGCTCTCGTCGAGGTGCGGGTCGTTGATCAGCCCTTTCCAGCCGACGGTCGTGCGTGGCTTCTCGAAATAGACGCGCATGACGATGACCAGGTCGTGGGCGAGTTCGTCGGCCACCGCCTTCAAGTGCCGGGCATAGTCGAGGGCCGCGACGGGATCGTGAATCGAGCAGGGGCCCACCACCACCAGCAGGCGATCGTCGGCGCCGCGCAGGATGTCATGGATGTGATTGCGCGCCTGAAAGGTGGTCTTCAAGGCCTGCTCGCTCGCCTTGTGCTCGCGCATGATCTGCATCGGCGCCAGCAGCTCGTCGCCCTGCTCGATGCGCGTGTCATCGGTACGGTAACCTGCCATGGTGGGGACTCCTGATGCCTGAAATAAAAAAACCGCCAGACACGCTGGCGGTTCGTCGATGACTGAGCTTCTTGCCTGCGTCAGCGCCTACCGCCCGCTTGGGGGGTAAAGGGGCCAAAGCAAAAGAAGCAGCGATTGCGATTCATGCCTGCGATGCTAGCAGAGGGCGGCCATGCCGCACAAGCTCAGGCATAGCTGCGCAACTTGAGCGAGAACTGGCTCAGCGCCTCGATGCCGCTCGCCTCGGCGCGTCGACACCAGTCGCTGAGCTGTTTCACCAGCTGCTCGCGCGAGGCGGTGGAGCGCTGCCACAACGCCGTCAACTCCTGTCGCATCTGATAGATGGTGCGCAGTTGCGGGCTGTTGGCGAGCAGAGCCGTAAGCTTACGGCGCTCCGCTTCGCCCAGGGCTTGCATGTCTAGACTCAGCCAGCGGCGCACCTGCCGCAGGCGCACACCGGCGAGGTCGGGCAAACGCGCCTTGAGCTTGGCCAACTCGCTGCGACAGACGGCGCTCATCGAGCGGAGGTAACGGCTGAGCACGTCATAGCGGTGGGTGACGATGGCGGTGAGCAGCTCCGTGTCAGGAAAGTGCTTGATCTCACCCCATTTGACGCGCGGGGCGACCTTCTTGACGCGCGCCAGGCCAAACAGGGCAAGCAGGCGGATGTAGAGCCAGCCGATATCGAACTCGTACCAGCGCGAAGACAGCTTGGCCGAGCTACCATAGGCGTGGTGGTTGTTATGCAGCTCCTCGCCACCGATGAGGATGCCCCAGGGCAGGATGTTGGTGCTCGCGTCCTCGCAGGCATAGTTGCGATAGCCCCAATAGTGGCCGATGCCGTTGATGACGCCGGCGGCGAAGAACGGAATCCACAGCATTTGCACCGCCCAGATGGTGATGCCGATGGCGCCGAACAGGACTACATCCAGGATCAGCATCAGCGTGATGCCGAGAAAGTTGTGCGGCGTGTAAAGGTGCCGCTCGAGCCAGTCATCGGGCGTGCCATGACCGTAGCGCGCGAGGGTTTCAGGATCCTGCGCTGCCTGTTTGTACAGCTCGGCGCCTTGCCAAAGGACCTTGCGCAAGCCCAGCACTTGCGGGCTGTGCGGGTCTTCGGGCGTCTCGCAGTGGGCGTGGTGCTTGCGGTGGATGGCCACCCATTCCTTGGTGACCATGCCTGTGGTGAGCCAGAGCCAGAAGCGGAAGAAGTGGCTGACGATGGGGTGTAGCTCCAAGGCGCGGTGCGCCTGAGACCGATGCAGGAAGAGGGTGACGCTGGCGATGGTGATGTGCGTGAGCGCCAGCGTGACCAGGACGTAACCCCACCAGGGTAGCGTGATGAGACCGTTGTACATGGCGTGTTGGTATTCTGATCAAACAAAGAGAAGGACCAATCTTACCCCAACCGCTGTTGAGAAAAAATAATTGTTTTCAGCAGCGCGTGGAGGCTGGGCGGCGTCAACGTTAACTTTCGCTAGCACACCTCGCCCTGTACGCTGGGCCGTTGTTAGTCTTTACCGCGTCCCCGTATCGCTTCCTTGAACCGCTCGCTGGACTTTCATGTGATATCTCGTGGTAAGCACGGTTGTGCGCTGGGTCCAGCTTGTGCCTGAGTGATAGAGCTTTTCAGGATATCATGTCGACCGCAGAGCTGGAGTCAAGTGCGGCGCGATGGCATTGAGCAGTTGTACAAAAATCTTCGGGTTGCCGGCGACAACGTGACCGCTTGTCAGGTGGGCCTCCCCGCCCTGGAGATCACCCACTAGCCCACCTGCTTCCAGGATGAGCAGGCAGCCGGCGGCGATGTCCCAGATGTTGAGGCCGAGCTCGAAGAAGCCGTCGGTGCGCCCAGCGGCCACCCAGGCGAGGTCCAGGGCTGCGGAGCCGGGCCGACGCAGGCCAGCGGTGTTCTGCACCAGATCGCGGAACATGCCGAGATAGGCATCGAGGTGGGTGAAGTCGCGGAAGGGGAAGCCCGTGCCGATCAAGGCGGACTTGAGCTTGTCGCGCTTGGAGACGCGGATGCGGCGGTCGTTGAGGAAGGCGCCGCGGCCCCGGCTGGCGGTGAAGAGCTCGTTGCGTGTGGGGTCGTAGACCACGGCATGGGCGAGCTGCCCCCTGTGCATGAGGGCGATGGAGATGGCATATTGGGGAAAGCCATGCAGGAAGTTGGTGGTGCCGTCAAGCGGGTCGATCACCCAGAGGTATTCCGACTCGCCGCTGTTGCCGGACTCCTCGGCCAGGATGGCATGATTGGGGTAGGCGGTGAGCAGCGTGTCGATGATGGCCTGTTCGGCGGCATGGTCGACCTCGCTGACGAAATCGTTCTCTCTCTTGGCGCGGACGGTGAGGAGGTCGATGTCCAGGCTGGCGCGGTTGATGATGGCGCCGGCGCGGCGTGCGGCCCTGACCGCCGTATTGAGCATGGGATGCATGGTGTGGCGAAAGAACGAATGGTGCGGAAGACGGGAATTTTACCTTGAACGACACCCGCGCTCTCGACAATGTGCGCATCGTGCTGGTGCAGACTAGCCATCCGGGTAACCTGGGCGCCACGGCCAGAGCGATGAAGACCATGGGGCTGAGCCGCCTGTATTTGGTGGATCCCCAGTGCGCCATCGACGAGGCGGCGCAGGCGAGGGCCTCAGGGGCGCTCGATGTGCTAGCCTCGGCCGTCGTCTGCCCAACGCTGGCTGCTGCCCTCGAGGGCACCGTCATCGCGGCCGCCTGCACCTCCCGCCGTCGCGACCTGCCCCACCCCGCCTACACGCCGCGCCAGGCCGCGCCGCAACTGCTGTCTTTTGCCACGGCTGCGCCCGTGGCCTTGGTCTTCGGTTCCGAGACTTATGGCCTGTCGAACGCGCAGCTCAGGCAATGCCACTGGTTCATCAATATCCCGGCCAATCCCGATTACATGTCGCTCAACCTGGCGGCGGCGGTGCAGGTATTGGCCTATGAGCTGCGCTGCACGCTTGCCGACGCGGTGATCCCGCTGCCGACCTTCGACGCCGCCCGCCACGAGGAGGTCGAAGCCTTGCTCACCGAGCTCGAACGGGTGCTGATCGACATCGGCTTCCTCGACCCTGCGCATCCCAAGCGCTTAATGCCACGGCTACGCCGCTTCTTCGCCCGCGCCGGCCTGGAGCGAGAGGAGGTCGCTATCTGGCGCGGCATCCTCAACGCCGTGCGCAAGTGCGCGCCTTGATGCGGGCGACCGCATCTCACACCGGCCGGACTGGGGTAAAGATCTGGCGGTAAGTCGCCAGGCACGCCTTTCCCTACCTCACCCCCTGCTTCTCGCTCTGCTGTGGCCACTGCCGCACCCAGTCGACGACCGCCTCTGGCGGCATGGGCCTGCCGCAATACCAACCCTGTAGGGTGTCTACACCCATATCGGTGAGTTTGTCTGCCACATGCGCATCCTCTACACCCTCAGCGACGGTCTTCAAGCCCAGGCTCGCCGCCAGGCCGACGATGGTCTGGATCAACCGCTCCCCGTCGGGCTTGTCGATGCGGCGCACGAACGAGATATCGATCTTGAGCTCGTCGGCGCTGATCTCGTGTAGCTGTGATAATGACGAGTAGCCGGTGCCGAAGTCGTCGATGGCCAGACGAAAACCGGCGGCTTTTAGTTCTGCGAGGCGATCTGTAGCCGACTCAATGTCCAGTAGCGCAGTGGATTCGGTGATCTCAAGCGTAATCGACTGGGGGGATAAGCCCTCGGCTAAAACGTTCGCGAGTAACTCCTCGGTGAAATTGGGTTTGAACAGTTGACGTTTAGAAAGGTTGACGGCAAGCCTGAGGTCGAGTCCTATGTCCCGCCACTGCCGGGCATCCGCCAAGGCGCGATGCCAGACCAACTGCCCCAGCTCGCGGATGATGCCGAGGCTCTCCGCCATGGGGATGAATGTCGCCGGTGAGATCGGGCCAAGGTCGGGATCGGTCCAGCGGGCGAGGCACTCCACGCCGATTACCCGGCGGCTTTTGGCATCTACTAAAGGTTGATAATGGTTGACGATGCGGGCTTCTCGTACCGCGGCTGCTAGTCTTTGCTGGAGTTGTATCTCGTTTTTGCTCGGTCCTTTTTGCGCCATCTCTGCAAAGAAGCACAAGGCGTTCCGACCTTGAGCCTTGGCATAGAACATAGCTTGGTCGGCGTGTGCAAGTAATTGCTCGGGCTGTGTTGCATCATCGGGATAGAGGGCGAAGCCGGCGCTAAAAGTGAGATGGAATTCCTGTCCCTCCACCTCAATGGGGGATTCCACAGCTGCCTTGAGTTTGGCTGCAGCGTTTTGGGCGGCTGTGTAACTGGGGATCTGCGGCAACAGCACAACAAACTCGTCTCCACCCCAACGGGCCAAAGTATCACCTACCCGTAAATTGGCGCGCAGACGTTGCGCCAAGGCTTTCAATAGGGCATCGCCTGTCTTGTGGCCAAGGTTGTCGTTGACATGCTTGAAATGATCGAGATCGAGAAAACCCAAAGCGACTTTACTTTGATTACGCGCGGCTAGCCGCAACGCCACCCTGAGCCGATCTTCCAGCAAGACACGGTTGGGCAGCTCTGTCAGGGCATCATGTAGTGCCATGTGGGTGATGCGTTGTTCCTGCAGATAGGATTGCGTTACGTCGCGCAACACACCCCGTAGGTTTCTGGATTCAGGCGAGCGCACGAGCCGTATCTCTAGCCAACGAACAACTTGACCAGTGATTAGACGCAAGCGAGTGCTGGCTTGGAGCTTGTCATTCACTGACAAGCGTCTCAACATAACCTCAAAACTTGGTACGTCGTCGGGATCCAGTAGGTCTGTCAGCCGCTTACCGACGATATCGCCATCGCTGCCGCATACCCTCGCCCAGGCACTGCTAGCGCACAGGACACGGCCGGTTAGATCGAGCTCAACGACGACTTCGTCTAGCAAGTCCAGGGTTTGCCGGTAGATCAGTTGTTCACGCTGCCGTGTTTCTGCCACCTGCATAAGGCGGTCGAGGGTTACAGCTAGTCGGCTGATCTCGTCAGTTCGGAGTTGCGCCAAATGCAAAGACTGCCGCCAAGTATCATCGCGTGTGAAACGGGTGGTGAAAGCACGCGCACCCTTGGCCAGGGCAGCTAGGCGCAGTAAATGCTGCCGTAAGCTATTGCCGAGTACTAGACTGATGAGCAAGAAGATCGCCAAAGCGGATACGCCAACCGTGGCCAGGACAGCTCGCATGGGAAGCAGGGGGTCGAGCGTGTGGTGTACCACCAGTACCGAGCCATCCATGTGCTTGTTCGAGTCGATGGGTAAGGCGATGAGTAACGAAGAATCTGTCCGCTTGGGGACCTCGCCGAGGGAGACGAGCAAGCCGTGATCAATGCTACCTGTGGCAGTTATGATCCGGCCACCGTGAAGCAAGTAGAGATGGTCGCGTCCCTTGGCCAAGCGGGTGAGATAACTATGATCCAAAGCGGTACCAAAAAGGGCCAGTCCTTTACCTTCCTTACCCAGCCATAGGGGGGTATGCGTGAGCCAGTAAACTGCTTCCTCGCCAGGGCAATCACCTTTCACATGCCTGTTTGGGCGTTTGGCCCGTATAAGGGAAAGCCCCTTCAACAATAGGGTGTAACAACCGATCGTTAGGATCGGTTGGCCATTGGCATGGGCAACTAGAACGGCTGCAAAGTCCTGATATTCACCCTGTGCAGTGAAAAAGGCGCGCAGGTGTTCGCGTCTCTCTTCGCTAGGCAGCTCCCCCAAGCGCATGAACTCGATCTGGGCGCGCAAGCGTTCGGCTTGCTGCTGCCAAACTTGTCGGTCCTGTGTGAGTTTAAGCGTGTAGTGCTGACGGATTTCTTCTGCTAGCCGGTTGGCATAGGCGTCAAGGGCGGCGTCCCAGCCTACCCAGGCTAAGGTGGCCAATATAGCCGCTGAGATGATACCTGTAACAAAAACTCGGCGCTGGGTGTGTCTTAATAAAGACTCTTTTTCACTCATTGGGGGTGCATTCCTGCATAGCGCGGCTCAATGAGGGTGCGAAAGTCGAAGGCCGCGCCTGGCGAGCCGGGGGTTTGATTCGCGCGGTAGAAGGCTTGCGTGGTGCGGATCTGCTCCTCGGTGAAAGCGCCATCGGGGCTGTAGATGTCCTTATGCCGGCGCAAGGCGGAGAGCAGTTGCGCGCGCATGACTTTGTCCTGGATGTCGAGGGCAGCGACGATCTCCTCCGGCGTGTGCTGGGCGATCCACGCCAGCGTCCGACGCAGCACACGCACCATGCGCTCGACCTTTTGTGGCTCTCTGTGCAGCAGGTCGCGCCGGGTACTGAGCTGGGCGTTGAGAAACAAGCCACCCATGGTGCGTCGGCATACCTTCAAAGTGTGCAGATCGAGCAGGACGAAGGCTTTGCCCTCACTTACTAGCGCGGTAGCAAACGGCTCGTCGCCCATTAAGGCGTCAACCATACCAGAGGCAAATGCTGCTCGTTGCTCAGCCAGAGTTTGGCCAGCGGGCATAAAGTTCACTTCCTGTGCGGGGTCGATGCCAGCGCGACGCAATAGAAACTCCGCCACCTGCTGCGAGGTGGAGCGCGCCGCGCGGCTAGAGCTGTTGATGCCGATCACCCGTCCGCGCAGGTCGGCAATGTCCTTCACCTGGCCGCGTAGGCGCTTGTCGACCATGAGCACGAAGGTGGGCACGCGGTTGACGCTAGCGACCGAGACGACCGATATGCCCTTCACCGCCAGGTCGGCGAGGGCGGGCGCACCGGCGACGGCAAAATCGCTGTTGCCTGCCAGCATATCTTGGTAGGCGAGCGGGCCGCCGCCGAAATAGCGCACGCTCAATCGTACGCCCTCGGCGCGGTCGGCGCCGATGCGTGTGATCAGCTCGATGGGCAGATGCGAGAGGTTGCCTGGGCCAGCAGTGGCAAGCGTGATCGGTAAGAGCGCAGCAGCCACCCGGTCCAGCGCCGTCGCCAGCAAAACCAGAAGGCCTGCAAGGCCAAGTCCCTGCCAGTGCTTGGGCCTCCCCATCATGCTGACCATGGCATTATCGCCCCTGTCACGCGCTGTGAGCCGTCAATTCGCAACCGTAAAGCGCCCTGGCTTGGGCGGCAGAGGCAGCCCGCATCGTCCCAACGCTCTAGCTTAGTCATAACTTGACTCCTTTACTCGGGAATCGCATACTGGCGGGTCAAAATTTCGAAATTATCGCATCGTCTTATTCCAATGTTCCGTCGCCTGCGGGAAGACATCGGCGTCGTCTTCGAACGCGATCCGGCCGCACGCACCTTTTTCGAGGTGTTGACCACCTACCCGGGGGTACATGCCGTGCTCTGGCACCGGCTATCGCACCGGCTGTGGAACTGGAATCTGAAGTGGCTGGCGCGCTGGTCCTCGGCCCTGGCGCGCTGGTTCACCGGCATCGAGATTCACCCCGGCGCCAAGATCGGCCGCCGCGTGTTCATCGACCATGGCATGGGCGTGGTGATCGGCGAGACGGCCGAGATCGGCGACGACTGCACCCTGTACCACGGCGTCACCCTCGGCGGCACCTCGTGGCAAAAGGGTAAGCGCCACCCGACGCTGGAGGCCGGGGTGATCATCGGCGCTGGCGCCAAGGTGCTGGGGCCGATCACCATCGGCGCCGGCGCCAAGATCGGCTCCAATGCCGTGGTGGTCAAGGATGTGCCGCCAGGTGTCACGGCCGTGGGCATCCCGGCGCGCATCCTGGACGAACGCGACCAAGCGCGCGAGCGGGCGGCAAAACAGATGGGCTTTTCCGCCTACGCGGTCAGCAACGACATGAACGATCCCATCGTCAAGGCCATCCACGGCCTGATCGATCACTCCGTCAACACCGATCAGCGGCTGGAGATGATCCTTGCCGAACTCAAACGGCTGGGCGGCAGGGTGGACGAGATTCTGCGCAAGCAGGATCAGTTCGATCCTGATTACCTGAACAAAATCGTCGATTGAAGGTCATTACATTAGTTGACTAAAATTGTCAGGTATAGTACAGTGCGCACTAGTCAGTGAGCAACTGTCGGCTAGCCGCCCGCTAGCGGTGGCGCACCCCATGGCGATGTGCGCGAGGCGAGCGGGGCTACGCTACGAGAGGAGTGCATCATGCGGTTGACGACGAAAGGACGATTTGCGGTCACGGCGATGATCGATTTGGGCATGCGTCAGCATCGCGGCCCGGTGACCCTGGCGGGGATCAGTGAACGCCAGAAGATATCGCTATCCTATCTGGAGCAGCTGTTCGGGCGGTTGCGACGGCAGGGCATCGTCGACAGCGTGCGCGGGCCCGGCGGCGGCTACACCATGGCGCGCCCGATGACCGAGGTGTCGGTTGCGGACATCATCCGCGCCGTGGACGAGCCCATCGATGCCACGCAGTGCGGTGGCCTGGGCAATTGTCACGACGACCACGAATGCATGACCCACGAGCTTTGGACCAAGCTCAACGAGCACATTTACCGCTACCTGGAGGGGGTGACCCTGGCAAGCCTGGTTGAGGCGCAGCTCAAGAAGCAGGCCGAGGCGGCACAACGCAACGAAGAGCGCCGTGTGCTCGGCACGGCGGAACTGAAGGCCGTCGTCAACGGCTGAGCCCATCCAGCGAAGGAGCGCGATGACCATGGTCAAGACCCCGATCTACATGGACTATGCCGCCACCACACCGGTGGACCCGCGTGTGGTGGAGAAGATGATCCCTTATCTTAACGAGAAGTTCGGCAACCCTGCCTCGCGCTCGCACAGCTTCGGCTGGGAGGCGGAAAAGGCGGTCGAAGAGGCGCGCGCGCAAGTCGCCGCCCTGGTCAACGCCGACCCGAAGGAGATCATCTGGACCTCAGGCGCCACGGAATCGAACAACCTGGCCATCAAGGGGGCGGCGCATTTCTACAAGGGCAAAGGCAGGCACATCATCACCGTCAAGACCGAGCACAAGGCGGTGCTCGACACCTGCCGAGCCCTTGAGCGCGAGGGCTGGGAGGTCACCTACCTCGGCGTGCGCGAAAACGGGCTGCTGGACCTTGACGAGTTTCAGGCCGCCATCCGGCCCGATACCGTGCTCGCCTCGGTGATGTTCGTCAACAACGAGATCGGCGTCATCCAAGACATCGCCGCCCTGGGCGAGATCTGCCGCGAGCGCGGCGTGTTGTTCCATGTCGACGCCGCCCAGGCCACGGGCAAGGTCGACATCGACCTCGCCAAGCTCAAGGTCGATCTGATGAGTTTTTCCGCCCACAAGACCTACGGGCCGAAAGGCGTCGGCGCCCTGTACGTGCGGCGCAAGCCGCGCGTGCGCCTGGAGGCGCAGATGCACGGCGGCGGGCATGAGCGTGGGCTTCGTTCCGGCACCTTGGCCACGCATCAGATCGTCGGCATGGGCGAGGCCTTTCGCATCGCCCGCGAGGAGATGCACACCGAGATCGAGCGCGTGCGCATGCTCCGAGACAAGCTGCTCAAAGGCATCCTGGACATCGAGGCGGTGCACGTCAACGGCGACCTCGAGCGGCGCGTGGCGGGCAACCTGAATGTGAGCTTTAGTTACGTCGAGGGGGAGTCGCTGATCATGGCGATCAAGGACCTCGCCGTATCCAGCGGCTCTGCCTGCACCTCGGCAAGTCTCGAGCCCTCTTACGTGCTCAAGGCCCTCGGCCGCAACGACGAGCTGGCCCACAGCTCCATCCGTTTCAGCATTGGCCGCTTCACCACCGAGGCGGAGATCGATTACGCCGTGAAGCTTCTGCACGAGAAGATCGGCAAGCTGCGCGACATCTCGCCGTTGTGGGAGATGTACAAAGAGGGCATCGACTTGAATACGGTGCAATGGGCGGCACATTGAATGGCGGGCAGCTGTGTGCATGGCAGCCCGGCTGGCATGCGATGCACCCTGCCCTCGAGGAAGGCGAGCAAAGGAGCAACCTATGGCATATAGCGAGAAGGTCCTGGACCACTACGAAAACCCCCGCAACGTCGGTTCCTTCGACAAGGACGAGGTCGGGGTGGGCACCGGCATGGTCGGCGCGCCGGCCTGCGGCGACGTGATGAAGCTGCAGATCAAGGTCAACGAGCAGGGCATCATCGAAGACGCCCGCTTCAAGACCTATGGCTGCGGCTCGGCCATCGCCTCGTCTTCGCTGGTCACCGAATGGGTGAAGGGCAAGACCCTGGACGAGGCCATGCGCATCAAGAACACCCAGATCGCCGAAGAGCTCGCCCTGCCACCGGTCAAGATCCATTGTTCCATCCTCGCCGAGGACGCCATCAAGGCCGCCATCGCCGACTACAAGCGCAAGCATGGCCTCGCCGGCGAGGAGTACACCGCCTGCAACCCCCCAAAGGAGCACTGACATGGGCGCCGATACCTGCACCGCGCCGGAAGGCGTCGAGATCAAAGACTTAAGCCTTGACGCCGCGGCGATAGCCGAGGCGCACATCAGCCTCACCGAACGGGCCGCCGCGCACGTGCGCAACTTTCTTGCCAAGCGCGGCAAGGGCCTGGGTATCAAGCTTGGTGTGCGCACCTCGGGCTGCTCCGGCCTGGCCTACAAGCTGGAGTACGCCGACGTCGAGGACCCGCTGGACGTCAAGTTCGTCTGCCACGGCGTCAATGTCTATGTCGACCGCAAGAGCCTGGCGTATTTGAACGGCACCGAGCTCGACTATGTGCGCGAGGGGCTCAATGAGGGCTTCAAGTTCAACAACCCGAACGTGAAGTCCCAGTGCGGTTGCGGCGAGAGCTTCAACGTCTAGCGCTGCCAGCCCATCCAGGCCGAACGCGACGCGCTGCCCACGATGCCCGATTTCAACCGCAACCACTTCGAGCTGTTTGGCCTGCCGCCGGCCTTCGCCCTCGATCGCGCCGCGTTGGAGCGTGCGTATCGCGACATCCAGAGCGAAATCCACCCCGACCGCTTCGCCCATGCCGGCGAGGCGGAGCAGCGGCTGGCGATGCAATGGACCGCGCGCGTGAACGAGGCCTACCAGACGCTGCGCCAGCCCTTCGAGCGGGCGCGCTATCTGCTCGAGCTCCATGGCGTGCATGCCCTGGACGACAAGCATACCGCCATGCCGGCCGACTTTCTGCTCAAACAGATCGAGTGGCGCGAGCAGCTGCAACAGGCGAAGGCGGATCGGGATTTCACCTTCCTCCAGCGCCTGGAGTCCGAAACGCTTGCCGAGGCCGAGCGCCTGGAGCGGCAGCTTCAAGCGCTCCTCGATGAGCGCCGCGACTATGCCGCGGCGGCCGAGACGCTGCGCAAGTATCGCTTCATCGACAAGTTGTTGAGCGATATCGGCGAGGCCATGACGGAGCTCGACATACCTTAACCGCAAGCGCCGCAAGCGGCGTCACGCTGATCGATCACGACAACACACGACATGGCCCTGCTACAGATCGCCGAACCCGGCCGCGCAACCGCCCCCCACGAGCACCGGCTTGCCGTCGGCATCGACCTCGGCACCACCAATTCCCTGGTCGCCACGGTGCGCAATGGCATCGCCGTCGTGCTCAACGATGAGCACGGCCGGCCGCTGCTGCCATCGGTGGTGCGCTACCACAAGGGGGGTGGCGTGAGCGTCGGCTACGAGGCCCAGGCCCAGGCGAGCACCGATCCGCACAACACCATCGTCTCGGTCAAGCGCTTCATGGGCAGGGGGCTCAAGGACCTGGTGGATGCAGCCACCATGCCCTACCAGTTCGTGGATGCGCCGGGCATGGTGCAGATCAAGACCGTCGCCGGCGTCAAGAGCCCGGTCGAGGTGTCGGCGGAGATCCTCAAGGTGTTGAAGGCGCGCGCCGAGCTGGCCTTGGGCGGTGAGCTCATCGGCGCCGTCATCACCGTGCCGGCCTATTTCGACGACGCGCAGCGCCAGGCGACCAAAGACGCCGCCCGGCTCGCCGGCCTCAACGTCTTGCGCCTGCTCAACGAGCCGACCGCAGCGGCCATCGCCTATGGCCTGGACAACGCCTCCGAAGGCATCTATGCGGTCTATGACTTGGGCGGCGGCACCTTCGATATCTCCATTCTACGGCTGAGCAAGGGGGTGTTCGAGGTGCTGGCCACCAACGGCGACTCTGCCCTGGGCGGCGACGACTTCGACCGGCGCATCTACTGTTGGATGTTGGAGCAGGCCGGGCTGCACACGGTGGGGGACAACGACAAGGCCCTGCTCATGAGCAAGGCGCGCGAGGCCAAGGAGGCCCTGAGTGAACACCCGCAAGTGCGCATCACCGCCGTGCTCACCAGCGGCGAACTGATCGACCTCACGCTCACCGAGCAGACCTTCAATGACATCACCGAAAGCCTGGTCGCCAAGACCCTGCTGCCCTGCCGCAAGGCCCTGCGCGACGCGGGGCTCAAGCCCGCGGACGTCAAAGGGGTGGTCATGGTGGGCGGCTCCACCCGCATCCCGCGCATCCAGGCGGCAGTAGGCGAGTTCTTTGGCCAGACGCCGCTCACCAACCTCGATCCCGACAAGGTCGTCGCCTTAGGCGCCGCCATGCAGGCCAACGTCCTGGCCGGCAACAAGGGCCAGGACGACTGGCTGCTGCTCGACGTCGTGCCGCTGTCGCTCGGCATCGAAACCATGGGGGGGCTCACCGAGAAGATCATCCCGCGCAATTCGACCATCCCGCTTGCGCGCGCCCAGGAATTCACCACCTACAAAGACGGCCAGACCGCGATGGCCATCCACGTCGTGCAGGGCGAGCGCGAGCTGGCAAGCGATTGCCGCTCGCTTGCCCGCTTCGAGCTGCGCGGCATTCCGCCCATGGTGGCGGGGGCGGCACGCGTGCGCGTGACCTTCCAGGTCGACGCCGATGGCCTGCTGTCCGTCACCGCGCGTGAGATGAGCACCGGTGTGCAGGCGCACATCGAGGTCAAGCCCTCTTATGGCCTCACCGAGGAAGAGGTCAAGCGCATGCTGCAGGACTCTTACGTCCATGCCCGCGACGACATGGCCGCCCGCATGCTCGCCGAGGCCAAGGTCGATGGGCAGCGTCTGCTGGAGGCCACCCGCAACGCCCTTGACCAGGATGGCGAGGCCCTGCTCACGCCGGCGGAGCGGGAGGGCATCGTCTCCCTCATGCAGGCGCTCGAGACGGCACTCGCTGCAGACAACCTCAAGGCCATCAAGCAGGCGACCGAGGCGCTCAACCAGGGCACCGTCGAGTTCGCCGCCCGCCGCATGGATGCCAGCGTCAAGCGGGCGCTCACTGGCCATCGACTCGAGGAAATCGATGTCTAGACCATTTGACCCCACCATCATCGCCGATCTGCGCCAACGCCTCGATGCGCACCCCATCTACGCCGCGGTGCGCACACTGGACGACTTGCGTGTCTTCATGGCGCACCACGTCTATTCGGTGTGGGATTTCATGTCCTTGATCAAATATCTGCAGCACGCCGTAGCCCCCGCGCGCTGGCCGTGGTCGCCAGGCCCCGACCCGACGGTGCAGCGCTTCATCAACGAGCTGGTGCTGGAGGAAGAGACGGACGCCGCCGCCCCTGGCCAGCCAGGCGAGTACGCCAGTCATTTCCAGCTCTACCTCGCGGCCATGCGCGAGATCGGCGCCGATGCCGAACGGCCGGCGCGCTTCGTCGAATTGGTGCGCGAACGTGGGCTGGAGGCGGGCCTGGCCTCTGGACTCGTGCCCCCTGCCGCACTAGACTTCACGCGCATGACCTTCGCCTTCATCGATAGCGGCCAGCCGCACGCCGTGGCTGCCGCCCTGGCACTGGGGCGCGAGCACGTCATCCCGCAGATGTTCCGCGCCTTTCTCGCCCGCATGGCGATAAGCGAGCAGCAAGCGCCCACCTTCCACTACTACCTCAGGCGACACATCCACCTGGACGAGGATTTCCACGCGCCGCTCTCCCTTCGACTGCTTAATGCCCTGTGCGCCGGCGATACCGGACGCGTCGCGCAAGCCGAGGCCGCTGCCCGGCAGGCGATCGAGGCGCGCATCCGGTTTTGGGATGGCGTGCTTGCCGCCCTGCCGAGCCAACAACCGACCGCGACCGTAGCATGCCTCAGCTGATCGTCCTACCGCACGAAGAGATCTGCCCCGAGGGCGCCGTCCTCGATGCCCAGAAGGGCGTCTCCATCTGCGACACCTTGCTCGAGCACGGCATCGAGATCGAGCATGCCTGTGAGAAGTCCTGCGCCTGCACCACCTGTCACGTCGTCGTGCGCGAAGGCTACGACAGCCTGTCCGAGCCGACCGAGGCGGAAGAAGACCTGCTCGACAAGGCCTGGGGCCTAGAGCCCACCTCGCGCCTGTCCTGCCAGGCCCTGGTCGGGGATGCCGACCTCGTGATCGAGATCCCCAAGTATTCGATCAACATGGTCAAGGAAGGACGCTAGGGCGGGGGGTAGAATGCCGAATGGTGACAGCATGGCCCTAAGGATAGGACTCGTTCCCGCCACCAACCTCCCACCTCCCAGCCATTAACCATCAGCGCCATGAAATGGACCGACACCCTCGACATCGCCATCGCCTTGGCTGAACACCACCCCGATGTGGACCCGCAATATGTGCGCTTCACCGATCTGCACCGCTGGGTGATGCAACTGCCTGGGTTCGACGACGACCCCAACCGCTCGAACGAAAAGATCCTCGAGGCCATCCAGATGGCCTGGATCGAAGAGGTGGCTTGAGCCGAGGGAGGCCACGCTAGCACGCCGACCCGGCAGCCGCTGGGCTTCCAGCGCCGAGTCTCTGGTGCAGTCACCGCTAGCGCGGCGGCAGAAGGCAGATATTCCACCCTGACGGCGGCCTACGAGCGCATGACGCGCAAAAAAAGGTGTACTACGGGTGTGGAATTCCTGCCGTATAATGCCGCTATGACCGTCCAGACCTATCTGCAGCGCTTCTTTGAAGGGAGTCCTGACGAAATCGTAGGCTGCTTGCGTTGCAGGGGGTCGCAGGACTACGTCGGTGAGCTGCGCATGGCCTTCCAGCCCATCATCGACGTCCAGCGCCGTGAGGTGTTCGCCTACGAGGCGCTGGTGCGCGGGGCGGATGGCCGCTCTGCCGGTCAAGTGCTGGCTGCGGTGGGACCGCAGCAATTGTACAGTTTCGATCAGACTTGCCGCGTCTTGGCGATCGATACCGCCCAGCGGCTAGGTCTACAGACCCGGCTGTCGATCAACTTCCTGCCCAACGCCGTTTACGATCCGGCCACCTGTATCCGGCTTACGCTCGCGGCGGCGCGCAAGGTGGGTTTTCCGCCTGAACGGCTCATCTTCGAGATGACCGAGGCCGAGCAGATTCGCGATCCGCAGCATGCCCTGTCCATCGTGCGCGACTACCAACGCCTCGGTTTCCTGACGGCGATCGATGACTTCGGCGCGGGCTACTCTGGCCTCAATCTGCTGGCCGACTATCAGCCGCACTTGGTCAAGCTGGATATGGCATTAGTGCGCGAAATCGACCACAACCGCGCCCGACAGGCGATCGTAAGAGGGGTGCTTGGCACCTGCCAGGCACTCGGGGTACAGGTGGTGGCCGAGGGGGTCGAAACCCGCGCCGAGTACGATTTCCTCCGTTCTCTGGGGATAACGATGTTTCAGGGCTACCTGATCGCTCGCCCGCAACTGGAGGCCCTACCGGAGCCGGACTGGTCGCTTCTGGCCTAAGGGTCTCACCGCAAGGCCACCGCTGCCCAGTTGCAACGCGCGCCGGGTTCAAGACGAGCCCGTGAGACTGGCGCGGATGGCCAGCAACTCGCCGCGCGCATCTGCGCCCCACTCCTCGTAGCGATGCGCCGTGCGCCGATACCAGTAGCGGCTGTTCCAGTCATCGCCCTCGATCTTGTGCAGCACGGCATGGATCCAGCAGCTCATGGGGTCGCGCTCGTCTTGCTGCACGATGCGATGCGCGGCGTGCCAGTCGCCAGCCAGGGTTGCAT
Source organism: Thiobacillaceae bacterium (assembly GCA_041640815.1). GTDB lineage: Bacteria > Pseudomonadota > Gammaproteobacteria > Burkholderiales > Thiobacillaceae > JANWZL01. The sequence goes on from JBEPZO010000011.1 coordinate 25,129, forward strand.
CCACTGCTTGAAGCAACAGATCACGGTCCATATACAAAGGGATCGCCGTTAGTGAACAACCTCACTGTTCCGCTGTCGGCCTGCCGGCAGGCAGTGCGGAACAAGGCCTATGTTTTCCATTGCATCCGGGCCTGCTCACATCACCTGATTGCTGCCCCCCTGCCGTCGATGTGGTGCTCACCCTCGGCAAACCAAACTGCCTAGCCTTCCCGGCCATCATGTGACTTTTCGGTTGATTGTTTCGCTGTGTCTGAATTGTATCAAGGCGGCCTTGTTCATGCGCGTTGCCTCTTTCGGATGCAGATACTCTACCCTGGCGCAAGAGCGTACGGGCAAGCAGGGTCAAAGACACCCTGTTCCATTATTGCCGGATTTCTGCGCGTAAACTCTCGTCAATGGCTGGCTGCCACCACGAGCACGTCTGCTACCGCTTCTGCCAGCACGTGCTTGGTCACGCTGCCCAAGAGCAGCTCCTCCAACATGCCCTGGCCGTGCTTGCCCATGACGATGAGGTCGCAATCGAGCTCCTGTTCCTGGATAAGGATCAGGCGCGACGCCTCGCCGTGCAGGGAGAGTAAGCGCAGCTGGCGATCGCCCTCGCCGATTTGGGCGGCTAGATCCTGCAGCCGGGCTTGCGCGTCCGCGCGTGCAGCGTTGAGATAGCGGCCCAAGGTCTCCTCCTCGACACCGGCATAGCGCAGCTTAGACTCGAACGGGGCCTCGAAGGCATGAAACAGGATCAGCTGCGCATTCGGTGCGATGGCGTGCGCTAGCCGTACGACCTGCCCGGAACAGGCGGAGAAGTCGACCGGCACCAATACCCGCCTGTAAGGCACGCGCGGTGGCTGCTTGACCACCAGGATGGGTTTGTGCGTTCGTCGCAGCAGGCGCTCGGATGTCGTGCCGACGAGCAGCCGGCTGAGGTAGCCCTCGCCGCGTGCGCCGACGACGATGACCTCGGCATCGCGGGCATCGGCCTCTTCGAGGATGGCGCTCAACACCCGGCCGGATACCAGGGCTGTCGCTGCCGAGACGCCACAGCGCGGCCCCCACTGCGCCACCAGGTCAGTCAGCTGCTGGCGCGCCGCGTCCCGAAGGCGCTGCTCGACCGGCCCTGAGGCAGTGCCGAACAGGTGTCGCAACTCATCGAGTGCGCCCTGACTCAGCACGTGCAGGAGGGTCAGCTCGGCACCGGTCTCGCCGGCGATGAGGAAGGCACGCGCCACGGCATGCCGGGCAGGGGCGGAAAGGTCGGTGGCGGCAAGCAGGCGTGCGATAGGCTTCATGGTAGGTCCTTTTTCGGGCGAATCAGGGCGGCAAGGTGTTCGACGGCGAAATCCACCGCGTCGCGGAAGGGATAGAGTACGGTGGGAGTGCCCAGGCGTTTCAGGGCCGCGCCTTGGATCTCGTCCCGGGCCACGATGGCCACCTCACCGCCATAGCCACGCGCGCTCAGCGCGTGCAGGAGCACCCGGTTGGATTCCAGGTCCGGCAGGGTGCTCACCGTCCAGGATACGCCGTCCAAAGGCAGCGTTTCGAGAAAGTCCGGGTCCTGACCATCGCCGAAGCGCACGCTGAGCCCCTGCCGGCGTAGCCGTCTGACCACCTCGGGATCGAACTCCACCCCCAGTACGGAAAACCCTGCCTCCATCAAGCGGCGTGCCAGCCGTTCGCCGTAGCGACCGAGCCCGAACACCACGACATCGGGGGTGCGCGTGCTGTGCGCCTGCCGCTCCATCGCCAGCTCGCGATGCGGCCGTCGGCGCTCGAACACCTTAAGCCAGGGTGCCAGGCGTTCGTAGAGCGGCTGCGAGTAAAGGATCATGTAGGTGGATAGCGCGATGGTGACCACCCCCACGAGGGTGGTGAGGCCTAGGGCCTCCATGCCTACGTGGCCCAAGCTGATGCCCATGGCGACGAAGACGATGGAAAACTCACTGATCTGGGCCACCGTCAGCCCTGCCAGGAAGCTGGTGCGCTTGCGGTAGCCCATCCAGCCCATGATGGCCATGACGATCAGCGGGTTGCCGATGAGGACGAAGGCGGAGAGGATGGCCGCCGGCCACAGCTCGTCACCCAGGGTGGAGAAATCTAGCTTGGTGCCCAGGTCGATGAAGAAGAACAGCAGGAGAAAGTCGCGGATGCCGGCGAGCCGGGCACCGATGGCCTCGCGATAGGCCGTGGAGGCCAGAGAGAAACCGGCCAGGAAGGCCCCTGCCTCCTTGGAAAAGCCGCCCCACTCGCCGAGGGCGGCCAGTCCCGTACCCCAGGCGATGGCGAAGATGAGCAACAGCTCCTGAGCGCGCGCCATCACCGCCACCAGACGCGGTAACACGTAGCGCATGAGGACAAACAGCGCCAGCACGGCGATCGACACGCGTGCAAGTAACGGGCCCACAACCTCGAGAAACACGGCCTCGCCAGCGCCACGCAGGGCGCTCATGGCCATCATGGCGATCACCACGGCGATGTCCTGCACGATGAGAAAGCCCACGGCGATGCGTCCGTGCAGGCTGTCGAGTTCGCGCTTGTCGGAGAGCAGCTTGACGATGATGATGGTGCTGGAGAAGGTGAGCGCCACCGCGACGTAAAGCGCCTCCATGAGGTCCTTGCCAAGGGCCAGGATGATGAGGAAGCCGAACAAGATGGTGAAGGCGAGCTGGCCCAGACCGGTTGCCAGGGCCACGGGACCGATGTGGCGCACATGCTCTAGATCGAGCTTCAAACCGACCAGGAAGAGGAGCACCGCCACACCGATCTGAGCCAGGAGATCGATCTGGTCATATGCCTGCACGAGGCCGAATCCCACCGGACCCACGAGGATGCCGACGGCGATGTAGGCGATGAGCACCGGCTGCTTGAGGTGCTGGGCCACAGCCCCGACGGCGGCGGCGACACCGAGCAACAGCGCCATCTCGGCGAAGGGCGCGGCAGTCACGATCGCTCACCTGGCTGCGTGTGACGCCGCAGCAGCGCCTTTTCCGCTTCCACCGCGAGCAGCACCAAAACGCCGAAGACGAGGATGCGGCCCCACGTAGCCAAGTCGAGGGCGGCGGTGTGGAACAGGGTCTGCATCAGCGGCACGTAGGTAAAGGCGAGCTGCAGCGACAGGAGCACGCCTATGGCGAGCCAGACGTAGCGGTTGCCGCTTAACCCCTCCCAGGACAACACCGGATAGATGAGCCGCCGGCAGTTGAAGAGATAGAACACCTCGCCCAGCATGAGCAGATTGACGGTTGCGGTGCGCGCCAGCTCGATGCTTGCGCCGCGCGCGAGTTCCCACATGAATAGTCCCAGGCTGCCACCGACCAACAGCGCCGAGACGAAGGCCACACGCCAGAGCATGAAGGGGGTGAGGATGGGCTGCCGCGGCGCTCTGGGCGGGCGGCGCATGATGTCAGGTTCAGCCGGTTCGAAGGCGAGTGCCAGGGCCAGGGTGATGGCAGTGACCATGTTCACCCAAAGGATCTGCACGGGGGTGATGGGCAGCTCAGGCAGTCCCAGCAGGATGGCCGCTAACAACACGCCAGCCTGGCCGCCGTTGGTAGGTAGGATGAAGACGATGGCCTTGCGGATGTTGTCATAGATGGCGCGACCTTCCTCGACGGCAGCGGCAATGGTGGCGAAGTTGTCGTCGGCGAGCACGATCTCGGCCGCCTCCTTCGCCGCCTCGGTGCCCTTAAGACCCATGGCAACGCCCACGTCGGCGCGCTTCAGGGCGGGGGCGTCGTTCACGCCGTCGCCGGTCATGGCCACCACTTCGCCTTTCGCCTGCAAGGCCTCGACCAGGCGCAACTTGTGCTCCGGGCTGGCACGAGCGAAGACCTCGGTCGCGACGGCTACCCGCTCGAGCTGCTCGGCGTCCATGTGCTCGATCTCGGCACCGGTGATGGCATGGATCTCGTCCGCGAGCTTAAGCTCGGCACCAATTGCGGCTGCAGTGGCGACGTGGTCGCCAGTGATCATCTTCACGCGTATGCCTGCAGCGCGACACTCAGCCACTGCCCGGATCGCCTCCTCGCGCGGCGGGTCGGCTAGCCCCGCCACCGCCAACAAGGTGAAACCGCCTGCCTCGACGTCGGCAAAAGCGAGTTCGCGCTGTCCCGGTGCGGCCGGCTTGACGGCCAGAGCCAGTAGCCGCATGCCGCGCCCCGCTGCCGCATCCATCGCCGCCTGCCAGTCCTCCGGCACAAGGGGCCGATCCCCCCCTTTACCCCGCGCCTGGGTGCAGAGGCCAAGCAGCCGCTCCGGCGCGCCCTTGAGAAAGATGTGGCCATCGCCGGCGTGGTCGTGATGCAGGGTGGCCATGAAGCGATGCTGCGATTCGAAAGGGATCACATCGATGCGCAGCAGGGATTCGGCCTCGAACTTAGGATCCAGCCCCGTTTTCAGGGCCAAGGTGATCAGCGCCCCCTCGGTGGGGTCGCCGGTGAGCTGCCACTGCCCCTGTCTGAGCTCGAGGGTGGCGTCGTTGCATAACAGGGCCACGCGCGCGATGTCGTAAAGGAGGGGATGGTCCTCGACCCTCACCTCGGCACCAGCCAGTTCGAAGCCGCCGTGCGGGGCATAGCCGGTACCGGTGACAGTGAACACGTCCTCGGCGGTGATCACTGTCTGCACGGTCATCTCGTTGCGCGTGAGCGTGCCGGTCTTGTCCGAGCAGATCACCGTAACCGAGCCGAGGGCCTCCACCGCCGGTAGCCGGCGCACGATGGCATTGCGGCGGGCCATGGCCTGCACGCCGATGGCCAGGGTGATGGTGAGGATCGCCGGCAGCCCCTCTGGAATGGCCGCTACCGCCAGGCCCACCGCGGCCAGGAACATCTCGCCGGCAGTGTAGTCCCGCACCAGGGTGCCAAAGGCGAAGGAAAAGGCGGCAATGGCCAAGATGGCAACAGTGAGCCAGCGACCGAACTGCCGCATTTTTCTGAGCAGCGGCGTCTGCAGTCCCTCCACCTCGGCCAGCATGCGGCTGATGCGGCCGATTTCGGTGGCGGGGCCGGTGGCCGTTACCACGCCGGTGGCTTGGCCGTAGGTGACCAGGGTGCCGGACCAGGCCATGCTGGCCCGATCGCCCAGCGGCGCATCCGCGGCCACCGCCTGCGTTTGCTTCTCCACCGCCACCGACTCGCCGGTAAGGGCCGCCTCCTCCACACGCAGGCTCTTGACCTCGATCAGGCGCAGGTCGGCCGGCACCCGGTCGCCAGAGCTGACGAAAACGATATCGCCTGGCACCAGCTCGGCCGCATCGATCTCCCGCCGACGGCCGTCGCGCAGCACCTGTGCACGCGGCGAGAGCATACCGCGGATCGCATCCAGCGCCGCCTCTGCCTTGCCCTCCTGGATGAAGCCGATGGCGGCGTTGATCACCACCACGCCCAGGATGACCAGACTGTCCACCCAATGACCCATGGCCGCGGTAACGACAGCCGCGGCAAGGAGGACGTAGATCAAAACGTCATTAAACTGCAGCAGAAAGCGCACCAGCGGGCCTCGCTTATTAGGCGGCGGCAGCTGGTTGCGGCCGTAGCGCATCAGACGTGACGCCGCCTCGGCAGAGGTCAGGCCGTCACGGCGCGCCTCGAGGGCCTGCAGGGTTTCGTCGACGGTGCGGGCGTGCCAGGCGGCTGCGGGTTGAGCGCTTGTCATGCGATCCCTCTGCGAACGGTGTCAATCTTTGTGACAAAACATTCTGCCCCACATTCCCCCGGCATGTGAGCATGCGTGCGTGTGCAGGGGACATCGGCGGGCGCAGGGCAGGCGTCGTGACCGTTTGGACTGGCCGCGTGGGTGGCGGGACACGCCGCTTGCGTCAGTTGGCTTCCGGCATCGTCACCCGTACCGCCAGCCAGCGCAGGACACAACCCGACTCGGCTGGCGCGCCCGCCGTGCAGTCCCGGATGATCGACTCTGGTTGCGCGCATTCGCAATAGAGGCGCTCCACCGGTGCGAGTGTCTCCAGGCGGACCGTACCCTCGCGCCACTGCGCCAACAGCCGGTTGAGCAGATCGTCGCGTGGCTGCACAGGGGGTCACGCATCGAGGCGCAGGTAATACACTGTGCGCGGGCGCCCATCCGACCGCCCCTCGGCGAGTAGCCACCAGAACAGAGCGAAGCGCAATGCCTTGCGCAGGATGGCAATCATTCCGTAGCGGCCGCCTGCGCCGAAGGCGAAGCGTTGAAGCGCACTTGGTCCGGCGCGTTGGTGCCGCCGGTCATGACGAAGGACATCGCCTCCTCCACACTCCAATCGGTCTGCACGACGTCGTCCAGGGGCACGATCTCGATGTAGCCGGAGGTGGGATTGGGCGAGGTGGGCACGTAGACCGCAGCAAGCTTGCGTCCCGTATCGGGGTCGGTCATCACCTTGGTGACGAAACCCACCGCCTTCATCTCCGGTGAGGGGAAGCTGATCAACACCACGCGCTGACCGGAAACGGGCGGTTCCCGTAGGGTCTCCAGGAAGCGCTTGGTCGCCCCGTAGATGGTCTGCACCACGGGCAGCCGCGCCAGCACACGCTCCATGAGCGCCAACAACTGCCGCCCGACCACCATGGAGGTGATTAGCCCCACGGCATAGAGCCCGACCAGGGTCACCAGCGCGGCCAGCAGGTACTGGCTAGTGGGATGGAGCAGCCACTCGGCCAAAGGTTCAGAGAGCGGGCGCACGCCAAGGGCGACGCCGCGCAGAATGGGCGTGCCGGTCCGCGCCAAGAGGCTAAAGAGGAAATCGAGCACGAACCAGGTCACCCAGAGCGGCGTCACGGTGAAAAAGCCGATCAGGAGATAGCGCAAGAAGTGTGGCTTGACCGCCTTGCCGCTGGGCCGTGCCTGTCGCCGGGCGGGTTCGCGGGTGATTCTCATGTCAGTCAGCTTGCCATAGCGCTCGCCACCTTGCCATCCTAGTCGGAACTCAGCGCCGGATGCAGAAGGCAGGCAGTCGCGCGTCCACCTCGGCGCCGGATGGCAGGCTGCGCGTCGGATCGTGCAGCCAGGTGGCGATGTCCGCGAGCACCGTCGCCGCCTGCAAGTCACGGGTGAGCAGGTGCCAGCCCTCGCGATAGACCGCCAGCCGATGTAGGGGGGAAGCGGGTCGGGCGGCGAGCCAGCGACAGGTCGGGCGCCTGGGGATGATCTGGTCGCGCTCGCCGTAGAGGATCAGAGTGGGCAGTTCAGCCGGCGGCGTACTGGCGAGGGCCTGATCCATGAGATCGGCGAGCCCCCACAGGGCCTCCACCCGCGTGTCCTTGATCACCAGGGTGTCCTCGCGCAGCTTTTTCAGCGCCGCATCGTTGTCGGTGGCGCGGATGTTAAGGCCGCGCGCGGACAGCGTGGCGGTGGGGAAGGTGTGGGCGAGCAGCCAAAGAGCAGCACGCTGCAACCAGGGCATGGTCTCGCGCCCCCATACCGCCGGCGCCAGCAGGATCAGCCCGTCCGTCCAATCGCCAGGGAAGGCCGTGAGCGCAGCCAAGGCCACGGCGCCGCCCATGCTCTCCCCGAGCAGATAGAGGGGTAGCCCCGGATGGCGCGCACGGATGAGGCGCGCCGCCAGGTACACGTCGGCGGCCATACGCTGCTCGCCATACCAGCCGCCGGCGCCGACGGTTTCGCCGAAACCGCGCTGGTCGAAGGCATAGACCGCCACCCCCCTAGCGGCGAGGAATTCCCCCGTCTCCTCGAACGCGCGCCGGTAGTCGTTGAAACCGTGCAGGGCGAGGACGACGGCAGTGAGCTCGCCCGTGGGTTGCCAGATGGAGAGCGGCAGGCGCATGCCGTCGTCGGCAAGGAGGTGATCGGGGTTGAGGGCTGGGGCCGTCACGACGGTCGGTAGGGTCTGCAGCCGAGGCGTGGCGCAGCCGGCCATGATGGCGAAAACGAGCGCGAGCCAGCGCGTGCGGACGGAGGTTGCAGCATGGACCACAAGGCGCATCGGCACAGCATTTTACCGACACCGCCTGGTGCTCGCAGGGCGCTACAGCGTCGAGGTCTAATCGGATAGTGTTGCAGACCCGGCCGGATGCAGACAAAAAGGGCGCCTTAAGGCGCCCCCGAATCCCGCCTGAAGGTGCTCAGGCGTGACGCAAATACCTGAATCGCGACGGGCCGGGGCATGCCCGACCCGGCGGGTCACTCCACACGCTCGCCGTGCAGGGCGATGTCGAGCCCCTCGCGTTCCTGCTCCTCGGTCACGCGCAGGCCCATGACCATATCCACCACCTTGAGGATGAGGTAGGTCATGATGGCGGTAAAGACGATGGTCATGACGGTGCCGTAGAGCTGAATCATGAACTGATCGAGGCTACCGGCCGTGCCGCCGATGGCCTCCACCGCGAAGATGCCGGTGAGCAGTGCGCCCACCACACCTCCCACACCGTGCACGCCGAAGGCATCGAGGGAATCGTCATACTTGAGCGCACGTTTGAGCGAGGTGGCGCCCCAGTAGCAGGCCACACCCGCCACCAGACCGATCACCAGCGCGCCGACCGGACCGACGAAGCCGGAAGCCGGAGTGATGGCGACGAGGCCGCCCACCGCACCGGAGGCAAGGCCCAGCACGCTGGGTTTGCCCTTGGCGATCCATTCCGCGAACATCCAGGACAGGGCGGCGGCAGCGGTGGCGATCTGCGTCACCGCCATGGCCATGCCGGCACGCCCATCGGCCGCTAGGGCGGAGCCGGCGTTGAAGCCAAACCAGCCGATCCACAGCATGGCCGCGCCGACAAGGGTCAAGGTCAGGTTGTGCGGCATCAGCGCCTCCTTGCCATAGCCGATGCGTGGTCCCAGCACATAGGCCGTCACCAGGCCGGCCACGCCGGCGTTGATGTGCACCACCGTACCGCCAGCGAAGTCGAGCACGCCCATGTCCCAGAAGAAGCCGCCCTCCCCGGCCCAGACCATGTGCGCCACGGGGGCATAGACCAACAGCGACCACAGGGCGGTGAACACCAACATGGCGGAGAACTTCATGCGCTCGGCATAAGCGCCGGCGATCAAGGCCGGGGTGAGGATGGCGAAGGTCATCTGGAAGGTCATGAACACCATCTCCGGGATGGTGCCGGTCAGGCTGTCGATGCCGATGCCGGTCAGGAAGGCCTTGTCCAGGCCGCCGATGAAGGAGTTGAGGTTGGTCACCCCTTTCTCCATGCCGGCAGTGGAGAAGGCAAGGCTATAGCCGACGACCATCCACAGCACCGAGATCATGGCGGCGATGGCGAAGCTCTGCATCATGGTGCCGAGCACGTTTTTCTTACGCACCATGCCGCCATAGAACAGCGCCAGGCCGGGAAGGGTCATGAACAGCACCAGGATGGTGGCGGCAAGCATCCAGGCGGTGTTGCCGCTGTCGAGCTTGGCTGCCTCCTCGGCCGGCGGCGCGGGCGCGGTGGCCTCGGCCGGCATGGCTCCGGCAGCGGGCGCCTCGAGGTTCACGGCGGGGGGCTCAGGGGCTGGTGCGGGTGCCTCTTGGGCCCAGCCCCAGCCCGACAGGCCCAGACCACCCAGCAACAATAGGCTCACGAATAGCTTTTTCATGGCTCGTTCTCCTCAGATCGCCGACTCACCGGTCTCGCCGGTGCGGATGCGTACCACCTGCTCCAGGTCCCAGACGAAGATCTTGCCGTCGCCGATCTTTCCGGTCTGGGCCGCCTTCATGATGGCATCGAGCACCTGATCCAGAAGGTCGGCCTTGATGGCCACCTCGATCTTCACCTTGGGCAGGAAGTCCACCACATATTCGGCCCCGCGATAGAGCTCGGTATGCCCCTTTTGCCGCCCGAAACCCTTGACCTCGGTGACGGTGATGCCCGACACGCCGATCGCCGACAGCGCCTCGCGCACTTCGTCCAGCTTGAAGGGTTTGATGATTGCGGTTACGAATTTCACGATCCGTCTCCTATGTAAAAACAGCGGCCGGGTCGCCGCGGTGGTTGTCAGAAGGACTTGGAGATCCAGACGGTAGTCGTACCCTTGCCCAGGAACTCACCGTTGGAATCCGTCCACGCCCCCTTGTTGGCATTGGTGTCCGTGTACATGATGCCGAGCGTCATGCCCTCGGTCTGCTTTGCCAATTTGCCCATGTCGTAACTCAGGCCGATCTTCCAGTCTTCATAATCCTGGTTGCCATTGCGCTTGAACTTGAACTTTCCCCAGTGGGCAAAAGCAGTCAAACCGCCATCACCCAACGGCACACTGGCGGAGAGGTCCCAATAATCCGAGCCGTCTGCGTTGGCGAAACCGAAGACCTCGTCGCTTACGGCGTAGGAATACTTCAAGGTGAACCACTTCCAGCCCGCGGAGGCGTAGAGTTCGGTCGTGTTGGCGGTCACCACTCCCGCCTTTTTGCCAGGGTAGTAGTAGGTGATGATGCCCAGGTCGTAGCTCACATCGCCCACGCTGCCGTGATAACCGCCATACAGGTCGATCTCCATGTTGCCGGAGGCATAGCCCTGGAAGTCCTCGATCCAACCCACATTGGAGGCCCAGGTCCCGATGTAGACACCGCTGGCATGCGAGTAGTCGAAGCCGCCCTGGATGGCAGGGTAGCCGCCGGTCTGGGAGATGCCGCGGAAGACATAGTTGCTGTAGAGAGACACATTCGCCGACAGGCTGTGCGGGCTCTCGGAGGCCACGGCAGGGACCGTCACGAAAGCGGCGAGCGCGAGCGCGGGATACACTTTGGTCATCGTTGTCCTCCTAGACAGTTAACGGTGCAAAAGCGCACACCACCAGTAAGCAGCATTCGTGCCAGCTAGATTATTTTTTATAATCAGACAGTTACTTGATATGTGCCGGAGGTGGCCGATTCTGCCCACCATTATGGTGCTTGGGGCGCCCTGGTGTGCACCAGAATGGTGCAAGTCAGGGATGGCTACGGGTCTGCTAAACTCGATTTGGAGCGATCCTGAGGAGTCACCATGTTGAAACAGAAACTCATCGATGAAATTACCGCCAAGGTCTCAGAGGCCTTAAGCAGCGGACCGGCCCGGGACGTGGAGAAAAACCTGAAGGCCGCCTTGACTGCGTTGTTCGCCAAGCTGGATCTGGTCACGCGCGAGGAATTCGATGTCCAGGCCCAGGTCTTGGCGCGCACGCGAGAGGCGCTTGCGGCGCTCGAGGCGCGCCTGGCGCGACTGGAGGCGGCCATGCCGCAAACCGGCGAGCCGACGCAAGCCGCGGACGCGCCACCGTCCTCAGACGCCGCGTCCTGAAACGCTACGCTCCCGCCTGTAACCAGAGGCGCCGAGCTCGACGCAGAGGGTGGCAGGATGAGCCTTGCCGTGGTCAACAGCCGAGCCCTCGCCGGCATGCAGGCACCGCTGGTCAGCGTCGAATGCCACCTCGGCAACGGACTGCCTCAGTTCAACCTGGTTGGCCTGCCTGAGATCGAAGTCAAAGAGGCGCGCGACCGGGTGCGTGCGGCCATCGTGCAGTCCGGGTTCGAATTCCCCATGCGCCGCATCACCGTCAACCTGGCACCGGCGGATCTGCCCAAGGAGTCCGGGCGCTTCGATCTGCCCATTGCCCTGGCGCTACTCGCTGCCTCCGGGCAGATCCCACTCGAGCCGCTCAAGCACTACGAGTTCGCCGGCGAGTTGGCCCTGACCGGCGCGCTACGCCCTATCCGCGGCGCCCTGGCCATGCTGCTCGCCTGCCGCCGCGAGGGCCGCACCTTCATCCTGCCCACACACAGCGCGCGCGAGGCGGCCCTGGTGCAGGGGGCAGAGGTGTTGGCCGCCGATAGCCTGCTGGCCGTTTGCGCGCACCTGTTTGGCCGCGAGCCGCTGCGCGCGCCCGAGCCGGCGAATGCGGCGAGTTTGCCGGCCTATCCGGACCTGGCTGACGTCAAAGGCCAGGCCGCTGCTCGGCGCGCCTTGGAGGTTGCGGCGGCAGGCGGGCACTCGCTGTTGATGACCGGCCCGCCGGGAACCGGTAAATCCATGCTGGCCAGCCGCTTGCCCGGTATCCTGCCGCCGATGACCGATGAGGAGGCGATCGAGGCGGCCGCCATCCAATCGCTCACCGGCCCGTTTCGGCTGGAGCAGTGGCGCGTGCGGCCCTTCCGTGCCCCGCATCACTCTGCCTCGGCGGTTGCCCTTGTGGGCGGCGGCAGCACCCCTCGCCCCGGCGAGATCAGCCTGGCCCACCATGGCGTGCTGTTCCTCGACGAGCTGCCGGAGTTCGACCGCAAGGCGCTCGAGGTCCTGCGCGAGCCGCTGGAGAGCGGCCACATCACCATCTCGCGCGCCGCCCAGCAGGCCGACTTCCCCGCCCGCTTCCAGCTCGTGGCGGCGATGAACCCCTGCCCCTGCGGCTGGCTCGGCCACCCGAGCGGCAAATGCCGGTGTACCCCAGATCAGGTGGCGCGTTACCGCGCTCGCCTGTCTGGCCCTTTGCTCGACCGCATCGATCTCACCGTCGAGGTGCCCGTGTTGCCCGAGACCGATCTCATGCAGGCCTCAGCAGGCGAGCCCTCAGCGCAGGTGCGCGCCCGCGTGGTGGCGGCGCGCGAGCGGCAACTTGCGCGCCAGGGTAAACCCAACGCCGCCTTGAGCGTGCGCGAGATCGATCGCTACTGTGCCCCAGATGCAGCGGGCGCAGCCCTGCTCAAGCAGGCCATCGCGCGTCTCAACCTGACCGCCCGCGCCTACCACCGCGTGTTGAAGGTCGCCCGCAGCATCGCCGATCTGGCCGGCGCCGAAGCGGTGATGGCCGCGCACATCGCCGAGGCCATCCAATATCGCCGTGGCCCCTTGGCGCCACTTGCCTGAGGCGAGATTGTCCAGCTAGGCCCACCCCCTGACGACGAAGCCCGATGTCAACCTACGCGTCGCGACATGATGCCACCGACCGGCGCAGCAGGCGCTGGTCGCTGCCCCACCCCGTCGGCTAGACTCTGCCACCATGCACGCGCTCGATTCGTGGCGGGAAGAAATGCGTTCCGCCTACCTCTACCGCATCATCTCGGACCAAGAGTCCGGCACACCACGCCAGCTTCTCTTCCTGGAACTGGCACGGGCGGCAGAGGAGCAGGCAGGCATTTGGGCCGAACTCATGCGCAAGTCAGGCATCTCCCCGCCATTGGCCTACCGGCCCGATTTGCGCACGCGCCTGGTCGGCTGGCTGACCCGCCGCCTGGGGGTGGCGCCGCTGCGCCGGGTGCTCTCGGCCATGAAGGTGCGCGGCATGTCGCTCTATCATGGCCCCGCCCCGCACACCATGCCCACGCGTGCCGATTTCAAGGAACGTCGGCACAGCACCGCCAATGGCGGCAATCTGCGCGCGGCGGTGTTCGGCGTCAACGACGGCCTGGTGTCGAATGCAAGCCTGATCCTGGGTGTGGCCGGGGCCAACGCCGAGCCATCGATCATCCTGCTGTCCGGGGTAGCGGGTCTGCTGGCCGGCGCCCTCTCCATGGCTGCTGGCGAATATGTCTCGGTGCGGGCGCAGCGGGAGTTCTTCGAGTATCAGATCGGGCTGGAACGCGAAGAGCTGGATCAATATCCAGACGAGGAGGCGGCGGAACTCGCGCTGATCTACACGGCCAAGGGGGTGCCGCGCGAAGAGGCGCAACGCATGGCGGCAAGGTTGATCAGCGATCCGGACAAGGCGCTCGATGCCCTGGCGCGCGAGGAATTGGGGCTGAACCCTGAGGAGCTCGGCTCCCCGCTCGGCGCTGCGTTGTCCTCCTTTGTCGCCTTCGCCATCGGGGCGGCCATCCCGCTGGCCCCCTACCTGCTGTCCAGCGGCGAAACCGCCCTTGCCGGCACCATCCTGGTCACGGCCATCGGCCTATTCGGCGTGGGCAGCGCCATCAGCTTGTTTACCGGCAGGCCGGCCTGGCGCGTGGGGCTGCGCATGCTGGCCATCGGCGGCGGGGCGGGGCTCGCCACCTGGCTCATCGGCCGCGCCCTGGGCATAGCCCTCGGTTAGAATCCCCCTCACTGCTCATTACGCACCGACCATGTCCGACCGCGTCTTCAGCATCGAATTCTTCCCGCCCAAAACCCCCGAGGGCGTGGAAAAGCTACGCCAGACCCGCCGCCAGCTCGCCCAGCTCAAACCCAAGTTCTTTTCCGTCACCTTCGGCGCCGGCGGCTCCACGCGTGAGCGCACGCTGGAGACCGTGCTGGAGATCCAAGCCGAGGGCCTCGAGGCCGCGCCGCACCTGTCCTGCATCGGCTCCACGCGCGAGAACATCCGTCAAATCCTGGAGACCTACCGCGCGCACGGTATCCGCCACTTGGTGGCCCTGCGCGGTGATCTGCCGTCGGGCATGGCCGAGCCGGGGGAGTTTCGCTATGCCAGCGACTTGGTCAAATTCATCCGGGAGCAGACCGGCGACTGGTTCAAGATCGAGGTGGCAGCCTACCCCGAGATGCATCCCCAGGCGCGCAATTACCGCGAGGATCTGCTCAACTTCAAGCGCAAGGTCGAGGCCGGGGCCGATGCTGCCATCACCCAGTATTTCTTCAACGCCGACGCCTACTTCAACTTCATCGACGACTGCCGTGCACTGGGGGTGACGATACCGATCGTGCCGGGCATCATGCCCATCTCCAACTACACCCAGCTGGCGCGTTTCTCCTCCGCCTGTGGCGCTGAGATCCCACGCTGGCTGGCGAAGAAGCTCGAGGCATATCAAGACGATGCCGAAGCCATCCGGGCCTTTGGCTTGGACGTCGTCACCGCCCTGTGCGAGCGGTTGCTCGCGGGCGGGGCGCCCGGATTGCATTTCTACACCTTAAACCAGGCAGAACTTACTGCGACCATCTGGCAACGTCTAGGCCTCAGTTGAACGCCATATGGCAAGCAATCGAGCCAAGTCAGGGATCATTGTTGCCCAATTGGCGGCCTTTTAGAATCACAATATCACCCCGAATGCCACGGTGCCCTGCCCGAGACACTGGAACACATCATGAGCGCACCCCTACTCGTGGCCAAAGGCGCTGGCGGCGAGATTTACCTGCTGCCGCGCATGGCCAACCGCCACGGGCTCATCACCGGTGCCACCGGCACCGGCAAGACCGTGACCTTGCAGACCTTGGCCGAGGGCTTTAGCCGCATCGGTGTGCCTGTCTTCCTGGCCGACGTCAAGGGCGACCTGGCCGGCATCGCCATGCCCGGCGGCGGCAACGAGAAGGTGGCCGCGCGCGTCGCCGAGCTCGGCCTGGCCGATTTTAGCTATGCAGGCAATCCGGTCACATTCTGGGACGTCTTTGCTGCGGCGGGGCACCCCCTACGCGCGACCGTGTCCGACATGGGGCCGCTACTGCTTGCGCGCATGCTCAACCTCAACGACACCCAGGCCGGCGTGCTGACCTTGGTGTTCAAGATCGCCGACGATGCGGGTCTGCTGCTGCTGGACCTGAAGGATCTGCGGGCCATGTTGCAGTACGTGGGGGAGAACGCGCGCCAGTTCACCACCGAGTACGGCAACATCTCTGCCGCCAGCATCGGCGCCATCCAGCGCGCCCTGCTCACGCTCGAAAGCCAGGGCGGCGAGCGCCTGTTCGGTGAGCCGATGCTGGACATCGCCGACCTGATGCAGACCCTCGACGGTCGCGGTGTGGTCAACATCCTGGCGGCGGACAAGCTGCTCACCGCGCCCAAGGTCTATGCCACGCTGCTTTTGTGGCTGCTCTCCGAGCTCTTTGAGAACCTGCCCGAGGTGGGCGACCTCGAGAAGCCGAAGCTGGTGTTCTTTTTCGATGAGGCGCACCTGCTCTTCGACGACGCCCCCAAGGCGCTGATCGACAAGATCGAGCAGGTGGTGCGCCTGATCCGCTCCAAAGGCGTGGGCGTGTTCTTCGTCAGTCAAAACCCGGCCGACATCCCGGAGGCGGTGGCCGGCCAGCTGGGTAATCGGATCCAGCATGCCCTACGCGCCTACACCGCGAAAGACCAGAGAGCAGTGCGCGCCGCCGCCGAGACCCTGCGCGACAACCCCAATCTCAACGAAGCGTTGGCGATCGGCGAGCTGGGCGTGGGCGAGGCCCTGGTGTCGCTGCTCCACGAGAAGGGGAAACCGACCGTGGTGGAGCGCGCCTGGATCGTGCCGCCGCGTAGCCGGCTGGGGCCGCTCACCGAGGCCGAGCGCCGGCAGGTCATGGCCGCATCCTTGCTGGCAGGGGTGTACGAACAGGCGGTGGATCGCGAATCCGCCTACGAGCGGCTGAAGGCCCGCGCCGATGCCGGTGGCAGTCGCCCGCCGCAGCCATCGTCCGGCCAGGGCGAGATCGTTGGCGGCGCTAAAGGCGCGGGCAGCCGGAGAGGCGAGGGCATCGTCGAGGCCCTGGCCAAGAGCGCGGCGCGCGCCATCGGCAGCCAGGTCGGACGGGCCTTGATCCGCGGCGTACTCGGTTCTTTGCTCGGCGGGCGGCGATGAACAAGGTGGTCCTCGATGCCGCCCATTTCGACCGCAAGGCGCGGCAGTGGGACGAGAACCCCCTGTTTCGTGAACGGGCCGAGCGCATCAGCGCGGCGCTACGCCGACGCATCCCGCTCAGCCGCACGATGACGGCCCTGGACTATGGCTGCGGCACCGGCCTGATCGCTTTTCAGCTTCAGGCCGAACTCGGGCAGATCACCCTGATGGACAGCTCGGCTGGCATGTTGGCCGTGGCGGCGGAGAAGATCGCCGCGCAAGGGCTCGGCCACATGTCGGTACGCCAACTGGACCTCAGCGCCGAACCGCCGGCAGGTGAGCGCTACGACCTCATCTACACGTCGATGACGCTGCATCACATCCCCGACACCGAGCGCATACTGCGGGTGTTCCATGACCTGCTCAACCCCGGCGGCTGGCTCGCCATCGCCGATCTGGACCGTGAGGACGGCTCCTTCCACGGCCCAGAGGTGGACGTGCACCACGGCTTCGACCGGGCCGAGCTCGCGCGCAAGGCGCAGGCGGCAGGGTTTACGGTGCTGGCCTTCGACACGGTGTTCTCCATCGACAAGGTGACCGACGCCGCCTCGCGCAGCTACCCGGTCTTCCTGATGACGGCGCGCCGCCCCTGAGCGCGCCAGGCTGTTAGTTGCGCGCCTGCCGGCCGGAATACCGGCGCTAGCACCGCGCCTACGCTTCGCCGCGCGCATAACCGGTAAGCCCCGTAGCCAAGCGCACGCCGCCATAGACCAGCCAGGACAGGAAGCGCTGGTACCAGGGGATGCGCCGCCAGGACTGACGGTGGATGCGATGGCAGCCCGTGGACAGGGCGCGGTAGAGGCTCGCGCGCAGCGCCGCGGTGAACCGGCGATCGTGCACGACCAGGTTGGCTTCCCGCGACAAAAGGAGGCTAAAGGGGTCGATGTTGCTCGAGCCGACGGTGGCCCACCCCTCGTCCACCACCGCCACCTTGGCGTGCATGAAGCCGGCATGGTATTCGTAGATCTCCACGCCCTGCTCCAGGAAATGACGGTAGAGGGCACGGGCCGCCCAGTGGTAGAAGCGGTGGTCGGTCACCCCTTGCAACATCAAGACAACCCGCACGCCGCGTCGGGCCGCATCCATCAGGGCGTGGCGGAAGCGGCGGCCGGGCAGGAAATAGGCATTGGCGAGTATGATCTCTTGTTGCGCGGCGCGGATGGCGGCGAGGTAGGCCTCCTCGATGTCGCGCCGGTGGCGAAGGTTGTCGCGCACCAGGAACTCGACCGTCTGATCGCCGACCGGCTCGAGGCGTGGCGCCACAGCCTTGGTCAGGTGCGGGCGGCGGCGCAATTGGCTCCAACGCACCAGCCACCACAGCCGGCGCATGGCTTGCCAGATCTCGGCCACGACCGGCCCCTCGACCTGCACGGCATAGTCGTAGGCGAGGCCAGCCCGCGGGCGCCAATCGTCGATGATGTTGATGCCGCCGACGAAGCCGATGCGGGCATCGATCAAGGCGAGCTTGCGGTGCAGGCGCCGCAACCGGTGGCGGCGCAGCCGCCACGCGCCGAGCTCGGGGCGGTAGAACATCAGCTGCACCCCCTGCGCACGCAGCCGGCGCACTTCTTGCGGCGGGAAATGGCGGCAACCGAAGCCATCCAGCAGCAGTCGCACCCGTACCCCCCGCCGCGCAGCCGCGAGCAAGGCCTGCAACACCTGCCGCCCGGTCTCGTCGAGCTCGAAGATGTAACTCTCTAGCCACACTTCGTGGCGGGCGTTGGCGATGGCGGCAAGCAGAGCGGGGAAATACTGGCGCCCGCTCTCGAGCAGCGTGAGCCGGTTGCCGGGGATCAGCACGCGGATGCTTTAAACAGACGCGGCCAGTCAAGGCGCGCGTGCGCGGCGCGTGCCAAAGCGCCCTCAGCCGCGCGCGGCCAGGCCTTCTCCGGTCTAGGGCCGGCGAATCGGCGGTAAGGCATGGCGCACCCCCGCGATCGCGGCAGCTGACCGTCGACCACACGGCCTCGGCGGTGAGGCGGTGGTTCATGAGGGCGCGGCGTGGGCATGGGGAGGGTGTTCGCACCAGCCAGGGACGGTCAGCTGCGCGGTCAGCACGGCGTGGTCCGACAGCCGGCGCCAATCGGGCCCGTGCAGGACGTGCGCAGAGGCGACGCCAAAGCCGCGCACGTAGATGCGGTCGAGCGGGAAGAGGGGCAAGGCGGCGGGGAAGCTGCGGGCCGGCTGGCCCTGCGTGGTCTCGAACACCTCTTTCAGCCCGAGCTCGGCCGCCAGGTAGCGCCCGGCGCGCTGGCGCCAGTCGTTGAAGTCACCGGCGATGATCAGCGGCGCGCTATCGGGCACCATGTGGCGGATGCGATCGGAGAGCCGCTGCAATTGTTTGCGCCGCCCCGACTCGTTCAAGGCCAGGTGCAGGCAGATGGCATGCAGGGGTTGCTCGAGACCTGGCACCTGCATCTCGCAGTGCAGCAACCCCCGGCTTTCGAAGGGGTGGGCGGAGATGTCCTCGTTTTCCCAGCGCAGGATGGGGAAGCGCGAGAGAATGGCGTTGCCGTGATGACCGTGCTCATAGACGGCGTTGCGGCCATAGGCGAAGGCGGTCCACAACTCCCCAGCGAGGAACTCGTGCTGGGGCGAGGCGGGCCAGCCCTCATAGCGGTGCATGTGGCGGGCATGGTGGCCCTGCACCTCCTGCAGGAAGACGATGTCGGCGTTGATGGCCATGAGGCGATCGCGCACCTCGTGTACCACCACCCGGCGGTTGAAGAAGGACAGGCCCTTGTGAATGTTGTAAGAGGCGATCCGCAAGGTCTGTTTCACATCGCCATTTTACCGATGCCAACATAGTGGGTGAATGGGTTTCCTAGGCCCTAGGAGGGTCCGCTGCTCAGGCTTCAAGGCCGACGTGGGCGCGGTCGATATAGGGTGCAATGGAATCAAGAAACCGCTGCGAGTTAGAACATCTCGCAGGGGGAGGGACACGAGGGGGAACGAGAAACAACCTTAGCCATCTGAGCGCCGTTAGCTAGGCCAAGCGACGCGCAGCGATGATGACGGTGAAGTTTATATCTCCTTGAGCATTCCCGAATCGCCGAACGCAGACAGCCGCAAGGAGACAGGCGCCTAGTGGGCGAAAGCTGTGTTTGTAAAGCCCGTGACCAACGACGAGGAGCTGTTGTGACTGTCGTCTTAAGCAGATGTCGCTTCGGGAACTTTCTGCAGGCGCACAGGCGGAGTAGGAGCTTAATTAGCTCGCATGGTCGTCTTGTGCTTTGGGCTGGGCAGGCGACTTATCAGATTTGCCCCCGTTCGAAGCTGCTTTGTCATCGTTTTTAGCTGTATGGCTTTCGGCATCCGCCTCCTCACCCTCGGGCTCTAAGGGCTGCGTTTTCTTGGCGAGCTTGCGTAACGCAGGTGATTCGAACTGTGGCGGCATCGCCTGCATGTTATGCTTCATCATGTACTCGTTCATCTCTTTCCAACCCTCGAAAATAGCTGCTTTAGGGGCGTTGGGGTTGAGGGTGAAGCAATCCTCCAGTCCCCTGCCTGCATGCCGGCAGGCGCTGCCGATGGCCCTGCCTTCGGCCTCCATCTTGGCTGGGTTCGGCAATCCAGCCCGCTCGTAAAGCCGCTCGCATCCGCTGAGCAAGGTGAGGGCGATCGTCAGGGTCAGCAGGTGACAATGATGCATAGACGGACTACGTGCTGAAGTGGATAGATTTCAATCGCATCGTCGCTAAAGGTGTGGTCTTGTTGTTTATCGGCAGTAGTTTAGAAAAGTTCAAACCGAGGTTGGGGTAGAGGTTTCTTCAGCGCCGTCAGAAAACCTTTGAGCACACCGTTATGGCGAGGGCGAAGGGCTAGATGAACATCACTTGCTTCCGTGGGACTGAAGAGGGGGTGGCGATCGCTGGCAACAAGCTGCCGGCGATCGAGGTCCGGCACATCACCAAGCGCTTCCGGGCAGATAGCCCGCCCGCCCTCGACGATCTGAGCATCAGCGTGCCGCAGGGGGTCATCTACGGCGTCCTGGGCCCCAACGGCGCCGGCAAGACCACCCTGCTATCGATCCTGTGCGGCCTGCTCAAGCCCACATCTGGCACGGTGCGCTTGGCCGGCCATGAGACCCTGTCGGCCGAGGTGAAACGGGCGCTCGGGGTGGTGCCGCAAGAGCCGGCCATCTACCCCACCCTCACCGGCCGGGAAAACCTGGAATATTTCGGCCGCATGCAAGGGCTGCGCGGCCAGCGGCTCAGGCAGCGCATCGAGGCCTGCCTAGAACTCGCCGCCATCGGCGACCAGGCCGACCGCCGCGTCGAACACTACTCCGGCGGCTACAAGCGACGGCTCAACCTGGTCATCGGCCTCATCCACGAACCCCGCATCCTGATCCTGGATGAGCCGACGGTGGCCATCGACCCGCATTCGCGCGCCCTGATCCACCAGCGCCTGCGTGAGCTGCACGCCGCCGGGGTCACCATCCTGCTGACCACCCACTACATGGAGGAGGCGGAGCAGCTGTGTCACCAACTGGCCATCCTGAGCCGCGGCCGCGTCGTGGTGGAGGGCGAAGTGCATGCCTTGCTGGCACGTCACCGCGACGACAGCATCCAGATCAGCCTGGATCGTGACCCGCCGGCGGCGCTGGCGCAGGCGTTGCAAGGCCTGCCAGGGGTGGGCGACGTGAGCTTGAGCGGGCGCTGTCTGACCGCCACCGCGGCGCAACCGACGGCGGCCATCCAGGCCCTGCTGCAGGCCCTCGCGGCGCACGGCGTCGGTGTGGAATCGCTCAATTACGGCCAGGCGAGCCTCGAGCACATCTTCCTCAGCTACACCGGCGAGGACAGCTGGCCATGAACGGCAATCTCTCGCGCTTGCTCGCCAGCGTGGTGAAGGACACGCGCATCATCGCCCGCGACCGGCAGGCCCTGATCCTGTTCTTCGTCATGCCGGTGCTGTTCGTGCTGATCTTGTCGCTCGCCCTGCGCGATGCCTTCGGCGATCGGCCGGGCGCCACCTTTCCCGTGCTGGTGATCGCCGCCGCCGGCGATCGGGTCGGCGACAGCGTCGAGGCGAGCCTGCGTGCCAACCGTCACATCCAGCTCACACGCATCGCTCACGCCACCGAGGCGCAGGTGCGCGGCTGGCTGGTGCAGGGGCGCTACAAGTTTGCCGTGTTGATTCCCGACGGCGCCACCGCCCAGGCCCAGCGCCGGGCCGGCGAGATCATGGCGCAGGTGCCGCCCGAGCTGCGCCTGGAGCGGGTGGTGGCGGTGCGCGCCCTGGTCGACCCCGCCTTGCGCTCCGATTACCGCAAGGTGTTGGAGGGCATGCTGGTGCTCGCCCTGCACGAGATCGAGATGCGGTTAGGACGCGAGCAGTTGGAGCAGGCCCTGCGCATCACCCAGGGGCAAAGCCATGTCCCCCTGCCAGACATGGAGCAGACCCGTCTGCTGACGCTGCTACCGGCAGAGCCAGTGACGAAGCGTGCCCTGGGGCCCACGCCGACCTCGGTACAGCAGAACGCGCCGGCATGGACGCTGCTGGCCATGTTCTTCCTCACCGTGCCGCTGTCGGTCTCCTTCATCAAGGAGCGCGACCAAGGCAGCCTGTTCCGGCTGCAGACCATGACCGTGCCAGCCTGGGTGGTACTAGGGGGCAAGGCCGTGCCGTTCTTTGTCATCAACCTGATCCAGATGGCCTTGATCCTGGCGGTGAGCGTGCATGTCCTGCCCCTGCTCGGCGGCGACGCCCTTAAGCTGGGCGAGGCCCCGCTCGCCCTGTTGCTCACCGGCGCCGCCGCGAGCCTGGCCGCCATCGGCTTTGGCATCGCCGTGGCGATGTATGCCCGCACCTCGGAACAGGCGGCCAGTTTCAGCTCCGCCACGGTGATGATCATGGCCGCCTTGGGCGGCATCTTGGTGCCGAAGACGGTGATGCCGCCGCTGATGCAGGAGCTGGCCCTGCTTTCCCCCTTGTCCTGGGGCCTGGATGCCTTCCAGGACGTCTTCGTGCGCGGCGGCGGCGTGCGCGATGTGGCCCCCGAGGTGCTCGGCCTGCTCGCCTTTTCCGCCGTCTGCCATGGCATCGCCATCCTGCGCTATCAGGGTCGGCTTTGAGCGAGCCGCGAGTCAACGGCATCGATCCACGGTACAATCGTACCGGTCGCCCGTTCAGAAGTTGCCGCCATCGGCCGAGGCCACTGCCATGAGGCCCAAAGCCTTGCTCACCCGCCACGGCGCCCTATTGGCCGCCGCAGCCATCGTCCTCGCCCTCTATGGCATGGCGCTGCCCTCCCGGCCCACTGCCGAGGAAGCGGCCGCAATGGCGCGCCGTTTCCAGTTCACGCCTCTGGTCATCCCGCGGCCGGAGGGCTTCCGCGATCGGCCAGTGCGCCCGGTCCATCCCAGCATGCAGCGCATCTCGGCCTGGGTCTCCGCCATGGGGGCGGCCGCCGCCTTGGGCGACGTGGACGGCGATGGCCTGCCGAACGACCTCTGCCACGTCGAGCCGCGCTCCGACCAGGTCCAGGTGCTGCCGGTGCCGGGGACCGGCGCGCGATACGCGCCCTTCCTGCTCACTGCGGCGCCGCTGCCCTACGACCAGACCATGGCCCCCATGGGCTGCCTCATCGCCGACCTGAATGAGGATGGCGTGCAAGACTTCTTGGTCTATTACTGGGGCCGCTCGCCCGTGGCCTTCCTGCGCCGTACCGGCACGCCATTGCCCACGCGCCAGGCCTATCTGGCGGTGGAGGTGGTGGCCGAGGTGCCGCGCTGGTACAGCAATGCCGCCACCCTCGCCGATCTGGACGGCGACGGTCATCTCGACCTCGTGCTCGGCAATACCTATCCCGACGGCTCGGCACTGCTCGACGCGCAGGCGAGCGGGGTGATGGTGATGCCCGACTCCACCTCACGCTCGGCGAACGGCGGCCGCAACCGCCTACTGCTGTGGGCGGGGGCGAGCTCGGGGCAGGCCCCCCAGGTGCGCTACCGCGACGCCTCCGCAGCGCTATCGGAGGACGACGCGCGCGGCTGGACCCTGGCCGTGGCCGCCGGCGACCTCGACGGCGACGGTCTACCGGAGCTTTACTTCGCCAACGACTTCGGCCCCGACCGCTTGCTGCACAACCGTTCCACCCCGGGACGGCTGCGCTTCGTGCGCCTACAGGGCGAGCAGGGGTTCACCACGCCCAAGTCCTTCGTCCTCGGCCAGGATTCCTGCAAGGGCATGGGGGCAGAGCTCGCCGACGTCAACGGCGACGGCCTGATGGACATCTATGTGAGCAACATCTCCTCCACCTGGTCGCTGCAGGAAGGCCATTTCCTGTGGCTGTCCACGGGCCAGCTCGAGCGCATGCGGCAAGGCGTCGCCCCGTATGTGCAAGGGGCGGAAGATTTGGGCCTGTCGCGCAGCGGCTGGGGCTGGGATGCGAAGCTTGCCGATTTCGACAACGACGGCGTGCTGGAGGCGATCCAGGCCACCGGCTTCGTCAAGGGCAAGGTCAACCGCTGGCCGGAACTGCAAGCGCTGGGCACCGCCAACGACGCCCTGCTGCGCGACCCGCGCAACTGGCCCAAATTCCAGCCCGGCAGCGACATCAGCGGCCACGATCCGAACGCCTTTTTCGTGCGCGACCGGCGCGGCCGCTACCACGACATCGCCCGTCTGATCGGCCTGGGTGGCCCGGTGGTGACGCGCGGCATCGCCATCGCCGATGTCGATGGCGACGGTGACCTCGACTTCGTGCTCGCTAACCAGTGGGAGGACTCCACCTTCTACCGCAACGACAGTCCACGGCGTCACGCCTTCTTAGGACTCAACCTCCTCCTGCCGATTGCCGGGGATGGATCGCTGCGCGTCCAGCCGGGCCAGCCGAGCCGTGAGGTGCGCGGCACACCAGCCATCGGCGCCGAGGCGAGCGTGCGCCTGCCCGACGGCCGGCGTCTTGCCGCCCAGGTCGACGGCGGCAACGGCCATTCGGGCAAACGCGCCCCTCAACTGCATTTCGGCCTGGGTGAGCTGCTCGCCGATCAGCCGCTGAACGTGGAGCTACGCTGGCGCGACCGGCTTGGCCGCCTGCAGTCGCACAGCCTGACCCTCAAACCCGGCTGGCACACGGTGGTGCTCGGGGAGGTGCCAGCGACATGAGCGCCTTTGCCAACGCCACCCTGCTGTTCTACCCCCAGGCCGATGAGAAGCGGCGGCGGGTGGCCCTGTGGTACTTCACCACGCTGATGCTGGTGTGGATCCTGGGTTTCGGCCATTGGGTGCTGGGCTTCGAGCAGGCCTGGGCGCATCCGGCGGTGTCGGTGGGCACCGCCATCGCCGTGCAGCTCATGCTGGAATGGGTGGACGCGCGCACCAAGGGCAGGCCGCCCCGCTTTGCCGGCAGCTGGGCGAACTTCCTCAACTTCCTGCCGCCCGCCATCATCCCGGGCATGGCGCTGTCGATGCTGCTCTTTCCCGGCGAGGCCGTGCTGCCGCTCGCCTTTGCCGCCGCCTTCGCCATGGCCTCCAAGCTCCTGTTCCGTGCTCCGGTGGCACCGGGCGTCAGTCAGCACATCTTCAACCCCTCCAATATCGCCGTGGTGGTGACGCTGGTGCTGTTTCACGAGGTGGTGGGGCTTACCCCGCCCTACCAGTTCACGGAGAACGTCAGCGGACTGTGGGACTGGGGCGTGCCGATCTTCGTGTTGGTCAGCGGCATCGTCCTACACGCCCTGTTCACCGGCCGTCTGCCGCTGGTGGCGGCCTGGATCGTTGGCTTTCTGCTGCAGGGCCAGATCCGCGCCTGGGCCTTCGACATCCCGCCGCTGGTGCCCATCCTACCCATGACCAGCGCCGCCTTCCTCATCTTCACCCTGTACATGATCCCCGACCCCGCCACCACCCCCATCGAGCGCAAGCAGCAAATCGCCTTCGGCTTGGCGGTGGCCGCCGTCTATGGGCTGCTGCAGGCCCTGCACGTGGTCTACGGCCTGTTCTTCGCGCTGGTGCTGGTGTGCGCGCTACGCGGCGCCCTGCTCTATGTCAAGGCTTGGCGGGCCGGTTGGCTCGGCGCGCGCCAAGGGGCGGTCGCGCAATGAGCGCAGCCTAATCAGGCGGCCGCGGCGTCGCGCCTCAGGGCCTGCGCGCGGCCCGCCGCTCCATCTCCCGGGCCAGCGCCTCCAGGCGCACCTTGGCATCGTGGCGGAAGATCTCGGCATTGGCCTCCGGCGGCATCGGAAAACCCGGTATCACCGTGGCGCGATAAATGAGGCGCACGGGCGACCTGCCCTGGATCTGCCATTCGCCGACCAAGGCGCGGATATTGCCAGCGAGGCGCTGGAAGCGGATGGCCTTGGGCGGGTACTCCTCCACCTGGGCGATGATCACCAGGGGGAAGTTGGGCAACCAGGGGATGCTGCCGCGCTGTTCGAGCCGGATCGGCTCCCCCGGCGCCGAGATGACACGGCTGACGGTGAGCTCGGGGATGAATTCTGCCCATCGGTTGTAGTCGGTCAGCACGCTCCAGGCGATGTCACGGTCGACACGGGCGTCGATCTCGGCCTGGACGTTGATGATCGCCTCGTTTGCCACCACCTGCACGCGGGCCTCGGCATGGGCTGCCGACGCCGCGAGGCCCAGGCAGAGGATGGCCGCCCACCAGCAGCGGCGATAGACTGGCGTGATCATGAGCTTGCCCGGCCCGAGCCGCGCCGCACCATCTCGTGCGCGATGGCCTCGAGCATGCGCTGGATGTCGGCTTCGATCAGCCAGCCGTCTCCCGGCACCCGCGGGGAGAGCAGCCCCGGCTCCAGCCTGGCGGCATAGGTGATGCGCACCCCGTCGGGCAACGGCAGCAGGCGCCACTCGCCATACATGTCCTTGAGCGTGCCGGCGAGCTGGCGGAAGTGGATGCGGCTGTAGGGCGTCTCGTGCATCAGCAGCACCACCTCGAAGGGGGTGTCCAGGAGCAGCCAACTCTTCTCACCACGCTGGTGCACCCGTATCGGCTCACCCGGCCGGCTGATCCGGCGCGAGGTATGCATGTCGGGCACGAACTCGGCCAGCCGGTCGTAATCGGTGAGCACGCTCCAGGCCACCTTCCCGTCCACCGGCACGTCGACATAGGCCTTGATGACGATGCTGCCGAAGGCGAGGCTGCGCTGCACGCTGGCCACCGCCTGCACACGGGTGGCGGTTTGCGCCATGGCGCAGAGGCTCAAAGAGAGGGTAACCCAGGCGAGGAAGGCGCGCCGGCGCATGATGCCAGTCAAGCGATGCAGGCGTTGCTTGCCTATTGTGCCACAGCCGTCGGCACATCCTGCCCATGGGCACGGGCCAGGCGCCGGATCGCCTCGGCGTTGCTGGGCGAAAAACACATGGCCACCGCCTCTTGCCAGCTCACCCAGCGCCAGGCCCGATGCTCGCGCGGCGCCGTCCTCACCGGCAGCGCCTGCGGCAGCTCGAGACCGAAGACATGCTCGGTATTGTGCGTCGTGCCCGGCGCGTAGCGGTGGCGGTAGCAGTCATAGATCTCGTACACATTGGTATAACCCCAGTCCTCAAGCGCGTAGGCCTGCACATCGAGACCGGTCTCCTCCATCACCTCCCGCGCCGCCGCCGCAGCCGGCGTTTCACCCGGCATGAGGCTACCGGTGACCGACTGCCACCAGCCGGGGTGGTCGGCCCGCTCGAGCATCAGGACCTCCAGCGCGGGCGTGTAGATCACCACCAGGACAGAGACCGGCAGCTTGTAGGCCGTGCGCTCGTGCTCCATGTCTCAGCCTTGCGCAGGCGGCGGATTGCGCAGCCGGATGTGCAGCTCGCGCAACTGCCGCTCGTCGACGCGATTCGGCGCCTGCGTGAGCAGGCAGTTGGCGCGTTGCGTCTTGGGGAAGGCAATCACGTCGCGGATCGATTCCGCCCCCGCCATCAGGGCAACGAGGCGGTCGAGGCCGAAGGCAAGACCGCCGTGCGGCGGGGCGCCGAACTTGAGCGCATCGAGCAGGAAGCCGAACTTGTTGCGCTGCTCGGCTTCGCCGAGGTTGAGTGCCGCGAACACCTTTTCCTGCACCGCCTCGCGATGGATGCGGATGGAGCCGCCGCCCACCTCCCAGCCGTTGATCACCATGTCGTAGGCCCGCGACAGGGCGCGGCCCGGATCGCTGGCAAGCAAGTCCTCATGCCCCGGCTTGGGCGCGGTGAACGGGTGGTGCAGGGCATCCCAGCGCTGCTCCTCCTCGTTCCATTCGAACATCGGGAAGTCCACCACCCACAGCGGCCGCCACGCCTGCTCAACATGGCCTTTTTCGTGGCCGATCTTGGTCCTGAGCGCCCCCAGGGCGTCGTTGACGACCTTGGCGCGGTCGGCACCGAAGAAGATCAAGTCGCCGTTACGCGCGCCGGTGCGTTCGAGGATGGCGGCAAGCGCCGCATCGTGCAGGTTCTTGACGATGGGCGATTGCAGCCCCTCGCGCCCCTTGGCAAGGTCGTTGACCTTGATCCAGGCCAAGCCCTTGGCACCATAGATCTTGACGAACTCGGTGTAGCCGTCGATCTCGCCGCGCGTGAGGGTCCCGCCACCGGGCACCAGCAGCGCCGCCACCCGCCCATCAGGCATGTTGGCCGGGCCGGCGAAGACCTTGAAGTCGACATCGCGCATGACATCGGTCAGTTCCGTGAGCACCAAGGTCACGCGCAGATCGGGCTTGTCCGAGCCATAGCGGCGCATCGCCTCGCTATAGGGCAGGCGCGGGAAAGGGTCGGGCAGGTCGACGTCGATGGCCGCCTTGAACACGTGGCGGATCATGCCCTCGACCAGCGCCATGATGCCCGCCTCGTCCATGAACGAGACCTCGAGATCGACCTGGGTGAACTCGGGCTGCCGGTCTGCGCGCAAGTCCTCGTCGCGGAAACACTTGACGATCTGGAAGTAGCGGTCGAAGCCGGCCACCATCAACAGCTGCTTGAACAGCTGCGGCGATTGCGGCAGGGCATAGAACATGCCGTCATGTAGCCGCGACGGCACCAGGTAGTCGCGCGCGCCTTCGGGTGTGGAGCGGGTCAGCATGGGGGTCTCGATCTCCATGAAGCCATGCGCGTCGAGGTAGTCGCGCATGAGCTTGGTGACCCGGTATCTGAGCCGCAGGTTGCGCTGCATCACCGGACGGCGCAGGTCCAGATAGCGGTAGGTCAGGCGTACGTTTTCGGAGAGGTTTTCGTCATCGAGCAGGAAAGGCGGGGTCTGGGAGGGGTTGAGCACCTCCAGGGCGAGGGTGATGACCTCCACCTCGCCGGTGGGCAGATTCGGGTTCTCGGTGCCGGGCGGGCGGCGGCGCACGCGGCCTTCGACCTTGAGGACGTACTCGCTGCGCACCTGTTCGGCGATGCGGAAGGCCTCGGGCGTCTCGGGGTCGACCACCACCTGCACCATGCCTTCGCGGTCCCTGAGGTCGATGAAGATCACCCCGCCGTGGTCGCGTCGGCGATGCGCCCAGCCGCACAGGGTAACTAGGGTGTCGATGTCGGCGGCCGTCACGGCGCCGCAGTAATGGGTACG
>JBEPZO010000012.1:0-49986 GCA_041640815.1 Thiobacillaceae bacterium
GGAGCTGATCGCCGAGGACGTGACCAACCAGGGTTGCATCGATCTCACCGTGAAGCTGCCCGAGCGCCTCTATCTGTTCGAGTTCAAGGTGGTGGAAGATGCGGCCGAAGGCAAAGCCCTCGCCCAACTCATCAAACGCGGCTATGCCGACAAATACCTCGCCGATGGGCGCCCCATCCACTTGATCGGCATCGAATTTAGCCGCAAGCAGCGCAACCTGGTGAACTTCGCTGTCAAGACCCGCTAAGGGCAAGGAATTCGCGCCGCACCGCCCCCCTGTTGGATATGGCGCATGGGTTTGAAGGCAATCTATAACGTTCGCTCTTGCTTTGGCGAATTGACTGTCGCTGCTTTACGCCCGCAGCAGCCCTATTTCGGGTAGTTCACGGCCGGTTGCGACCGCTCCGTGGGCAGCGTGACTAAGAGGCCTGGAAAGCAGTGAGCGATGGGGACAAAGTCGGGACAATAAACACCCCGAAACCGGGAGTTGTCCACCGGATCACCTCCCGGAAGCGCGAAGGCTGAAATAAGCCCTACACAAAGGTAGCCCGCGGGTTTTCTGAGATTTACTTGGTGGCCAGGGGCAGAATCGAACTGCCGACACGCGGATTTTCAGTCCGCTGCTCTACCAACTGAGCTACCTGGCCGTAAGGGTATTGAGTGGTATTCGTAGGCAGCCCGGAGCAACGTTGAAGCGTACTAGCAGCCTACTGCGACTTTCGCTGCTTTCCGGATTGGCAAAGACAAAGAACGAAATAGGTTAGTTTAGCAAAAGCTAAGAGGTCTTTGCAACCGTAGTTTGGCGACGATACCAAACCTAACTTCAATCATGGTTTGGATACTTAACCAGAAGAAGGGATGGTCGATATCACAACGCCAACGTCGCAAAGATAGCTTGCACCGTGCTATGCCGTCAATGGGATTGAGCGACGATGCGTTGCTGGGCTGCTCCATTACCTCCTTTGAAGAGGTTCCCACAGCAAGGTGGATCAGTGGGGGTCATACATGCAGCGCAGACCCTGATTATCCTCAATATAATCGCTGTACTGGAGGCCCGTTAAAGAAGCGCTAGCTGAGTGGGAAGAAGCGCCCAGCATGGGGTATCCCCTAAGAAGCAGGCCGCCCCTTCAATCATGCCATGGGCTTAGTTAGGGGCTGGTAAGACAGTATCTTTAAATTAACCAGCGCTGGCACATGGCTGCCTTGCGCAGTGTCAGCTTGAGGCGCATAACAGCGGCACGGCCATTGTTAGCCGACGCCGAAACTTCGTGTCACACCTCCCCCTAGTTTAGGCCTCGCAGCCAGCGCTCCATGCGCCAGCCCCTTTCATCCCGCTTTGGTTTTTTTGCGTTACCTTGACTCAGATCACGCAGTCGACAAAGTAGCGCACCTTTCCATTCTCATGCACTTTAACCAATCCGTGCACGTCAGTTTCAAATCCTGGAAAACGATCATTGAATTCGCGTATGAACTGGAGATAGCGCACAATCGTGGCGTTAAATCGCTCGCCTGGGATCAAGAGCGGGATGCCTGGCGGGTAGGGGGTGAGCAGCACGCTG
This sequence comes from Thiobacillaceae bacterium, assembly GCA_041640815.1. GTDB lineage: Bacteria > Pseudomonadota > Gammaproteobacteria > Burkholderiales > Thiobacillaceae > JANWZL01. The sequence continues at coordinate 1,560 of JBEPZO010000012.1, forward strand.
GTGATGCGGCCTTCCAGGTGGTCGATCTCCACCCGCTCAATTTCCCGATGCGCCATCTTGGCAAAGGCGTCCGATGGCTTCATCGCCGGTGCCATCTCCGAGAGATACATTTCAGTTGTCAGTCTAGCTACATCGTTGGCTTTGTAAATGGCATGGATCTGGTTGCAGAGGTCTTTAAGCCCAATCTTCTCATAGCGTGGTTGCTTTTCGATGAACTCGGGCAGCACTCGCCACAGGGGCTGGTTCTCGTCGTAGTCGGCCTTGAACTGCTGCAGGGCGGTGACCAGCGTGTTCCAGCGCCCTTTGGTGATGCCGATGGTGAACATGATGAAGAACGAGTAAAGCCCCGTTTTCTCGACAATGACCCCGTGCTCGGCCAGATACTTGGTGACGATGGCCGCGGGGATGCCCCAATCGGCGAAGTCCCCGTCCACGTCGAGGCCTGGCGTTATGACGGTGGCCTTGATGGGGTCGAGCATGTTGAAGCCGGGGGCCAGGTCGCCAAAACCGTGCCAGCGTTCACGCGACCCCAACAGCCAGTCCTCGCGGCTACCGATGCCCTCCTCGGCCAGGCGGTCTGGCCCCCAGACCTTGAACCACCAGTCCTGGCCGAACTCGGCGTCGACCTTGCGCATGGCGCGTCGGAAATCCAAGGCCTCCAGGATCGACTCCTCCACCAGTGCCGTGCCGCCTGGCGGTTCCATCATCGCCGCCGCCACATCACACGAGGCGATGATGGCGTACTGCGGCGAGGTCGAGGTGTGCATCAGGTAGGCCTCGTTGAAACGGTGATAGTCCAGCTTGCGATTCTCGGAATCCTGCACCAGGATCTGCGACGCTTGCGATAGCCCCGCCAGGAGCTTGTGCGTGGATTGGGTGGCGAACACCAGGGCGTCCTTCGACCGCGGCCGGCCCTTACCGATGGCATGCATGCCGCGGTAGAACTCATGGAATGCCGCATGCGGCAGCCAGGCCTCATCGAAGTGCAGGGTATCGATGTAGTCACCCAACAGCTCCTTGATCATGTCGACGTTATAAAGGATGCCGTCGTAGGTGCTCTGGGTGATGCTGAGGATTCTGGGCTTGGCCTTGATCGCCTTGGCGAACGGATGGGCATCGATCTTTTTCTGGATGTTCTCCGGCCGGAATTCGTCGAGCGGGATCGGCCCGATGATGCCGTAGTTGTTGCGCGTGGGCGTCAGGAAGATGGGGATGGCGCCGGTCATGATGATGGCGTGCAGGATCGATTTGTGGCAGTTGCGATCCACCAGCACGATGTCATTGGGCGCCACCGTGTAGTGCCAGACCATCTTGTTCGATGAGCTGGTGCCGTTGGTGACGAAAAACAGGTGATCGGCATTGAAGATGCGGGCGGCATTGCGCTCGCTGGCGCCGACCGGGCCGGTGTGATCGAGTAGCTGCCCAAGCTCGTCCACCGCGTTGCACACGTCGGCGCGCAGCAAGTTCTCGCCGAAGAACTGGTGGAACATCTGGCCGATGGGGCTTTTGAGGAACGCCACGCCACCGGAGTGACCCGGGCAATGCCAGGAATAGGAGCCGTCTGCCGCGTAGTGGGTGAGCGCGCGGAAGAAAGGCGGGACGATGGAATCCAGGTAGGCGCGCGCCTCGCGTGCGATGTAACGGGCGAGAAACTCCGGCGTGTCCTCGAGCATGTGGATGAAACCGTTGAGCTGACGCAGGATATCGTTCGGGATATGCCGCGCCGTGCGGGTTTCGCCATGCAGGAAGATGGGGATTTCGGCGTTGCGAAAGCGGATCTCCTCGACGAAGGCGCGCAGTTCAGCGATGGTCTCCTCCTCCTCATTAGCGAGTTCCTCGTCGTCGACCGAAAGGATAAAGGCGCACGCGCGCGATTGCTGCTGCGCGAAGGAGGACAGGTCGCCGTAGCTGGTGACGCCCAGCACCTCGATGCCCTCCTTCTCGATGGCCTGGGCTAGCGTCCGGATGGATAAACCGCTTTGGTTCTCGGAGCGAAAATCTTCGTCGATGATGACGACCGGAAAACGGAAGCGCATATCAGTCCATTACGCCTGCTCTGTCCCCTTGGCTAGGCACACGCCTAGCTAGCTGGATGCTGGCCTTGCAGCCTGCCAAGAATACCTTGCCTGCATCAGATTTTAGGCAGCGTCACACCGGTCTGACCGAGATATTTGCCGCCGCGATCGCGGTAGGAGGTCTCGCACACCTCGTCCGACTCGAAAAACAGCATCTGCGCTACACCCTCGTTGGCGTAAATGCGCGCCGGCAGCGGGGTGGTGTTGGAAAACTCCAGCGTCACATGCCCTTCCCACTCCGGCTCCAAGGGGGTGACATTGACGATGATACCGCAGCGGGCATAGGTGCTCTTGCCCAAACAGATGGTCAGCACGTTGCGCGGGATGCGGAAGTATTCCACCGTGCGCGCCAGGGCGAAGGAGTTGGGGGGGATGATGCAGGAGTCGCCCTTGACCTCGACGAAAGAGTTGGGGTCGAAATGCTTCGGATCGACAATGGTGGTGTTGATGTCGGTGAATAGTTTGAATTCGTCGGCGCAACGCACGTCATAGCCGTAGCTGGAAGTGCCGTAGGAGACGACCTTCAAGCCGCCGACCTCCTTCACCTGGCCAGGTTCGAAGGGCTCGATCATGCCGTATTCCAAGGCCATGCGCCGGATCCACTTGTCGGACTTGATACTCATGGCAACCGCAGGGAAAAAAGAAAGGCGTGCGGCATAATACCTCACGCCTTTCCTGCCGCGTAACGCTAATCAAGTGTTCTGGATGACGATGTTGGGGAACTTTGCCGAGTGGTCGACCGCCAGCTCGCCCACCTTCACCGCCACGCGCCGCGCGATTTGCCGGTAGATCTCGGCAATGCGCGACTCCGGCTCGGCCACCACCGTCGGCTTACCAGAGTCTGTTTCCTCGCGAATCCGGATATCTAGCGGCAAGGCACCGAGAAATTCTACTCCGTAGTCTTTACACATGCGCTCGCCACCCCCTTCGCCGAAGATGCGCTCTTCGTGGCCGCATTTCGAGCAGATGTGGATCGACATGTTCTCCACCACCCCCAGGATGGGCACGCCGACCTTTTCGAACATCTTAAGTCCCTTACGCGCATCGATCAGCGCGATGTCCTGCGGCGTGGTGACGATCACTGCGCCGGTGACCGGCACGCGCTGGGCCAGCGTGAGTTGGATGTCGCCGGTACCCGGCGGCAGGTCCACCACCAGGTAGTCAATGTCTTTCCACTTGGTATTGTTGAGCAGTTGCTCCAGGGCCTGGGTCACCATGGGGCCACGCCAGACCATAGGCGTCTCGACATCGATCAAAAAGCCGATCGACATCGCCTGCAGGCCATGCCCCCACATCGGCTCCAGCGACTGGCCATCCTCGGATTCCGGCCGTCCATGAATGCCCAGCATGGTGGGCTGGGAAGGACCGTAGATGTCAGCATCAAGCACGCCGACACGCGCCCCCTCGGCAGCGAGCGCCAGCGCCAAGTTGACGGCGGTGGTGGACTTGCCCACGCCGCCCTTGCCCGAGGCCACGGCGATGATGTTCTTCACACCCGGGATGAGTTTGACGCCGCGTTGCACGCTGTGGGCGACGATCTTCCAAGTGACGTTGGCCTCGGCGGCCTCCACACCCGGGATGCTTAAGAGCTTGTCCTCCACCCGCCGCTTGATGTCGGCCATCACCATCTTGGCCGGATAGGGCAACACCACGTCGACGCTCACCTTGCCGCCCTCGATGCGGATGTTGCGCGCCGATTTGCTGGAGATGAAGTCCTTCTGGGTGTTGGGATCGACCAGCTCCTTCAGGGCCGTCTGCACTTGTGATTCGGTGACTGACATGTCAGACCTCTCGGTGAGTGGATAAATCACTATGACCTGATGAGCGGGAGAAGCTTATTGTTGAGTATTTTAGTAGGATTATCGGCTTATGCCAATTCCCCTTGGGGCCGACCATGCCGGGTGGGGCAAGCGCCGGGGAGGCCATTAGGCGGAGGGGTGTTGCCACTTGTGCTGTTCATAGAGCGTCCTGGGCATCTTAAGCACCATTGGCCAGGCAACCAGCCAGTTTAGCAGTGAGAGTTCGCCGTTCAGTTCTCTATCTGTTTAACGCTGCCTCGATATCCGCAAAGGTGTTGGCGATGGATAGGGTATGAATGGGCATGCCCAACAAACGGCTAATCTGCGTAGCGGAAAAGAGTCCTCGGAGCATTTGACTACGATCAGGTTGGCGGTCCACCACCAGGGCGTGCTGCCGCCCCTGGGCCTGCAGCGTCGCAACCACATCCCCCACCACCGCGCTCTTGAGATCCTCGGCACAGATCACCTCCAGGCGCTCGCGCGGTGTCATGATGTCCTTGACCAGGACGTCGGAATAGTGGATGCCCTGGGTCTGAATCACCTGCATGGGCTTTTCGCTCGTCAGATCGGTGGCGGTGATCAGGCCCAGGATGTGATGTTGCGCATCCACCACCAGCAGCATGCGCACACCGTGGTGGATCATGCGGGCGCGGGCGTCCTCGATGCTGTCCAAGGGTGAGATGGTGTAGGCGGTGACCTTGCTGAAGTCGGTCATCACCTCGAGGGCGGGGGTATCCAAAGTCACCCGCTCGGGCATCTCCTGCTTGGGCGTGAGAAAGGATGCCCCCTTCTGCAGGGGGATGACCGGCAGCACCCTATATGTTTTCATCGCGGCTACCTCCTTCAGGCCGTGTCGATCAGGGGCGCAGCAGGTGCGTGCGCGCCACGTGTAGGTAGGGATGCCGGACGCGGGGCGGCTGCAGCGGCGGCAGGTATCTCGCCAGTTCCTTGAGGGCGGCGCGATAGACCTCGCGCTTGAACTCGACCACGGCCTGGACGGGGTCCCAATAAGCGCTCCAGCGCCAAGCGTCGAACTCCGGATGGTCGGTGGCACGCAGACAGACGTCACAATCCCGCCCAACCAGCCGCACCAGGAACCAGATCTGTTTCTGGCCTCGGTAGTGGCTGCGGCAATCCTTGCGGCGCCACTCCTGCGGCACGTCGTAGCGCAACCAGCCGCGGGTGCGACCGAGGATGCGCACGTGCTCCGGCCGCAAGCCAACCTCCTCGTGCAGCTCGCGGAACATGGCTTCTTCCGGATTCTCTCCGGGCTTGATGCCGCCCTGGGGAAATTGCCAGGCGTTCTGCCGCACGCGCTTGCCCCAGAACACCTCGTTGCGGGCGTTGCAGATCACGATGCCCACGTTCGGCCGGTAACCGTCTTTGTCGATCATGGCCGTCCTCAATCGTTGCAAGTTTGCGTCGCATTGTCCCACCCTTCACCGCCCTTGCAAAGACGGTCGCTGCCGAGGGCGAGCGCGCTCAGGCCGGTTGTGGCAGAAACCCCTCTGCCGTGCACGGGTTAAAGCTACACATACGATCCAGAAAGCGCGGAAACTCCAGTCCGAGCTCACGCTGGCAACGCTCCGCCCGTTCACGCAGGAAGGCCATCCCCAGCTCGGGCAAGGGCGGCTTGAAACAAAAGACCACCACATTGCCCTTCTGTTCCGCCGGCAGCAGGAGTAGGTGCCCGGCAAATACCTCGGCCAGGCGTCGGCGATAGACGTCAAAACGCCGATCCGACCCCCATAAATTGAATACCGCCACTCCACCCGCTCGCAGGGCCTTCAGACAGTCGCGATAAAAGGCCGTGCTGGCAAGCGCCTCGACGATGCGCTCGGCATCATAGGCATCGACCAACAGCGTATCGAGCATCTGCTGTTGGCGGCGCACGTAGGCGGCGCCGTCTTCCACCCTGACGGTGAGCCGATCGTCATCGGCTGGCAACAGGAAGTAGGCACGTGCGGCGGCCACCACCTCGGGGTTGACCTCGACGGCGGTGAGCCTGACCGCCGGCAGGCGCTGATGGATGAATTTTGCGATCGAACCGCCTCCCAGCCCGATCAAGGCGACATCGCGCGCCGCAGGCTGGAACAGGGCGAAGGCCATCATGGCACGGGTGTATTCCAACTCAAGCGCATAGGGGGCGCGGAGGCGCATCGCGCTCTGCACGGCTGGCCCACCCAGATGGAGCAGGCGCACGCCGTTTTTCTCGCTGATCTGCACGGTCGCTAGCTCAGGCTGGCGCGAAAAACGGGAAAGAAAACGCATTTGCTAAAATATAGGTTTGGACACTTTGGCTGCCATTATGCGCATTTCACGCTTTTTCCTCTCCACCAGCAAGGAGGCCCCGGCCGAGGCCGAGCTCATCAGTCACAAGCTCATGCTGCGCGCCGGCCTGATCCGACGGCTGGGCGCCGGCCTGTACACCTGGATGCCATTGGGCCTACGGGTCTTGCGTAAGGTGGAGGCCATCGTGCGCGAGGAAATGAATCGTGCCGGGGCCGTGGAACTGCTCATGCCTGCGGTGATCCCGGCCGAATTATGGCAGGAGTCGGGGCGCTGGGAGGCCTTCGGCCCGCAAATGCTCAAGATCAAAGACCGGCATGGGCGCGATTTCTTGTTCGGCCCGACGCACGAGGAGGTCATCACCGACATCGCGCGCAGGGAGATCCGCTCTTACCGCCAGCTGCCCGTCAACTTCTATCAGATCCAGACCAAATTCCGCGACGAGATCCGCCCCCGCTTCGGCGTGATGCGGGCGCGCGAGTTCCTGATGAAGGACGCCTACTCCTTCCATGCCAATGAAGCCAGTCTGGATGAGACCTATGCCGTCATGTACGCGACCTATGCGCGCATCTTCACCCGTCTGGGCCTGAAATTCCGCGCCGTTGCCGCCGACACCGGCGCCATCGGCGGTAGCGGCTCGCACGAGTTCCACGTCTTGGCCGACAGCGGCGAGGATCTGATCGCCTACTGCCCCGATTCCGATTATGCCGCCAACGTGGAGTTGGCCGAGGCCTTGCCTCCCTCTACCCCAAGGCCTGCGCCCAGCATGGCGCTGCGCAAGGTGCCCACGCCGGGCCAGCGCAGCATCGAGGAGGTCTGCGCCTACCTCAAGCTGCCGGCCGAGCGCGTGGTCAAGACCCTGATCGTGCGTGGCGAGCAGGGGCTCATCGCGCTTTTGCTGCGCGGTGACCATGAGCTCAATGCGGTCAAGGCGGCCAAGCTGCCTGGGGTGAAGGCACCGCTGGAGCTCGCCAGCGATGCCGAGATCCGGGCGGCCACCGGCTGCAGTCCCGGTTCGTTGGGGCCGGTTGGCCTGCGCCTGCCGGTGTGGGCCGACCGTTCGGTGGCGGCGATGGCCGATTTCGTCTGCGGCGCCAACGAGGAGGGCTATCATCTCACCGGCGTCAACTTCCAGCGCGACCTGCCGGAACCCGAGGTGGCCGATTTGCGCAATGTGGTCGCAGGCGACCCCTCGCCCGACGGCAAAGGAAGGCTACAGATCTGCCGCGGCATCGAGGTTGGCCACATCTTTAAGCTCGGCGACAAGTATTCCAAGGCAATGCAGGCCCAGTTCCTGGACGAGCAGGGCAGAAGCCGCACGCTGGTGATGGGGTGTTACGGCATCGGTGTGTCGCGTATCGTCGCCGCCGCCATCGAGCAGGGGCACGACGAGCGCGGCATCATCTTCCCGCAAGCCATGGCCCCGTTCGAGCTCGCCATCGTGCCAATCGGCTACCGTCGCGCGCAAGCCGTGCAGCAAGCGGCCGATAATCTCTACCAGCAACTGCTCGCCGCCGGCATCGACGTCGTGCTCGACGACCGCGATGAGCGACCGGGCGTGATGTTCGCCGACATGGAGCTGATCGGCATACCCCACCGGGTGGTGATCAGCGAGCGCGGTTTGAAGGAGGGGCTTGTGGAATACCAAGGTCGGACGGAGCAGACTGGCACCCGCCTGGCTTTGCTCGAGGCGGCCCAGTCGATCGCGGAACGGGTCAAGGCATGCCGCAGCTGAGGCCGCTTGTCTGGCTATTGGCCTTGCTCGCCGGCTCGGTCTGGGCGGGCGCGCAGAAGTATGAACCGCTCGCCGCCAGTGTGCGGGCGCAACTGTCCAAGGCCGTGGCCGATACCGCCCGCGAACGCGCTGCCTTCGCCGACGACCCCTTCGTGAAACTCTGGCTGGCAGAGATGTCCCGACGCCTCGAGCCCTACATGCCAGATGCCGAGCTGCGCATGGATTTTCTCAACACCGTGCACTACGAGGCCACCCGCGCCGGCCTCGACCCCGAGCTGGTGCTGGGTTTGATCGAGGTGGAAAGCGGTTTTCGCAAATACGCCGTTTCCCCTGCCACGGCCATGGGTTACATGCAGGTCATGCCGTTCTGGGTCGAGCTGATCGGCTCGCCCGACCACAACCTCTTTCACCTGCGCACCAATTTGCGTTACGGCTGCACCATCCTGCGCCACTACCTCGACATCGAGCGCGGCGACCTCTTCCGGGCGCTCGGCCGCTACAACGGTAGCCTAGGCAAAACGGAATACCCGATTATGGTCTATAATGCATGGCGTAAACATTGGACCTTCGGTCTTACACCAGTAGGGTTGAAGGAGCGTAAGGGTCGCGCAAACAAGCGCGGGACGTAGACTTTGATGGTGGGAAGGAGGGCACATGCAAGTATCTGGAACCTCATCCACAGCGCTGCTGATGCAGCAAACCATGCAAACCATGCAGGCGCAGTTGGGGTTGATCGCAAAACAGGCTGAAATTGAGCGGGAGGGGATAAACAAGCTTATGCAAACCGCGCTGCAGCCTTCCAGTCCCCCTGCAGGATCGGGTCGTCTAATCGACACCTACGCCTAACCTACAGCTCGCTACCGTATGCTGATCCAGCGGCGTGAGGTAAGGGGTGGTTGGCCTCTATTCTTCTCGGGTTCCTGGCACTAAACCACGGCGTTTGGTGCAGGGGCCGATAGCAAGAAACCGCAAGGAGTATCGGCTACACGGTAAATTCTGAGAATATTTGCGCGGCACGCATTACCCGTCCTGCGGGAGACACTGAACAGATTGGCTTAAGCGGCGTATGGGCTTCGTTGCGAGGGTAGCGGCGCCGATCGGCCGAGGCAGGCCAGAACAATCGGCGGCGCCGATGTGAGTCTAAGCTTGTTGCCTCGCGTGATGTCTTGCGGCAAGCCGCGCCTTGCGCCAGGCCATCCGTCCTGCTGGCGGCTTTCTTTAGCGTTTTCCCTCGGATGGGGGAGTTTAGATAGCAACATCTCGTGCTGGCGAGGGGCGTATTGATGTGGCCTTGCGCTATTCATGGTGGTGCGTTCTTTGACTTAGAACGCTCAGGATAGGCCATACGAGCAAGCCGCAGGCGTGCAGGTGGTTAGCCCAGACAGGTCTGGTTCGTTAGCGACGGCAACGGGGTAGGCTGGCTGCAAACTCTTCTTTGAATTGCATAGATTTAAGGGGCGACGGATGGGGATCGAACCCACGACACCTGGAGCCACAATCCAGTGCTCTACCAGCTGAGCTACCGCCGCCATCAAGTTTGGCCTGCCCGACAGGGATCGAACCTGTAACCCCCAGCTTAGAAGGCTGGTGCTCTATCCGATTGAGCTACGGGCAGTCTCCCCGCGAGCAGTAATGCCTGGTAGTGCGCTTGAGTTGGTCGGGGTGAGAGGATTCGAACCTCCGACATCTTGCTCCCAAAGCAAGCGCGCTACCGGGCTGCGCTACACCCCGAAGCATATAAATTTATCATCCGCGAATTCCGGAATCAATAACGTGTATGCGTCCAGTACCTCATGCGCTTGGGCGGGTAGCTGAAGCGGGAATGATAATGGTTATTGACCGAGTCGGGGCCTAGCGCTGCGTCGACAAGCCTCACGGCGAGCTCGGGCTTGCCGGCTTTAGCTCGGCAAATCCGGTCGTTCGTCTACCCACTGCTTTCAAGCTCAGCGCATTGCAGGGGTCACAGATTAGATCGCCGCCTACCAAGACCTTGAAGTGGCGCAGACTTTACTGCCCAAGATTCACCTGTGTTAGCAGCTTGGTTTGCCAGCGCTAAGGGAGGCGGCTAGGGCCTAAAAGGCTTAAGATGAGAGTTGTCGCCTGACGAGCTATCAAGGCAGCGGTGGGCATCTTTATAGTCCAAAGATGCACCCAAGCCACTCTCGCCCTTGGCTGCGGTAGCTGATGTGCACACCTTTCTCAGCCAGGGCGTGGCAAGAGGGTATGAGCGCATGTAGCTTAACCCAGTAGCCAAGTGGGCCAACCCGTATCGCTCAGACCGTCTTCAAGGTCGTCCGGGCCTGGATAGACGCGTATGGGACACGCGCGATATGCTTCCTCCCAATGGCCCCGTCTAGGCTCAACTTTTCGCCCCATTAGTGCCAGCTACGACCGTTTAGTTGCCATCGTCGGTCGGGCAAATGCGCCTGACGTGTCTACGTCTCTGAATTGAGAATTAAAGCCACTTGACGAGAACTTTGGAGCGCCGCTGCCAGTTGTAGAGCGCCTGCCGTGGCGCGGGCAGGTCGTGGGGCGTGGCCTGGACGAAGCCGCGTTCCAAAAACCAGTGCGCGGTGCGCGTGGTGAGGACGAACAGGCGTTTGAGGCCGGCTGCCCGTGCCGCCTCCTCCACTGCCGAGAGCAAGGCCTCGCCCCGGCCGCTGCCTTGGTAATCGGGGTGCACGGCAAGGCAGGCCATCTCGCCGGCCTCCGCCTCCGGGAAGGGGTAGAGCGCGACGCAACCGACGATGCGGCCATCCAACTCGTCGACGAAGAAGCGCTCGATCTCCCGCTCCAAGAGCTCGCGCGGCCGATGCACCAGGATGCCCGCCTGCTCCAAGGGCTCGATCAGGCTGAGGATGCCGCCGACGTCGGCGATCTGCGCCTGGCGCAGGTTTTCCACCGTCTCCCGCGTGACCAAGGTGCCCACCCCCTCGTGGGTGAAGAGCTCCATCAGCAAGGCCCCATCCACATCGGCGCTGACCAGATGGGCGCGCGCCACGCCGGCGCGGCAGGCGCGCACCGCATGGGGCAGATACAAGCGCATGTCGCCCTCGGGCAGCTCGCGCAGGATGCGCTGCGCCTGCCTGACCGTCAGGCGGCTCAGCCGCCGACCCTTGGCATCGACGGTGTCGCCGTGGTCGAGGATGAACACCAGCTTTTCCGCCTTCAGGGCGATGGCTGCGGCGGTAGCGACGTCCTCGAGCGCGAGGTTGAATACCTCGCCGGTAGGGGAATAGCCGAGCGGCGACAACAGGACGATCTCGCCGGCGTCGAGCCGCGCCCGGATCGCCTCGGCAGCCACTTTCCGCACCTCGCCGGTGAAGAGCAGATCGACCCCGTCGACCACCCCAGCCGGCTTGGCGATGACGAAATTGCCGCCGGCTACACGGATCTCCGAGCCGGCCATCGGCGTGTTGGGTAACCCCAAGGAGAGCAGCGTCTCGATCTCGATGCGCGCCGTCCCCACCGCCTCTTTGACGCATTCCAGGGCGTCGGCGTCGGTCACGCGCAGGTCGCGGACGTAGCGGGTTTCTAAGCCGCGGGCGGAGAGCCTCGCCTCCACTTGCGGGCGCACGCCGTGCACCAGCACAAGCCGCACGCCGAGGGCGTTGAGCAGGTTCACATCGTGGATGAGATCGACGAAGTCCGCGCGCAGCATGGCGTCGCCGCCAAAGGCGATGACGAAGGTCTTGCCGCGGAAGGCATGGATATAAGGGGCAGCAGCGCGAAACCAATCGACGAAGCTCATGGGAACGGGCTTGGGAGCGGATAGTAGGTTGTCAGGGTGAATTATGCATCGATGGCGAGGTGCCACGGCTGTGTGGCGACCCCTCTGGCGCGTGTCCTCGGCAATGAGGCAACATCGGCTTCACCTCGTCCTGACGTATGAGGCGGAGGCTCGCTGCAGACGCCGTCATATGGCGGTCAAGAGCGAATTCCCCGCCTGCCGTTTCGCCAGCCCCATCGCTCGCGCCTGCTCCCCTTCCCCAACCTCATCCATCGCCCCAGATCGCCTGCATAGCCGCCAAAGCGGCCACGGCGGCCGTCTCGGTGCGCAGGGTGCGTGGACCGAGGCGCACGGGGAGGAAGCCGGCGGCCAGGGCGGCGGCGCGCTCGGCCGGATCGAAACCGCCCTCAGGCCCGGCGAGCAGGAGTACCGCCCGCTCTGGCGCCTTAAGGTCGCGCAGCCGCTGTCCGGCCTCAGGATCCAGGATCAATTTGACGCCGCCTTGGTCGCGTGCCGCGTCAATCCAATCGGGGTAGGCGAGGATCTCGCTGACGTGTGGTACGCGCGTGCGGCCGCATTGTTCGCAGGCGGCGGCCACCACCCCCTGCCAATGCGCGCGGCGGCGCTGGCGGCGCTCCGCATCCAGGCGCACCACCGTGCGCCGGGTGATGAGGGGCTGCACGCGCTTCACCCCAAGCTCGACCGCCTTCTGCAGGGTGTAGTCCATCCGCTCGCCGCTGGAGATGCCCTGCGCGAGCGTCACCTCGAGCGGCGATTCGCGGTCCACCGCCTGGCACTCCAGCACGCGCGCGCGTGCCAGGCGGCCGCCTGATGCCAGTGTGGCGGTGCATTCCAGGCCATCGCCGTTGAACAGCAGCAGGCGGTCGCCCGGACGTAGCCGCAAGGCCGCCTGGGCGTGGCGGCTGACGGCCTCGGGCAGCGTCGCCTCGCGACCAGGGATGAGGGGAATCGGGCAATAGAATCGGGGTAGGGACATGCCGTGTAGAGCGTGCGTGGTGTTGGTATCATCGGCGTATTCGCGCTGCATGGCCAGTGGCCACACCGGCAGCCGAGCGGTGAGGGTCATGACCCCTTGTGCCGAATGGGGGGAGCGCCATTTGAGCAGCGATAAAGACAGCGCGCAAAGGAGCTTAGCGATGGTGCGTATGCAAACGCCAGTGTGCGAGTTCGGCCGGCCGGCGATCGACTTCGATCTGCTCGGCGTGGATGGCCGCCGTTACACCCTCAAGGACGTGGTCGGCCCAAATGGCCTCTTGGTGATGTTCATCTGCAACCACTGCCCCTATGTCAAGGCGGTGAAAGACCGCATCGTGCGCGACGTCAATGAGCTGAAACCCTATGGCATTGGCGCCGTGGCGATCATGTCCAACGACCCCACGGACTACCCGGAGGATAGCTTCGAGAACATGCAGCGCATCGCCCGCGAATGGCGCCTGCCCATGCCCTACCTGTGGGACGAAACGCAAGCGGTGGCCAAGGCCTACGGGGCGGTTTGCACGCCCGACTTCTTCGGCTACAACGCCCGGCTGCAACTGCAGTATCGCGGCCGGCTGGATGCCTCCACCAAGGAGACCGCGCCGGAAGGTGCGCGCCGTGAACTATTCGAAGCGATGGTCGAGATTGCCCGCACCGGCCAGGGGCCCCGCGACCAGATCCCCAGCATAGGCTGCTCGATCAAGTGGCGGCAGAAGTGATGGGTCATGGCTGATATGAGTGCTGGGGCCGCTCCCATCCTCCAACACGCATTCCCCCTCCCGCATACCGATCTCCCATGTCCCCTCTCCTTGAGCAGGTAATCGCTGCCGTGCGCGCCGTTGGCCGCGAACAGGTCATGCCGCGCTACCTCAAGGTGGCTCACACCCGTAAGGACGATGGTAGCCTGTTTACCGAGGCGGATATGGCCGCACAACAGGCGCTCGCCGAGCGGCTGCGCGCCATCGCCCCTTACCCGGTGCTGGGCGAGGAGATGGACGATGCCACCCATCAGGCGCTCTGGCAGGCGAGCAGCAGCGGGCTGTGGTGCGTCGATCCCATCGACGGCACCACCAACTTCGTCAGCGGCTTGCCCTTCTTTGCCATGTCCATCGCCCTGATGCGCGAGGGCCGCTCGGTGCTGGGGGTGGTGTACGATCCGCAGGCCGATGAGTGCTTCTACGCCGAGGTCGGGCAGGGCGCCTTCGTCGATGGCGAGCGTTTGCCGCTCAAGACGCCACCGAGCGAGCTGCGGCGCGCGCTCGCCGGCATCGACTTCAAACGCCTGCCGCGCCCGCTTGCCGGCCGCTTGGCGGCGGAACACCCCTATAGCTCGCAGCGCAATCTGGGCGCCAGCACGCTCGATTGGTGCTACCTGGCCGCCGGCCGCTTCCATGTCTACCTCCATGGTGGCCAGAAGCTCTGGGACTACGCCGCCGGCAGTCTCATCCTGCAAGAGGCCGGCGGGGTGGTCAGCTGCCTCGAAGGGGACGCGGGATTTTGGGCTGCTGATCCCTGGAGCCGATCGGTGGTGGCTGCCCTGACGCCAGAACTGCACTGCCAATGGCGAGCCTGGATCGATAAAACACGCGCTTGAGAAGATAAAAAATTTTTAGATTTATCGCGATCGGCATTCGAAGCCTCTTAGATCAAGGCGCGGCCAGTCATGTAACCGGCCAGCGACCACCTCATCAGGCGGCGCTTATCTTGCCCGGTCAATGTGGGTCGTAGATAATTAAGCTCTTTCTGTCCGAAATCCTGGCCGGTCATCATTTTTGTCTAGAGGGAAAACTAAATCATGGCAACCCGCACCGACCTTGCCAACGCCATACGCGTCCTGACCATGGACGCTGTCGAAAAGGCCAAGTCCGGACACCCGGGCATGCCGATGGGTATGGCGGAGATCGCCGAAGTGTTGTGGAACCACCATCTGCGGCACAATCCCGCCAACCCGAAGTGGCCTGACCGCGATCGCTTCGTGCTCTCCAACGGCCATGGCTCCATGCTGCTGTATGCGCTGCTGCACCTGACCGGTTATGACCTCAGCATGGAGGACATCAAGCAGTTCCGCCAGCTGCATTCCAAGACGCCAGGTCACCCCGAGTACGGTTACACCCCAGGCGTCGAGACGACGACCGGTCCCCTAGGACAAGGCATCGCCAACGCTGTGGGCATGGCCTTGGCCGAAAAGCTCTTGGCCCACCAGTTCAACAAGCCCGGTTTCGACATCGTCAACCATTACACCTATGTGTTCATGGGCGATGGCTGCATGATGGAGGGGATCTCGCACGAGGCCTGCTCGCTCGCCGGCACCTGGAAGCTCAACAAGCTGATCGTGTTCTGGGACGACAACGGCATCTCCATCGACGGGCACATCGAGCACTGGTACACCGACGATACCGTCAAGCGCTTCGAGGCCTATGGCTGGAACGTCATCCCCAATGTCGACGGCCACGACTTCGCGGCCATCGAGGCGGCTATCCAGCAGGCCAAGCAGTCGACCGACAAGCCGACCCTGATCTGCTGCAAGACCATCATCGGCAAAGGCTCACCCAACAAGGCGGGCACCCATGACGTGCACGGCGCCGCCCTCGGGCACGAGGAGGTGGAGGCTGCGCGCCGGCACATGGGCTGGAATTACCCGCCCTTCGAGATCCCGCAGGACATCTACGACGGCTGGGATGCCAGGACCAAGGGCGCTGGCCTGGAGCGGTTGTGGAACAACAAGTTCGCCGAGTACGAGCGGGCCTATCCGGCCGAGGCGGCGGAGTTCAAGCGCCGCATGGCGGGCGAGCTACCGGCCAACTGGGCCGAGCACGTCAAGGCCGCCATCGCCGCCGTCAATGCCAAGGGTGAGTCCGTGGCCACGCGCAAGGCGAGCCAGATCGCCATCAACGCCTTGGCGTCGGTACTGCCGGAGTTCGTCGGCGGTTCGGCCGATCTGACCGGCTCAAACCTCACCAACTGGACCGGCTGCCACCCCATCCGCCACGGCAAGCCGGGCAACTACATCTCCTATGGCGTGCGCGAATTCGGCATGGCCGCGATCATGAACGGCATGGCCTTGCACGGCGGGCTTCTGCCCTTTGGTGGCACTTTCCTGATGTTCTCGGAATACTCCCGCAACGCCATCCGCATGGCGGCGCTGATGAAGCAGCGCGTGATCCACGTCTTCACGCACGATTCCATCGGCCTGGGTGAGGATGGCCCCACCCACCAGCCCATCGAGCAGACCGCCACCCTGCGCATGATCCCCAACATGGCGGTGTGGCGTCCATGCGACACCGTCGAGACCATGGTCGCCTGGGCTAAGGCGGTGGAAAAGCGCGATGGCCCGACGAGCCTGATCCTGTCGCGCCAGAACCTGCCCTTCATCCGCCGCACCGAGGAACAGATCGCCCTCATCGAGCGCGGCGGCTACGTGCTCGCCGATTGCGAGGGCCGGCCACAGGTCGTGCTGATCGCCACTGGCTCCGAGGTCGATCTGGCGTTGAAGGCGCAGGCCGCGCTCAAGGAGGAGGGTATCGCCGCGCGCGTGGTGTCCATGCCCTCCACCGACGCCTTTGACCGGCAAGATGCCGCCTACAAGGAAAGCGTGCTACCGCCCGGCATCAAGCGCGTGGCGATCGAGGCCGGGGTGCCGGACGGATGGTGGAAGTACGTCGGCTGCGATGGCGCCGTGGTGGGCATCAGCCGCTTTGGCGAGTCTGCGCCGGCCGGCGTGCTGTTCAAGGAGTACGGTTTCACCGTGGAGAATGTCGTTCGTACCGTCAAGGGCATACTCTAAGCCACGTCTAGGCGCGGATTGCATCGTTAGTCTTTTTGCCCATCCACATCAAGGAGCACACTATGACTATCAAAGTCGGCATCAACGGTTTCGGCCGCATCGGCCGCATGGCGTTCCGGGCCATCGCCAAGGAATTCCCTGACCTCGAGGTGGTTGCCATCAATGACCTGCTCGAACCGGACTACCTCGCCTACATGCTTAGGTATGACTCCGTGCACGGCCGCTTCAACGGCGATATCGCCGTCGAGGGCAACTACCTGGTGGTCAACGGCAAGAAGGTCCGCCTGACCGCCGAGAAGGACCCGGCCAACCTGAAGTGGAACGAGGCGGGGGCCGACATCGTGCTGGAGTGCACCGGTATCTTTCTCGACGAAGAGTCCTGCCAGGCCCATCTCAAGGCCGGTGCCAAGAAGGTGGTGATGTCGGCGCCGTCCAAGGACAAGACGCCGATGTTCGTCTACGGCGTTAATCACAAGAGCTACGCTGGGCAGGCCATCGTCTCCGCCGCCTCCTGCACCACCAACTGCCTCGCCCCGGTGGCCAAGGTGCTGCACGACAACTGGGGCATCAAGCGCGGGCTGATGTCCACCGTGCACGCCGCCACCGCCACCCAGAAGACAGTGGACGGCCCGTCGAAGAAGGATTGGCGCGGCGGCCGCGGCATCCTGGAGAACATCATCCCCTCCTCCACCGGTGCGGCCAAGGCGGTGGGCAAGGTGTTGCCCGAGCTCAATGGCAAGCTCACCGGCATGGCCTTCCGCGTGCCGACCTCCGACGTGTCGGTGGTGGACCTCACCGTCGAGCTCGAGAAACCGGCCAAGTATGAAGAGATCTGCGCGGCGATGAAGAAGGCCTCGCAGGAGGGCGATCTGAGCAAGACCCTGGGCTATACCGATGAGAAGGTGGTCTCCACCGACTTCCGCGGCAATAGCTATGCCTCCATTTTCGACGCCGAGGCAGGCATCGCCCTGGACGACACCTTCATCAAGGTGGTGGCCTGGTACGACAACGAGTACGGCTACACCTGCAACATGCTGCGCTTTGCTCAGCACATCGCGAAATGACCGAAGGGCCTCAGGCGGGCGGTAATGTCCGCCTGAGGCCCACGCGCGTGCCGCGTGAGCCGTAAGGCTTGAGCGCCCTCAAGCCTTACTGCTTACCCTTCAGGAGTCTATCATGGCCAAGTTTCTCCGCATGACCGACCTCGACCTCAAGGGCAAACGCGTGTTCATCCGCGCCGACCTGAACGTGCCCATCAAAGATGGCAAGGTCACCAGCGACGCCCGCATCACCGCCTCCATGCCCACCATCGAGTACGCCCTCAAGGCCGGCGCCCGCGTCATGGTCACCTCCCATTTGGGACGCCCCACCGAGGGCGAGTGGAGCCCGGAGGTCTCGCTCGCGCCCGTGGCCGAGGTGATGTCCGCCAAGCTCGGTAAGCCCGTGCGCCTGATCAAGGACTGGGTCGATGGCGGCTTCGAGGTCGCCGAGGGCGAGGTCGTGCTGCTCGAGAACTGCCGCATCAACAAGGGTGAAAAAAAGAACCTCGAAGAAACGGCGCGCAAATACGCGGCGCTGTGCGACGTCTTCGTCATGGATGCCTTCGGCACGGCGCACCGCGCCGAGGCCTCCACCTATGGCATCGCCCAGTACGCCCCCGTGGCCTGTGCCGGCATGTTGGTGACCCAAGAGCTGGAGGCCCTGTCCAAGGCGTTGGCCAATCCGGCGCGGCCCATGGTGGCCATCGTCGGTGGCTCGAAGGTATCTACCAAGCTGACCGTGCTCGAGTCCCTGGCCGAGAAATGCGACCAGCTGGTGGTCGGCGGCGGCATCGCCAACACCTTCCTCAAGGCCGCTGGCAAGCAGGTCGGCAAGTCGCTGTGTGAGGACGACCTCGTGCCCACGGCCAAAGCCCTCATGGACAAGATGAGCGCGCGCGGCGCCAGCATACCCCTTGCCGTGGACGTGGTGGTGGGCAAGCAATTCGACGCCAATGAGCCTGCCGTGATCAAGGATGCCGACGCCGTCGCCGACGACGACATGATCTTCGACATCGGCCCGAAGACGGCGCAGGCGCTCAGCGACATCATCCTGCGGGCGGGCACCGTGGTCTGGAACGGACCGGTCGGCGTGTTCGAGTTCGACCAGTTCGGTGAGGGGACCAAGGCCATCGCCAAGGCCATCGCCGAGACCAAGGCGTTCACCCTGGCCGGCGGGGGTGACACCATCGCCGCCATCCAGAAGTACGGCATCTACGACAAGGTGTCCTATATCTCGACGGCCGGCGGCGCCTTCCTCGAATATCTCGAGGGCAAGACCCTGCCGGCGGTAGAGATCCTGGAAAAGCGCGCGGCTGGCTGATCTGCGGGTGAGGCGTGAGGCGTAGCCCCCTGCGCCTCATACGCCCAGCCTCATCCCCCTACCCCAATCCCTCTCCCTATGCTACGCAGAACCAAGATCGTCGCCACCCTGGGCCCGGCCAGCAGCGACCCCAAGGTGCTCGACCGGATGATCGAGGCGGGCGTGGACGTCGTACGCCTCAACTTCTCGCACGGCAGCGCCGAGGAACACATCCAGAATGCAGAGCTCGTGCGCGCGCTGGCGAAGACGCGTGGCCGGGCGGTCGGCGTCCTGGTCGACCTGCAGGGTCCCAAGATCCGCATCGGCAAATTCCGCGAAGGCAAGGTTACCCTCAAGGAAGGCGAACACTTCATCCTCGACGTGCAATGCGAGCTCGGTGACGAAGAACGCGTCGGCCTGGACTACCCCGACCTGATCAAGGATGTGTCGCGCGGCGCCACCCTGCTGCTGGATGATGGCCGCATCGAACTCTGGGTCGAGGAGGTCCAGGGCAGTCAGGCCATCTGCAAGGTGATCCGCGGCGGCGTGCTGTCCAACAACAAGGGCATCAACCGCAAGGGGGGCGGGCTGTCGGCTGCGGCCCTGACCGAGAAGGACGTGGAAGACATCAAGACCGCCGCCCAGCTCAAGGCCGACTATCTCGCCGTGTCCTTCCCGCGCAGCGCCGGCGACATCCAGCAAGCGCGCGAGATCTTGCACGCCGCCGGCGGGCGGGCCTGGATCATCGCCAAGATCGAGCGGGCCGAGGCGATCGACGCGCTCACCGAGATCCTCGACGCCAGCGATGCCATCATGGTGGCACGCGGTGATCTCGGTGTGGAGGTCGGTGACGCGACGGTGCCGGCGCTACAGAAAAAGATGATCCGCATGGCGCGCGAGCGCAACAAGCTCACCATCACTGCCACGCAGATGATGGAATCGATGATCTCTAGCCCCATCCCCACCCGTGCCGAGGTGTCCGACGTGGCCAACGCCGTGCTGGACGGCACCGACGCGGTCATGCTCTCGGCCGAGACGGCGGTGGGGAAATATCCCATCGAGGCCGTCGCCGCCATGCACCGGGTCTGCGTCGAGGCCGAAAAGGAGATGGATCCGCCGCGCTTTCCTGGTCGCTTGACCGAGCAAGGCATCTTGCGTGTGGACGAGGCGATCGCCAAATCGGCCGCCTTCACCGCCCTGCATCTCAACGTCAAGGCCATCGCCGCCATGACCCAATCCGGCTCGACCGCGCTGTGGATCTCGCGCATCAGCACGCACGTGCCGATCTACGCCTTGACACCCGAGGTTGAAACCCGTAGAAAGGTCACGCTATTGCGCGGCGTCTACCCCATCAACTTCCGGCCCTCCAGCACCGATCGCGATCAGCTCCTGGCCGAGGCGGAGGACGAGTTACGGCGACGCGGCGCGGTGCGCAACGGCGACCTGATCTTGCTCACCATCGGTGAGCCCATCGGCAAGCCTGGCGGCACCAACACGCTCAAGATCGTTCGCGTCGGCGAGCGCAGAAAGGTTTGACTCTACCAAACTAGACAGGAGAACCAGATGGCCCTCATCACCCTGCGACAACTGTTGGACCACGCCGCCGAATACGGCTATGGCGTGCCGGCCTTCAATGTCAACAACATGGAACAGATGCACGCCATCATGCAGGCCGCGGATGCCTGCGATGCGCCGGTCATCGTGCAGGCCTCGGCCGGTGCCCGCTCCTATGCCGGCGAGCCCTTCCTGCGTCATCTGATGCAGGCCGCGGTCGAGATGTATCCGCACATCCCCATCTGCGTGCACCAGGATCACGGCGCCTCGCCTGCGGTGTGCATCCGTTCCATTCAATCGGGCTTCACCTCGGTGATGATGGATGGCTCGCTGCTGGAGGACGCCAAGACGCCCGCCCCCTATGAATACAACGTCAACGTCACCCGGCAAGTGGTGGACATGGCGCATGCCTGCGGAGTGTCCGTCGAGGGTGAGCTGGGGTGCCTGGGTTCGCTCGAGACGGGCATGGCCGGCAAGGAGGACGGTGTCGGCGCCGAAGGCAAGCTGGACCACTCCATGCTGCTCACCGATCCCAACGAGGCCGCCGATTTCGTCAAAAAGACCAAGGTCGATGCCCTGGCCATCGCCATCGGCACCTCCCACGGCGCCTACAAGTTCACCCGTCCGCCGACTGGCGACATCCTGGCCATTGATCGCGTCAAGGAAATCCACGCCCGCATCCCCAATACCCACCTGGTGATGCACGGCTCCTCCTCGGTGCCCCAGGAGTGGCTCAAGATCATCAACGAATACGGTGGCGACATGGGCCAGACCTATGGCGTGCCGGTGGAAGAGATCGTCGAGGGCATCAAGCACGGCGTGCGCAAGGTCAACATCGACACCGACCTGCGCATGGCGGCCACGGGTGCGATCCGTAAATTCCTGGCCGAGAACAAGAAGGAGTTCGATCCGCGCAAATTCCTCAAGGCGGCGACCAAGGCCATGTCGGAGATCTGCAAGGCGCGCTATGAGGCCTTCGGCTGCGCTGGCCAGGCCAGCAAGATCAAGCCCTTGAGCCTCGAGGCCATGGCCAAGCGCTATCAGTCCGGCGAGCTGGATCCGAAGGTGAGCTGATCCCACCCCCGGCGACGCAAGGCGGCTGCGGCCGCCTTTTTTATGCATGCCGCGCGCAAGCGGCGATGACTCATGCCTGCTTCAGGCAAAGCGCACCGAAGGTGTTTTTTGCAAAGCGAACCGGTCAACGTAAGCAGCAATGGGCATGTGCGGGGCTTTGCGCATGGCGCCATAGATGGTGGGAACCGTCACCACCGGGCGTGAGCCGGGCATGGCCGTGACGACGGGGGTGAGCCCGGCGGGGCGGCCGTCGAGTCGGAATTTTTGACGCGTTCTGACTCCGCCGTGACCGCGGCTTGGGGGATAATGTGCACCACCCGAACCTATCGCCGCCGCCATGTCCCCTCCACTCTTCGAGACTCGGCTCCATTCCCTGCCCCTGCTCCACCGCGGCAAGGTGCGCGACCTCTATGCCATCGATGATCAGCGCATGCTGATCGTCGCCACCGACCGCCTGTCCGCCTTCGACGTCGTACTGCCCACCCCGATCCCGGACAAGGGACGGGTGCTCACTGCCATCTCCAACTTCTGGTGCGCGCGCCTGGCGCATCTGGTGCCCAACCACTTGACCGGCGAGGCGCCGGAGGATGTGGTGGCGCCTGAGGAGCGCGAGCAGGTCGCCGGCCGCGCCGTGGTGGCCTGGCGGCTGAAGGCGCTGCCGGTGGAGGCCATCGTGCGCGGCTACCTGGTCGGTTCCGGTTGGCAGGACTATCAGGCCACGGGTAGCGTTTGCGGCATCCGCCTGCCGCCGGGGCTCAAGCTCGCCGAGCAGTTGCCGCAGCCGATCTTCACGCCCTCCACCAAGGCGGCGGTGGGCAGCCACGACGAGAACATCGATTTCGGCCAGTGCGAGGCCCTGCTGGGAGCAGCGCTTGCTGCGCAGGTGCGCGATACCGCCCTCACCCTGTACCGGGAGGCGGCGGCCTACGCGCGCACGCGCGGCATCCTCATCGCCGACACCAAGTTCGAGTTTGGGCTCGACGCGGCGGGGCGGCTCACCCTCATCGACGAGGCCTTGACACCGGATTCCTCCCGCTTCTGGCCGGCGGATGCCTACCGCGTGGGCGAAAATCCGCCCAGCTTCGACAAGCAATACGTGCGCGACTGGCTCACCGCTAGCGGCTGGAACAAACGCCCGCCCGCGCCCGAACTCCCGCCAGAGGTGGTCGAGCGCACGGCGGAGAAGTACCGCGAGGCGCTGAGAAGGCTGGTTGGTGACGCGGGTTGAGCCGCGCTAGCTGCGGTGATAGGCGCGGCTATCGCGCTTGACGGTATCCACCAGCACGCGCACCTGCTGCGGCGGGGTGAACTGAGAAATGCCGTGGCCTAAGTTGAAGACATGGCCGGGGCCGGGGCCGTAGCTGGCGAGGATGCGGCGGGCCTCGGCGATGACGGTCTCGGGGGTGCCGAAGAGCACCGCCGGGTCCATGTTGCCTTGCAGGGCGACGCGGTCGCCCACGCGCCGGCGTGCTTCGCCGATGTCGATCGCCCAGTCGAGCCCCACGGCGTCGCAGCCGCAGGCGGCGATGTGCTCCAGCCACAGGCCGCCGCCCTTGGTGAACACGATGCGCGGTACGATGCGGCCTTCGTTCTCGCGCTTCAAGCCGGCCATGATGCGGGCGATGTAGGGCAGCGAGAATTCGAGATAGGCGGCCTGGCTGAGCATGCCGCCCCAGGAGTCGAACACCATCACCGCCTGGGCGCCGGCCTCGATCTGGGCGTTGAGATAGTCGGTGACGGCGCGGGTGGTCACCTCCAAGATGTGATGCAACAGGTCGGGCCGGCTGTAGAGCAGGGTCTTGAGCTTGAGGTACTGGTCGCTGCCCTCGCCCTCCACCATGTAGCAGGCGAGGGTGAAGGGGCTACCGGAGAAGCCGATGAGCGGCACTGAGCCGTCCAAGGCGCGGCGGATCTCGGCCACCGCGTCGAGCACATAGCGCAGGTGGTCGTAGGGGTCTGGTGCCTGAAGGGCGCGGATCTCCCACTCCGCGCGCAGCGGGCGCTCGAACTTGGGCCCCTCGCCCGGCGCGAAATAGAGCCCTAGCCCCATGGCATCGGGGATGGTGAGGATGTCGGAGAACAGGATCGCGGCATCGAGGTCATAGCGCGCCAGGGGCTGCAGCGTCACCTCGGTGGCGAGGCTGGGGCTTTTGCACAGGGTGAGGAAGTCTTGGGCCCGCTCGCGGGTGGCGCAGTACTCGGGCAGGTAGCGGCCGGCCTGGCGCATGAGCCAGATCGGGGTATAGTCGGTGGGCTGCCGCAACAGGGCGCGCAGCAGGGTGTCGTTTTTCAGCGGGGGCATTGTCGCTTACTGGCTGCGGATAGACGGGGCAAAGGCGGGCGAGGCAGGTATGAGCTAAGTTTGGGCGAAAGAGAGCTTTTTAGACACATGGCTAATCGCTGATCAACGCTCCTCAGCATGCCTCGCCAGCGTACCGGATGGCTTTGGAACGAGCGAGCTCACGCACGATAAGTGGTTATGTGGGCTTTTGCGCGGTGTAAACCGCTTTGCGGTTGACCGGTGCGTAGGGTGGAAAAGGAGGATCACACATAATCCGGCAAATTTTAGATTCATCGCTATCGATAGGCTAGGGAGCAAGGATTTCCGTCAGTCCGAAAGGGCAGGCAAAGGGTTATTCCAATGCAGTTAGTGAATTGTTTATCCTCTGACCAACGGGTGGGAGAGGACGTTCTGTGCTTAGCGCTGGCAGCGCTAAACACAACCCCTCGCAACCACTCCTAATCAGCGCCCTAGGGCAAACGAAAAGGAGCTACTAGGTTTCTTTTATGGCTACCACATTATTCCACCCTGAGGTAGAGAAACCCAGCGCAATAGGGGTTAGGCACGGTTAATGACCTTAGGCATCAAGCAGGCATCAGATGTTTGCCCTCTAAGCAGTGCACTACCAGCGCCGGAGCTAGAGGTAGACGTATAAGCTTCTGGCGAGTTTTCTCTCCACGCACGATTGTGATCTCCCGTCTAGGGAGTTTTAGCTTGCTCGCCAAAAATGCGATCAATGCGGCGTTGGCGGCGCCATCGACGGCTGCGGCGGCGATCCTCAGTTTGAGGGCATCACCGTGGCGTCCGACCACCTCGTTGCGCGCCGCTCCCGGTTGCACGTGTAGGCGTATGACACACCCCCCCGTCGGCAGGGCGTCGAGCCAAGGCGCCGCCGGGCGCCCAGCTAGCGGATCAGCCCCCCTGCCCATTGTTCCAATGCGGCCACCGGTAGGATCAGTAGCAATTGCATCAGGATCAGCGCCAGAAGCGGTGTCAGATCGACGCCACTGATCGGCGGCACGAGGCGTTGCAAGGGGGCAAGACACGGCCGCGCCAGGGCATAGAACAGCGGCGCGTAGGGCGAAAACGGGTTGATCCAGGACAGGATGGCCTGCAAGATGATCAAGCCCATCAGCACGTAGATGGCGAGTCTCAAGGCGGCGGCCAGGGCCAGCAGCAGGAAGCCGGGCACGACAGCAGCGCCGGCGATCAGGAAGGGGAAGCCTTCGAGCCAGAACACGCTTGCCACAGCCAGCAGTTCGGCCAGATAGAACATAAGCAGGCTGGCGAGGTCAAGCCCGAATCGCCCCGGCACCACGCGCCGGGCAGGGCGGATGGCGAAATCGGTCACTTTGACGATGAACTGGGCAAAGGGGTTGTGAAACGGCACCCGCGCCCACTGCATGTAGAAGCGTAGCCAAAAAGCGACGGCGAACAGATCGAACAGGGTGCGCAGCAGAAACTGCAAGGCGTCGGTGAGCATCAGGCGTCCCTACCCATTTGATCGCCCAGCTCGCGGCTGCGCAGGGCCGCCGCCCGCGCTGCCTCGACGACGGCAAGCTTGACTTGACGCGTATCGAGCACGTCGATCGCCCGCTCTGTGGTGCCGCCCTTGGAGGTGACGCGCTGGCGCAGCTCGGCGGGCGAGGCCTTGTCCTTCACGGCCAGCGCGGAGGCGCCGAAAAAGGTATTGAGGGCGAGCAAGCGCGCGGTTTCGGCGCTCAGGCCGAGCGCCACTGCGGCTTGCTCCAGTGCCTCGATGAAGTAGAACACATAGGCTGGGCCGCTGCCCGAGATGGCGGTGATCGCATCGAGCTCGTCCTCGTCGTCCACCCAGACAATGCTACCAACCGCTTCCATGATCCGGCTGGCCTGTTCCCGCTGGGCGGGGATCACCCCGGGCAGGGCATACAAGCCGGTGATGCCGGCGCCCACCAGGGCCGGTGTGTTGGGCATGGCCCGCACCACCGCGGCGTGACCCGCGAGCCAGCGGGAGATGTCGCCAGCACGCACACCGGCCGCCACGGACAGGATCAGCTGCCCCGGATAGGGGGTGGGTAAGGTGGCTAGCGCCGCACGCAGCTGCTGCGGTTTGACCGCCAGGACCAAGACGTCCGCCATCTCGACGAACGGTCCGTCATGCTCCAGCACCTGCACCGGAAAGTTTTCCTTGAGCCAGGCGCGCCGCTCAGGATTGAGCTCGACGACGGCGATGTCCTCAGCGCGAAAACCCTTCTGCAGTAGCCCCCCCATGAGGGCAGCGGCCATGTTGCCGCCACCGAGAAAGCCCAATTTCATCGCTGACCTTTGCGTCTTTAGTCCTCATCTGCCGGGGCACGTGCACCGAACAGGGCGGTGCCCACCCTCACTATGGTAGCGCCTTCTGCGATGGCTGCCTCGAGATCCTGGGACATTCCCATGGACAGGCAGTCGACCGCCAGGCCTTGCTCGCGCGCCGCGCGCAGCAGCTCGGCAAGCAGACGGAAATGGGCACGTTGTTGCGCGCTGTCGGTCGTCGGCGGCGGGATGGTCATGAAGCCGCGCAACCGCAGCCGCGGTAGCTCCGCAATGAGGCGAGCCAGCGGGAGCGCATCCGCCGCGGCCACGCCGCGTTTGCTCGCCTCGCCGCCGATGTTCACCTGTACGCACACCTGAAGCGGCGGCAGCCACGCTGGGCGCTGCCGGCTCAATCGCTCGGCGAGGTCTGCACGATCGACGCTGTGCACCCAGGCGAAGTGCTCGGCGACCGGACGGGTCTTGTTGCGCTGCAGCGGACCGATGTAGTGCCACTCGATGGGTAGGTCGGCAAGCTGCGCCTGCTTCCTCAGGGCCTCCTGCACATAGCTCTCGCCGAAGGCGCGCTGACCTGCCGCCCAGGCCTCGCGGATGAACGCGTCGGGGAAGGTCTTGCTCACGGCCAGCAGCGTCACCGAGTTTGGATCGCGGCCGGCCGCGGTACAGGCGGCGGCGATGCGGCCACGCACAGCTTGCAAGGCCGCGGCGATTGTGCCCATAATGCCTGGGTATCCCCTAGAAGGTCTGCGTAACTTATGGAATTATAATGGAAATCTCCGATCTCCTCGCCTTTACGGTGAAGAACAAGGCGTCTGACCTGCATCTGTCGGCAGGCCTGCCGCCCATGATTCGGGTCAACGGCGACATCCGGCGCATCAACCTGCCGCCCTTGGACCACAACCAGGTCAAGGGAATGATCTACGACATCATGAATGATGCGCAGCGCAAGGCCTATGAGGAGCACTTGGAGACCGATTTCTCATTCGAGCTGCCCGAGGTAGCCCGTTTCCGGGTCAACGCCTTCAACCAGGCGCGCGGCTGCGGTGCCGTCTTCCGCGTCATCCCGAGCAAGGTACTCACCCTGGATGAGCTACAGGCACCCAAGATCTTCAAGGACATCGCCGAACAGCCACGCGGGCTCGTTTTGGTTACAGGACCAACTGGCTCAGGCAAGTCCACCACGCTGGCGGCCATGGTGGACTACATCAACGAGAATCACTACGGCCACATCCTCACCATTGAGGACCCGATCGAATTCGTGCATCAAAGCAAGAAATGCTTGATCAA
Source organism: Thiobacillaceae bacterium (assembly GCA_041640815.1). Lineage (GTDB taxonomy): Bacteria > Pseudomonadota > Gammaproteobacteria > Burkholderiales > Thiobacillaceae > JANWZL01. The sequence goes on from JBEPZO010000012.1 coordinate 28,799, forward strand.
CCAGCGTGAGGTGGGGCCGCACACGCATAGCTTCGCCAATGCCCTGCGCAGCGCCCTGCGCGAAGACCCGGATGTGATCCTGGTGGGTGAGATGCGTGACCTGGAGACCATCCGCCTGGCGCTCACCGGTGCCGAGACCGGCCACCTGGTGTTTGCCACCCTGCACACCAGCTCCGCAGCCAAGACCATCGACCGCATCGTCGATGTCTTCCCCGCCGCGGAAAAGGAGATGGTGCGCGCCATGCTCTCGGAGTCACTGCGCGCCGTGATCTCGCAGGCACTCATCAAGCGCAAGGACGGCAGCGGCCGGGTGGCGGCGCACGAGATCATGATCGGTACGCCCGCGATCCGTAACCTCATTCGCGAGAACAAGGTGGCGCAGATGTACTCCGCCATCCAGACTGGTCAGTCGCATGGCATGCAGACCCTGGACCAGTCCCTGATGGACCTGGTCAAGCGCAACGTCATCGCTGCCAGCGAGGCCCGCGCGGTGGCGGTGAACAAGGAAATGTTCCTGGGCTAGACATAGCAAAACCGATAACGGCCTGACAGATCAGCTGCGGCGAGCGCTTGGCTCGGCAGTAGTGCAAGGATGGTTAGGCAACCGGCCGGGAATAGAGGTGGAGGGAATTGGTCCAGCAAGGAAACAAGCCGCAAAAATCGCGTCGCACGCGCTTACGTCATGGTGCTTGTACCCATGGCTCCAGGGAGCTGGTCGATATTTAGCAACGAGACATGATCATAAACTGAGTGACTCCTGCCGCATGCAGGAGTATGGCGCAGAGTAAGAGTAATTCCCTAGGCCGATGGAGCCACTTAATACCGAGTCTACGCTCACCTGCCCGCACTGCGGCCATACCAAGACCGAGCGCATGCCCGAGGACGCATGTCAATGGTTCTACGAATGCGAGCACTGCCACGCCCTGCTGCGGCCGAAGCCGGGCGACTGCTGTGTGTTCTGCTCCTACGGCAGTATGCCCTGCCCGCCTGTGCAGGTCCAGCAGCAAGACAGGGGCTGCGGCTGCGGGCGCGGCTAGCTCGGCCGGCGTGGGCGAACCCTTCAGCCGTGGACCCCGAGTTTATCTAGGATGAAGCGCCATTCCTCCGCCGTCACCGGCGTGATGGATAGGCGATTGCCCCGCGCCAGCACGCGCATGTGGGCAAGCTCTGGATAAGCGCGCATCTCGGCCAGCGGCATGAGCCGGGTCTTGTGCTTGAAACGCACATCGACGTGATACCAGCGCGGCCGCTCGGGTGTGGCCTTGGGGTCGTAGTACTTGCTGCTGGGGTCGAACTGGGTGGCATCGGGATAGGCGGCCGAGGCCACCTCGGCCACCCCGACGATGCCCGGCTCAGGGCAGGAGGAGTGGTAAAACAGCACCCCATCGCCCACTTGCATCTGATCGCGCATGAAATTGCGCGCCTGGTAGTTGCGCACGCCGAACCAGGGCGAGGTGCCATCGCGCGCCAAGTCGTCGATGCTGTACTCGGCAGGTTCTGATTTCATCAGCCAGTAACGCACTTGCATTTCCTAGAATCGCACTGCAGGCCTATAATCCGACTAAATTCATCGGCTATTGTAGCGGAGTTGGCCATGACGAATCTCATCGTCGGCGCACGCGAACGCTGGCTGGAGGCACAGCCAGCCGGCAGGCTGGACCTCGGCGCCCTGATCAGCGCCGTGCAGCGCAACTGCGACATCTCCGACGCCCAGTATGCAGGCGATCTCACCCTCTGCACCTTTCTGCTCAAGATGCGTGAGCTGTATCGCTGGGAACACGATATCCCTTTTGGCCAGGAGATGCCGCGTAGCGAGGTGGGGGAATGGATGAACGCCCGCAGCGCCATGTGGGAACACATCGAGGGCGAGCCCTATCTCCCCCTGCCCTTGCCTTCGGGCGAGGTCGACCCATTCGAGGTCGAGCGCATCAATGCCGAGCTCAACCCGCATGGCCTCGTCTATTCCGGCGGTTATGGCCGGCAGTGCAAACCGCATTTCTTCCTCGGCCAGCTCAAGCGCATGGAGGCGCGGCAGGGACAGCGGGTGTTCGTCTCGGGCTGCGAATACGCGCGCGACCTCGATGCTCCCCCTGGCATGATGCTCAACGGCAATGTGTTCGTGCGGACCGAGGCGCTCAGACGCTGGCTTTGGGAGCGCTACGAGGAATGGCGCTTCAACCCCAAACGCAACGCGGCGATGGCTCGCGCGCTGGCCTGCTACCCCTTTGAGCGCGCGCCCGAGGCGGCGATCGAGGCCATGACCGCGAACGAAACCGAGGCAGTGATCCTGCACGAGCTGGGCGAGGCGAGGGCGGAGGCCGAGCTGGGCGAGGCGTGGTCGGCGCTGCTCGTCACCGTCATGCGCTCGCGCGCCGAGATCATCGCGCGCGCCGTGCGCGATCTCTACGCCGATTGCCTGTCCACGCTTCCGGGGCTGATCGAGCGCGGCGAGCCGGCCACCCTGCACTTTTTCTTCGCCAATTTCGTCGGCATGCGGCGCAAGCTCTTCCCCGAGCTCGCCCAGGCTTACAGCCAGTGGTTGGACGGCGGCGATCTCGCCGTGCTCAGGCAGGCTGCCAGCGAGGGTCTGGATCGCTGGGGGCGCACGGCGCATGCACTCATTGCCCTGCATCAGGCACGAGGGGAGGCCGTCGGCAAGGAGATCGAGGCGTGGTTGGCGCCGAGGCAGGTGCAATGAATTACTGGCAGCCGCTATTTCTACTTGCCCTGTCTTTTTTGTTAAGCTGTGCTACCGCCAGACGGCGCAGCATGGGGCGTGCTTTGCTGCGGTGCGCGCTCATGCGCTCGAGCAGGTCGGCAAGAAAGGACACCGTCTCGACGATATAAGGTCCTTTGTTGAGCATCACGCACTCGGCGCGCACGCCGAAGGCGGCATCCGAGACCTCGGCGCGGGAGGGGAGTCCCCGTTTGGCCATGTCCTCCAACACTTGCGTGGCCCAGATCACCGGGACGTGTGCCGCCTCGGCAAGCCAAAGGATCTCCTCTTGGACCTCCGCCAGGCGCTCGAAGCCCACCTCCACCGCCAGGTCGCCGCGCGCCACCATCAGCCCCACCGGCGGTGCAGCCAGGGCCGCGAGCAAGATAAAGGCCAGGTTCTCGAAAGCCTGTCGCGTCTCGATCTTGTAGACTGTACCGACGTCGTGCATGCCTAGATCGCGCAAAGCGGCCTGCAAGGCCTGCACGTCCTCTGGGCCGCGCACGAAGGACAGCCCGACGATATCCACCTGTCCGGCTAGGGTCCGTAGGTCCTCCAGGTCCTTGTCGGTCAGAGCCGGGATGTTGAGGCGAGTATCCGGCAGGTTGATTCCCTTTTCCGGCTTGAGCCGGCTGCCTTGCGGAGCGGCATGGGTGATTTCGACCATGATCTCGCGGCTGCTGACGGCCAGGATGCGACCGCCGATGCGGCCATCGTCGAACCAAATGCGCTGACCGGGTGCGGCCGCATCGAAGGCAGCCGCGAGCGTGCAGGGGATGCTGGCCGGCTGCACCACGCGCCCTTGGGCATCGTAGCGGGCGGGCTCGCCCGGGCGATCCTCGCGTGTGAGCAAGAGCCTGTCGCCGACCTTGAGCGTGATCGGCAGTACCCGCTCTGGCAGCGGTCCGACGCGGCCGCAGATGAGTTGCTCTTCGCCGCGCACCAGGCTGCAGGCAGCGCCATCGCTCAAGTAAACGTGTTGTTCGGCATGCGCCAAGATCGCCTCGCCGTGGCGCTCGACGAGGTTCAGACGCCGCCGGACGCCACGGTTGTCCTCGAGCTCCAGGCGATCGCCAAGCTGCGCCAGGGCGAGCACTTCTGGCGAGAGTGGCAGCACCGCGTCGATATCGGGCAGCGCTGCGTTGGGGGCCATGCCGCGCGGCACGAGCAGCACGCGCGCGGGCCGCTCGACCCGCCCCCACACGTCGCGCTTAGGCTTGAAATCGAGAAGCCGCCCCACCGGCCGGATGTCGCCCGTGCGTAGCTTCGGGCCGGCGAGGTCGGCATAGACGCGGCAGCGGCGGCCAGCGGCCGCCTCGGCAGCGCGCAGGTTACGGATCATGGCGAGCCAGGCATCGGCGTCGTCGTGGGCGCAGTTGATGCGCATGACGTCCATGCCAGCGTGGATGAGGGCGGTGAGCAGACTAGGATCGTGCGCCGCCTCAGTGGGCATGGTGACCATGATGCGCGTGTTGCGGTGTCCGGCAGCCTCGCCCAGCAGCGCGCGGGCGTGCGCGTCGAGGCGTTGTGCGCCGTCGGCGATATCGATCTGGCTGCGGCGTACGCGGCGGCGCGGTGGTGGCCGACCTGCCATCGCATACAGGGCGCTTAGGACAGCATCGAGGCTGGATAGGGTGTGCGCCTCGGCACGGCCCAGACGCGACAGACCGAGCAAACCCAGCTCGCGCTGCAGCTTTCGGATGTCGCTTTGACGCAGGGCGCAATAGTGCAGCAGGTTGCGCGCGCTGTCTTGGTGGTGTGGATGTACCGCCTCGATCTCGCTAGCATAGGCCAGCTCAACACTCATGGATTGTTGGCGTAACGCCTCGAGGGCCGTGATAAGGTGGTCGATTATGCGTTTTGCCGAGCGTGGCATGGCCGTGACTAGGGTTAATGCCTCTTAGATTATCCCGCCATCATGACATCCTTTTTTCGTTCTATTTGCGTGGCCAGCCAGACCAAGAGCAGCACTGGCAGCCCCATCAGGGCCGTAGCGGTGAAGAAGAAGGCATAGCCGTGGGCGTCCACCACCAAACCAGAGAAACCGGCGATGAACTTGGGGATGAGCAGCATCACCGAGCTGAACAGGGCGTACTGGGTGGCGGAATAGGCGACGTTGGTGAGGCTGGACAGATAGGCCACAAAGGCCGAAGAGGCGATGCCGGCGGAGAGGTTGTCGGCTGAGACGACGAAGATGAGCCCAGGGAGGTCGTGGCCGCGCCACGCCAGCCAGACGAAGAGCAGATTGGTGGCGGCGGTAAGCAGCGCCCCCAAGAACAGCGTCTTCATCACCCCCCAGCGCGCGGTGAGCAGGCCGCCAAGCGCCGCTCCGACGAGGGTCATGATCACCCCATAGACCTTGGCCACCGCGGCCACCTCGTCCTTGCTGTAGCCCATGTCAACATAGAACGGGTTGGCCATGATGCCCATGACCACGTCGGCGATGCGGTAGCTGCCGATCAGCGCCAGCACCAGCAGCGCCTGCCAGCGGTAGCGGCGCAGGAAGTCGATGAACGGCGACAACACCGCGCCGTGCAACCAGGCCGCGAGCGCGAGCCAGGCACCGCCGAGCCCACGTTCGACGAGCCAGGCGCGGGCATGGGCCTCGCGCGCCAGGCTCTCGGCGAGCAGCCCGGCGCGCTCGGCGTCCACCTGCGGCTCGCGGATGATGAGCGTGGTGAGGATGCCCACCCCCATGCAGGCGGCCATCACCGTGTAGGCGATGCGCCAGGGGGCGTGCTCATAGCTCGCTTCCGAGGGGTCGAAAGCGGCGGCGATCCACAGCACGCCAGCGCCGGCGGTGATCATGGCGAGGCGGTAGCCCGCCTGATAGCTGGCGGCCATTGCCCCTTGCAAGCGGAGGGCCACCGCCTCGATGCGGTAGGCGTCGAGCGCGATGTCCTGGGTGGCGGAGGCGAAGGCGACGGCCAAGGCAAACCAGGCCATGGGCAAAAGGTCGACGCGGGGGTCGGTGTGGGCCATGCCGAGCAGGGCGGCGGCGATGGTGAGCTGCGACAGGAGCAGCCAGCTGCGCCGGCGGCCTAGGGCGCGCGTCAGCAGCGGTAGCGGTAGGCGATCGACGAGCGGCGACCACGCCCACTTGAAACCATAGGCCAGGCCGACCCAGGAGAAGTAACCGATGCTGGCGCGGTCTACCCCCGCCTCGCGTAGCCAAAACGACAGGGTGCCCAGCACCAGCAGCAGGGGCAGCCCAGCGGAAAAACCGAGGAAGAGCATCCCAACCACGCGCGGGTGGGTGTAAATCCTCAGGCCAGCGAAGCAACCGGCGCGGTCGACGGCGTCGCTCACAGCGGCCAATCGTAATCGATGCTCAAGGGGGCGTGGTCAGAGAAGCGCTCGTCCTTGTAGATGGTGGCCGAGCGGGCGCGGTTGGCGACACCAGGGGTGGCCACTTGGTAGTCGATGCGCCAGCCCACGTTCTTGGCCCAGGCCTGACCACGGTTACTCCACCAGGTATAGCCCTCGCCGGTGGCGTCGGGATAGAGGCGGCGGTAGACATCGACGAAACCCAGTTCCGAGAACACGCGGCCGATCCAGGCCCGCTCCTCGGGCAGGAACCCTGAGTTGTTCTGGTTCGAACGCCAGTTTTTGAGGTCCTTTTCCGTATGCGCGATGTTCCAGTCGCCACAGAGGATCACCTCGCGCCCGCAGGTCGCCAGCCGCTCAAGCTGCGGCCAGAAACGATCCATGAAGGCGAATTTGGCCGCCTGTCGGTGCTCGCCACTGGAACCGGAGGGCAGATACAGGGAGACCACGGCCAGATCACCGAAACCCACCTCAAGATAACGGCCTTCGGCGTCGATATCGGGGATGCCAAGGCCCTCGACGATGCGGTCCGGCGCGCGCCGGGTGTAGATGCCGACACCGCTGTAGCCCTTCTTTGCGGCGTAATGAAAATAGCCGTGATAGCCGGGTGGGTTGAGCATCTGCGCCGTCATGTCGGCGGCTTGCGCCTTGAGCTCCTGCACGCAGACGATGTCGGCGCCCTGACGGGGCAGCCATGCATAGAAGCCCTTGCTGGCGGCCGAGCGGATGCCATTCAAATTGAGGGTTACAATGCGCACGATTTCAGGCAGGTGATCGCGTGGTGACGGATAACAAGGCATCCTTTCTCGAATTTGCCATCGCGCAGCGGGTGCTGCGTTTTGGCGAGTTCCGGACCAAGGCCGGGCGCATATCCCCTTATTTCTTCAACGCCGGCCTGTTCAACGATGGTCAGTCGCTCAAGCGCCTGGGCGAATTCTACGCCAAAGCCATCTTGGATGCCGGCATCGCCTTCGATGGGTTGTTCGGACCGGCCTATAAGGGCATCCCGCTTGCGGCCAGCACAGCGATCGCCCTCGCCGGCCTGGGACGCAACGTGCCCTATAGCTTCAACCGCAAGGAGGCGAAGGATCACGGCGAGGGCGGCGACATCGTCGGCGCGCCGTTGCAAGGGCGCATCCTCATCGTCGACGACGTCATCTCCGCCGGCACGTCGGTGCGCGAGTCGGTGCAACTGATCCGCGCCGCCGGCGCCGAGCCTTGCGGGGTGGTCATCGCGTTAGACCGCCAGGAGCGAGGCAGCGGGGCGCTATCGGCAGTGCAAGAGGTGAGGCACGACTATGGGCTGCCGGTGATCAGCATCGTCAATCTGGATGATCTCGTGGCCTATCTGGCCAAGCATGCCGAACTGGCTGGCGCCCTCGCTGCCATTCGGGCCTACCGGGATCGCTACGGGGTGGCGTAGGCGATGCGGCCGCTTGCCTGTCCACGCGGCGCGAGCGCCCTGTTCATGCTGTTTTTGGCCGGCAGCGCAGCGGCCTGGGCGCAACAGATCCACCGCTGGGTCGATGAGCGCGGCCGCGTGCACTACAGCGCTACCAGGCCGCCGCAGGCGCTGGAGCAGGCAGTGCTCGACAAGTAGGGGCGGCTGTTGCGTCAACCCGCCACCGGCGGGGGCGGCGACGGCCCGGCGCGAGCGCGCGCCTCAACCCGACTCTGCCCGCGAACGGCAAGATCGGGCCCTGCTGTCTACTTATATGCACGAAGACGAGACCGATTTGGCGCGCGACCGGGCGCTGGCTCAGGCTCCTCCCTGACATCTTGTGCGCATTTTTTAGTCGCCAGCGACCGTTTCGCTTGAGGCTGCAGCGCGCATCCGTTTCGCGTTCTAAAGCTGGCAAAGCAAACCTTGAGCGAATCCGCAATACATCCTTCTCAGCGAAGGTTGCTCAAGGGGTTTAGCTGATACAGAATCGTTAAGTTCAATCCGACAGGCGGCGCTTGAGCATGGCGTTGACCTGCTGCGGATTGGCCTGGCCGCGCGTGGCCTTCATCACCTGCCCGACCAGGGCGTTGAAGGCCTTGTCCTTGCCGGCGCGGTATTCCGCTACCGATTTCGGGTTGGCGGCGAGCACCTCGTCGATCAGGCGCTCGAGCTCGGCGGCGTCAGTAAGCTGCTTGAGGCCGCGCGCCGCGATGATGGCATCGGCCTCGCCCTCGCCCGCCCACATGGCGGCGAAGACCTCTTTCGCCAGCTTCGACGACAGGGTGCCGTCCTGGATGCGGGCGAGCATGCCGGCAAGGCTTGCTGGGCCGACGCGGCTGGCGGTGATGTCTAGCCCCTCTCGGTTGAGGGCGGCGGCGAGCTCGCCCATCACCCAGTTGGCGACCAGCTTGGCATCCGCCTTGGGCATGGCCTTGAGCGTCGCCTCGAAATACTCGGCCATGGCGCGCGAGGCGGTGAGCGTGGCGGCATCGTAGGCCGACAGACCATAGTCGGCGCGATAGCGCGCCTGCTTTTGCTGCGGCAGCTCAGGCAGGCTGGCGCGGATCGCCTCGATCCAGTCTTCGTCCAGGCGCACCGGCAGCAGATCGGGGTCGGGGAAGTAGCGATAGTCGTGCGCCTCCTCCTTGCTGCGCATCAGGCGCGTCTCGCCGCGCTCGGGGTCGAACAGCACGGTGGCCTGTTCGATGCGGCGGCCCTCCTCCAGCTCGGCGATCTGCCAGCGCGCCTCGTAGTCGATCGCCTGTTCTAGGAAACGGAAGGAGTTCAGGTTCTTGATCTCGCGCCGCGTGCCGAGGCCGTCCGCGCCCTTGGGGCGCACCGAGACATTGGCATCGACGCGGAAGCTGCCCTCCTGCATGTTGCCGTCGCAGATGCCGATCCAAGTCACCAGGGTGTGCAGGGCGCGGGCATAGGCCACCGCCTCCTTGGCCGAGCGCATGTCCGGCTCGGAGACGATCTCCAATAGCGGCGTGCCGGCGCGATTGAGGTCGATGCCGGTCATGCCGTGGAAGTCCTCGTGCAGGCTCTTGCCGGCATCCTCCTCCAGATGCGCACGGGTGATGCGGACGATCTTCGTCTCCTCCCCCACCTGGATTGGCAGGCTGCCGGCCTCGACGATGGGCAGCTCGTACTGGCTGATCTGATAGCCCTTGGGCAGATCGGGGTAGAAGTAGTTCTTGCGCGCGAAAACGTTAATGCGGTTGATGCGCGCACCGATCGCCAGCCCAAAGCGGATGGCCCGCTCCACGGCGCCTTTGTTGAGCACGGGTAGCACGCCCGGCAGGGCCAGGTCCACCGCGCAGGCCTGGGTGTTGGGTGCGGCGCCGAAGGCGGTGGCGGCGCCGGAGAAGATCTTGGCGGCAGTGGTGAGCTGGACGTGCACCTCCAGCCCGATCACGGTCTCCCATTGCATGTTCACAGCCCTCCCGGCACGCGCTGGTGCCAGTCCGTGACCAGCTGATACTGGTGCGCCACGTTGAGCATGCGCGCCTCGGCGAAGTAATTGCCGATGATCTGCAGGCCCACGGGCCGGCCATCGTCGCCGAAGCCGCAGGGGATGGACATGCCAGGCAGGCCGGCGAGGTTGACGGCGATGGTATAGATGTCTGACAGATACATCGCCACCGGGTCGTCGCGCTTGGCGCCGAGGTCGAAGGCGGTGGTGGGGCTGGTGGGGCCCATGAGCACGTCGCACTGCTCGAAGGCGGCGGTGAAGTCCTGCGCGATCAGGCGGCGCACCCGCTGCGCCTGTAGGTAGTAGGCGTCGTAGTAGCCATGCGACAGCACGTAGGTGCCGATCAGGATGCGCCGCTTGACCTCGGCGCCAAAGCCCTCGGCGCGGGTGCGCTCGTACATGTCTGTCAGATCGGTGTAGTCGGCGGCGCGGTAGCCGTAGCGCACGCCGTCGTAGCGCGCCAGGTTCGACGAGGCCTCGGCGGGGGCGAGCACGTAATAGACGGGGACGGCGAGCGCCGTGTTGGGCAGGCTCACCTCGACGGTGTGCGCCCCCAGGCGGCGGAATTCGTCCAGGGCCGCCTGCACCGCGCGGCCCACGTCGGGGGCGAGGCCGGCGCCGAAGTACTCGCGCGGTAGCCCGATCTTCAAGCCCGTGAGCGGTTTGTCGAGATCGCGGGTATAGTCTTCGGGGGGACGTTCGAGCGAGGTGGAGTCGCGCGCGTCGAACCCGGCCATGACGTTCATGAGCAGGGCGCAGTCCTCGGCGGAAGGGGCCATGGGGCCGCCCTGATCGAGGGAAGAGGCGAAGGCGATCATGCCGTAGCGCGACACCACGCCGTAGGTCGGCTTCAGCCCGGTAATGCCGCACAAGGCGGCAGGCTGACGGATGGAGCCGCCGGTGTCGGTGCCGGTGGCCGCCGGCGCCATGCGGGCGGCCACCGCTGCCGCCGAACCGCCCGAGGAGCCACCGGGCACCGCCTGCGCATCCCAGGGGTTGCGCACCGGGCCGAAGAAGCTGGTCTCGTTGGAAGAGCCCATGGCGAACTCGTCCATGTTGGTCTTGCCCAGGCAAGGCATGCCAGCGGCCTTGCAGCGTTCGATGACGTGGGCATCGTAGGGCGAGACGAAGTTGGCCAGCATCCTCGAACCGCAGGTGGTGCGCCAGCCCTCGGCGCAGAAGATGTCCTTGTGCGCGATGGGCACGCCGAGGAGAAGGCCGCGCTCACCCTGCGCCCGGCGCTGGTCGGCGGCCTGGGCCTCGGCCAAGGTGCGCGCGCGATCGACGGTGATGAAGGCGTTGAAGCGGGGGTTTAAGCGTTCGATGCGCTCGAGGTAGTCCTGGCACAGCTCGACGCTGGAGGCCTTGCCCTCGGCAAGCAGTTTGGCGAGCGATTTGAGGGAGTGCAGCATCGCAGGGCGGGGCGGAGGCTTACTCGATGACCTTGGGCACGAGATACAGCCCCGCCTCGGTCTGGGGCGCCAGTGCCAGGTAGACGGCGCGGCGGTCGGTCTCGGTCACGGTGTCCTCGCGCAGGCGCTGGTAGACCTCACAGGCGTGGGCCATGGGCTCGATGCCCTGGGTGTCGATCGCCTGCATCTGTTCGATCAGGCCGAGGATACCGTTCAACTCGTTGCGATAGCGTTCGGCCTCGTCGGCGTCGATGCGGATGCGCGCAAGCTGTGCAATGCGCCTGATCTCATTAAGGGAAAGCGACATGGTTCTGTAGTCTTATTCTCTGAAGACATATAGGTTATCATAGCTACACGTAAGGAGATGCCTAATATCAACACCATGCGTGCACTCCGCTGTGTTGCGTCAAGATTGTTAAAGCCGTCCAAGAGCGGGGTACTACAAATCCTATCCTTGCACGCCATTGCCCAATCTCTCGCACAAGCTGGCTGCAGCATGCGGTTGGTGCCGAATCCTACATGTCTTCTTACCCCCCATGCCACGCTAATTTATCGTCTAACACGTACCTGATACGATTTTCACCATGTTTGGATTCCTACGCGGTTATTTTTCCACCGATCTGGCTATCGATTTAGGCACAGCTAATACGCTCATCTATGTGCGTGGTCGCGGCATTGTGCTCGATGAACCGTCGGTGGTGGCTATTCGCCATGAAGGGCCCACTGGCAAGAAGATCATCCAGGCTGTGGGCAACGAGGCGAAACAGATGTTGGGCCGTACACCAGGCAATATCCAAGCCATACGCCCGATGAAGGATGGCGTTATCGCCGATTTCAACATCACCGAGCAGATGTTGAAGTTCTTCATCAAGAAGGTACATGACACACGGCTGTTCCATCCTAGCCCGCGCATCATCATCTGCGTGCCCTCTGGCGCAACCCAGGTGGAGCGGCGCGCGATCCGCGAGTCGGCCATCGGCGCCGGCGCCCGCCAGGTCTATCTGATCGAGGAGCCCATGGCCGCGGCGATCGGCGCTGGGCTGCCGGTGGCCGAGGCCACCGGTTCCATGGTTGTCGACATCGGTGGCGGCACCACCGAGGTGGGCATCATCTCGCTAGGGGGTGTGGTCTATACCGCCTCGGTGCGGGTTGGCGGCGACAAGTTCGACGAGGCGATCATCAACTACATCCGCCGCAACTACGGCATGCTCATCGGCGAATCGACCGCCGAGGCGATCAAGAAAGAGATGGGCAGTGCCTTCCCGGGCTCGGAAGTGCGGGAGATGGAGGTCAAGGGACGCAACCTCGCCGAGGGCATCCCGCGCAGCTTCACCGTCACCTCCAACGAGATCCTGGAGGCCTTGACCGAGCCGCTCAACACCATCGTCTCCGCCGTCAAGTCGGCATTGGAGCAAACCCCGCCCGAGTTGGCCGCGGACATCGCTGAAAAGGGCATGGTGCTCACCGGCGGTGGGGCGCTGCTGCGCGACATCGATCGCCTGCTCATGGAGGAAACCGGGTTGCCGGTAATTGTTGCCGACGATCCGCTTACTTGCGTCGTGCGGGGATCAGGCCGCGCATTGGAGGAGATGGATCGCTTGTCAACAGTATTCACACACGACTGATGACAACGGACGCTACGCGCTTAGGGTCCGGTATTGCGCCCACTGTCGCAGGCGATGCCTGGAGAGCGCCTTTGCGTTGCTGGTACAGCGGAATGTTGGTGGCGACCCTTTGCTTGCCTCGCACCAGCTGTGCCTCAGCCGAGTGACGGTGCGATGGATCATAGCGCTGATGGTCACAGCGTCCTAGCAGCCTGGTCAGCGCGGTAACCGGCGATGGCGACTTCTGCCCAAGCCTTGATGTTTGTGCGGGTTATGGGGTTGCCCGCACGCCTCGCTTTATACGCCATCGCAAGCATGATTTTGATGGGCTTAGATGTGCATTATGACGCCTTGCGTTTGGCGCGGCAGGGTATCGCTGCAGTCTTGCATCCGCTGCAGGTAGCACTGGCCCAACCCTTCTATAAATTTCAAGAGGCCCTTGATTTTTTCCGGGTTCACGGTGAGCTGTGGCGTGAGAATTACCGCTTGCGTGAGCAACAACAGGAACTGATGATCAAACTCCATGACCGTAGCCTACTTAAGGCTGAAAACCTTCATTTGCGTCGGCTGCTTGGCCTTACCACACCGCCTAACTATCGCAGCCTTGGTGTGGAGGTAGTACAAGGGATGAGTAATCCGTTCTCGCGCAAGGTGGTCGTCAACCGGGGACGTATGCATGGGCTGTCTGCTGGTTGGGCTGTGGTGGACGCTAGCGGGCTTGTCGGCCAGATCACCCGGGTTAATCCAACCAGTAGCGAGGTCACCCTCATTACTTCACAAGATCAAGACGTGCCGGTGCTCGTGGTGCGCAATGGGTTACGTCTAATCGTATCAGGCACAGGTCACGATCGCCTGATGGAGGTGCGTTTTCTGGACATGCATGCCGATCTGCAGCCCAACGACATCCTTGTTACTTCAGGCCTTGACGGAGTTTTCCCAGCGGGGATCCCAGTTGCGCGCGTCCTAAGCATCGAGCCGCCCCGGCACACCCCATTTGCGCGCGCGATCTGCAAACCGATTGCGGGTGCGGAGCATAACCGCCAAATGTTCGTTTTGAAGCGGCTGGAAGCCTCGGTGGATATAAACAATCCCCGACAATATGAAACGACCAGCCAAGCCGATGTCTGAATTGCCACCGGAGGCTGACCGTAAACAACGCCGCCCTTCAGGATGGGCACGCACCTTGCGCCCGCAAGGGCCACAGCTCATTGCGCCTGCTAGCGCACGCTTGATCTATGGCAGTCTGGTGCTGTCTTTCTTGGTCGGGTTGCTGCCCTGGCCCCTTGCTTGGCGCTGGCTGGTCCCGGATATCACCTTTTTGGTCTTGCTCTATTGGAATATCTACGCGCCGCACCGGGTGGGTTTAGGAGTGGCTTTTTTGTATGGGCTTCTCACCGATGTGGCGCGCGGTGTTTTGTTCGGTTTGCATGCGTTAATCTACATCTGTTCTTCCTTCATTGTTCTTACGTTGCGCCGCCGGCTAGAGAACTTCCAACCGCCCGGTCAGGCATTACAGCTTGCACCATTATTCGTGGCTAAAGAGTTGATGGTGCTTCTGCTTGGACTGGCAGTCGGACAGCACATGATCGACTGGTGGCACCTCGCGGCAGGGCCGATAGCAGCGCTTTTATGGCTACCGGTATGTTTGGCGTTGCAGAGTCTAAGCGGTCATCCCCCAACAGGCCGGGAAGACGCTCAGTCAGCAGACACGTAGCATGCCCGTCTTGCGCTATGTCACGCCCGAGGAGTCGATGCGGCTTTATCGCCGGCGTTTGGAGATTGCGGGTTACCTCGCTTTGGCGCTTCTGCTACTTTTGTGCGTGCGTTTGGTGTGGTTACAAGTCATTCAGTATGAGCATTATCACACCCTAGCAGAGAACAACCGTATCGCCTTAATACCTGCACCGCCAACGCGAGGCGCAATCTACGACCGCAACGGCGTTGTGCTTGCCTCCAATGATGCCACTTTTACCCTGGAAATCACACCGCATAAGGTTGGCGATATTACGGGTGTGCTAACGCAATTGTCGGCGTTAGTAGAACTCACTCCTGCAGATATCCGGCGTTTTAAGCGCCGGCTGGCCGAGAGCAAAGGGTTTGAGAGCGTCATCTTGCGCACGCACTTGACAGATGCAGAGGTCGCGCGCCTAGCCGTCAACCGCTATCGCTTTCCAGGTGTGGAAGTGCGGGCGCGCCAATTCCGTCAATACCCATACGCTGCGGTCATGGCGCATGTGGTCGGCTATCTAGGCCGAATCAGCCAGCAAGACAAGCAACAGCTAGAAATTGAGGGTTCAGCCGCCAATTATCGCGGTACCGAGTACATTGGCAAGGCAGGTGTCGAGGCCCGCTACGAGCGTTGGCTGCATGGCCGCACCGGGGTAGAGAAAGTCGAGATCGACTCGTCTGGCCGTGCGGTGCGAATCCTTTCGCGCACGCCACCAGCACCCGGCTATAGCATCTATCTCCACCTCGACGCAGGGCTGCAACAACTGGCGACTGAGGTTTTCGGCAACTATCGCGGTGCTTTGGTCGCGCTCGATCCGAGAAATGGTGGTGTCCTTGCTTTGGTATCAAAACCTAGTTTCGATCCAAACCTGTTTCTCGACAGTATTGACCGCTCGACGTGGGCTTTGCTCAATCATCCACAAGAGCGTCCGTTGATTAACCGAGCGTTGCGTGGTGTCTATCCGCCGGGGTCCACGATCAAGCCGTTTATGGCTTTGGCTGGACTCGAGCTTGGTCTTATCACTCCCGACGATAGTATCGTCGATGTGGGTTATTTCTCTCTCCCAGGGAGTAGCCACCGCTACCGCGACTGGAAGCGGGATGGGCATGGCGTCGTCGACCTCAAGCGCTCCATCGCCGTTTCGTGCGATACCTACTACTATCGCCTGGCGCATCAGATGGGTATCGAGCAGATGCACCGTTTTCTCAGCCAGTTCGGTTTCGGCCGTAAGACCGGTGTCGATCTCGATGGCGAGCTTGCCGGCCTGGTGCCGAATCCGGAATGGAAGCGCCGCCGCTTCAATCAGCCCTGGTGGCCAGGTGAGACGATCATTGCCGGCATTGGCCAGGGTTACATGCTCGCTACTCCGATGCAGCTGGCAGTGGCCACCATGGCCCTGGCCAACGACGGCGTCGTCTACCAGCCGCAGTTGCTGCGCGCTTGGCAGGATCCTGTCACCGGCCGCATGCACTACGCCGCACCGCGCATCCTCGGGCGCATACCGCTCAAACCCGAAAATCTGGAAGTGGTGAAACAGGCCATGGTCGAAGTCACCTTGCCCGGAGGCACCGCGGCGGCGGCGGGTGCGGGCGCCCTTTACGCCTTCGCCGGCAAGACCGGCACCGCGCAGGTGATCGGCATCAAGCAAGGTGAGCGCTATGATGAGAGGCGCATCGCCGCCCAGCATCGCGACCATGCCTTGTTTATCGCCTTCGCGCCGGCCGACGCGCCGCGCATCGCAGTGGCGGTGATGGTGGAGAACGGCGGCAGCGGCAGCGGCACGGCAGCCCCCATAGCGCGCAAGGTGATCGACTACTGGCTGCTCGGCAAGCGGCCGGATCAGACCGCGCCCATTGTCGTTCCTGAGGACGAGGAACGCGAAGACAGTGGCCTCGTGCTCGAGCCATCCGAATCCGCAGTCTCGCTCGACGAGAGTAGGCATGCATTTTGAACGGCTACGGCACCAAATTGTGTTGCATCTAGATCTGCCGCTCGTCGGGTTGCTTAGCCTTT
The DNA here is from genome assembly GCA_041640815.1 of Thiobacillaceae bacterium. Classification (GTDB taxonomy): domain Bacteria; phylum Pseudomonadota; class Gammaproteobacteria; order Burkholderiales; family Thiobacillaceae; genus JANWZL01. The sequence goes on from JBEPZO010000012.1 coordinate 45,019, forward strand.
TGCTGTTGGTTAGTGTAGGCACCGTTTACAGTGCCAGTGAAGCCAGTCTAGAGCGACTGTTCGCCCATTTGACAAACATAGCTGTTGCCTTCATAGCCTTGATCCTGGCCAGTCAGATCCCGCCGCAGCGCCTGCTTCAGTTTACCCCGTTGGTCTATGGAGGTGGTGTGCTGCTACTTGTCGGAGTGGCTTTGTTCGGTGAGGTGGTCAATGGTGCCCGGCGCTGGCTGGACCTGGGTGTCACCCGCATCCAGCCCTCCGAGCTCATGCGTATAGCAGTACCTCTGATGCTCGCTTGGTACCTCCACCAGCGCCAGGAGAGTCTTCGTCCGCTGGATTACGCCGTGGCCATTGGTTTACTCCTGCTGCCGGTGGTGCTCATCTACCGCCAACCTGACCTCGGTACGGCCGTACTCATCACAGCGTCAGGTTTTTTCGTCCTCTATCTGGGGGGCTTGAGTTGGCGTGTCTTGGCCAGCGTGGCGGTGCTCGCCGTCATCGCCGCCCCCTTCGCCTGGCATTTCTTGCACGACTACCAGCGCCGGCGCATCCTGACTCTACTGGATCCCTTTGCAGACCCCCTCGGTGACGGTTATCACATTATCCAATCCACCATCGCCGTTGGCTCTGGCGGGGTCACCGGCAAGGGTTGGATGGACGGTACCCAGACGCATCTCGACTTCCTACCCGAACGCAGCACGGATTTCATTTTCGCCGTCTATGCCGAGGAGTTCGGCCTGATCGGCAGTCTGCTGTTGCTCCTGCTTTACGCCGCCATCGTCTACCGCGGCCTCACCCTGGCCGCGCGCGCGCCAACGCTCTACGGTCGCCTGGTCGCCGCCGCCTTGGTGCTCACTTTTTTCACCTACGCCTTTGTCAACATGGGCATGGTCTCCGGCATCCTTCCCGTGGTGGGCGTGCCCCTGCCCCTGGTGAGCTACGGCGGCACTTCAATGGTGACAGTCTTGTTCGGCTTTGGTATCGTGATGAGTGTGGCGACCCATAAAAGGTTGGTTAAAACATGAGGTTGCATAACAAATTTATAGTCGTTTCTGGCATCGGCCTGATACTTGCCGGTTGCAGCAGCTTAGGGTTACGCACCGAGGCCCCGGCTACAAGCAGCGATACGCGACCGACGACACTCCCCCCGTTCAAGGGCGGCGGCTACTACAAAGATGACGGCCCGGGTGCTAACCCGCCGCCCAACCTGCACGCCGTGCCCAACGCCGTGCCCAAGCCAGAGCCTTTGCACCGGTTTGCCAACAATCCCTATCGCGTCAATGGCGTAAGCTACACGCCAGACCTGAGTGGCGCCCCCTATCTGGCGCGCGGCCTTGCCTCTTGGTATGGGCGAAAGTTCCACGGCAAGCCCACCTCTTCCGGCGAGCTCTATGACATGTACGCGATGACGGCGGCACACAGGACACTGCCGATCCCCAGTTATGCACGGGTGACTAATATCGCTAATGGCCGCAGTGTCATTGTACGCATCAACGATCGTGGTCCGTTCCATCCCGATCGCATCATCGACTTATCTTATGTGGCGGCCTACAAACTTGGTCTGCTCGGTAATGTCGGTATGGTCGAGGTAGAACGAATTCTGCCTGAGGCAGATAGCCCAGCTACTACCGTCACTCTAAATAGTGAGGCGACGGTGCCGGCTCGCGCACCGGCCATGGCCCAGACGGCCGCAGTACGAGAAGAGGTGCCACTTACTAGCACTGACAGCGCCATCCCTGCAACCCAAGCGGTTTACCTGCAACTGGGGGCATTTAGCCGGGAGGAGTCGGCGCAATCCTTAGTTGACCAGGCGACGCGCACCCTCGGTCGGCAGGTGCCCGGGGTGCTGAAGCAGCAGGAGGGCGGGCTAATCAAGGTGCAGGTCGGTCCCTTTGCCAGTGCGCAAGAGGCCGATGCAGCCGCGCGTGTCATCGCCGACAGCCTGGGGCTACGGCCCTACAAGGTGCCAGCGCGAGCGGCTAGCGCGCCGGTTGCGCCGCTGCAGGGCACGCCGGCCATGGCCGCAGCGACCGTCGCCCAGCCCGCCCACTGGCTGCAGATCGGCGCCTATGCCAACCCTCTGTCGGCCGAGCGCTTGGTCGAACGGCTGAAGGCGGACAAGGATTTGGCCTTGCCGGGGGTGGAGCGGCTCGCCTCCGACGGCTTCATCAAGGTGCAGGCCGGTCCCTTCGCCAGCCTCGCCCAGGCTGAGCAGGCGGCGCTGCGCCTGGCCTCGGCCCTCGGCCACAAGCCCTATCGGCTCGTGCGTTGACCGAGACAGCCGTGGCGTTCGCTCGCCTAAGCTGGCCGCTGGCCGTGACGCTGGGCAAGGAACTCCAGGCCTGGCCAGCGGGTCGGGTGACTCGTTTGGGACAATGATTCAGTCGGTCTGCCGCAAGCAGTCGACCGCATCCAGCAACCGCCTAACTTAAGTTCATGAAAGCGCTCTCGTTGCTCGCCTGCCTCTGCTTTGCCCTTGCTGCCCAAGCCAGCGCCCTGCCTGCGCCGCCACCGCCGCAGCTCGAGGCGCGCGCCTGGCTGCTCATCGACCTGCTCTCAGGCCAGACGTTGGCGGAAAGGTCAGCGGACGCCCGCGTCGAACCCGCCTCGCTCACCAAGCTGATGACCGCCTACCTGGCCTTCACTGCCATCAAGGAAGGGCGGCTCAAACCGGAGCAAACCCTGCCCGTGTCGGAGAAGGCTTGGCGTGCAGAGGGCTCGCGCATGTTCCTCGACCCGCGCCGCCCGGCGAAGGTGGATGAGCTGCTCAAAGGCATGATCGTGCAGTCCGGTAACGATGCCAGCATCGTCCTCGCCGAGGCCATCGGCGGCTCCGAGGAGGGCTTCGCCGCCATGATGAACCAGATGGCCAAGCGCTTGGGCATGCACAACACCCACTTCGTCAACGCCACGGGCTTGCCGCATCCACAGCATTACACCACGGCGCGCGACCTCAGCCGCCTGGCCGCCGCCCTCATCCGGGATCATCCTGACTACTACGGCTACTATGCCATCAAGGTATACACCTACAACGGCATCACGCAGCCCAACCGCAACCGCTTGCTCTGGCTGGACCCTTATGTCGACGGCGTCAAGACCGGCCACACGCAGAGCGCTGGCTACTGCCTGGTGTCCTCGGCCAAGCGCGGCGAGCGCCGTCTGCTCGCGGTGGTGCTCGGTGCACGCTCCGAAAACGCCCGCGCTATGGAGAGCCAGAGGCTACTCAACTACGGCTTCCAGGCCTTCGAGACGGTGCGCCTGTATCAGGCCAACCAGCCGGTGACCAAGCTCAGGTTGTATCGAGGTCGCCAAGGGGAGGTCAGCGCCGGCTTTACGCGTGATCTATACGTCACTGTCAGCCGTGGTGCTGGCAACCGCATTCAGGCCGAGCTCGTCACGCGACAGCCCCTGCTGGCCCCGGTCAGCCGCGGTCAGCCGCTCGGCAGCGTGCGTCTGAGCGTGGATGGACGAACCCTAGGCGAATACCCGCTGCGCGCCCTGCACGATGTGGCGGCGGCAGGGCTACTGGGCCGCGCTTGGGACGACCTGTTACTCTGGTTGCATGCCCTGTTTGGCAGCCGCTAGGGCAAGTGGTCGGTGAGGCGGCTGGCAGACTTGACAGCGCGCCGTCAAGGGCTATCTTCCATGCCGCACCCCCCATTCCCCGTCTTCCCACCATGATCACGGTCTATCTGAACGGTGCCTTCCTGCCCCTGGAAGAGGCACGCATTTCCGTGCTGGACAGGGGCTTCCTGTTCGGCGATGGGGTCTACGAGGTGATCCCGGTCTATTCGCGCCGGCCCTTCCGCCTGGACGCGCACCTTGAGCGCCTGCAGCATAGCCTCGACGCCATCCGCCTGGCCAACCCCCATAGCGCGGCGCAGTGGGGCGATCTCATCCGTCATCTCGTCGCCGCCGCGCCTTGGGACGACCAGGGTATCTATCTCCAGGTCACGCGCGGCCCCGGCCCGCGCGATCACGCCTTTCCCCAGGTGATCCAGCCGACGGTGTTCCTCATGCCCATGCCGCTCAACCCGCCGAACCCGGCCTTGGTCGAGGCAGGCGTTTGCGCCGTGACCGCCGCCGACGACCGCTGGCTGCACTGCGATGTCAAGGCCACCTCCTTGTTAGCCAATGTGCTGCTGCGGCAACGCTCGGTCGACGCCGGCTGCGCCGAGACCATCCTGCTGCGCGATGGGCGCCTCACCGAAGGCGCCACCAGCAACGTGTTCATCGTCCGCGCGGGCGTCATCCTTGCCCCCCCCAAGTCACAACGGATGCTCCCCGGTGTGACCTACGATGTGGTGCTGGAGCTCGCCCGGCAGGAAAACCTGCCGCACACTGTGCGGGACATCCTGGAGGCCGAGCTGCGCGACGCCGACGAGATCTGGCTCACCTCTTCGCCCAAGGAGGTATTGGCCGTGACCACCCTCGATGGCCGGCCCGTCGGGGATGGCCGGCCTGGGCCGGTGTTTCGGCGCATCTACACCGCCTATCAGGCATACAAGGCCGCTGTCATGCGTGGGGCTAGCTGAGGGTTATGACGAAGTGAAATCCTGATGGTCGACTAAGTCTGAGTTTATATCTGATTTTCCGTCAAGCCAGAAACCAGAGGCACCATATCTCCAGCGCCAGACACCCTGGTTCATTTTCGGCTATCCCCATCAGCCTACACCCTTGGTAACTGACTTTCCCATTCATCCGGCACTAAGCCGAAGGTTGGTACCAAACTCACAACATCTTGACACTCAAGCGGCGGTGTGTTTACAGGACTGTAGAATTTCGAAATATGGAGATGATCATGAGTGATTCGTTATATAAATTCGTGCTAGACGGTAACACTGTGGTCGGCATATATGAGCTCGAGCACGGTCAGTTGAAGCCTAAAGCAATAAAGAGCGTTGAGTCCTGGTCTTACGACGGGACTTATGTGACGAAGAATGAGTGGAAGCACGGTTATCTGAAAAC
>JBEPZO010000013.1:0-49373 GCA_041640815.1 Thiobacillaceae bacterium
CCTACGCCCAGCGACCCCGGCAGCCGTTGATGAGGCCGCCGCCTGCCTGCGCGCTGGCGGTGTGGTGGCCTTCCCCACCGAGACGGTCTATGGCCTGGGTGCCTTGGCCGACTGCGAGGCGGCCGTCAGGCGCGTCTTCGCCATCAAGGGGCGGCCTGCCGACCACCCCCTGATCGTGCACCTAGCCGATGCCGACTGGATGGACCGATGGGCCCGCCATGTGCCGGACGCGGCGAAGGCGCTGGCGCGCGCCTTCTGGCCGGGGCCGCTCACCCTGGTGCTCGAGCGCCAGCCCCATGTGCTCGATGCCGTCACCGGCGGTCAGGACAGCGTCGCCCTGCGCGTGCCCGATCACCCTGTCGCCCGTGACCTGATCCGCGCCGCCGGCGCCCTGGTGGCGCCCTCGGCCAACCGCTTCGGGCGCGTCTCGCCGACGACGGCACAGCACGTGCTCGCCGACCTGGGGGCTGACGTGGATCTGATCCTCGATGGCGGCCCCTGCCGCCACGGCGTCGAGTCGACCATCGTCGGCCTGCTCGATGACCCACCCACCCTGCTGCGGCCGGGGGCCATCGCCGCCGATCGCCTGGAGGCGATCCTGGGCCGGCCGCTTGCCCGGCGGGATGCCGGCGTGCGCGTCTCGGGCAGCCTGCCGGCCCACTACGCCCCGGCCACGCCATTGGAGTTGCTGCCGGCAGAGACCCTCTGGCAACGGCTCGTCATGCTTGCGCGGCAAGGCCTGCGGCCTGCCGTACTGGCCCTGCAAACACCGCCCGCCATGCCGCCGCAAACGCAGCTCACCATCCTGCCCGCCGAACCGGAACGCTATGCGCACGCCCTCTATGCCACCCTGCGTGCGCTCGACGCCAGCGGCTGCGACCGCATCTTGGTCGAGGCGCCGCCTGCCACGACCGCTTGGGAGGCGGTGCGCGACCGGCTGCAGCGCGCCGCCTACGCCACAGCCGCCGGGGCCAGGGGCTCGGCCGGTACCTGAAGGCATGCGCCTGAGCGATTTCGATTATCCGCTGCCGGAGGCGCTCATCGCGCGCCACCCCCTGCCCGAGCGCTCGGCGAGCCGTCTAATGCATGTGCAGTGCACCGAAGCGACGTGGACTGATCGCTATATTCGTGATCTGCCCGAGCTGCTGCGCCCGGGCGACCTGCTGGTATGCAACGACAGCCGCGTGATCAAGGCCAGACTGCGCGGCGAGAAGACAAGCGGCGGCAAGGTGGAGGTGCTCATCGAACGCATCACCGGCGAACACGAGGCCCTGGCGCACCTGCGGGCGAGCAAGAAGCCCGGCGTGGGGGCGCGGCTGCGGCTTGCTGAGGCCATCGAGGCCGAGGTCCTCGGCCGCGAGGGGGAGCTGTTTCGGCTGCGCTTCGATCCCGCCCGCAGCCTGCTCGCCTGGCTGGAGGCATATGGCGAGGTACCACTGCCGCCCTACCTCGACCGGCCACCGGAAGCGGCAGACGAGCAGCGCTATCAGACCGTCTATGCGCGTGCAGCGGGCTCCGTGGCTGCACCAACGGCTGGGCTACACTTCGACGAGGCCCTTCTGGCGCGTCTTCGCGCCGCCGGCATCGAAATCGCACGAGTGACGCTGCACATCGGCGCTGGCACCTTCCAGCCGGTGCGGGTGGAGGACATCCGTCAACATCGCATGCACCGCGAGCGCTACGAGGTGCCACCCGAGACGGTCGCAGCGGTCGAGGCCGCGCGCGCGCGTGGCGGCCGCATCGTGGCGGTGGGCACCACCAGCCTGCGCAGCTTGGAAAGCGCGGCGGCAGGCGGTGTACTCGAGGCAGGCAGCGGTGAGACCGATCTGTTCATCACGCCGGGCTACCATTTTCGTGTCGTCGACTGCCTGCTAACCAATTTCCATCTGCCGCGCTCCACCCTGCTGATGCTGGTCTATGCCTTTGGCGGCGTCGAGCTCATGCGGCGCGCCTACGCCCATGCCGTCGAGGCGCGCTACCGTTTCTTCAGCTACGGCGACGCCATGCTGATCGAACGCCAACCGCAGCCATAAATGTCCGACGGCGAACGTCCTCACCAGCCCGCAGGGGCTAACACGGCCTGAAAGAATAGCTCGATGCGACTGTTCTCCCCTTTGTATCGGCGTGTCATGCTGTGGTCGCGGCATCCGCACGCGCCCTGGTATCTCGGCGGGCTCGCCTTCGCCGAGTCGTCCTTCTTCCCCATCCCCCCGGATGTGATGCTGGCACCGATGGCGCTAGCTCGTCCAGAGTGCGCCTGGCGCCTGGCCTTGCTCACCACACTCGCCTCGGTGGCCGGTGGTTTGCTCGGCTATGCCATCGGCCACTATGCCTTCGAACTGGTGCAGCCCTGGCTGGCGGACCGGCCCCGCTACGGGCAGGCCTACCAGCAGGCCGTGGCGTGGTTCGAGCGCTACGGCTTCTGGGCGGTGTTCGTCGCCGGCTTCTCACCCATCCCGTACAAGGTCTTCACCATCGCCGCCGGCGTGATGGGCATGCCGCTGTTGCCCTTTGCCCTTGCCTCGGTCATCGGCCGCGGTGGGCGCTTCTATCTGGTGGCCGGGCTCATGCGCCTAGGCGGCGCGCGCATGGAGGCGATGCTCCATCGCTACGTCGATCGCCTCGGCTGGGCGGTGGTGGCGGTGGTGGCCCTGGTCCTGCTGTTCATCGAACGGTAAACACAGGCGTGGTTGCATAAGCTCAGACCCCTTTGGCACGCCCTTGACGAGAAAGGCGCGCCATGCGGTTCAGCACATCGGCTAGCGCATCCGAGGGTTTTTACCGCGTAGCGGCTTTGGGGCATCTTTGGGACATGACCCCAAAGATGCTCAGCGACGAGACGACATGCTGCGCTTTTCGCGACAAACGCGGCTTTGCGCCCTTAGCTCAAGCCGCGCAAGCCAAAGGGCGTGCGCACAGCCCCCTGCAGTGCCTTGCCGTCGATACCATCAAGCGCATACGCTTGTGTTTGAGCGCTACGTGCTCACCTGCATCGATCCAGCCAGCGCCTTGGCAGTGGCCATCGCCTTGCCCAGCAAGGCCACTCGGCACACTTGGGCCGCCTTGCAGGCAACCTTGAGCCTGCTACCTGCCAAGCCCCAGGTGCTGCTGTCGGATAACGGTAGCGAATTCGAGGCCGCCTTTGCCGATACCCTCAAGCAGCACAACATCGCACGCAGGTCACACCTATCCCAAGACCCCCAAAATGAACGCCCACGTCGAACTTGAAGCGCACCATCCAGGCGTCCTTCATCGACGACCACGAGGACCTGCTTTTTGCCGACCTGGCACTGTTCAACCAGAAACTCGCCGACTGGCTCATCTTCCACAACACCCAGCGACCTCTGCCCGTGCCTCGGCCAACAACCACCCTTATTCATCCTCCTCCAGCTACCCGCCCGAGGGCCAAAGGTACTGGACTCATACATTGCCTTGCAGATACACATGCGATGCCTTAGACTTGTGCAGTCAATAGCACAACTCAACAGGAGCCATCGTCCATGCGCGTGGTCAACTTCTCGGAGGCCCGCAACAACCTCAAAACCGTGATCGATCAGGTCATCGCCGATGCCGACTACACGGTCATCACCCGTCGGAACGCCCCTGACGCGGTGTTGATGTCGCTGGAGACCTTCAACAGCCTGATGGAGACCGTGCATCTGCTCAAATCGCCCGCGAACGTCGCCCACTTAGCGCGCTCCATCGCGCAGTACCGCCAAGGACAGGTCAAGCAACGCGACCTGGTCGATGCCGATTGAAGGCAAACCGCTGCAGCTGACCGGGACCCTGGCCGCTTGGGACGACTACGAATACTGGCAAAGCCAGGACAAAAAGACCCTCAAGCGCATCAACGCTCTGATCCGGGACTGCCTGCGCCACCCCTTTGAGGGCATCGGTAAACCCGAACCCCTCAAAGAAAACCTCTCGGGCTTGTGGTCGCGCCGCATCGACGACACGCACCGGCTGGTCTACTGCGTCGACGGCCAGACCTTGGTGGTGATCGCCTGTCGTTACCACTACCAGTAGCCCCCTCACACGTAGCTCGACGCAATCGCCATGCGCTCTAGCAGTCGGGGCGTCTTTGCCGGGATTGCACCGCGCTTTTGGGGGTGTAGACAACGGCCGAGGGTGTCGATCAGTTCGAGATAGTCTTCCAGGGCATAGGGAATCGCCCAGGCCTCGCGCCCCGTGGCATCAAACGGCATGAGCGGCGCGGCCGTGAGCTTCGCGAGATTGCGGTGGGCGGGGAATTCTGCTTCGTTTTCGTCTTGCGAGACCGCGGCCTCTTGTGCGCGCATGGCGGCAAGCGTCTGTTCGATGCGCGCGGCCACCCGCTCGGGCTTAAGGCGCGCTTGCACGCTGGTGTAATCACTCGCCTCTGGGGTTTCGGCAATCCCGGCCCGGATGGGATTGAGCTCGACATAGCTCATCGCCATGAGCAGCGCTTCCTCATCGAGCAGCGCTTGGCTTTTGTATCGCCCTTCCCAGAAGCGGCCTTTGACGCCGTCTTCTTTGTTCGCTTGCCGGGCGATGCCTTCGTTCAGTACGCGCACGTACCAGGAGAGATCACATAAACGCTGTCGATAGGCGTACACCCATTGCCGCACGCGCTCGCGTTCGGCTTCTTCCAGATCGGCGCGCAGCTGCGGGTGGAGGTAGCGCTGCACCAGTAGCGGCCCGCTAAAGAGCTTCGTCCAACGGGTTAGAACCTCATCGTCACTTAGGGCTTGCGCGCGTTCGACATCGAGCTTGAGCACGATGTGGTAGTGGTTGGACATCACGGCGTAGGCGGCCACATCGATGGTGAAGACGCTGGCCAACTGTCGGATGCGCGCTTCGATCCAGCCGCGGCGGTGTTCAAAGCTGCGGCCGGTGTGGGCGTCTTGACCACAAAGATATGCGCGCCGCACACAGCGGCTCACCACGTGGTACCAAGGGGTGTCAGCTACCGACACCAGCTCGGAGCGAGGGCGAGTCATGGGGGAGGGGTACGGGCGGGAGCGAGAAAAAAGTGGGTGTCCTTTTCTTCGAGGACCTGCTTTTTGCCGACCTGGCACTGTTCAACCAGAAACTCGCCGACTGGCGCATCTTCTACAACACCCAGCGACCTCTACCCGCGCCTCGGTCAACAACCACCCTTATTCATCCTCCTCCAGCTACCCGCCCGAGTGCCAAAGGTACTGGACTTATACACCATCTTGACACTCAGGCCGCGATGTGATAGGCAACAATATTAATGTCGAAATATGGAGATGATCATGAGTGATTCGTTATATAAATTCATGCTAGACGGTAACGCTGTGGTCGGCATATATGAGCTCGAGCACGGTCAGTTGAAGCCTAAAGCAATAAAGAGCGTTGAGTCCTGGTCTTACGACGGGACTTATGTGACGAAGAATGAGTGGAAGCACGGTTATCTGAAAACAACGTTGTATACTGACCTTGACGGGGATGGCTATTTCTCCAAAGTTGGTGCAACCATTCACCCTGGTGCGCAAGGCTTGGGCACTAATGGCGCCTCGGTTAGCCAATATACTGCAAACATTCCTAGCGGGGTATCAGCTGTTTCGACGCTTGGTCAATTTTCAGGCCTCAATGTTTGGAACTCATACAACAGCACTGAAGCATACAGATTTGAATTCGATGCCAATGGATTAGCAACGGTGGTCTATGAGGTCAAAGGAGGGGTAACCAGGGTCAAACAGATTAAGCCCAATGAAACGTGGTTGCGTAGGGGTACTGACGTTGTGGAGCAAAGTGCTGAACGTGGCCATATTAAAACTGAGATTTACCGCGATCCAGATGGAGACGGGTTGTATAATAAAGTGTTCCAAATCGATGTAGCAAACTCGCCATACAATGTGAGGCAGTATGCTTTCACGCTATCTGACGGTACCCTGGCGAAGGGCGGCTCTTTAAGTGTAGACGATGAGATCCAGAGCTATTCCAGGTCAAGATCGGGGAAAGCCATATCCACGCCGTATTCAGCGAAGAATGAGTTCGCTATATCTGTTGTAGATGGTGATTACCTAATAGTCAGAGCTGTGAAGAACTGGAATGGTGTGACAAGTTTTCAAATTTATCGCGACGATAACAATGACGGGAACTGGACAGAGGTGGCGAAAGGTCAAACAAGTGGTTTATACATGACAATGGAGGGTGATATTGATGTCATTGGCATAGCCAATGCCGGTTTGTTGCAGCCGGCTGACATAGTTATTGGCTAGATGTCGCGTCCCGAGAGATTGTTTAGGATTTCATCTGGGTTTTTGGAGAGGTATTGAGGGTGAGAAGCGTACCATGCCTTCATGGCTTGGAAGGGGGTGAGGGATTTGAGGTGGGTCTGAGGCAGGGGTGGTTGTAGAGGAAGACGTAGCGGTAGAGGGTGGCTTCCGGGTCTTGGTTGGAGAGGAAGTGGTGGGTTTTGAGGATGTCGGCGATGCGGCCATTGAAGCGTTCAACCATGCCATTTGTTTGCGGGCGGTGGGGTTGAGTGAGGCGGTTTTCAATGCCGAGGGCCTGGCAGAGTTGGTCGAACGCATGTTGGCTGGCGGCTTGGCGCTTGGGGCAGGTCAACAGTTCGGTGGGTGAATTCTTTGCCGTTGTCGGTGAGGATTTTTGCGATCTTGATGGGGCAGGCTTGCTGGAAGGCTTGCAGTAAGGCTTTGGCGGCGGCGGGCGCAGGTCGGCCAAGCGGCTTACCCCGTGCCGCCGAGCGCGCGACCTCTGGACAGAGAAACTCGCGCGTAACGGCCAGCAGGTCATCGAGCGGCAAAAGCAGCGTTTTGCGCAGCGCAACGACGACGGCTTCCTGGGCGGCATTGAGTGTCGTGTGCAAACGGTGCGGCGTATGGGAGCGGTCGTTGAAATCGGAGCGCTTGCGCCACTTGCGCACCGTCATCTCGCTGATGCCCAAACGCCTGGCACAGACCGCCAGGGGCTGCGTGGATTGGGCAATCTCGCGACGAATGGCTGGGGTGGTGCGCGCGTTCTTGTGCAGGGTAATCAACATGAGCTATTGTCCGCCCAAGAAAAACTTGCACCAGCCCCACCGACTCGTCCGCCTCCTGGCGCTTGCCCGCACGCTTCGATCATCGCCTGCAACGCCGCTCTTCCCATGTATAAAGCATAGCGGTTCGCGATTTGATAATCAGCCGGAACCATACATCTACCGCTGGCTCGTGCAGCGACAGCCGCTGGTTCGGGGGTGAACGCATGCGCGGCCTGTTCCTCACCGGCACCGACACGGGTGTGGGCAAGACCTTCGTCGGCGCCCGGCTCGCCCGTTGGCTAGCCGAACGCGGCGCCACCGTGCGGCCGCGCAAGCCGGTGGAGTCCGGCTGCCCTCGGGTGGACGGTGAGCTTGCGCCGCTGGATGCGCGCGCCTATCACGACGCGTTGGCCGGCGCCGAGCCGCTCGCGCGCATCTGCCCCTATCGCTTCGAGGCAGCCCTATCACCGGAGCGGGCGGCCACCATGGCGGGGGTGCCCTTGCTGCTCGACGATTTACGCGCGGCCTGCCTGGTGGGCGTGGGGGCCGAGGATTTTCTGCTGGTCGAAGGCGCGGGCGGCTTCTATTCGCCCATTGCGACCGACGGCCTCAATGCCGATCTGGCCGTCGCCCTGGGGCTACCGGTCCTCTTGGTGAGCGCCGACCGCTTGGGGGCCATCCATCAGGTCTTGGTCACCGCCGAGGCGATCGCGCGGCGCGGGCTGGAACTCCGTGCGGTGGTGCTCAATCGCCTGGCCCCGGCGCAAGACCCACGGCTTGACAACGCCGCCGACCTCGCGCGCTGGTTGGGTCGCGAAGTGCTGACGTTGGATTACGGCGCCGGCCAAGGACTGCCGCCCGGTGAGGCATGGGCGGCACTGCTCGCGCGCCTGCTCAGCGTTTGAGGCTCACCGCGGCCAAGATGCCTTTAAGCAGCGTGACCGGATCGGGCGGGCAGCCAGGCACCTCGACGTCGACGGGGATGACGTTGGCCACGCGCCCACAAGAGGCGTAGCTCTCGCCGAAGAGGCCGCCGCTGCAGGCGCACTCGCCCATGGCCACCACCCACTTGGGATCGGGTGTGGCCTCATAGGTGCGCTTCAAGGCCGTCTCCAGGTGACGCGACACAGGGCCGGTCACCAGCAACAGGTCGGCGTGGCGCGGGCTGGCGGCGAATTTGATGCCGATGCCTTCGATGTTGTAGTGCGGGCCGTTCAGGGCGTGGATCTCCAGCTCGCAGCCGTTGCAGGAGCCGGCGTCGACATGGCGGATGGTGAGCGCCCGGCCGAACACCTCGTAGATTTGCCGCTGCAGCGCCTGCTCGCGTACGCGATAGGCCGCATCGGCCTCGGGCGGCGGCTCTGAGACGATGCCGGTCTTGAGGATCTGCTGCAGGATGAGGTGGGTGGCCATGATGCGGGAGAATGGCTATAGATCGTGTCCGCTGTAGGAGAGATTGAAGGACTTGTTGATCAGGGGGAAGTCCGGCACGATGTTGCCGAGGACGCCCAGCTCCAGCGCCGGCCAGTTCTGCCAGGAGGGGTCGTGCGGATGCACCCGGTCTAAGCGGCCTTGGGCGTCGAGGCGCACGGCCACCAGCACCGGGCCGCGCCAGCCTTCCACCCAGCCCAGGCCCTCGCGCACGCTTCCGGCTGCAGCCAGCTCGGCGCGCAGGGGCCCGGCAGGCAGGCGCTGCACGATCTCGCCGATCAGGCGCAAGGATTCGAACACCTCGGCGAAACGCACCTCGACGCGCGCCAGCACATCGCCGCGCCGGTCGGTGGCCATGTTCACGTCCAGTTGGTCATAGGGCGGGCAGGGGAATTGCACGCGCTGATCCCAGGCCTGGCTGCTCGCCCGGCCAGCGAGGCCGATGAGCCCCAGGCGCGCAGCCATGGCCGGCTCCACCACACCGGTGTGGGCGAAGCGGTCTTGCACGCCGGCATGTTCGTCATACACGGCCTTGAGCGCCTGCACCTCGGTCTTAAGCCGTTGTGCGAGCTCGAGCAGGGCCGCGCCATCGCTGAGGTCGACCGCCACGCCGCCCGGGACGATGCGGTCGAACAGATAGCGGTGGCCGAACAGGCGGGCGGATAGTCGCAGCCACTCCTCCTTCAGGCGCCAGAACTGGTTGAAGCCGAAGGCCAAGGCCACGTCGTTGCCGAGGTAGCCGAGGTCGCCCAGGTGGTTGGCCACCCGCTCGATCTCCAAAAACAGGGCGCGTAGCCACAGCGCGCGCGCCGGCACCCGGCAGCCGAGGGCGGCCTCCACTGCCATGCAGTAGGCCCAGGTGAAGGCGCTGTGGGAATCGCCCGACACCCGCCCGGCCAGGCGGGCGCCGCTGACGAGGTCCATCCCCTCGAAGCGCTTTTCGCTGCCCTTGTGGGTGTAGCCTAAGCGCTCCTCGAGCCGCAGTATCCTGTCGCCGATGACCGAGAAGCGGAAATGACCGGGCTCGATGATGCCGGCATGGATGGGGCCCACCGGGATCTCGTGCACCCCCTCCCCCGCCACCCGGATGAAGGGGTAGGCGTCCGGCTCAGAGACACGGCCTGCGGCAGTCTGGAAATCCTTGCGCAGTGGGTACTCACTGTCACTCCAGCTCGCATGGCGGAGCCACTTACGCACGTCCTCCGCGCCCTCGGGCCGGATGCCCAGCAGGTCGTAGGCTGCGCGCTGCATGCGCTCGGCGGCAGGAAAAATGCAGGCGAGATCGGGATAAACGGGCGCCTCGGCGGGGAGGGCAGCGCGGGCCCAGATCAGGCCTGCACTGCTCAGCAAGGCCGTGTGCAGGCCAAAGCCCGCGCCCAAGTGCCGGTCGTCGCTCCCCCACAAGGCGACGAGCTGCCCCCCTTCCGCCTGCACGGCGCTGGCGAAAGAGGGCAGCCGCTTGGCCTCCAGGTCGAAGCGCCAGATCGGTTGGCCTTCCTCCTGAGGGGTGAGGGTCAAATGGATGTCGCCCAGAACCTTTTCCATGCTGTGTGCATGCTATCGTTGAGCTGCGTCGGCAGGCGAGACGAGCCAGCGACGGGATCCTGTCATCCTAACCTCCCAGGAGGGCTGCCGCCTGGCGGAACCAGTCGGCCAGATAAGGCGGGATGAATAGCCCAAGGATCAGCACCAGCGCCAGGTGCGTGAACACGGGCACCAGGGCCGGCTGATGCGGCAGCCTGGGCAGCTCGGTCTCGCCGAACACCATCGGTTGGACCTTGCCGAAGATGGCGGCGAAGGCGATCCCCAGTGCGGTGAGCAGGAAGGGGGTGGCCCAGGGGTGTTGGTGCATGGCGGTGGTGATGATGAGGAATTCGCTCGCGAAGACGCCGAACGGCGGCACACCCAGGATGGCGATCGTGCCCAGCATCAGCCCCCAGCCGATGGTGGGGTTGGTCCGGATGAGGCCGCGGATGTTCTCCATCACCTGCGTGCCGGCCTTCTGGCTGGCATGGCCGACGGCGTAGAAGATGGCGGACTTGGTCAGCGAATGCATGGTCATGTGCAATAGCCCCGCGAAGTTGGCCACCGCCCCGCCCATGCCGAAGGCGAAAGTGATCAGCCCCATGTGCTCGATGGAGGAATAGGCGAACATGCGCTTGACGTCGGTCTGACGCTTGATGAGCAGCGCAGCCACGACCGTAGAGAGCAGCCCGAAGCCCATCATCAGGTTGCCGCCCAGGCTGTGATCGCCCAGTGCGCCATCGACCAGCACCTTGGATCGCATCACCGCATACAGGGCGACGTTGAGCAACAGCCCCGAGAGCACGGCGGAGATGGGCGTGGGGCCTTCGCCGTGGGCATCGGGCAGCCAGTTGTGCAACGGCACGAGCCCTACCTTTGTGCCATAGCCCACAAGCAGGAAAATGAAGGCCAGCTGCAGCACAGTAGGCTCCAATTGCGCCCTGACGCCGTAGAGATGGGTCCACAACAGGGTGCCGCCGCCGATGCCCAACACCTTTTCACCCGCAAAGTAAAGCAGGATAGTGCCAAACAGGGCGAGCGCGATGCCGACACCGCAGAGGATGAAATACTTCCATGCCGCCTCCAAGGCGGCCGCCGTGCGGTAAAGCGAAACCAACAGCACCGTGGCCAAGGTGGCGCCCTCCATGGCTACCCACAGGATGCCCATGTTGTTGGTGGTCAGCGCCAGCAGCATGGTCATGGTGAAGATCTGGTAGCTGGCGTGATAGAACCTCAGACTTGCCGCCGTTAGCCGGCCATGCGCCTGTTCGATGCGCATGTATTGGCGTGAGAACAAGGCGGTGGTGAAGGCGACAAAGGCAGTCAGCGCCACCAAGAAGACGTTGAAGGCATCGATGTAGAACCAGCCATCACCGCCTATCAGCAGCTGGCCCTCGGCGACGATGCGGGCGGTGAGCAGGCCGGCGGCGATGAGGGTGGCAAGGCTGAAGGCGGCGTTGACCTCCGGGGCATGGGCCCGATGGCCCGTTAGCGCCAGGTACAGGCCGCCGACCAAGGGAATGCCCAACACCCAGTAGATCTCCACGATCAACGCTCCTTAAGCCTTTCCATGTGCTTGAGATCCATGGAGTCGAATGTTTCACGGATGTGGAAGAAGAAGATCCCGAGCACGAACACGGCGACCAATACGTCCAAGGCGACGCCCAGTTCCACCACCAAGGGCATGCCGTAGGTGGCGCTGGTGGCGGCGAAAAACAGGCCGTTTTCCATGGCCAGGAAACCGATCACCTGTGGGATGGCCTTGCTGCGGGTGATCATCATGAGAAAGGCGAGCAGCACGCTGGCGAGCGCGATCCCCAGGGTGGAGCGTGTCACGGTGCCGGCCATCTGCGAGATGGGTAGCGCCAGATTGAAGGCGAAGATCACCAAAATGATCCCGATCAGCATGGTGGTGGGGATGTTGATCAGCGGTTCCACATCGCGGTCCACGTCCAGCTTCTTCACCAGACGGAAGAAATACCAGGGCATGACGATGACCTTGAGCGCGAGGGTGAGCGCCGCGGAGTAGAAGAGGTGATGCTGCGCCGTGGACCAGGCGACGATGGCGGTGGAAGCGGCCAGCGCCGCCCCCTGCCAGGCAAACAGCGTGATCAGGCCGACGATGCGCCGCTGCGACAGCATGGCGAAGGCGATCAACAACAGGATCGCGGCCAGTAGATTGACGACTTGCAAGTGATAGGTGAGGGACATGTCAGTGCCAGACGGTGTCTGCTGAGGACCTGACTGTCGCAGCGCCCAACCACGGGCTGTGTGAGCTGGTAGCTGTCACCTCAGGACTCCAAGAGCAAATGCACCAGCATACCGATCACAGCCAACAGGAAGGCGGTGCCGAGGAATTCGGGGGCGCGGAATAGCCGCATCTTGGCGTTGACCGTCTCCAACAGGGCAAGCGCCGCACCACCTACGGCCAATTTCACCACCAAAGCCAGCAAGGCAATGGGCAGGGCAGCCAGGTCGCCGGCGGGGGCGATGCCCCAGGGCAGGAACAAGGCGATGCCCAAGGCCGAGTAAGTGAAGAGTTTCAAGGCCACGGCCCACTCGATCAGGGCCAAGTGGCGGGCGGAATACTCCAGGATCATCGCCTCGTGGATCATGGTCAGTTCCAGGTGCGTGGTGGGGTTGTCCACCGGGATGCGGGCGTTCTCGGCGGTGGACACCATCCAGAAGGCCACCGCGGCGAAGGCCAGGCTGGGATAGATGGCAAATTCCTGATGCGCCAGTCGATCGACGATGGCGGGCAGTTCGGTGGAGTGAGAGATGAGGCTGGCGGTGAAGAACACCATCAGTAGCGCCGGTTCTGCCAAGAAGGCGACCAGCATCTCGCGCCGCGCCCCCAGGCTGCCGAAGGCGGTACCGACGTCCATGGCGGCCAGGGCCTGAAACACCCGCGCTAGGGCGAACAGCCCCACCAAGGCGATGACGTCGGCCGCCGGCGAGAAGGGTAGATCGTTGGCCAGGGTCGGCACGATGCCGGCGGCCAACACCATGCAGGCGAAGATGATGTAAGGGGCGAAACGGAACAGCCGGGTGGCGTCATGGGCCAGCACCGCGTCCTTGTGGAACAGCTTCTGCAACGTATAGTAAGGCTGCAGCAAGGCAGGGGCGCTGCGCCCTTGCAGCCAGGCGCGGCAGATGTTGACCCAGCCCATGAGCAATGGCGCCAACAAAAGGGCCAGCAGGGTCTGAGCGATCTGAAGCGCAACGCCGATGGACATGGACTCAGTGGGTAACGAAGACCAGTAAGAAGATCAGGGTGGCAAAGCTATAGATCAGGTACCACTGGATGCGACCGTGTTGCAGCCGGCTGGCGAGTCCAGAAAGCCGGGCGCTCAGGTCAGCGATGGGCTGATAGAGCAACAGCCAGAGCCAGTCTTGACTTTCGCCCTGATAGCGCGGCTGGCGGTCGAAGGGGCCGGGTACCTGGCGCTCAACCCGGATGAAGGCGCTGAAGATATGGCGGATGGGCTGGCCGAAACCCTCGGCCGTGTCCTGCATGCGGGCATCCTGCTCAGGATAACCGCAATCCCAGGGCGCGGCCAGGCGTACGCGGCCGTGATAGAGGCGCTTGACACCGATGAACACCAGCAGGGTGATGCTTGCCACCACGGCCAGGAATACCAAGGGGGCATAGCTCGCCCGCTCCGCGGAAAGCGGTGCCAGCATCAGCCAGTTACCCTCGTTGATCAAGGTCTGCTGGATGAGAAGTTGCAACAGCGGGCTGATGGCGTCGATGACGTGCGAGGGAAATAGCCCAAGGGCGATGCAGCCCACCGCCAACCAAAGCATACCCAGACGCTCCGGCCAACCGGCCTCATGGGCGTCCTTCAGTTCAGGATCCCGCGCTTGACCGAGGAAGATGACACCGTAGAACTTCACCATCACATAAGCCGCCAGGGCCGCGGCCAGGACCACGATGGCGGCGGCCACCGGGATCACCATGTTCAGGTAGGGCTGGGTGAGCCCCGGTGTGAGCAGGAAGGCCTGCAGCAGCAGCCACTCGGAGACGAAACCATTGAGCGGCGGCAACCCGGCGATGGCCAGAGCACCCACCAACATGAGCCAGCCCGTCCAAGGCATGTAGCGCATCAGTCCGCCGAGCCGTCCCATGCGCCGCTCGCCGGTGGCATGCAGCACGCTGCCGGTGCCCACGAACAGCAGCCCCTTGAAGAAGGCGTGATTGAGCGCATGGTAGAGCAGAGCGGTGAGGGTCAACGCCGCCAGCGCACCCTTGCCGTCGGCGTGGAAGATCACGGTGAGGCCGAAGCCGGCCAAGATGAAGCCGATGTTCTCGATGGACGACCAGGCCAGCAAGCGCTTCATGTCCGACTGCACAGCCGCAAAGATCACGCCGTACAGGGCAGTGATGAGGCCCAGGGCAAGGGCCAGCGTCCCCCACCAGCCGAGCGGCAGGCCGAGCAGGTCGAAGGTCACTCGCAACAGGCCATAAATCGCCGTCTTCAGCATCACGCCGCTCATCAGGGCAGACACGGGCGAGGGCGCGGCCGGATGCGCCTCCGGCAACCAGACGTGCAGCGGCACCAAGCCGGCCTTGGCGCCGAAACCGAACAGCGCCAGCAGGAAGGCGATCGAGGCCCAGAACGGCGTATGTGTCGCCTGGCGCATGGCGTCGAAGGAATAGGCATCCATCCGCCCTGCGCCGGGGCCGTGCAAGACGCCAAAGGCGATCAGCAAGGCGACCGCGCCGATGTGGGCGATGAGCAGATAGAGGAAACCGGCGCGGCGGATGGCAGGGATCTTGTGGTCGGTGGTGACGAGAAAGTAGGACGCGATCGCCATCACCTCCCAGGCCACCATGAAGGCATAAGCGTCATCGGCCAACAACACCATGGCCATGCCGGCCAGGAAAAGGTGGTACCAAGTACTGAGCAGGGCAAGCTGGCCGGCAGGCATGTGACGAAAGTAACCCACGGCATAGACCGTCACGCCGAAAGCCGCCCCTCCCAGCAAGGTGAGGAAAAAGCCGGACAAGGCATCCAGGCGCAGATGCAAGGGTAGCTCCGGCAGCCCGATGGGCAGGACGAATTGCATGGCGGGGGCGGTCAGGGCCAACGTCCCCACTGCCGCCAGGGCCAGCGCCCCGATGGCCCCGAGCGGCAGCAGGAGGAGCCTGACCAGGCGCGCTTGCGCGCGCATCGCCAGGCTGCCCACGGCCAAGCCGAGCCAATACAAGACGATGGCCCAGGCCAAGTCCAAAAGTGTCGGATCAGGCATCGTGGACATCTAGTACGGCATCATGCCCTGTCCACAAGCAACCCGCATCAGTGGTGGACCGATCGGCCTGCACGTGAAATCCATGCCAGGGAGGGTGTCGGGGCATTATTGTAACTTTTTGACCCAAAAATGATTTTTTATCAGGGTTTAAGCGACCCTGCAATGGCACAGCGCCAGCTGTCAAACGCTCTGCGCGTTGTGGCGTCGCGCCACTGCCGGTCTTAAGCCCTTTCCCAGCCGAGCGTCGCAGTCACCCCAGCGATGAGCCACTGCGTCGATGTGTGGGGATAAATCTGGGTTTAAGGGTCTAAGTTTGAAATGGTATTAGATTCCGACCGATAAACTCAAGAGCGTGCCTTGGTCTGCGATTGATGTAGTGCAGACCTTTCCCCGGGTGTGGTCGCCTTGACGCGCACCGCCGTACGACTTACAAAGTCCTCATGTGTAAGGGGACGATCGGCCATGGACAACCTGCCCACCTCACGCATCGCAGTGACCCTCCTCCACGTCATTGAGCAAATCGGCCTGCTCACCATTGTCATTGCCACCATCGTTGCTGGCGTTCAGGAGGTAACCAACATGATCAGCGCGGGCAGCGTAACTTTGGCCGACCTGCTCCTGATGTTCCTCTATCTGGAGATCCTGGCCATGGTGGGGGTGTATTACCAGTCGGGCAAGCTGCCGGTGCGCATCCCGATCTACATCGCCATCGTCGCGCTTGCCCGTTATATCGTCCTGGACATCAAAAACATGGCGCTCATGCACCTGCTCGCCGTAGCCAGTGCCATCTTGCTTTTGTCGGTAGCCGTTCTCGTGATTCGCTACGGCGACATACGTTTCCCCTACGCAAAGAACGAGTAAGGTTCGCTGCCTATCATCCGGGATTGCCCCAACGAGGCGCGTAATGGCGTGCTCGGTTCGCCTGCTTAAGCCGATGGCAGTCGACCCTGTTGGTAAAACGAGGAACAGCAAGCTGCTGAAGGCCGGACTCGATTGACAACAATCAGAACTTAACTATGATAAACTTGAATTTTATGATCAACTATTAGCTTCGGATCCGATCATGAGTGTGCAAGACACCATCCGCGAGCAAATCAGCACGCATCCCATCGTCCTTTACATGAAGGGTACACCGCAGTTCCCGCAGTGCGGTTTTTCGGCGAGCGCCGTGGCTGTCCTGCGTGCCTGCGGGGTAGAGGAGTTTTTCAGCGTCAACGTCCTAGAAGACAACGAAATGCGCGAGGGGATCAAGCAGTTCTCCAACTGGCCCACCCTCCCGCAGCTTTACATCAAAGGTCAGTTCATCGGTGGCGCCGACATCATGCGCGAGATGTATCAGAGCGGTGAGCTACAAAAGCTACTGCGCGAGGCGGCTTGTAGCAAATAACCCCCTGTAACGATCTTTCTCTCAGCGGATCGCTAACTTGATTTCGCGCCAGGCGGGATATTGTGCATTTCAAGTGAAACCTGAGCGGGCGAGGCAGCTGCCAGTGCAGCATCGCTGGCAGCGTACCCTACGCTAGCGTTTCCTCGCGTTTGCGAGGTGGGGGGGCTGAGACCACCCTCTAGTGCCGCGCAACTCAAGCTAATACTTGTTGACATAGTGCGAGCGTCCGTACAAGGCGGGTGGAGACGGTATAAGCTTACACCTCGTGCAACATATTCGCTGTATACTGGCTTTACTTCACTTCCCAGCCTGAGAGGTTGTACTTGAAGAACAATAACGCCCTTGTCCTACCCGCCCTACTCTTACTCCTCGCTGCTGTGACCTGGATGGCAGAACCGGTTTGGCGCGTGGCGGCAGTTATCGTTTTCGGTGTTTACCTCCTGTTTACACTCCGCCACCGGCCATCCGACAGCGTACTCACCAATGCCGGTGAGCCAGCGCAGCCCGAAGTGGCTGCACGTCTACAGACTGCACTGCGTGAGGCAGGCAGCCAAGGTGAACATTTGTGCCAGACGATTAACAACGAGATCGACCGCGTTGAGCTGTTGCTACGCGAGGCAATCGAGAAGCTGCTCACCAGTTTCAACACCATCAATGAACACATCCGCGCGCAGCACGATCTGGCTCTATACATCGTTGGCGGTGCACAAGGTGAGCTGGAGGGCTCTAATCAGGTGCGCTTCACCGATTTCGTCCTGGACACTTCTAAGACTCTGGAGGTATTCGTAAACAACACCATCGAGACGAGCAAACTCGCCATGGGGCTGGTGGAGACCATGGAGGCCATTAACCAGGAGGCGGAGGCCATGCTCAAAATTTTGGGCGAGATCGAGGGTATCGCCAAACAGACCAATCTGCTTGCCCTCAATGCCGCCATTGAAGCAGCCCGTGCTGGCGAGGCTGGCCGTGGTTTTGCCGTCGTCGCCGACGAGGTGCGCGCACTCTCACAGCGTACTGACCAGTTCAGCCAGGAGATACGCAAACGCATGGATGCTGTGCAAGTCTCGCTGGGTAAGGCTAACCAAGCCATACATGAGGTGGCGACCATGGATATGAGTCATGCGCTGCAATCGAAGCATCGCGTGCAAGAAACGATGCAAAGTATCGAGCGGCTCAACAATGCGATGAGCGAGGCAGCGCAAAAGATTAATCAGCACGCTGATGAGGTCGGAGTGCAGGTTAACCAGGCAGTCACCGCCTTACAATTCCAGGACATGACCACGCAATTGCTGGAACAAGGACGAACGCGGCTACGGGCTCTGCAGGGAATGCTTAACGCACTGGCGAAACCCTCTGGTCTTGGAGAAAGCGGGCTTACAGGCCTGGCGACGTCCATTGAACACGCTGCAACCCACCTCTTAGTGACTGACCCGAATAAGAACGCTGTGGCCCAGACCCACATGGGTGCGGGCGAGGTTGAACTGTTCTAGGACGAGGTATCTTCATGGGCAAGGTCGTTTTAACCGTTGACGATTCCGCCTCCATCCGCCAGATGGTGGCTTTCACTTTGAAAAGTGCCGGCTACGAGATCGTCGAGGCTGTCGACGGGGAGGATGGCCTTAACAAGGCAAAGTTGCGACAAGCAGACCTCATCCTCACCGACCAGAACATGCCGAAGATGGATGGGCTCACCCTCATCAAATCTCTGCGCGCCATGCCGCAATATCGCAGCACGCCCATCTTGATGCTCACCACGGAATCTTCTGAAGCGATGAAGTCGGCTGGCCGCGCTGCCGGAGCAACCGGCTGGCTGGTCAAACCCTTCGACCCGCAGAAGCTTTTGGAGGTAGTAAGAAAGGTCATCGGGTAGCGTATAGCCACGCTTGCGATCAGCGCTAAGGTCCAGTACCTGCTCTAGCTTTCCGAACAGCGCGCGATGACGATCGACATCAGTCAGTTTCACGAAGTCTTCTTCGAGGAGGCTGCGGAGCACCTGGCCAATATGGAGAGTCTCTTGCTAGCCCTTGATGTCGAGTCTCCCGCAGCCGAAGATCTCAACGCCATCTTTCGTGCCGCCCACTCCATCAAGGGCGGCAGCGGCACCTTCGGTTTCAGCGACATGACCGAGGTGACGCACATCCTGGAGACCCTGCTCGACCGCGTGCGCAAGGGAGAGCTGGCGCTGACCACCGAAATGGTGGACGCCTTCCTCGCCGCCGGAGACGTCCTCAAGGCGCTGCTTGCCCATCACCAGGGCGGCACTGAAGTGGATGCCGCGCAGGTGCGCGAGGTGTGCGCCCGGTTAGAGTCCTTTGCCGGCCAGGGGAAAGCCGCGCCTAGCACGCACACCCGCTATTGGGTGGAATGCGCCCTACCGCCTGAGATCGCCGCGGATACCGCGGCTGTAGATAACCTGCTTGCCGCGTTGGCGGAGGTCGCTAGCTGTGAGGTGCAACAGCGCCCTACTGCCGAATCGCCACGGCTTGCCTTATGGGCGAGCACATCTCAGGGGGACGCGGCATTACGCGAGATATTGGGTTATTACGCTTTTTCGGATGACATCTCGATCGTGCCTGGCGGCCCGCATGAGGCTTATGGGCTATTCGACCAGACGTCATCGAGCGCCGTACCGGCGTCGGAACCAGCCTACGGCTTGTTCGATTTGTCACCCACAGCGCCGCCAGCGGCGGGCCCCGCGTCGGATAGCAGCTATGGCTTCTTTCAAGACGCGCCAGGAGCTCCTGCGGCCGAGAACCCGCTAGCAGCTTCGGCTGCAGACGAAGGCTATGGCTTCTTTCCCGACGCCCCTGGGGCGCCGGCGGCGCCACTGTCGTCGCCAGCTGCGGCAGCGCCCAGCGCCCTGCCACCGAAAGGCCAACACGGTCATGCTAGCGACAAGCCGGCATCACTAGGCAGCCGCAGCACTCAACGCGATAAAGACAAAATCGCACCCAGCGCAACGCTTGAAGCATCAAGCATCCGGGTTTCGGTGGACAAGGTTGATCAGCTCATCAACCTCGTCGGCGAGCTCGTCATCACCCAGGCCATGCTGGCGCAGTCGGCCAGTCACCTCGATCCCGTCCAGGCCGAGCGGCTACTTGCCGGCATCGACCTGCTGGCGCGTAACACTCGTGATCTGCAAGAGGCGGTGATGGGCATCCGCATGCTGCCTATGAGCATGGTGTTCAACCGCTTCCCACGTGTAGTGCGCGACCTGGCTAACAAGCTCGGTAAACAGGTTGAGCTTAAAACCATTGGCGAGGCCACGGAACTAGACAAGGGCTTGATCGAGAAGATCACCGACCCGCTCACCCACCTCATCCGCAACAGCCTCGATCACGGCATCGAGACACCGGACAAACGCATCGCCGCCGGCAAAGACCCCAAGGGTACCATCACTCTCAAGGCAAGCCACCAGGGCGGCAACATCGTCATCGAGGTGATGGATGACGGCGCAGGCTTAAACCGTGACAAGATCCTGGCCAAGGCGCGCGAACGCGGCCTTCAAGTGCATGACGCCATGACCGACCAGGAGGTCTGGCAACTCATCTACGCCCCAGGCTTCTCTACGGCAGAACAAGTAACCGATGTCTCTGGCCGCGGCGTCGGTATGGACGTGGTGAAAAAGAACATCGAGAGCCTAGGCGGCCGGGTCGAGATCGATTCCTCGCCAGGCTTTGGCACCCGCATTACCATCCGCCTGCCGCTCACCCTGGCCATCCTGGACGGTATGTCGGTGGGTGTGGGCGGCGAGACCTACATCGTACCGCTGACCGTGGTGGTCGAATCGCTGCAGCCGCGCCCGGAGGACATCAAGACCATCGCTGGCGAAGGGCGGGTGGTTAATATCCGTGGCGAGTACCTCCCGCTGATCCCCCTGGCTGAGGTCTTTAATCTTACTGGGGCTGTACGCGAACCTTGGAAGGGGATTTTGATGGTTGTCGAGGCTGAAGGTGGGCGCGCGGCATTGTTTGTCGACGAGCTGCTCGGCCAACATCAGTTTGTCATTAAAAGCTTAGAAAGCAATTACCGCAAGGTGGAGGGGGTATCCGGTGCCACCATCATGGGTGACGGCCGTGTAGCCCTAATTCTGGATATAGCTGCCCTCATCCGCATGGGCCTCAACCTCCACCGCAACGCGCATGAGCCACAGGCCGCGTAAGGAGGCGCACAACATGGACCAGACCCAGCCATCACAGGCTCCAGTTGGATCTGGGGAATATCTCACCTTCACCTTGGGGCAAGAAGAATACGGTATCGACATCCTGAAAGTGCAGGAGATTCGCGGCTACGAGCAGCCGACAAGGATCGCCAATACCCCGCCTTTTCTCAAAGGGGTGATCAACCTGCGTGGCGTGATCGTGCCTATCGTCGACCTGCGTATCAAGTTCAATCTAGGCGAGCCAACCTACGACCAGTTTACTGTTGTCATCATCCTTAACGTTGCCGAGCGCGTCGTCGGCATCGTGGTCGATGGCGTGTCAGATGTGATCGAACTCAATTCCGATAACCTGCGACCTGCACCCACGTTTAGCTCCACCCTTGATA
This sequence comes from Thiobacillaceae bacterium, assembly GCA_041640815.1. Lineage (GTDB taxonomy): Bacteria > Pseudomonadota > Gammaproteobacteria > Burkholderiales > Thiobacillaceae > JANWZL01. Next base: position 21,135 of record JBEPZO010000013.1, read on the forward strand.
CACGTTACATTCTCGGCCTGGGGGCCGTGGATGAGCGCATGATCATCGTTGTGGACATCGAACGGCTGATGTGTAGCCCTGAAATGGCCTTGATGGACGCCGCCATGGATGATAGTTGCAACCTCGCATGAGCTCCATTGACGCTTCGAGTTATGTAAGAGGTCTACGACGATGATCAAAAACTTGACCTTAAAAGGCCGCATTAACGGCAGTCTAGCCATCCTCATCATCTTCATGTTGGTGCTGGGGGCAGCGGGTTTGTTCAGCCTAAATCGCAGCCTGCACGATATCCGTCGCCTTGATGAGGAAGGTTTGCAAGTCCAACGTCTGGCAGTGCAGATCCGTACCCTCATACTTGAGAGTCACATGCACCTTGCTCTCGCGCTCCAGCACGCACCTGGGCTTGAGGTTGCAAAGTTGCACGATCATCCGCTGAGCCTCCACTTAGAGATCATTCGCCGCAATCGTCAACAGATCAACGCCCTGCTTGCCGAGCTCAACCAATTGGCCTTGCCGGCATCTATACGCGAGAAACTCGCCGCAGCAGCGGATGCGCGTCGACGCTATGGTGAAGAAGGCCTCCTGCCAGCCGTGGAAGCTCTTAAGGTAGACGAGTTTTACGAAGCGGCCTATATCCTGACCAGCCGCATGAACCCCCTGCTTAAAGAAGTAGACGACACTACTCAGGCCGTCTTAGAGGCGATCAAGTCGCACACTTTAGCCATGCGTGCACAAGCAGAAAAGCGCAACGCGATGATGCATGGACTGACCGCCCTGTTAGCAGGTTTGGCCGTGCTCGCTGCAATAATCCTCGGCTGGTTGTTATTGCGGCAAATCGTACGGCCATTAGATCATGCCATTGAAGTGTTCGGCCACATCGCCGAAGGGCGATATGACACAGCGATTGTTATCGAACGGGATGATGAGATCGGACGTCTGCTGCAAGCCCTACGAGCGATGCAGGCCAAGCTGGCGCGCGATATCGCCGAAACGAAGCGCTTGGCCGACGAGAACATGCGCATCCGCATCGCTTTGGACAACGTTTCCACCAACGTCATGATCGCCGATCATGCCTACAACATCATTTATCTCAACAAATCGATACGCGAGATGCTGCAGAAGGCTGAGTCAGCGATACGGCAGGATTTGCCTCAGTTCAATGTCAACACTCTGCTCGGCGCGAACATCGATGCCTTCCATAAGAACCCGGCGCACCAAAGGACCTTGCTTGCTCATCTCAACGGCGCGCATCGCACCCAGATCAAACTTGGGGGTCGCACCTTCAGCCTCACTGCCAACCCCGTCATCAATGACAAGGGCGAGCGCCTGGGTGCGGTGGTAGAGTGGTTTGACCGCACGGCGGAGGTGTTGGTGGAAGAGGAGATCGCCAACCTTATCGATGCGGCGGCAGCGGGCGACTACAGCCAGCGCATCAGCCTTAAAGGCAAGGAAGGCTTCTTCCGCCAGCTCTCCGAGGGCATCAATGCGCTATTGGAGACCACCGAGCGCGGCGTCAACGACGTGGCGCGCGTGCTCAGGGCATTGGCCGAGGGTGATCTCACCCAGCGCATCGAGGCCGACTACCAGGGCCTGTTCGGCGAACTCAAAGAGGCCAGCAACGCCACCAGCGAGCGTCTCAAAGAGATCGTCGCCCAAATCCGCGCCGCCACCGATGCCATCAACACCGCAGCCAGAGAGATCGCCGCCGGCAACGCCGATCTCTCCAGCCGCACCGAGGCCCAAGCCTCCAGCCTGCAGGAGACCGCCTCGAGCATGGACGAGCTGACCTCCACCGTCAAACAAAACGCCGACAACGCCCGCCAGGCCAATCAGCTCGCGCAAGGCGCCTCGAGCGTGGCGGTCAAGGGCGGCCAGGTAGTGGGCGAGGTCGTCAACACCATGGGCGCCATTGCCGAGGCCTCGAAGAAGATCGCCGACATCATCAGCGTCATCGATGGCATTGCCTTCCAGACCAACATCCTCGCCCTCAACGCCGCCGTCGAGGCAGCTCGCGCCGGCGAGCAGGGCCGCGGCTTCGCCGTGGTGGCAGGCGAGGTGCGAAACCTCGCCCAGCGCTCGGCAGCCGCCGCCAAAGAGATCAAAAGCCTCATTTCCGACTCGGTGGAGAAGGTCGACAACGGCTACAAGCTGGTCGAGCAAGCCGGTCGGACCATGGACGAGATCGTGCAGGCGGTCAAACGCGTCACCGACATCATGGCCGAAATCACCGCCGCCAGCGTGGAACAAAGCCAAGGAATAGAGCAAGTGAACACCGCAGTTGCGCAAATGGACGAAATGACCCAGCAAAACGCCGCCTTGGTAGAAGAAGCAGCCGCCGCTGCCGAGTCCTTGCAGGAACAGGCAGAAAACCTAGCGCGGGCTGTAGCCCTGTTCAAACTCGCCGCACATCCCAGCTCAACACCCACAACCTCCTCCGCCTTGCCACCCCCTACCATCCGCACCCCCCACTCCTCCACTCGCAAACCAGCCGTTTTGGCACGCAAGGATAGAACTACACACCGGTCTGAACGGCCGGACGATGGCGATTGGGAAGAATTCTGAGGTAGAGCTAGAACTAAGTTGGAGTTTGCCTCAGCCTCTGTCCAACGATCAATCACTGCTCAGCAAAGGCTCAAGACCATGCGCATCAACATGCCTGTCACCAACGTCGAGCGCATCATGCGCGATGGCGAATACATTGTCTCCCGTACTGACTCGCGCGGCATCATTACCTATGTCAACCCCTATTTCTGCGAGATCAGCGGTTTTTCGCAAAAAGAGCTCATCGGTTCACCGCACAACATCGTGCGACATCCCGACATGCCCGCCGAGGCGTTCAAAGACCTATGGGACACCCTCAAGTCTGGCAAGCCGTGGACGGGCTATGTGAAAAACCGCTGCAAGAACGGTGATCACTACTGGGTCGTCGCCAACGCTACGCCGATATGGCAGAACGGTCAGATCACGGGTTATCTATCCGTGCGCACTAAACCGGATCGCGCCTCGATCGAGGCCGTTGAAAAGCTCTACGCCCGCTTCAAAGCAGGCAAAGCAAAAGGTTTATGCATTAAGGAGGGGAGAGTCGTCAGCACAAGCCCGCTGGCGAGACTGGCGCTCAGTTTGCACGATTTAGCGCTGGCTACCAAGATTAACTTGCTCGTGCTCTACATGGCTGCTATCGCCTTAGGAGGGGTGGCTGTAGCCGAATTCCTGCGTCAGCCTTTTGCCGCCTTCACCTTAGTCACGGTCGGCGCCTTGCTCGGTTTTGCCCTAGCCGGCTGGACGAGACGCTACCTCAAGCCATTAACTACCCTTGCTGAGCAGATGCGAAAGGTCGCGCAAGGCGACTTCAGCGTCATCGTCAGTAAGTTCGCCAACGACGAAATCGGCGCCATGACCGATGCCTTCCGCTCGCTCTATATTCGGCTCGGCGATGATCTGGCGCAGTCGCGCCAACGCGAGGAAGACGCCTTGCGCATCAAGATCGGTCTGGACAACGTCAGCACAGGCGTAATGATTGCCGATAAGGAACGCAAGATCATCTATGCCAATAAATCGGTGATCGACCTCTTAAGCAAGGTAGAAAACGAAATCAGAGAAAACGTGCCCAACTTCTCACCGCAGAACATGCTAGGCATGAGTATTGACGTTTTCCACAAGAACCCCGAGCACCAGGCACAGCTACTCGCCAGCCTAAGCGGTACCCATACCGCAGCCATCCGCATCGGGCCGCGGCATATGGTGGTGCGGGCAAGTCCCGTGATCAACGAGCGCGGTGAGCGCTTAGGGACGGTAGCAGAGTGGACTGACCGCACGGCGGAGGTGTTGGTGGAAGAGGAGATCGCCAACCTTATCGATGCGGCGGCAGCGGGCGACTACAGCCAGCGCATCAGCCTTAAAGGCAAGGAAGGCTTCTTCCGCCAGCTCTCCGAGGGCATCAATGCGCTATTGGAGACCACCGAGCGCGGCGTCAACGACGTGGCGCGCGTGCTCAGGGCATTGGCCGAGGGTGATCTCACCCAGCGCATCGAGGCCGACTACCAGGGCCTGTTCGGCGAACTCAAAGAGGCCAGCAACGCCACCAGCGAGCGTCTCAAAGAGATCGTCGCCCAAATCCGCGCCGCCACCGATGCCATCAACACCGCAGCCAGAGAGATCGCCGCCGGCAACGCCGATCTCTCCAGCCGCACCGAGGCCCAAGCCTCCAGCCTGCAGGAGACCGCCTCGAGCATGGACGAGCTGACCTCCACCGTCAAACAAAACGCCGACAACGCCCGCCAGGCCAATCAGCTCGCGCAAGGCGCCTCGAGCGTGGCGGTCAAGGGCGGCCAGGTAGTGGGCGAGGTCGTCAACACCATGGGCGCCATTGCCGAGGCCTCGAAGAAGATCGCCGACATCATCAGCGTCATCGATGGCATTGCCTTCCAGACCAACATCCTCGCCCTCAACGCCGCCGTCGAGGCAGCTCGCGCCGGCGAGCAGGGCCGCGGCTTCGCCGTGGTGGCAGGCGAGGTGCGAAACCTCGCCCAGCGCTCGGCAGCCGCCGCCAAAGAGATCAAAAGCCTCATTTCCGACTCGGTGGAGAAGGTCGACAACGGCTACAAGCTGGTCGAGCAAGCCGGTCGGACCATGGACGAGATCGTGCAGGCGGTCAAACGCGTCACCGACATCATGGCCGAAATCACCGCCGCCAGCGTGGAACAAAGCCAAGGAATAGAGCAAGTGAACACCGCAGTTGCGCAAATGGACGAAATGACCCAGCAAAACGCCGCCTTGGTAGAAGAAGCAGCCGCCGCTGCCGAGTCCTTGCAGGAACAGGCAGAAAACCTAGCGCGGGCTGTAGCCCTGTTCAAACTCGCCGCACATCCCAGCTCAACACCCACAACCTCCTCCGCCTTGCCACCTCCTACCATCCGCACCCCCCACTCCTCCACTCGCAAACCAGCCGTTTTGGTCCGTAGCCCAATCCAGGAGTTACCCAAGACCAGCCCTACCGATACCGATGAATGGGAGGAGTTTTGATTGAGTTACCGCTCGAAAAAAGCGCTATCGCCGCGCGATGCTTCGTCGTTTGAGCGTGCTCTGGCTTGAGCTATCATCGCCATCACCACAGGATGTGGGTCCTCCCTAAGGAACGCCTGATTTTAAGGAAACTCTGCAGAACGCTGCGAGCGGATGGAGGGCCGGCGCACGAAGCAAGCTTGCCGCGAGACATAACAAGTGGTTAGGCGAGGAAGCGAAAACGTTGTTTTGGCGTAGGCTAATACCAGTGCAACCGATTGTTTTGGTCCGCAGGGCCGGCCGAAGCCGCTACCCTAGCAATGCGGCAATACGCCCGCACAGCAAGTTATGCAGATACTGTCTTACACGCTCCCTGTCAAACCCACCGCAGGGTCGAAGGGTCGGCCTGATTTGGAGGATGCCCCAAATCAGGTGCACCAGCTTGCGTTTACTTAAAGGTTAGGTCGAGCTAGCCTTGGGGCGATGCCAGCAAGAATCCTTGATGCGCATACCGCACAACCAACAAGCCGGCGCTCGGAGCGTGAGTTTGAGTTTACACGCCGGGACTTTGACGAGATTCGAAGGTTAATCTACACCCATGCTGGCATCAGTCTATCGGATGCGAAGGAGGATATGGTCTATAGCCGTTTGGCACGACGTCTGCGTGCCCGGGGCATAAGTAGCTTCCGCGCCTATCTTGAGCTGTTGCAGCATGATGCTAAGGAGTGGGAAGCCTTTGTCAATGCGCTGACAACTAACTTGACGGCGTTTTTTCGCGAGCCCCACCATTTTGATATCTTGAGGGATTTCCTGAAAACTCGCCGAGAGCGTCCGATTACTATCTGGAGCGCAGCGGCCTCTACGGGGGAAGAACCCTACTCGATCGCCATGACGGTCGTTGAAACGCTGGGAGATCATGCTCACGGAGTGCGTATCTTGGCCTCTGATCTAGATACTCAGGTGCTGCAAAAGGCACGTGAGGGTATTTACCCGGCAGATCGGATTGCCAAGTTGGATGAGGCAAGACAGCGGCGTTTTTTCCTCAAAGGAACTGGTAGTCGCAGTGGTCTAGTGAGGATAAAGCCGCAGTTGCAGGCGATGATCGATTTTTTCCAGCTTAACTTGTTGGCTGAACACTGGCCGATCAAGCAGCCGCTTGACGCCATCTTTTGTCGTAATGTGATGATCTATTTCGATAAGCCAACGCAGTACCGAATCCTAAAGCGCATGAAACCCCTGCTTAAGACCGATGGTCTTCTGTTTCTTGGACACTCAGAGGCGTTATACCATGCAGCTGACCTTTTCCGACTGCGTGGTCAAACCGTCTATGTTCACGCCTTTATGCCGGATAAACCGGCATGAAGATAGGCTATTAGCAAACGTCCCCCACCAGGAAGTCGGATGTTGATACACAACAACGGTTGGTTCATGCGCCGTGGATGAGCGCGGCGTCATGAACGAGCCGGCAACTCACGGAGCTGGCACCAGCAAATACTACGAAACATGCGGTGCCTGGAATTGTCGTCGTGTCGCAACTAGGCTACGAGGAAGTCCTCGCCCCGAATCGCTACTATGACCGTACCTTCGACATGGAGGCGGTCAAGCTGCTACCAGGGGAATATTACGTTACAACCCGACGGATGGTGTTGGTGACGGTGCTCGGCTCTTGCGTGGCCGCATGCATCCGCGATCCACATACCAGGATAGGCGGTATGAACCATTTCATGTTGCCTGAAGGTGGTGACCCGCATGACCTGATGTCCAGCTCTGCGCGCTATGGCAGCTATGCCATGGAGGTCCTGATCAACCAACTCGTCAAGCTCGGTGCCAGGCGCAACCGGCTTGAGGCCAAGGTATTCGGGGGCGCAGCTGTACTGCGAGGGTTTACGACAGTCAATGTCGGTGAGTCCAATAGCGAGTTTGTATTGGAATACCTCGCTAACGAGAATATCCCCGTTATCGCACATGACTTACGCGGTATCTATCCGCGTAAAGTCTATTTTTTCCCCGAGACAGGCCGCGTACTGGTAAAAAAGCTCAAGAGCGTACACAACGACACCATCTTGGCGCGTGAACGCGAGTACAATCGTCGCTTAAGCCACACCCCTATTGCCGGCGAAGTAGAGCTGTTCAAATGACCCAGCCAATCCGTGTCCTGATTGTTGACGATTCCGCATTGATCCGCAGCCTACTGCGCGAGATCCTGCGCAGTCAACCAGATCTTGAGCTCGTCGGAGAGGCTCCCGACCCATACGTGGCGCGGGAGATGATCAAGCAGCTTAATCCGGACGTCATCACCTTGGATGTCGAGATGCCGCGCATGAACGGTTTGGAGTTTCTTGAGCGACTCATGCGTCTGCGCCCGATGCCGGTGGTCATGCTGTCTTCGCTTACCGAACAAGGCTCAGAGGTCACACTGCGGGCGCTGGAGCTGGGTGCCGTGGACTTCATCACCAAACCCAAGCAAGGTATCGTCGAGCAATTTCCCCAACTTGCTGAGGAAATCGCTGAAAAACTGCGCGCCGCTGCGCGGGCTAGAGTTCGTCGCCTCGCTCCTGCCGCGGTAGCCCCGGCGCAGCCGCGACCCCTAGCCGGTCTTGTCTTCAACACGACTGATAAGGTCATATGTATCGGCGCCTCCACTGGTGGCACCGAAGCGCTTAAAGCGGTGCTCAGCCAAATGCCGGCCGATGCCCCAGGCATACTCATTACCCAGCATATGCCGGCGGGTTTCACCCGCTCATTCGCCGAACGTCTGAACAAACTTTCCGTCATGACGGTAAAAGAGGCCGACAATGAAGAGCGCATCCTGCCCGGCCACGCCTATGTTGCCCCCGGTCATTCACACCTGCGGGTGAAGAAGGTGGGCGGGTATTACTACACCGTGCTGACGCAAGACGCACCAGTTAATCGGCATCGACCTTCAGTAGATGTATTGTTCGAAAGCGCCGCCACAGCGCTAGGCCCCAACGCCATAGGCGTCATTCTCACCGGTATGGGTAAGGATGGCGCCAAGGGTCTATTAGCCATGCGCCAGGCCGGTGCCCATACTATCGCCCAAGATGAGGCGAGCTGCATTGTCTTCGGTATGCCGCGTGCGGCCATCGAAATCGGTGCCGCGGCAGAGGTGCTGCCGCTTGAGGACATCGCCAGCCGTGTCCTTGAGAGGTTTGCAAACAAAGCAACGAATCGGCGTTAACAAGCGAAGGATTATGGAAATTACTAAATCGATCGAAGGCCATTGCGCTCATATTCGGTTGTCTGGCCGCTTTGACTTTCATTCCCATAGGGAATTCCGCCAATGCTGTGACGAGGCGCTGGCCAACCCTACCGTGCACGAACTCGATATCGACTTCGCGCAGGTCGATTATCTCGATAGTTCGGCGCTTGGCATGCTACTGCTGCTGCGCGATAAAGCCGAAAGCCATGGCAAACGCGTCGTACTCTCCGGGCTCAAGGGGATGGTAAAACAGGTACTAGACATCGCCAATTTCGGCAAGCTCTTCACTCTGCGCCCAGCATCTCCATGACGGATATCACGCTCAAGATTCTCGTCGCTGATGATGCGCCGCTCAATCTTGCCTTAGTGCAAGCGGTAGCAAACCGCCTCGGACATCATGTCGTGACAGCAAAGGACGGCCGCGAAGCGGTGCAGCGCTATCGTGAGGAAGCCCCAGACCTCGTGTTCATGGACGTGATGATGCCAGTGATGGATGGCCTGGCCGCCGTGCGGGAGATACGCGCCTTGCCGACTGACCGCTGGGTGCCGGTGGTGTTTTATTCTGCCCTGGACCGCATCGAAAACGTCATCAAGGGGTTGGAGAGCGGTGGCGATGACTACCTGGTCAAACCCGCTGACCTACGCCTGTTGCGTGCCAAGATCAACGGTTATGCCAAGGCCATCGCCCTGCAGCGCAAGCTTAGGGAGCATGCGCAGGAGCTGGCCCGCTGGCGTCAGCAAGCCGAGGAACAGACCGAGTTAGGGCGTCACATCATGGACCGCCTGACTAATGCACCAGGCTTACGTGACCCCTTGCTCAAGTCCTATCTTAAGCCGGCCGATGGCTTTAGCGGTGACCTGCTGTGCGCAACACGCGGCCCCGGCGATGTCCTGTACTTGCTCCTGGCCGACGCCGCCGGCCACGGCTTACCCGCAGCGCTCTCGGCCATGCCAGTAACCCATGTGTTCTATGCTATGGCGGGCAAAGGTTTTTCTGTGGCGTCAATCGTGACTGAACTCAATCGCAAGCTTAAGGAGTTAATGCCCGTCGACCGTTTTGTTGCGGCCACTGTGGCGGCCATTGATTTTGCTAACAGTACGATCGAGGTCTGGAACGGCGGTAACCCAGATGTATTACTCATAGGGGAGGAAGGTAAGGTATTACGACGCTGGCGATCGCGCCACCCCCCTTTGGGGATCTTACCGGATAGGGACTTCTCCAGTAAAACTGAAGTCCAGCTGGTTCAGGCGCCAAGTGACCTGTTGATATGCTCTGATGGCCTAGTCGAGGCGTCTGCCCCTAATGGCAGCCGCTTCACATTAGAAGGTGCTGTTGCTCGGCTCAGTGAGGGGGTATGGCCAGACCGCTCTCAACATCTGATCGCGGGTCTTAACGCCCACTTGGCGGGGAACATTCCACACGACGATATTTCTTTCTTACTCGCACACATCCCCATTGAACAAAAAGCGCACCTTCCTCCATCCCAGGTTGGCAAGCCGCAAGAGCCGATGTCGGAATGGCATCTTAACCTTGCCTATGGCGCTCAGGAGCTGCGTTACCTCGATGTCGTACCGATGGTGCTGGGGATGTTGACCCAGATCCGAGCCTTGAAACCCCACCAAAGCGCACTCTATCTCATCCTCTCCGAGCTTTTTAACAATGCCCTCGACCATGGCCTGCTTGGTCTGGATTCTGCGATCAAGGAGGAAGAGGGTGGTTTTGAACGCTATCTAGAATTGCGTGCTAAGCGGCTCCAAACGCTTGTTGACGGCCGTATTGAGCTCGGTTTCGACCTGCACTTGCAACAGGGTAAGGCCTTGCTCGCCATTGAGGTCAAAGACAGTGGCCCTGGGTTTGATTATCGGCCTTATCTGTCCGCGGCTGTCGACCCAGCCCAACGCCCGCATGGGCGTGGTATCGCCCTAGTGAGGAGTCTTTGTCAAACGCTTACTTTTATCGGCTGCGGCAACACGGTACGCGCCCTTTATCTGCTCTAAGCGCAGTCCCCCCACTCTTACAGCATCACACGCTTGTTGCTTTTAACCCACTCGGTCGAAGCAAGAGCTACCCCAATTGCCCCTCTCTCGGCTGGGTGATGTAGTTGTCGAGCTCAAGAGAGAAATTCTGCCCCACCTCGCAAGCAACGAGGTAGGACTCAATTGCGCTTTGCCAGCAAACCTGCCGAGCTTCTTAGGCATTCAGCCGCTTAAGCCAAGACTCAATACGCTCTGGTTCGCCGGCGCGCATGAGCCGGCGAGTGAGTAAGGTAAGTTCGGGCAAGTCGCTATGCAGGATCTGCTGCTTCACCCGCAGCAGATGCGCCGGATGCATGGAAAAGCTGCGCAGGCCCATGCCCAGCAGTAGCCGCGTCAGGCGCGCGTCACCGGCCATTTCACCGCATACGGAGACCGGCTTGCCCAGTTTCTGGGCGATGCGCAGCGTATGGCGGATGAGTTTGAGCACCGCCGGGTGTAAGGGGTCGTAGAGATGGGCCACGCTGTCATCGGTGCGGTCGATGGCAAGCGTGTACTGGATGAGGTCGTTGGTGCCGATGGACAGGAAGTCCAGCCGGCGGGCGAACCATTCCGCCGCCAAGGCGGCCGCCGGCACCTCGATCATGCCGCCGATCTGGATCTGCCGGTCATAGGGGATGCCCGAGATGTCCAGCGATTCCTTGGCCAGCTCGATCAGCTCCAAGGCCTGCTCGAGCTCCTTCAGGTTGGCCAGCATGGGGATCAAGATGCGCAGCTTGCCGTAATGGCTCGCCCGCAGCATGGCCCTGACCTGGGCGAGAAAGATCTGCGGCTCCGCCAGGCACAGGCGGATCGCGCGTAGCCCCAGCGCCGGGTTGGCGCTACCGCGCTTCATCCACGGCAGGCCTTTGTCCGCGCCGAGATCGAGGGTGCGAATGACCACCGGCCGGCCCTGCATCGCCGTGACCACCTGGCGGTAGGCCTCGAATTGCTCGTCTTCATCCGGCAGATCGTCACGGTTCATGTACAGGAATTCGCTGCGGAATAGGCCGATACCGGCTGCATTCTGCTCCAATGCTTCCTGCACATCCTGCGGTAGATCGATGTTGGCCAGCAGCTCCACCGGCGTGCCGTCGAGCGTGGCGGCGGGGCTCTTCTTGAGACGCTTGAGCTTTTGCTGTTCCAGCCGCCATTGGTCCTGGCGGATGCGGTATTCCTCCAGGATGGCGGCATCGGGCGCGACGATGACCACGCCGTTGACCCCATCCACGACCAGCCAGTCGCCATCGTGGATGAGGCTGCGGGCGTTGTGCAGCGCCATGACGGCGGGGATGTTGAGGCTGCGCGCGAGGATGGCGGTGTGCGAGGTGGCGCCGCCCAGGTCGGTGATGAAGGCGGCGTACTGCTGGCGCTTGAACAGCACCATATCGCTGGGCGACAAGTCGTGGGCGACGAGCACGCTGGCCTCCTCGCCGAACGGCTTGACCGGCACCTGCCCGGGTTGTCCCATCAAGGCCTTCATGATGCGGTCCGCCACCTGGCGCACATCGTTTTTGCGCTCGCGTAGATAGGCATCCTCCATGGCCTCGAACTGGTCGATGAGGGCCTGGGTTTGCTGCGCCAGTGCCCACTCGGCGTTGCAGCGGTTCTCAAGGATGCAGCGTTTGGGCACTTCCGAGATCATGGCGTCTTCCAGGATCAAGCGGTGCACATCCAGGAAGGCAGAGAGCTCCGCCGGCGCGTTCTCGGGTAGATGCGCCTGCAGGCTTTGCAGCTCGGTGCGCACGCTGGCCACTGCAGCCTCGAAGCGCGCCACCTCGGCCTTCAAGTCCTCACGCCGCAGCACGTAGTGAGGGGCCTCAAGACGGTCGTGAGAGAACAGCCGTGCGCGGCCAATGGCGTAACCACCGGACACACCGATGCCGTGCAGGGTAAAGCTCATGCTCGAAGAGACAAGACGAGACTGAGAACAGAGTTTAAAGGACGCGGCCAGGCAGCCAGAAGATGGCACTTCCCTTAGGTAGGGGGTCGGAGCCTACGTCTTATTCTGCCTCGCCGAATTTATCTGCGATCAGGGTGGTAAGTGCCGCCATGGCCTCCTGCTCGTCTGGGCCGTCGACCTCCAGTTTCAGCGTGGTGCCCTTGGCAGCGGCCAGCATCATCACTCCCATGATGCTCTTGCCATTGACGCGACGGCCGTCGCGCGAAATCCAGACATCAGCGGCGAAGCGGCTTGCGGTTTGGGTCAGCTTGGCCGAGGCGCGGGCATGCAGGCCTAGTCGATTGAGTATTTGGACCTCACGCGTGAGCATCGGCCAATTTTGGCTGGATGTGGAAGGTGCCCTCGTGTGCCCCTTGCACCACACGGTCGGCAAGGTCATTTAAAGCCTCGCGCCGATAGGTGATCGCCTTGAGCAGCATCGGCACGCTGGCGCCCGCCACCGCCTCCACCCGTCCGGGTTCGACCAATCTGCAAATCGTGTTACAGGGTGTGGCCCCGTAGACATCGGCCAGGATCAAGACGCCGTCGCCTTCATCAAGTAAGGCGATCTTGCGACGCGCCTGTTCCAACAGGTACTCAGGATCAGTGCTATCCGGTACATCAAGCGACATAAGCCGCTCCGGACGCTTGCCCAAAACGTAGGCAGCGCAATCGATAAGCGATTCGCCCAAACAGCCATGGGCGACGACGAGGATACCGATCATGTTGACTTGGATCGAGTTAACCATAGTAAGTTTAGCATCTTCTCATACACCCTCCTGTAGCACTGGTTCACCCGCCGGTAGGCCATACGACCCTTGTGGCGCCAGGGTTACATTTGGGCCCCGACTGCTAGGCGGATAGAATTCATCCACTACCACGCCATCGCCGCTTAACCCCCCCAGGCATGTCGGAACGCATCCGCGAGATCCCATACAACTACACCTCGTTCTCGGACCGCGAGATCGTGCTGCGCATCCTCGGCACCGAAGGCTGGCAGCTCATTGAAGAACTGCGTCATGAACGGCGCACCGGCCGCTCCGCCCGCATGCTGTTCGAGGTGTTGGGGGATATCTGGGTGGTGTCGCGCAACCCCTATCTCGAGGACGACTTGTTGGCCGATAGCCACCGTCGGCGGCTGCTGGTGGACGCCCTGCGCCACCGCCTGGCAGAGATCGACAAGCGCCGCCAGGGCAATGCACGGGTGGCAAGACTACTCGCCCTGGCCGAGCAGGCGGTCGCCGACTTCGAGGCCCGCTTCGACGCCACCCAGCGGCTGCGCGAGGCGATCGTCAGGCGGCTGGCGCGCCACACCCGGCGCGACAACATCGCCTTCGATGGCTTGAGCCGGGTCTCCCACGTCACCGATGCGACCGACTGGCGGGTGGAGTATCCCTTCGTGGTACTCACCCCCGACCGCGAAGAGGAAATCCCACCGCTGGTGGCCGGCTGCATCGAACTTGGGCTCACCATCATCCCCCGCGGCGGCGGCACCGGTTACAGCGGCGGAGCGGTGCCGCTCCATCCGCACACCGCGGTGATCAACACCGAGAAGCTGGATTGGCTCTCCGGCATCGAGGCGGTGGTCCTGCCCGGTCACCGCGAGCCAACACCGGTGATCCGCTGCGGCGCGGGCGTAGTCACCCGCCGGGTGATGGAGGTGGCCGAGGCGGCGGGGCTTGTTTTCGCCGTCGACCCGACCTCCGCCGATGCCTCCACCATCGGCGGCAATGTGGCCATGAACGCCGGTGGCAAAAAGGCGGTGCTGTGGGGCACGGCGCTGGACAACCTGGTGTCTTGGAAGATGGTCACGCCCGAGGCCGATTGGCTCGAGGTGACGCGGCTTGACCACAACCTGGGCAAGATCCACGAAGTGCCCGTGGCGCGCTTTGCGCTCCAGCGCTATCACGCCGACGGCCGCCCCAAGGGCGCGGCCGAGGTGATCGAGATCCCGGGCAGCCGCTTCCGCAAGACGGGGCTCGGCAAAGACGTGACCGACAAATTCCTCGCCGGATTGCCGGGCATCCAAAAAGAAGGCTGCGATGGGCTCATCACCCAGGCCACCTTCATCTTGCACCGCATGCCGGCGCACGGTCGCACCATCTGCCTCGAGTTCTTCGGCAGCGCGCACGAGGCCGTGCCGGCCATCGTCGAGGTCAAGCGCTACACCGACGCACGCCCCGGTGGCGTGGCCCTTGCCGGCCTCGAGCACCTCGATGCCCGCTACGTCAAGGCCGTGGGCTACGCCACCAAGGCCCAGCGCACGGCGCGCCCGAACATGGTTTTGCTGGCCGATGTGGTCGGCGACGATGCCCAGGCCGTGCAGGCGGCGGCCGAGCACATCGTTGGCCTTGCGCGCGCGCGCGGCGGCGAGGGCTTCATCGCCGCAGAGCCGGCCTTGCGGCGCAAATTCTGGCAGGACCGTGCGCGCACGGCAGCGATCGCCGCCCACACCAACGCCTTCAAGATCAATGAGGACGTCGTCATCCCCTTGGAGCGGCTGGCCGACTACAACGACGGCATCGAACGCATCAACATCGAGCTGTCGATTGCCAACAAGCTCGATCTACTCGATGCCCTGGAGGGCTTCCTGCGCGGCGCGCTGCCGACCGCCGCCGATGAAGACGTACAAGCCGATGCCGAGCTGACCGAGCAACGCCGGGCGCAGGCGCTCGCACTGTTGAGCGAGGTGCGCCGCCGCTGGCAGGGGCTGTTGCAGGGGCTCGATGAGCAGCTGCCGCCCAACGCCTGTGGCCTCGATGGGCAGCCCATCCTGCCCGCCGGTGAGAAAACGGTTTTCCGGGCCCTGCAGGACAAAAGCTTGCGGGTGTCTTGGAAGCGCGAGGTGCGCGCCCCGCTCAGGCGCATCTTCACCGGCCGCGAATACGAGCCGGTGCTGGCCGAATGCGAGCGCATCCACCAGCGCGTGCTCAAACGCCGGGTGTTCGTGGCCCTGCACATGCACGCCGGCGACGGCAACGTGCATACCAACATCCCGGTCAACTCCGACGACTACGAGATGCTCAAGACCGCCAACGCGGCGGTGGCGCGCATCATGCGCCTGGCCAAGGACCTGGGCGGGGTCGTCTCCGGCGAGCATGGCATCGGCATCACCAAGCTGGAATTCCTCGAGCCAGAGATGCTCGACGCCTTCGCGCGCTACAAGCGTCAGGTGGACCCGGAAGGCCGCTTCAACAAGGGCAAGCTGCTCGCCGGCGCGGACCTCAGCAATGCCTACACCCCCAGCTTCAACTTGCTCGAGCTCGAGTCGCTGATCATGGAGCAGTCTGAGATCGGCGCCATTGCCGATGCCATCAAGGACTGCCTGCGCTGTGGCAAATGCAAACCGGTGTGCAACACCCACGTGCCGCGCGCCAACTTGCTCTACAGCCCGCGCAACAAGATCCTCGCCACGTCGCTGTTGATCGAGGCCTTCTTGTATGAGGAGCAGACCCGCCGCGGCGTGTCCGCCAACCACTTCGCCGAATTCGACGACGTCGCCGCCCACTGCACGATCTGCCACAAGTGCAAGAACCCTTGCCCGGTGGACATCGATTTCGGCGACGTCTCCGCCGCCATGCGCCAGTTCCTGCGCGATCAGGGCCGGCAGCGCTTCAATCTCGGCTCGGCCGCCGCCATGTTTTTTCTCAATGCCACAAACAGCCGCAGCATCGAATGGACACGCCACCTGCTGATCAAGTGGGGCTATCGCGCGCAGCGGTGGGGGCATGTCTTGGCGCGACGCATGGGACTCGTGCAGGGTCAAACCCAGCACCCACCCGCCACCGTCGGACCGCCATCGGTGCTGGCCCAAGTCATCCATTTCGTCAACAAGCCCCTGCCGGCAAAGGTGCCGGCGCGCACCATGCGCGCCTTGCTCGGCCTCGATGACCCCCGCATGGTGCCCATCCTGCGCGACCCGGCGCGGGTCGGCGAGGATGCCGACGCCGTCTTCTACTTTCCGGGCTGTGGCAGCGAGCGCCTCTTTTCGCAGGTCGGTCTGGCCACCCTGGCCTGGCTCTATACGCTGGGCGTGCAGACGGTATTGCCGCCCGGCTATCTCTGCTGCGGCTACCCGCAGACCGCTGCCGGCGATCGCGCGCGCGGCGAGGCCATCACCACCGCCAATCGCGTCCTGTTCCACCGCGTGGCCAATACCCTCAATTACTTGGACATCCGCACCGTCTTGGTGTCCTGCGGCACCTGTCTCGACCAGCTCAAGGCGTATCAATTCGAGCAGATCTTCCCCGGCTGCCGCATCCTGGACATTCACGAATACCTGCTGGAGAAAGGGGTTCGTCTGCAAGGGGTGCGTGGGGTGCGCTACATGTACCACGACCCTTGCCACACCCCCATGAAGGTGCACCATCCCTTGACCACTGCCCGCACCTTGCTCGGCACCGAGGTCAGGTTATCGGAGCGTTGCTGCGGTGAGTCGGGCACCCTTGCCGCCACCCGGCCAGACATCTCCACTCAGGTGCGATTCCGCAAAGAGGAGGAGATCCGCAAAGTGGCCAGCGCCATCCGCGCCGAGGAGGGCGCTGCCCCGATCAAGCTCCTCACGGCCTGCCCTTCCTGTCTGCAAGGTCTATCCCGCTTCGAGGGGGATACGCAGGTCGAGGCGGACTACCTCGTCACCGAGCTGGCTCGGCTACACTTGGGCGAGGACTGGTTGGAGCGGTTCCTCGAACGCGTGAAAGACGGCGGCATCGAACGCGTGTTGTTATGAAACGGCGCTGGCAGTCCACGCTGCTCGCCAGCGCCCCACCGCGCCAGACGCGGGCGACGGCAAGCCGGCGCGCCGGCGTCATCGGTCCAGGCGGCTTGCCTACCCTCGCTTGCCGCAACTGGCCACTGGCAAGATGAGCTTTTGCTCAGATGCCCCCCGCTTGCCCGCTTTGTCACCCCGGCGCTGAAGCGCTGCTGTGGCAGGACGACCTCTGCCGCGTGCTAAGGGTGGATGACCTTTGCTACCCGGCACGCATCTCGGCAGCGCCGCATCGCTTTGGGCGCACGCGTGGGGTGTCGGCGCGTTCAGGCGGCGGCTTGGCCAGGCGATTGTGGCGTTTCTGTCGCCGCCGGAATGATCCTTTCCGGGGGGAAGACGGCAGTGAACGTGCTGCCCTTGCCTACCGTGCTCTCGATCCTTAAGTGTGCCTGGTGGCGCTGTAATACATGCTTGACGATAGCCAGTCCCAGCCCTGTGCCGCCGAGGGCGCGCGAGCGCCCGCGGTCCACGCGGTAGAAGCGCTCGGTTAAGCGCGGAATGTGCTGTGGTTCGATGCCTTCGCCGGTATCGGTGACCGAAAATTCGCCCCCGCCAGCGGCGTTGGTGCGCCAGCGCAGCGTGATCTGCCCGCCGCTGGGGGTGTAGCGCACCGCATTCGATACCAAATTGCTCAAGGCGCTGTGGATCTCCTTGTGGTTGCCGGCGATGCGCACGTCACTGTCGAGCTCGAGGCTCACCTTGTGGCGGCCGCCGCTTAAGCTTTGCGCCTCTTGCATGAGGCTACGAGCAAGCGCAGCGACATCCACCGGCTCGATGACGACCTCAGTATCTGCCTCCAACCGTGCCAAGGTGAGCAAGTCATCGATGAGGCGACGCATACGGTCGGACTGCTCGCGCATGAGCTTGAGGTAGTCCTTGAAACGTTGCGCATCCGGCTCTTCCATGTCGGCGAAGGACTCCAAGAAGCCGGCGATGACGGTAATCGGCGTGCGTAGTTCATGCGAGACGTTGGCGATGAAGTCGCGCCGCATGGCGTCCACCCGCACCTGCTCCGTGATGTCGTGGCAAAAAAGCATCTGCTGTGCACCCGGCATGGGGACACGGCGCAGGGCCAGGCTGCGGCTACTGTCGGCTGGCGCTGGCATGGTCAAGCGATCCTCACCCGCGCCCGTCAACCATGCGTTGAAAGTAGCGTTACGAATGATGTAGCTAATGAATTGCCCGATGTCACTTCTACCCTTCAGGCCCAGTTGGGTCTCGGCTGCCTGATTGAACCACACGATGCGCTGTTGGGCATCGATGAGCACAACGCCATCAGGCAGATGCTCCGCAACCAAGCGTATCTGCTCATGACTTATGTCATGGGGCTGATGTGCAGCAGGTTGAGACTTAAGCAGATTCTTTAGCCGGTAAAAGATATCCCCCCAAAGACCGCGTTCCTCTGGTAGCGGTAGGGCTGGTGAATCAAGCCAGAGCAGAAAGCGTTTGAGCTTAAAGAGATGCCACCCAAGCAGCAGGATTAGTCCCGCGCACAACACGCTGAGCGCGATTAAAGCACCAGCTAAGGGCCATAGCATGAGGCCGAGAAGGAGCAGCCCCAGTAAGTACCCAACACCCCGCCACCAAGATAACCGCACAAGCGCATCCAAAAACTGGTCGGCGCTTGGACTGTAGCATCAAGTCGCCGAGAGGCGATAACCTGCCCCACGCACGGTCTGGATCAGCCGGTTGTGACCGGTGGGCTCCAGGGCGCTGCGCAGGCGGCGGATGTGCACATCCACCGTGCGCTCCTCGACGAACACGTGGTCGCCCCAGACGTGGTCCAGCAGCTGCGAGCGGGAGTACACCCGTTCCGGATGGGTCATCAGGAAATGCAGCAGCCGGAATTCCGTGGGGCCGAGCTCGAGCGGTGTCCCATTGCCGTATACCCGATGACTCATCGGGTCCAAGCGCAGTCCGGCGATCTCTACTGGATCTTCGGTCATCTGCGGTGCGCGCCGGCGCAGCACCGCCTTGATACGCGCCATCAGCTCCCTGGGGCTAAAGGGCTTAGTGATATAGTCGTCTGCGCCTGTTTCCAAACCCAACACCTTATCTCGTTCCTCGGAGCGAGCCGTGAGCATGATAAGAGGGACTTGCTTTAAGCGATGATCACTACGCAGACGGCGAGCGAAATCGATACCGGACATCCCCGGTAGCATCCAATCGACGAGGATCAGATCTGGCAAGCGTCCCCGTAACAGGTCCAAGGCTTCTTCAGCGTCCGAGGCAATCAAGACATCGTGACCATGCTGTCCCAAGTTGAACTTGAGGACTTCCTGTATGCCGGGTTCATCTTCTACCACCAGAATGGTTGCAGACATCGCCTGTTCTCCGATGCTCCATCTGAGCAGAATCTTATGACGATCCTGTGAAAGGATTATGACAACGTGAGTAGTCGACCATACGCCCAGTGATGCTAAGGTAAGATTCAGCTATTTGTACTTCTGCTTACGTCTATGACCAGCGTCCAACTCACCCCTCAGCAAAAGGCGCAGGTGATCGCCGAGGCCCTGCCCTACATCCAGCGCTTCTACGACAAGACGGTGGTGATCAAATACGGCGGCAACGCCATGGTCGACCCCGTGCTCAAGGCGGCCTTCGCCCGCGACGTGGTGCTGTTGAAGCTCGTGGGCATGAACCCGGTCGTCGTACACGGCGGCGGCCCGCAGATCGAGGACCTGCTCAAGCGGATGGGCAAGAAGGGCGAATTCATCCAGGGGATGCGAGTGACCGACGCCGAGACCATGGACGTCGTCGAGATGGTCCTGGGCGGCCAGGTGAACAAGGAGATCGTCAACCTGATCAACGGCGCTGGCGGCAAGGCCGTGGGGCTCACCGGCAAGGATGGCCGTTTCATCCGCGCGCGCAAGCTCTTGATGCCGTCCAAGGACAAGCCAGGCGACCTGATCGACATCGGCCAGGTGGGCGAGATCACCCAGATCGACCCCAGCCTGATCGCCTTTTTGGACTCGGGCGATTTCATCCCGGTGATCGCCCCGATCGGGGTTGGGGACGCGGGGGAGACCTACAACATCAATGCCGACGTGGTGGCCGGCAAACTGGCCGAGGTGCTGAAGGCCGAAAAGCTCGTACTGCTCACCAACACCCCCGGCGTGCTCGACCGCAACGGCAATCTGCTCACCGGGCTCACGCCACAGAAGATCGACGAGCTGGTGGCCGACGGCACTCTCTCCGGCGGCATGCTACCCAAGATCGCCGCCGCCCTGGATGCGGCGCGAAACGGCGTCAAGTCGGTGCACATCATCGATGGTCGGGTCGAGCATGCGCTGTTGCTCGAGATCATGACCGACCAGGGCGTCGGCACCCTGATCAAATCGGCCTGAGGCCGCGATGGCGTCATGCAGCCGCCCCCACAGCGGTGCAGGGGCTCGAACAAAGGCCTAATTGTCCTTGGTGACGCGTATCTTTGTCGAGTAGGCATTCGGTGGCTGAAAGGTGCGCCCCTCGGAGGGCGGAGCAGGGGCCCCGCGCAAGCCGGGGATGCGACCCCGTAGGGGGGCGCGACCTGGAAGCCACCCGACTTCTAGCCGCGGCGCATGGATTCGAAAAAGGCGTCGTTGTCCTTGGTGACGCGTATCTTGTCGAGTAGGAATTCGGTGGCTTCCAGGTCGTCCATCGGATAGAGCAGTTTCCTCAGCACCCAGATCTTCTGCAGGATCTCCGGTTTGATGAGCAGCTCTTCCTTGCGCGTGCCGGAGCGGTTGACGTTGATGGCGGGATAAACGCGCTTTTCCGCCATGCGCCGGTCGAGATGGATCTCTAAGTTGCCAGTGCCTTTGAATTCTTCATAGATCACCTCATCCATCCGGCTTCCTGTATCGATGAGCGCAGTAGCCAAGATGGTAAGGCTCCCCCCCTCCTCAACGTTACGTGCTGCCCCGAAGAAGCGTTTGGGCTTCTGCAGGGCGTAAGCATCAACACCGCCAGTGAGCACCTTGCCCGAGGCCGGTTGCACGGTGTTGTAGGCGCGCGCCAGCCGCGTGATGGAGTCGAGCAGGATGAGCACGTCCTTCTTGTGCTCGACCAGGCGCTTGGCCTTCTCCAACACCATCTCCGCCACCTGCACGTGGCGGCTTGCCGGCTCGTCGAAGGTGGAGGCCACCACCTCGCCCTTCACCGTGCGCGTCATCTCCGTGACCTCCTCGGGCCGTTCGTCGATGAGCAGGACAATGAGCACGGTCTCAGGATAATTGGCGGTGATAGCATGGGCGATGTGCTGCAGCATCACCGTCTTGCCCGACTTGGGGGGTGCCACGATCAGCCCGCGCGAGCCTTTACCGATGGGGGAGATAATGTCGATGACCCGCCCCGTGAGATTCTCCTCTGACCTAATGTCCCGCTCCAGCTTATAAGGCTGATTCGGAAACAGGGGGGTCAGGTTTTCAAACATGATCTTGTGCCTGAGGGCCTCAGGCGGCTCGCCATTGACCTTGTCAAGCTTGGTGAGCGCGAAGTAACGCTCGCCGTCTTTGGGCGTGCGCACCTCGCCCTCAATGGAATCCCCCGTGCGCAGGTTGTACCGACGTACCTGTGAGGGTGAAACGTAAATGTCATCGGGGTTGGCGAGGTAGGAAGTATCAGGCGAGCGCAAAAAGCCATAACCATCAGGCAGAACCTCCAACACCCCATCTCCATAGATGATCTCACCCTGTTTAGCCTTGGCTTTGAGCAAGGCGAAGATGAGTTCCTGCTTGCGCATGCGGTTGGCGTTCTCGATCCCACTGGCCTCAGCCATCGCCAGTAGCGCGCTGACATGTAATTGTTTCAATTCCGATAGATGCATGTTAGAGCTGTCATTTGAAAGGCGGGCATTTTGCCGCCGCGAAGAGGGGGTAGTTGAAGGTAAGGGTAGCGCCCAGATGATGGAGACTGGGCGCTATCAAAATCGCGCGTTCAGATGTTGCTGTCCACGAAAGCAGTCAATTGCGACTTGGAAAGCGCGCCGACCTTCGTGGCCTCAACGTTGCCATTCTTGAAGATCATCAGGGTAGGGATGCCACGGATGCCGTATTTGGGGGGAATCTGCTGATTTTCGTCGATATTGAGTTTGCACACCTTAAGTCGCCCACTGTACTCTCTGGCGACCTCATCGAGGATAGGAGAAATCATTTTACATGGTCCACACCAGTCTGCCCAATAATCGACTAGCACAGGGATGGGTGATTGCAAAACCTCCTGTTCGAAGGTCTCATCCGTGACGTAATGGATGTGTTCACTCATATCGACCTCGCTTGGGATGAAGTGGTGATGTTAGCTATGATAGCAATAAGCGCAGACGGGTACAGCTTGCCTGACCGACTCGCTCTACAAATCATGATGTGCTAAACCGACGATGTTTTAAGCTCAGTGTGCACCGCCTTGGATTCGCACACAGGGAGGTGCCGGGCGCGGGACAAGCTACAAGGCGAGTGTTGCCGTCCTTGGCGGGCGGGGTGTCGTAGCACTTAACCCCTATGCTAGCGAAAAAGACACGGAGAAGAAAGGCATGACCTACGTCGTTACCGAAAATTGCATCCAGTGCAAATACACCGACTGCGTGGACGTCTGCCCCGTGGACTGCTTTCACGAGGGCCCCAACTTTCTGGTCATCGACCCCGACGAGTGCATCGATTGCACGCTTTGCGTGGCGGAGTGTCCCGCCGAGGCCATCTTTGCCGAGGACGATGTGCCCGATGATCAGCGCCACTTCATTCAGCTCAACGCCGAACTGGCCAAAAAGTGGCCGGTGATCGTCGAGAAGAAGGACCCGCTGCCCGATGCCGATGCGTGGAACGGTAAGCCGGACAAGCTGAAATTACTCCAGCGCTGAGCTTGGCCAAACGCGCAGCGCGCCCCATCCGGCGGATGCGACGAAAGCCCATCGCCGCCCCCTGCCTGCCAAACAGTCGCGTGAGCAGGCGATATGCTAGCGGCCTGTTCGCTTACTCGGCGCTCATGCCGGCGACCTGGATGCGTTGCTGGGCCGCAAATTCAAGCATGCGGTTGATGGGACGCACCGCCTTGACGCGGATTTCCTCCGGGATCTGAATCTCGTTCTCCCCCGTCTCCAGCACATGGGCCAGTTTTCTCAGTCCATTCATGGCCATCCATGGGCAATGCGCACAGGAGACACAGGTGGCCCCTTTGCCGCCGCTGGGTGCCTCTAACAGCAACTTTTCGGGGGCCGCCTGATGCATCTTGTGGAAGATGCCGATATCGGTGGCGACGATGAAGCTCGGATTGGGCAGTTCCTGTACGGCGCGGATGAGCTGGGTGGTAGATCCCACCACGTCGGCCATAGCGATGACCTCGGCGGGTGATTCAGGGTGCACGAGGATGGCCGCTTCCGGATGCTCGCGCTTGAGCTGCCGGATGCCTTCGGCCTTGAACTTCTCGTGCACCACACATGCGCCCTGCCAGAGGATCATGTCGGCACCGGTCGTGCGTTGCACGTAGTCGCCGAGATAGCGATCGGGGGCCCAGAGGATCTTCTCGCCCCGCGCTTTCAAATGCTCCACCACCTTGACCGCGATACTCGAGGTCACGACCCAGTCGGCGCGCGCCTTGACCGCCGCCGAGGTGTTGGCATAGACCACCACCGTGCGGTCCGGATGCGCATCGCAGAAGGGGATGAATTCCTCCGCCGGGCATGACAGGTCGAGGGAACACTCTGCCCCAAGATCGGGCATCAACACCCGTTTCTCGGGGTTGAGGATCTTTGCCGTCTCACCCATGAAGCGCACCCCGGCCACCACCAGGGTCTTAGCCTTCGAGGCATGGCCGAAGCGTGCCATCTCCAAGGAGTCGGACACACAGCCACCGGTCTCCTCCGCCAGCCGCTGCAGATCGGCCGAGGTATAGTAGTGCGCCACGAGCACGGCGTCCTGGACCTTGAGCAGGTGCTTGATGCGGGCGATCAGCGACGTCCGCTCGGCATCATCCAGCGTTTCCTCGACGACGGGGGGGACGTCCACCACGGGGTGTGCGAGGTGCGGCAGGGCAGAGGTCATAAGGCGAGGCCAAGCAAGGCTGAGTAAAGGATGGAGGCGTATTTTCCTCCTATTTGGGGGTCTGAGATAGGGCTGTCAAGGGCCACTTTCGTCAGCTGCTGCTAGACTGAGTAGCCATGCGACAACTGATCCTCGATATCCGGCCCCACACGCCACCCACCCTCGATAACTTCCTGGCCGGCGCCAATCGAGAAGTCCTCGACACCCTCCACGCCGCGGCGCAAGGTCAGTGTGCAGAGGCCGTGCTCTATCTATGGGGGCCGCAAGGCGCCGGCAAGACCCACCTTCTGCGCGCCGTGGTCGGGGCAGCGCATGCGTTGGGCCGGCAGGCCCAATACCTGCCCGCTGGCGAGCCGCTGCCGGAGGCGCCCTTTGGCCTCTTGGCCGTGGACGACGTTGAGACGCTGGACGAGGGCTTGCAGCTCGCCCTGTTTGATCGCATCAACTCGGCGCGTGAGGGCCTAGGGCTCGTGGTGGTGGCAGGCCATGCCCCGCCGGCCCGGCTGGCCCTACGCCCCGACCTCGCGAGCCGCTTGGCATGGGGGCTGGTCTACTGCCTCCAGCCCTTGAACGACGACGACAAACGGCAAGCCATCCTCGCCCGGGCCCAGGCGCGCGGCATGGCCCTCGCCCCGGAGCTCGCGCACTACCTGCTCAACCATTGCCGGCGCGACTTGCCCAGCCTGCTGGCGCTGGTCGATGCCTTGGATGAGTACTCGCTCAGCCAAAAGCGCCCCCTCTCGCTCGCCTTGCTGAAATCCATGCTCGAGGCCGACTCACGCGATGCCACGCGCCGGCCCTAGAGCTGCAGCCAGCGCGCTCAAGCCGCCTGTTGCCCGATCGCCCCGCACGCGCGGGCCCCTATGAGATCGGCGCCAATGCACCTGCTCGTCTGCATCAGTCACCACGGGCGCGGCCACCTGGCCCAGATCGCACCCGTGCTCAACGCCCTGAGGGTGCTGTGGCCAGCGCTGCGTCTCACGGTGCGCTCTGCCCTCCCCTATCCCGTGCTCGCCGAGCGCATCCGTGGCCCTTTCGTCCACTACGCGCAGGCCGCCGACTGTGGCCTGAGCATGCGCGACGCGCTGCGCGTCGACCTTGACGCCTCCTTGACCGCCTATCGCGACTTTCATGCCCAATGGCCGAAGCGGGTGTATCGCGAGGCCGAGTTCCTGCGCGCCGCCGGCATCGATGCCGTGCTGAGCAACGTCGCCTATCTGCCGCTGGCTGCCGCCCGCGTTGCCGGCATACCTGCTGTCGCGCTTTGCTCACTGAACTGGCTCGACATCTTCCGCCACTACTTTGGGGAGGCAGCCGGGGCGCCGGTGATCATGGAGCAGATGGCAGCCGCCTACGGCGCTGCCCGGGCCTTCCTGCGCCCGACGCCATCGATGCCCATGGCCGATCTCCCCCATGGTCGCGCTGTACCGCCGATTGCCCAGCGCGGCATCGCCCGCCGCCAAGCGCTGCGCCTGCGACTGGGGCTATCGGCAGCCGCGCGCATCGTGCTCGTCGGCATGGGTGGGATTGCTTACCGCCCCAAGGGCGAGGATTGGCAGCGGGGCCGCGATCTCGCCTGGCTGGTTCCCGACGATTGGCGCGGCGCGAGCGGCCAGGTGTATGGTCTGTCTGAAGCGGGCATGCCTTTCCGCGATCTGTTGGCCTCCTGCGATGCCTTGGTCACCAAGCCCGGTTACGGCAGTTTTGTCGAGGCCGCGGTCAGCGCCGTGCCAGTCCTCTACCTGCCACGGCCAGACTGGCCGGAGACGCCGTATTTGGTCGACTGGCTGCAGCGCAACGCCCGCGCAGCCGAAATCGACGAACACGCGTGGCAATCGGCAGGGATCGAGGCCGCCCTGGAGCGATTGTGGGCCATGCCACCCGCGCAGCCGGTCGAGCCTGCGGGCGCACAGGTCGCCGCGAGCGCGCTACGCGACCTGCTCGCGTAAGCGCAAGACCTCGCTACGCCCAGCCTGCTGGCGAGGCGAGAGGGCTGCACGAACCCCGCTTAGCCCCCCGGCTCAGCCTGTCTGCTGCTGTTCTTTGGCGATCTCCGCATGCACCTTGGCCATATCCAATTCCCTCGCCCGCGCGATGAGATCGTCCAGCGCGCTGGCCGGCAGGGCGCCGGGTTGCGCGTAGATGATGACCTTTTCCCGGAAGATCATCAGGGTGGGAATGGAGCGGATCTGGAAGTGGGCCGCCAAGGCCTGCTCCTCCTCGGTATTGACCTTGGCAAAGACGATGTCTGGATGCTTTTCCGAGGCCGCCTCGAACACCGGCGCGAAGCTGCGGCAAGGCCCGCACCAAGGGGCCCAAAAATCGATGATGACGAAATCGTTGTTCAGGACGGTCTGCTCGAAGTTCGCTTGCGTGAGTTCGACAACGGCCATGTGAGTCTTTCCCGTAAGTTGATCTGACCACCCTTGGGCTTGCATGGGTGACTTGGCGCCGGGGCGAGGCTAGGCAACGCTGCGCGCTGGGCTTGGCGAGCGCACGGCGGCTCATCACGCAACACCGCATACAGAGGTGTAGGGCCCAAGGCGTCTGGCCAAGGGTGCCGTACGCCCACATGCACCTTGCTTCAGCGTCTGCCTCGCTGGACGTAGAAATGAAAAAGCCGACCAAACGGTCGGCCTAGACATCATACCATGAGCTGGATGCGTTCAACCCGCCACCAGCAGACCCGGCCTCGTCTCAGGCGAACACCGCCATAGGTTGGGGCTCTCCTTAAGATTGGCCTTCACCTCGGCATGGTTGACCGCTTTGATGAGCGCGGTCGCCAAGGCGCGTGCCTCTTCCAGACTGAGGGTGAGGACGGGGTTGGGGTCACTTGTCAGGGTGATCGCCACCCGCTCATGTCCGTCCTCGGCAGCAACGAGGACGACTTGCGCTTGGTTCACCTGGGATGACATGGAACGCTCCCTCCTGAGTCGATGTCGTCATCGACAACGCGGCACGTAGCATGCCAACTGATCGTTACAGCAAGCAAGGCGATAAGCGATGCCGAAACAGGGGGATATCCAAAACCGTCCAGACCCACGGCGCCAGAGCGTCGCTGGATCATCAACACGGCTGTCGGGATCTCGTTCACCCAGCCGCATTACCGTGGCCGCCACGACAACCATGGGACGGCATGCCCCTAAGAGGCCGCGAGAAGGCTGCTGCCATTGTCGGCGAGCGGGTGGGGGCTGCCCTTCGAGGGCAGGCGCAGGGCTGATGGCCTCATCGCATGGGCAGCCGAGCCGACCGCTACCCTTCTGGGTGGGCCAAGCCGACCTGGCTTACTGCCCCCACTGCTTGGTCGGCTTGCTTGTTACCCCGATGAGCGAAACAACCTGTTAGGGTTTCGATGCGCGCCGCCGCTCGACCACCACCGTCACATGCGGTTTGAGCCGGGCGACCGTCGCCGGCCCGATGCCCTTGACCCGTTCGAGATCCTCAACTCGCTTGAAGGGGCCATGCACGCGCCGATAC
Organism: Thiobacillaceae bacterium; assembly: GCA_041640815.1. GTDB lineage: Bacteria > Pseudomonadota > Gammaproteobacteria > Burkholderiales > Thiobacillaceae > JANWZL01. The sequence goes on from JBEPZO010000013.1 coordinate 48,569, forward strand.
TCGATGATGGCCTGCGCCTTCGCCGGGCCGATGCCCGGCAGCGACTCCAGCTCGGATTGCGTGGCCGTGTTGAGCTCCACCTGCGCCCAAGCAGGCCAAGCCAGACAAAAGGCACAGATCAGCCATGGCAGGAACTGGCGCCCCAAGCGCCGGCCCCTGAGCGGCAGACCTGACCCCACCCCTGCCCCGCCAACCGGCACGCCAGTGAATTCATCGCCTTTAGGGCTCGCATTGCCGCGCATCGGCCTCCTCCCCCCTTCCACGTCCTCCAATCTGGTAGCCCTCTCGCTATTGTATGCCGGAAATGCGTCGCTAAACCGCACAAAAAAGGCGGTCCTGGCTCAAGCTGCGAGTATCTCAGTCTGGGGCCATTCCCTCAAGGCACTTGCCACGGCCTGCCCGCGCCGAAGATGTAGGCTCCAGACCGAAAACGACCTCAAGGTGGGTTTCGCCGCAGCAACAACGGTAAGGGGCTCAGCAAACGCTTCTGGCTCGCGGCCGAAGCCCCCCCATGCTTGCAGGTGCTGCATGCGCTCATCGTGGCACTGGGGAAAGTGGGTGTCCCTTGGAAAGTGGGTGTCCATTTCTGGCCCGGCCCCTCACCACCGCCGCGGCGTGAAGCCCTCTGGGGTGGTCAGTTCAAACACCTCGTCATGGATGGTGGCGGTGTATAGCCCTGCCGCCTGCGCTTCCTGCATCACCCCAGGGTCCCAGTCAATCCCCGCCAGAATGCCCACCCGCGCCTTGCCCGCTAGCTCCGGTATCATCTGCGGCAGCGCCTTGAGCTGCTCAATCAGCTGCGCAA
>JBEPZO010000014.1:0-46975 GCA_041640815.1 Thiobacillaceae bacterium
CGACTATGTCGAGAGCAAGGCCCAGCTCATGGAGAAGTATTACCAGCTGACCAAAAAATAGAAGATTACCGGGCCAGCGTGCGTAATGAGGGCCTGCGCCTAATTCAGCTGCAAGGCGGGCGGTGTCGATGGTGTCTTGCTCCAAGCAGCGCTTGATGTCTTCCTCGAGGAGATCCAGTTCGCGCAGCTGACACCGGATATCCTGCAGGGCCTGGTCGAGTTCGACGATGCGGTCCTCAAGGGTATCGACTGCCTTGTGGATGCGCTTGACGCTCTCCAAACATCGCCGTCGGCGAATGCCGTAGGGACACCCACTTTCCAGCGCTGGGCGAAGCGCTGAGGTAGGCGTATATTTAGCGAAAGCAGACAGACTAAGCGCGATGAGTTATGACCACCCCGACACGTGACCCTTCTGAGATGAGCTGGGAAGACATCCGGGCGCTGGTGGCTAGCCTAGCCTTGCAGAGCCAGGAGACTGAGCGGCGGATGCAGGAGACAGATCGCCGCATGCAGGAGACCGACCGGCGTTTGCAAGAGACCGACCGTTTGATCCGCGAGCTGCGCGAAAGCGGCCGTGAGACCGACCGGCGCATGCAAGAGACCGACCGGCGCATGCAGGAGACCGACCGCCGCATGCGCGAGACCGACCGGAGGCTACGTGAGCTTAGTCGCCAGATCGCTGGCTTAGGCGACAAGTTCGGCTACTTTGCCGAAGGCTTGGCGCTGCCCTCGCTTGAGCGCATCCTCGAGACGCGCTTTGGCATCACCAATGTCTCGCCGCGCCACCGCGTGCGGCAGGGCGGGCGCGAGCAGGAATACGACGTGCTGGCCTGGGCCAATGGTGAGGTCAACATGGCGGTGATCGTGGAGGTGAAAAGCCGGGTCAAGCGCGAGGCGATTGCGCAGCTGATTGAGCAGCTCAAGGCGCTGCCGCAGATGATACCGGAGCTAGCGGGCAAGGCGCGGGTGGGCATTCTGGCGGGGATTGACTGGGACCCTGGGGTGATGCAGGAAGCGCAGGCGGCAGGGCTATACACCGCCACCATCCACGACGAGGTGTTTGAACTGACCACCCCAGAGGGCTTCACGCCGCGGCGGTGGTAGGGGTGTGGGCGCGTTCGCCGTGCAGGCAAAGCGCGTGCGGTCATGCTACAGCATACTGTCAACCTGCCCACGCAGCAATGGTTAGCAGTGAGCGCGAACGATAAGGGAAGTTGCGGGGGAAAAATTGGCTCTGGTTCACCTCGGCATTGGCGATGTTAAGTGTAGCAGCTTCAAGCCACGGTGGCAGTCCGCAGCGATGGGTTCTCTAAAGCTCGTTTGTGCTGCATTTCCCATTCTTCCATCCCATGTACTTGCTTTACAACGCCGCCTGGTGGCTGCTTCTGCCCTTCGCCCTCCTGCACCTGCTCTGGCGCGCCCGGCGTCAGCCAGAATACCTCCGCCACATGGGTGAACGTCTCGGCGCCTCACCTAGGCTTGCCGGCCGGCCTGTGATCTGGGTGCACGCCGTGTCGGTGGGCGAGACGCGCGCCGCGGCGCCGCTGATCGCGGCCCTGCGCGCCCGCCACCCTGATCATACCCTGTTGTTGACGCATACCACCCCCACGGGCCGGCAGACGGGGGCGGCGCTGTTTGGCGACGACATCGTCCAGGCCTACCTGCCCTACGACCTGCCGTGCTGCGTGCGCCGCTTCCTCAAGCGCACCGCCCCGCGCTTGGGCCTGCTCATGGAGACCGAGATCTGGCCCAACCTGCTTGCCGCCTGCGCGCGACAAGGGGTGCCCGTGTATCTTGTCAACGCGCGCCTGTCCGAACGCTCAGCGCGCGGCTATGCCCGCTTTGCAGGCCTTACGCGCGCAAGCCTTGCCCGCTTGCGCGGCATCGCCGCGCAGACCGAAGCCGACGCCGAGCGGCTGCGCTTGCTCGGCGGGCAACGGGTGCTCGTCACCGGTAACCTCAAGTTCGACGTTGCGTCTCCAGCCGACACGCCGCACAAAGCGGCGGCGTTGCGCGCGGCCTATGGCGGACGCTTCGTCTTCTTGGCGGCCAGCACGCGCGCGGGCGAAGAGGCGCTGCTGCTCGATGCCTTGGCGGCGCTTGCGCTGCCCGACCTGCTGCTGGTCATCGTTCCGCGCCACCCGCAGCGCTTCGCCGAGGTGGCGCGGCTCATCGAGGCACGCGGCTTGCGGTACGTTCGCCGCAGCGCCGGTGCCGCCGTGACGGCGGAGGTGTCCGTCTTCCTGGGCGATAGCCTGGGGGAGCTACCAGCCTATTACGCCGCTGCCGACGTCGCCTTCGTCGGTGGCAGCCTCCTGCCCTACGGCGGCCAGAACTTGATCGAGGCGGCGGCGGCAGGGGTGCCCATCCTCATCGGCCCGCACACTTGGAACTTCGCCGAGGCGGCGGCGGCGGCCGTGGCCTGCGGCGCAGCGCTCAGGGTTCAGGATGTGGCGCAACTGAAGCAGGCGGTGGTGGCCCTGCATGCCGATGCCGAGCGGCGGCGGCACATGGCTGCGGCCGGCATCGCCTACGCCAACGCTCACCGTGGCGCGACCCAGCGCGTGATGGCGATGATCGCGCCCGCGCTTGGCGGTGAAACCGGCCAGTAAAGGCGGCAGCGCTCAGCGTTCGAGCAACTCGTCGATGCCTTTGAGATCGTCCTCGCTCACGCTGCCGGCCGCTGCCTTGAGCTTTAGCCCCGCGAGCAAGGTCTGGTAACGCGCGGCATAAAGGTCGCGCAGGGTGGCATAGCGCTGCTGTTCGGCATTGAGCACGTCGATGCGGGTGCGCACGCCCACCTCCAGGCCCAGCTTGGTCGATTTGAGCTGCGCCTCGCTCGAGGCGAGCGCCTGCTCCAAGGCCTTGCTGCGCGCGCTACCTGAGACGACGGCCAGGTAGGCCTCGCGCGCCTCGAGGGCGGCCTGGCGACGGGCATGGTCGAGCTCGAAACGGGCGCGTTCCTGGTTTGCCACCGCCTCGCGCACGCGCGCGACGGTGCCGCCGCCCTGATAGAGGGGCAGGTTGAATTCCAGGCCAACGGTAGCGCTACGGCTGTCGACGGTGACGCCGCTGCCCGGCAGGGTGCTGGTGCGGCGGGTGTCATCGTAGCGGGCCAAAAGGTCGAGGGTGGGGTGGTGGCCGCCGCGCTGCTTCTCCACTTCGCGGCGCGCAATCTCCAGGGCGCTCTGGTTGAGCTGCACGCGTAGGCTATGCGCTTGCGCCTGTTCCACCCACGCCTCCATGCTGGCGGGCTGCGGCAGGGGTGGCGAGAACGCGCGCTTGAGCTTTGCCAGGCGCGGCGCCGGGCGGTTGATCAGTTTTTCCAGCGCGTGGCGCTTGACCTCCAACTCGTTGGCGGCGGCGATCTCCTGCGCCGCGGCCAGGTCATAACGGGCCTGGGCCTCATGGCTATCGACGATGGTCGCCGCCCCGACTTCGAAGCTCTTGCGCGCCTGGGCGAGCTGTTCGGCAAAGGCCTGCTTCTGGGCGCGGGCCGTGGCCAGGTTGTCTTCGGCGAGCAAGACGTCGAAATAGGCCTGGGCGACGCGCAGCAAGAGCTCCTGCTGCGCCAGGCGCAGTTGCTGTTCGGCCTGCTCGACCTGCACCCTCGCCTGGGCAAGGGTGTCGAGGTTTTGCTTGCGGTAGATCGGCTGCGTGAGGGTGAGGCCGAAACCATAGGGTTGGTTGGCGGTGGGGCCAGCCGCGGTGCTGATCTCGGTATCGGTATTACGGGCGAAGGCAGACAGGCTCAGGCTGGGCAAAAGGCTCGCACGCGCCTGCGGCAGGCGCTCCAGCCCGGCCCGATGGGCTTCGCGCGCGGCCGCAAACTGCGGGTCGTTGGCCAGCGCCAAACGGTAGATCTCGCTCAAGGTCTCTGCCCCGCTACGCAAGGGCAGAAGCGCTACGAGGGCGGCCAGACAGAGAACGCGGCGCATGCTCAGGGTTCAATAAGTGGGCATGCTGGGGTCGGCCTCCTTGGCCCAGGCGTCGACGCCGCCGGTCAAGTTGATCACGCGCGTGAAGCCGTTGTGGTCGAGGAAACGGGCGACGTGGAAGCTGCGCACGCCGTGATGGCAGATCACCACGATGTCGCGGTCGGCCGGCAACTCGCCTAACCTCGAGGGGATGCTGTTCATGGGTATCAAGAGCGACCCCTCGATGTGACAGCGCTCGAACTCCCACGGTTCGCGCACATCGAGCAGCAAGGGTTGGTCGCGCGCCGGGTCCTGCAACCAGGCCTTGAGTTCCGCGGGGCGGATGTGCTGCATGCGAGATGCTTAAAACACGAACCGCTCGGGTTGCAGGGCGTTGATCAGCGGCTTGAGCCGGGTCTCGAACAAGACGTCGGTGCGGCAAGCGCCGGGTTCCACACAGGTGACGAGGCAGGCCTGCATGGCAGGGGCTTCGCCCACTACGGCGAACAACCGCCCACCGGGGTTCAAACGACGCAGATACGCCTCGGGTAGCAAGGGGGTGGAGCCGGTCAGCACGATGGCGTCGAAGCGGCCATCCTCGCCCCAGTCGCGCGCCGCATCGCCGACCTTCACCACCACGTTGGCCAGGCCGTGCGCCTTTAGCTTCGCCTCGGCCGCCTCCTTCAGGTCGGCATGAAACTCCACGCTCACCACCTGCATGGCCTGGGCGGCCAAAAGCGCGGTGAGGTAGCCGCTACCGGTGCCGACCTCGAGCACGCGCTCGTGGCGCTTGAGCGCCAATGCCTGCAGCACGCGCGCCTCGATCTTTGGGCACCACATGGTCTCGCCGTGGCCGATCGGGATCTCCATATCGGCAAAGGCGAGCGAGCGATAGACGGGGGGAACGAAATCCTCCCGCTTCACCTGCGCGATGAGGTCCAGCACCTTCTGATCCAACACCTCCCAGGGCCGGATCTGCTGCTCGATCATGTTGCGGCGCGCCAATTCGTAGTCCATGGTCCCGTTGAGCCTGCGCGATGTGAGATGGCGATGTTAGCACAAGGCAAAACCGCCGGATATCGCTCAGCACCGCGCGCAGTAAGGTTTTTTCCTTGTACAACAAGGCGATGAATCGGTGTATGCTGCGGCTGGAGGTATTCGCTAGGGGTCCGGTCGCCAACCGGTGAGAGATACCCTTGGAACCTGATCCGGATCATGCCGGCGTAGGGAAGCGAAGGCCATGGCCCTGCCGCTCCCACGCTTTTTTGAGAGTAGGAGCCATCCATGAACGCCAACCCCAACATCCTCGGCCAACCCTTCCACGCCGCCACCGCCCAGGTGGACGCCGCCGCCACCCAGCCCTTCCCGAACTCGCGCAAGATCTATGTGCAAGGCAGCCGGCCAGACATCCGCGTGCCCATGCGCGAAATCACGCAGTCCGACACCCACACGGCGCAAGGGGTGGAGAAGAACCCGCCCGTCTACGTCTATGACAGCTCCGGCCCTTACACCGACCCGGCGGTCAAGATCGACATCCGCGTTGGCCTGCCGGCGGTGCGCGCACGCTGGATCGAAGAGCGCGGCGACACCGAACTGCTGCCTGGCCTGTCCAGCGCTTACGGCCGCGCGCGCGAGCGCGACCCAAAGCTCGCCGAGCTGCGCTTCAATCCGAAGCGACCGCCGCGACGCGCCAAGGCGGGCAGGAACGTCACCCAGATGCACTATGCCCGGCGCGGCATCATCACGCCGGAGATGGAGTTCGTGGCCATCCGGGAAAACCTGCAGCGCCGCCAGTACATCGAGGCCCTCGAAGCGTCTGGGCCCACGGGACGAAAGATGGCGCAGGTGCTGCTGCGCCAGCACGCCGGCCAGAGCTTCGGCGCTGCCATCCCGGAGGAGATCACACCGGAATTCGTGCGCAGCGAGGTCGCCCGCGGTCGGGCCATCATCCCCGCCAACATCAACCACCCGGAAAGCGAGCCGATGATCATCGGCCGCAACTTCCTGGTCAAGGTCAACGCCAACATCGGCAACTCGGCGCTGGGATCGAGCATCGCCGAGGAGGTGGACAAGATGGTGTGGGCGATCCGCTGGGGGGCGGATACGGTCATGGACCTGTCCACCGGCCGCAACATCCACGAGACGCGCGAGTGGATCATCCGCAACTCGCCGGTGCCGATCGGCACGGTGCCAATCTACCAGGCGCTGGAGAAGGTCGATGGCAAGGCCGAGGAGCTGACGTGGGAGATCTACCGCGACACCCTGATCGAGCAGGCCGAGCAGGGTGTGGACTATTTCACCATCCATGCCGGCGTGCTGCTGCGCTACATCCCGCTGACCGCCTCCCGCTTGACCGGCATCGTCTCGCGCGGCGGCTCGATCATGGCCAAGTGGTGCCTGGCCCATCATCAGGAGAGCTTCCTGTACACCCACTTCGAGGAGATCTGCGAGATCCTGAAGGCCTACGATGTCGCCATCAGCCTCGGTGACGGGTTGCGGCCGGGTTCGATCTACGATGCCAACGACGAGGCGCAGCTCGCCGAACTGAAGACGCTAGGCGAGCTCACACGGCTGGCGTGGAAGCACGACGTGCAGGTGATGATCGAAGGCCCCGGTCACGTGCCGATGCAGCTGATCAAAGAGAACATGGAGCTCGAGCTCGACTGGTGCCACGAGGCGCCGTTCTACACGCTGGGGCCGCTCACTACCGACATTGCGCCCGGCTATGACCACATCGCCAGTGCCATCGGCGCCGCCCAGATCGGCTGGTACGGCACCGCCATGCTCTGCTACGTCACGCCCAAGGAACACCTCGGCCTACCTAACAGGGACGACGTCAAGGAAGGCATCATCGCCTACAAGCTGGCTGCCCACGCCGCCGATCTGGCCAAGGGGCACCCAGGCGCGCAGATCCGCGACAACGCGCTGTCCAAGGCGCGTTTCGAGTTCCGCTGGCAGGATCAGTTCAACCTCGGCCTCGACCCGGACCGGGCGCGTGCATTCCACGACGAGACCCTGCCGAAAGAGGCGGCCAAGGTCGCCCACTTCTGCTCCATGTGTGGGCCGCACTTCTGTTCCATGAAGATCACCCAGGACGTACGCGAGTACGCCGCGCGCCATGGCCTTGACGAGGCCGAGGCGCTCGCGCGTGGCCTGATGGAGAAATCGGTCGAGTTCAGGCAAGGCGGTGCCGAGCTCTATCGCAAGGTATGAAAAGCGGCTTGCGGCCGACATGGCTCGAGCGGCTGGGCCTGGGCCTCACAGTGGCCGCCATCGTCGGCTTGAGCCACGCAGCGCAACTGAGCGGCCAGGTCGTGCAGATCGTCGACGGCGATACCCTGATTTTGCTCCTGGACTGCGCCAGCCTCGAGGTCCCGATCCGCTTGGCCGCCATCGATGCGCCGGAGAGGGGCATGCCACAGGCGGAGGCCGCAACAGAATCCTTGCGCGACCTGACCTGGGGCAAGACGGCGCTGGTGCACTGGCACAAACGCGACAAGTACGGCCGCCTGGTGGGCAAGGTGGTGGTCGGCGGGCTCGACGTCAACCTCGAGCAGGTCAAACGCGGGCTGGCCTGGCACTTCCAGGCATACGCGCACGAGCAGAGCGCGGAAGACCGCCTGGCCTATGCCGAGGCCCAGGCGCTCGCAAGTTCACAGCGGCGCGGCCTGTGGCAGGACCAGCACCCGCAGCCCCCCTGGCAATGGCGTCGGCAGGCCCGTGCCGCTGCCACGGGCGAAGCGCGGCAGGGCGCCAGCGCGCCCAGCGCCGCGCCTGACCCTCTGCGCGCGGATGATGCCGAGGCTAGGGACAGCGCCGCGCTCACGCCACCTTGACGCCGATGTCGCCGCAGATCGCCGACTTTGACCATAGCTATGCCCGTGAGCTGGTGGGCTTTTATGCGCCCTGGCGACCCACGCCCGTGCGCGCGCCTACCCTGCTGTTCTTCAACCGCGAGCTCGCCGACGAGCTCGGGCTGCGCCTCGACGGCCTCGACGCCGAGGCGCTGGCGGCCATCTTCTCCGGCAACGAACTGCCAGCCGGTGCGCAGCCCATCGCCCAGGCCTATGCCGGGCATCAGTTCGGTCACTTCAACCCCAGCCTTGGCGATGGTCGAGCGCTGCTCATCGGCGAGGTGATCGACCGCCATGGCCAGCGCCGCGACATCGCCTTCAAGGGCTCCGGGCGGACGCCGTTTTCGCGCCGCGGAGATGGCAAGGCGGCGGTCGGCCCGATGTTGCGCGAGGTACTCATAGGCGAGGCGATGTATGCCCTCGGCGTTCCCACCACCCGGGCGTTGGCGGTAGTGGCCACCGGTGAGCCGGTCTACCGCGAGCGCGTCCTCCCAGGCGCCATCCTCACCCGCGTTGCTGCCAGCCATTTGCGCGTAGGCACTTTTCAATACTTCTGGGCACATGGCGGGCCGGACAAAGTCCGCCAGCTCGCCGACTATGCCATCGCGCGTCACTATCCCGAACTCAAGGCCGCGCCGGACCGTTATCTGGCCTTCTTGCGCGCGGTGGCCGAACGCCAGGCAGCGCTGATCGCCCAGTGGATGCTGGTAGGCTTCATCCATGGCGTGATGAACACCGACAACATGAGTATCGCTGGCGAGACCATCGATTACGGACCCTGCGCCTTCATGGAGGCCTATGACCCGCGCGCGGTGTTCAGCTCCATCGACGACATGGGCCGCTACGCCTATGGCGAGCAGCCGCACATCGCGCGTTGGAACCTGGCCCGCCTGGCTGAGACGCTGCTCGCGCTGATCAGCGCTGATGAAGGCCATGCCATCGCGCTCGCCAGCGAGGTCCTCGAGGGATTCGCCGAGCGCTATCGGCAGCATTGGCTCGCTGGCCTGCGCGCCAAACTTGGACTGTCGCAACAGCCCCCGCATGCCGACAGCACCGACGCCGCCCTCGGCGAGGCGTGGCTAGACCTCTTGCATGCGCAACAGGTCGACCATACCCTGGCCTGGCGCTATCTGGCAGACGCCGCAGAGGGCCAGGAAGCGCGGCTGCGTGCCCTGTTCCCCGGCCAACCCGGCCTCGATCGTTGGCTTGCACGCTGGCGCGAGCGCTGCGCTGCCGAGGACCATGGCGCCGATGCCGCCCGCGCGCGTGCCGTCGCCATGCGCCGCGTCAACCCCTGGATCATCCCGCGCAACCATCGCGTCGAGGAGGCGCTCGCTGCCGCCTCCGATGCGGGCGACCTGGCGCCCTTCGAGCGCTTGCTTAATGCGCTGCGCCGCCCATTCGACGAGGACCCCGCGCTCGCCTATTACGCCGAGCCGGCACCGGCCGAATTCATGGCGCAGTTTCGCACCTTCTGTGGCACCTAAGCCTTAAGCAGCATGGCCTTTCTCCCTATCGCGCTGCCTTTAGCGGCCGAATTCCCCGCCGGCGCGCGCGGACGCTACACTTTCACCTGGACAGAAGCAGCTGCGCCTATCAGACCTGCGTAAGACGCATCCGCATGTACCCAAGTGCCGACCGACTCATCATCCTGGACGCCGACGGCACCACCGTCGATGCCTTCAGCGCCATCGAGCGCACCTTTGCCCTGCATGGGATGGACATCGGCGACCTGGAGCGTTTCCAGAAACGGCGCCACTTGTTCAAATACCTCGGCGGCTTGAAGGAATTCCCCGCCAACTTGCGGCGCCAGCTCGGCAAACAGCGCCGCCGGCAGCTCATCCACACCCTGACCGAGGTCTATCGCACCGAGGCGCGCCTGTTTCCGGGGATCGCCGAGCTGATCGCTACTCTCATCGCTGCCCCCGGCATACGGGTCGGCCTCGTCACGCGCAACATCACGCTCGAGCCCGCCGAGACGCTACGCCTGCTTTTTCAGCGCCATGGGTTGGATGCCGATGGACTTGATTTCCTGGTCACCGTGCCGCTGCATGAGGCCAAGACCGCGCATTTCCGCGCCCTGCGAGAACGCTTGGGCATCAACCCGGCGCGCGCCTACGTCTGTGGCGATGAGCACAAGGATTATCTCGCCGCCATCAGCTGTGGCATGCATCCCTTCATCGTCTCTTACGGCTTCGAGGACCACCGGCGACTTACCGAGAAGTTCCAAGTACCGGAGGAGGTGATCGCGCGCTCGCCCATGGAACTCAGCGCGCGCGTACGCCATGCGCTCGATCTGGACTGGGCGGAACAGCTGCCGGCCCGGAACGATTTCTAGCCAAAGGCGTCAAGCTCTAGCGTGCCCTACATCAACACCAGCCGATGCCTCACGCCATGAAACGCTGGCTCACCGTTCTGGTCCTGACCACGCTCGCCGCGACCGCCCTCTGGCTCTGGCAGCCTTGGCCAAAGCAAGCGCCCACGCCGCTCTACCGCTTGGCCAAGGTGGAGATGGGACGGCTGTCTGCCGCCGTCTCCGCCACAGGCACCCTGGCCGCCCTGGTGACGGTGCAGGTCGGCTCACAAGTGTCGGGCCAGATCGCCGAGCTCCTTGCCGACTTCAACACCACTGTGAAGCGCGGCCAGGTCATCGCCCGCCTCGACCCCGCCGCCTTCGCCACGCGCCTCGCCCAAGCGCAAGCCGACCTGCGCGCCGCGCAAAGCGCGGCCCAGGTCGCGCGCGACAACTTGCTCATGCGGCAGGCGGAGCTCGCCAAGGCGCGCATCGCGCTTGACGATGCCGCCCGCAAGCTCGAGCGCACGCGCGCCCTGGTGACGCAGCAGTTCTTGTCGCCAGCGGAACTCGACACCGCTTTGGCTGCCTTCGACACCGCCCGTGAGCAAGTGCGGCTGGCCGAAGCTGGCGTGCAGGCGCAGGCTGCGCAGGTGAGTCATGCCGAAGCCGTCGTCGCCCAGCGCCAGGCCGCCCTGCGTCAGGCCGAGGTGGAGCTTGCGCACACGGTGATCCGCTCGCCGGTGGATGGCGTGGTGATCAGCCGCAACGTCGACGTCGGCCAGACCGTGGCAGCCTCGTTGCAGGCGCCGGTGCTGTTCACCATAGCCCAGGACCTCGACCGGATGGAGGTGAACATCGCCGTCGACGAGGCAGACGTCGGCCGCGTCAGGCCCGGGCAAAAGGTGCGCTTCACTGTCGACGCCTTCCCCGGCGAGCGGTTCACGGCCACGGTGACGCAGATCCGCAAGGCGCCGCAGACGGTCAACAACGTCGTGACCTACAGCGTCATGGCCAACGCCGCCAACCCCGACGGCAAGCTTTTACCGGGCATGACCGCCAATGCCCGCATCCTCACCGATGAGCGTGACAACGTGTTGATGGTACCCAACGAGGCCTTGCGTTTCCGGCCGCTCAATCCGGATGGCTCGCCGGTGAAGCTTGAGGTGCGCGCGCGCGAGGAGGGGCCAGGCATCCCCGGCCGGGTGTGGATTCTGGGCACCGATGGGCAACCCAAGCCGGTCTCGTTGCGCCTCGGCGTGAGTGACGGCAAGGCCACCGAGGTGCTGCGCGGCGAGCTCAAGCCAGGCATGGAGGTCATCATCGGCTACGCAGAGGGCTCGGAACCCAAGCCCAAACGCCAGACCAGGCCATTCGGCATGGGCATGTGAGGGGAGCGGGTGAGCGGGGATGCGCAATTGGACACCGCGCTCATCGAGGTCGAAGACCTCAGGCGCGACTATCGCCTGGGCGACGTCGTCGTGCCGGCGCTCAAAGGGGTGAGCCTCACCATCCAGCGCGGTGAGTTCGTCGCCGTGATGGGGCCTTCTGGCTCGGGCAAATCCACCTTCATGAACCTGCTCGGCTGCCTGGATCGACCCACCGGCGGGCGCTACCTGCTCGCCGGCGAAGAGGTCAGCCGTTTTCCTGCCGACCGCCTGGCGGCGGTACGCAACCGCAGCATCGGCTTTGTCTTCCAGAGCTTCAACCTGCTGCCGCGCGCCACCGCCTTGGAGAACGTCGAGCTGCCGCTCATCTACGCCCGCGTGCCCGCCGCCGAGCGGCATCGACGCGCGCGCGCGCAGCTCGCTCGGGTAGGCCTTGCAGAGCGGGCCCAGCACCTGCCGCGGCAGCTGTCCGGCGGCCAGCAACAGCGGGTGGCGATCGCGCGCGCCCTGGTCAACGAGCCGCCGCTGATCCTGGCCGATGAACCTACTGGCGCGCTCGACTCCCGCACTAGCTTGGAACTGATGGCCTTGTTCCAGGAACTGAACGACGCAGGCATCACCATCGTGCTGGTCACGCACGAGCACGACATCGCCGCCTTCGCCCGGCGCGTGATCCACTTTCGCGACGGCCTCGTGGTGGCCGACCGCCGCGTGCAGCAAACGGTACGCGCCCGCGACCTCCTCGCCGCGCCTCAAACCGGACATGCATTTGCTTGACACCACCCGCAGCGCCCTGCGCAGCCTGCGCGCCAACAAGCTGAGGAGCGGGCTGACCACCCTCGGCATCATCATCGGGGTGGCCGCGGTGATCACCATGCTGGCGGTGGGTGAGGGCGCTAAGCGCACGGTCGAGGCGCAGCTCAAGAGCCTGGGCAGCAACACCATGATCATCTTTCCGGGGACGGTCACCGCCAGCGGCGTGCGCTTGGGCGCCGGCTCGCGCAACACGCTCACCGAGGGCGATGCGCGCGCCATCGCTGAGGAGGTGGCCGGCGTCTTGGCGGCGGGGCCCGGCATGCGCGGCACGGCGCAAGTGGTGCATGGCAACCTGAATTGGTCCACGGTCGTCTTCGGTGTCACCCCCGAGTGGCTCATCGCGCGCGAATGGCGGGTGGCACGCGGCCGCGCCATCGATGACAACGACTTGCGCACCGGCGCCAAGGTGGCCCTGGTCGGCCAAACCGTGGCCGACATGCTGTTCGGCGGCACCGACCCGACCGGGCAGGTCATCCGGGTGAAGAATGTCCCTTTCACCATCGTCGGCTTGCTCGCCCCCAAGGGTCAGAGTTTCTCCGGTAACGACCAGGACGACATCGTGCTGCTGCCCCTCAGCACCGCCCGCGCGCGCGTGCTTGGCAGCGCCCCTGGGCGCAGCCGCAGTGTCGGCCATATCTCGGTAAAGATGGCCGCTGGCGTCGATATGCGCGAGGCGGAGGCGCGCGTGCGCGAGCTTCTGCGGCAGCGGCATCGGCTGCAGCCGGATCAGGAGGACGATTTCAACATCCGCAACCTGTCCGAGGTCGTCGAGGCCGAGCAGGCCGCCTCGGGCGCACTGTCCGTCTTGCTGGCGGCGGTGGCTGGCGTGTCGCTGTTGGTGGGCGGCATCGGCATCATGAACATCATGCTGGTGTCGGTGACCGAGCGCACGCGCGAGATCGGCATCCGCTTGGCGGTCGGGGCGCGGCAGCGCGACATTTTGACCCAGTTCCTCACCGAGGCGCTGATCCTGTCCTTGATCGGTGCCTTGGCCGGTGTTGCCCTAGGGATCGCCAGCGCCATGGCCCTTGGCCACATCGCCGGCTGGGAAGTCGTGCTGCAGCCGCATGCCGTCATCCTTGCCGTGGCCTCGGCCAGCCTCATCGGTGTCTTCTTCGGTTGGTGGCCCGCGCGCAAAGCGGCACGGCTCTCACCCATCGACGCCTTGCGCTACGAATGATCGCATAGCTGGACGCTCGACCCTACGCTATGGTGTGAAGATATCCCGCATGGAGGATTCCGCCGTGTTCAAATCCTTGCCTGTTTTGATCCTGGCCTTGTCGCTTTATCCTGCACACGTCCTTGCCGACGCCCCACCCGCGCAACCGCCCATCGGCCAGGGGCTGCCTTTTAATGCCTTCTTAAGCGAGGGCGAACTGCGGCTTTTGTTCGATTATGCGCGCGACGCCATGATCGCTGCCATGAAGGGGGAACGGCACCGCATGCCGCCTGAGCTCGCACTTGCCCTGGCGCGGGTAAAGGAGCGGCTCATGCGCCAAGGCAATGCCGCCGTGCGCCAGATGCTGGAGATGATGCAGAAGGAGCTCGATCGCGCCTTGCAAGACATGACACCGCCGCCGCCCGAACCGAGGGCCTAGCGCCGGGCTTTGAGCGTTCGCCCGTCGGCTACGCGGCGGCGCCCGCGCTCAACCCCCTACCGGAAGAAGCCTTTGTCCAACAGCTCCATGGTCAGCAGGCGGTAATCCCGCGCGCCAGGGCTGTCGCCAGCATAGGCGAAGATATCCATGCCATGCGCGGGGCTTTCTGCCAGGGCGGGGTCGTCGGCGATGCGCGTCTCGCAGAGGACATCGCCATAGCGCTGCTTTAGCTCGGCAAACGCCTCGCGGCACTGCGGGCGAGACTCGTCGAAGCGGGTGAGCACGATCTTGCGCTCGATGCGCCGCTTGAGGGGACGTTCCAAGACCTTAAGGGCGATTTCCAGACGGCTGAGCCCCTGCAAAGCGAAGAAATCAGAGGTAACCGGGATTAAGACCTTATCTGCAGCGAACATGGCGTTAAGAGAGAGCACACCCAAGGCCGGAGCGCAATCGATGAGAACAGGATAACCAACAAATATATCCGACTCACTCAACCCTTTCTTAAGCTTACCCGCTACCCCTGGTGTGCTGCCGAGTAATGCGTCAATCTTGGCAAGGTCTGGATGACCGGGGATGATGCGGATGCCGCTAGGCAGTCGCCGCAGCATTTTCGACAACGGCTGCCCGTCCCGGAAAAAACCCGCCATGCTCGCTTCGGCAGATGCCCCGCGCACTCCCAAGGCTAAACTTACGTGCGCTTGTGGGTCGAGGTCGATGATGATCGGCTGACGGTCAAGCATGGCCAGGGCGGCGGCGACATTGAGCGTCGTTGTGGTCTTACCCACGCCTCCCTTTTGGTTGAACACGGCGATTACTGCCATGGCTACTCCACAGTGACTGACTTGGCTAAATTACGGGGCTGATCGACATCGGTACCCTTGCGCACTGCTACATGATAGGCCAAAAGCTGCAGGGGAACGGTGTAGGTAATCGGCGCCGTAGAAGGGTAAATATCAGATAAGGTGAGGTTGTGATAGCGATCGAGATCGATACGTATATCTTTATCGCTAAATAAGAACAACTCACCTCCACGTGCCCGCACCTCTTGCAAGTTAGCGAGAATCTTATCAAGCAATGGGTCATTCGGTAGCGCGCACACGACCGGCATGTCGGCGTCGACCAGGGCCAGCGGCCCATGCTTGAGCTCACCAGCCGGGTAGGCCTCGGCATGGATATAGGAGATCTCCTTCATCTTCAGCGCCCCCTCCATGGCGATGGGATAGAAACAGCCGCGGCCAAGGTAGAGGGCGTCTTTGCGGTCGGCAAAAGCATCGGCCATGGCGCTGATGGCGTCATTGAGTTCCAGCACCACCTCGATTTGGCGCGGCAGGGCGTGGAGCTCGTTCACCAGCGCCTCCTCATCCTGTCGCGATAACCCACGGCGGCGGGCGAGCGCCAGGGTGAGCAGACGCAGGGCCGTCAGCTGAGTGGTAAAGGCCTTGGTCGAGGCCACGCCGATCTCCGGCCCGGCCCGCGTCATCAACGCCACATCCGACTCGCGCGTCAGCGACGATTCAGGCACGTTGCAGATAGTCATGGCGCCGATGTACCCCATGCGCCGGCTGGCACGCAGCGCCGCCAGGGTATCGGCGGTCTCGCCGGATTGGGAGATGGACAGGAAGAGCGTGCCTGGCGGCACCACGACCTTACGGTAGCGGTATTCGCTCGCCACCTCCACGGCACAGGGCACGCCCACCTCCTCCAACCAATACTTGGCCACCATGCCGGCATGGTAGCTGGTGCCGCAGGCGACGATGTGCACGCCCTGAGTGCGATCCAACAACGCCTTGGCCTCATGGCCGAAGCTTTCCTCCAACAGGCGGCCTTTGTGGATGCGGCCCTCGAGCGTCTCACTGATCACCGCTGGCTGCTCCATGATCTCCTTGAGCATGTAGTGGCGGTATGGGCCCTTGTCGGCGGTGGCGGCCGTCAACTGCGAGACACGCACGGGGCGCTCAACCGATTGCCCATCGGCATCGTAGATGCGCACAGCGGTGCGGCTTATCTCGGCGACATCGCCTTCCTCCAGGAAGATGAAGCGCTGCGTGACCGGCAACAGGGCGAAGACGTCCGAGGCGATGAAGTTTTCGTCCTCCCCGAGGCCGATCACCAGGGGGCTGCCGGCCCGCGCCACGACGATGCGTTGCGCATCGCCTGGGCTCGCCACGGCCAGGGCATAGGCACCGACGAGCCGCTTTACCGCCTGTTGTACGGCGCGCAGGAGGTCCGACTCCCGCTCCAGCAGTCTAGCCAGCAAGTGAGCGATGACTTCGGTATCCGTGTCGGAGCTGAATTGGTAGCCGTGCGCCTTGAGCTCTTCGCGTAGCTCGGCATGGTTCTCGATGATGCCGTTGTGTACGACGGCCACCTTCTCGCCGCTCATGTGCGGGTGGGCATTGCGCTCTGCGGGCATGCCATGCGTGGCCCAGCGCGTGTGGGCGATGCCGAGCTTGCCAACGAGCGGACGTTCAGCCAACAGCTGGCGCAGACGGGCCACCTTGCCCACCGCGCGTATCCGCTCCAGGCGACCGTCCGCCACGCGCACGGCGAGGCCGGCCGAATCATAGCCGCGGTATTCCAGTCGTGCCAGGCCATCCATGAGGATGGGCACGACGTTGCGTTCGGCGATAGCACCTACGATACCGCACATGTTTTGCGCTCCGCGCTAGGAGTCGTTAGGGTGATGGCGCCCACCGGCGGCAGAGCCGCGTCTACTCATTGCGTCACACATTGGCGTCACGCTTCGCTCCCGCCGCTCTTCTTCGGGCGTTGCCAACCTGGGATGGTGAACTGCCTCACGCGCGAGAGGGTAAGCTCGCCCGGCGGGGCATCGCGGGTGAGCGTGGTGCCAGCGCCGATGGTTGCGCCCCGCCCCACCGTCACTGGCGCGACGAGTTGGGTGTCGGAACCGATGAAGGCCTCGTCCTCGATCACCGTGCGGTGTTTATTGGCGCCATCGTAGTTACAGGTGATGGTACCGGCGCCGATATTAACCTTGCGCCCGATGTAGGCGTCGCCGATATAGGACAAGTGGTTGATCTTGGAGTTGAAGCCCACCTGGCTGTTCTTCACCTCGACGAAGTTGCCGATGTGAGTCTCGGCGTCGAGCGTAGTCCCGGGACGCAGCCGCGCATAGGGGCCAACGCGCGCCTGCGTGCCGATGCGTGCGCCCTCGATGTGGCAAAAGGGCAGGATCTCCGCCTCGGCCGCGACTTCGACGTCCTTGAGCACACAGTAAGCGCCTACTTTCACACGATCGCCCAGCACAACCTTGCCCTCGAAGATGCAACCGACGTCGATGCTGACATCGCGACCGCACTCGAGCTCGCCGCGCACGTCTAGGCGTGAGGGATCGATCAACGTCACGCCGCGGTTCATCAAGTCGCGGGCGATGCCGTCCTGATAGATGCGCTCCAGCTCAGCCAGTTGCTGGCGGCTATTCACCCCCAACACCTCCCACACTGCCGAGGGATGGCATGGGATGATGGACTCGCCCTCGGCGGCCGCCATGCCGATGATGTCGGTCAAGTAGTACTCCCCTTGGGCGTTGTCGTTGGTCAGCCGCGCGAGCCACCTAGCAAGCTTGGCCACCGGCAGGCTGAGGATGCCGGTGTTGACCTCATCGATGGCCAGTTCCTCGCGGCTTGCATCCTTATGCTCGACAATGCGCGCGACCTGACCGCGGCTATCGCGCACGATGCGCCCATAGCCGGCCGGATTTTGCAGACGCACCGTCAGCAGGGCAAGCGCCCCCTCACGGGCGATGAGCACCAGTTCCTTGAGGGTCTCGGCTCGGGTGAGCGGCACATCGCCATAGAGGATGAGCACCACCGCCTCGGGGTCGAGGTGTGGCAGTGCCTGCTGCATCGCATGCCCCGTGCCCAGCTGGGGATCTTGGCGCACCCAGCAGAGGTCGCCTCGGCCAATGGCGGCCGGCAAACGCTCGCCCCCGTGGCCATACACGACACAGATGCGCTGTGGCGCGAGCGCCTCGGCGGCGGCGAGCACGTGTTTGAGCAAAGGCCGGCCGGCGAGCGGATGGAGCACCTTGGGCAGATCGGACTGCATGCGTGTGCCGCGACCTGCCGCAAGGATGACGATGTTGAGCGGGGCGGTCATATGTATTGGCTCGGCATGGCGGTGTACCAAGTATATCTGCTGATCGGGTGACGCATTTGTCGGCAGTGTAGGTGCACGCTCAAGTGTCAATACCTACCCGCGGACCGATGCCCGTCACGCAATCCGGGGCAGGCATCACCAGCATAAGGGCACGCAGGCGTAAGCCGGTCGAATGGAAGATCTGGGCTCAAATGTCGAGATTGCGCACGCCCAGGGCGTTGCGCTCGATAAAGCTGCGGCGTGGCTCGACCTCCTCACCCATGAGGGTCGTAAAGATCTCGTCAGCGGCGATGGCGTCCTCGATCTGCACCTTGAGCAGGCGACGGGCAGCCGGGTCCATGGTCGTCTCCCAGAGCTGTTCGGGATTCATCTCGCCCAATCCCTTGTAGCGTTGAATGCTCAGATTCTTCTTGACGTCCTCCAGCAGCCAATCCATGGCCTGCTTGAAGTCTAGGACGGCAGCGCGCGCCTCGCCGCGGCGGATCTCGGCCCCTGCGCCGATGAGACCAGAGAGAATGGCCGCCGTCTGCCGCAGGGGCTCATAGTCGCCGCCCTCGATGAATTGTGCGTCGAGCGAGGTGGTGGTGCGATTGCCATGGCGGCTCTTGACGATCTCCAGCCGCCAGTACTCATTGTCCTCTTCTTTCTGCAGGCTGATGCTGACCGGACCGAGCTTGCTCAGCTCGCGCCGCAAGTGCTCGGCGGCCGTTTGTGCAGCGCGCTCGCTCGCGAGGTTAATCGGCGGCACACGCAGCAGCGCATAGAGCACGTCCTGGTCCATGCGCCGGCCTAGCCGCTCGATGACCGCCTCGGCCAGCAAGAATTGGCGCGCGATCTTGTCGAAGCCCTCGCCCGTGATCGGTTCCGCCCCCGCCGACGGCACCAGCGCCGCATCCTTGAGCGCCAGGCGCAGCAGGAATTGCTTCAGTTCGTGGTCGTCCTTGAGGTAGGTCTCGGTCTTGCCCTGCCTGACCTTGTACAACGGCGGCTGGGCGATGTAGATGTGGCCGCGCTCGACCAGTTCCGGCATCTGACGGTAGAAGAAGGTGAGCAGCAGGGTGCGGATATGGGAGCCGTCGACGTCGGCGTCGGTCATGATGATGATGCGGTGGTAGCGCAGCTTCGAGGGATCGTAGTCATCCTTGCCGATGCCCGTGCCCAGGGCAGTGATCAAGGTGGCCACCTCGGCCGAGGAGAGCATCTTGTCGAAGCGCGCCTTCTCCACGTTGAGGATCTTGCCCTTGAGCGGCAGCACGGCCTGGAACTTGCGGTCTCGCCCTTGCTTGGCCGAGCCACCGGCAGAATCCCCCTCGACCAGGTAGAGCTCGCATAGCGCAGGATCCTTCTCCTGACAATCGGCAAGCTTGCCAGGCAGGCCAGCGGAGTCGAGCACGCCCTTGCGTCGCGTCATCTCGCGCGCCTTGCGCGCCGCCTCGCGGGCGCGCGCGGCCTCTACGATCTTGGCACAGATGACCTTGGCATCCTGCGGTTTCTCGAGCAGGAATTCGGCGAGCTTCTGCGCCACGATCTCCTCCACCGCCGCCCTCGCCTCGCTGGATACCAGCTTCATCTTGGTCTGCGAGGAAAACTTCGGATCGGGCATCTTCACCGACAGCACGCACGCCAGACCCTCGCGCATGTCGTCGCCGGTGATCTCCACCTTGGCCTTCTTGGCAATCTCGTTTTCCTCGATGTATTTGTTGATGACCCGCGTCATGGCGGCACGCAGCCCCGTCAGGTGCGTGCCACCGTCCGACTGCGGGATGTTGTTGGTAAAGCACAGCACCTGCTCCTGGTAGCTATCGTTCCACTGCATCGCCACCTCGACCGTGATCGGCACCCCCGTGGAGGTGCTCACGCCGCTGGCGTAGAACACGTTGGGATGCAGGACCGTCTTGTTGCGGTTGATGTATTCGACGAAGCCCTTGACGCCGCCGGAAAAGGCGAAACTTTCGTGCCGGCCATCGCGTTCGTCGATCAGCTCGATCTTGACGCCATTGTTGAGAAAGGACAGCTCGCGGATGCGCTTGGCCAGGATCTCGTAGTGATATTCGACGCGGCCGAAGATCTCCTCGTCGGCCAGAAAATGCACCTCCGTGCCGCGCCGGTTGGTCTCCCCCACCACGCGCATGGGCGACACTTCGACCCCGTTTTGGATCTCGATGAGGCGATCCTGAGGCACGCCACGGTGAAACTCCATGAAATAGTGTTTGCCATCGCGGCGGATGTTGAGCTTGAGCCATTTCGACAGGGCATTGACACAGGACACGCCCACGCCATGCAGGCCACCCGACACCTTGTAGCTGTTCTGATTGAATTTGCCGCCGGCATGCAGGACGCACATCACGATCTCGGCAGCCGAGCGCTTGGGCTCATGCTTGTCATCGAACTTGATCCCGACCGGGATGCCGCGGCCGTTGTCGCTCACGGTGATGGAGTTGTCGGCATGGATGATGACCTTGATGTCGTCGCAGTAGCCGGCCAAGGCCTCGTCGATGGCGTTATCCAACACCTCGAACACCATGTGATGCAGGCCTGTGCCGTCTTGGGTGTCGCCGATGTACATGCCGGGCCGCTTGCGCACCGCTTCCAGGCCTTCGAGCTGCTGGATGCTGGACTCGTCGTAGGTGTCGGCGCCGGCGTGATGGTTGGTTTGGGGTTCCACGTGAAACATTCCTCCCTAACGCAGTGCAGGCCACCGATGGCGGCCAACCACCGCTCGAAGCTCGACGCAGGGCGGCAAGGCGCGCCTGCCTCTAGATTCGCATCGGCATGACGACGTAGCGGAAATTTTCGTCTCCCGGGATAGTGAGCAGCATGGAACTCGTGGCATCACCGAAGCTGCACTGGATCTGGTCACCATCGAGATTGTTCAACACGTCCTGTAGATACTGGACGTTGAAGCTGATATCGAGCGGCTCGTTCTGATAGTCGACGTCCAGTTCCTCCTGCGCCTCTTCCTGCTCGTTGTTGCTGCAGGAAAGCCGCAAACAGCCGTGCGTCAAGGCCAGGCGCACGCCCCGATACTTCTCATTGGTCAAGATCGCCGCTCGGGCGAGGGCTTGGCTGAAGCGCTGCCGCTCGATCTGCAAGACCTTCTCGTAGCCGCTTGGAATCACCCGCTGATAATCGGGGAACTTGCCATCGATGACCTTGCTGCATAACTCGAAGCCAGGGTGCGTGAGCATCACCTGATTCCTGGCCAACTGCACTTCCACCGGCGTCTCGTCGTCGCCCAGGAGCTTGGTCAGTTCTTGCACCGTCTTGCGCGGCAGGATGACATCGATGCCCTGCTGCGGGGCCTGCTCGAGGGGCGTGGCATCCACGGCCAAACGGTGACCATCGGTGGCCGCCACCACCAGGCGATCGCCTTGCAGCGAGATGAGCATGCCGTTGAGGTAATAGCGGATGTCCTGCACCGCCATGGCGTATTGCACGCGCGCGAGCAGATGGCGTAGCCGTCCCTGCGCGAGCTGTAAGCGCACCGTCTCGCCATCGGCGAGCTGCATGCGCGGAAAATCCCGCGCCGGCAGGGTCTGCAGGCTGAAGCGGCTCTTCCCCGCCTTGAGCTTCAGATGCTCGGAATCTAGCTCCAGCCTGATCACCTCGCCATCGGGCAGGGCACGGCAGATATCGAGCAGCTTGCGCGCCGACACCGTGAATGCCATGCCGGCAGCCGCGATCGCATCGACCCAAGTGGTGATCTGCAACTCCAAGTCCGTCGCCACCAGGGCTGTGCGATCGGCAGCGGCCTCGATCAGCACATTGGCGAGGATGGGCAGCGTTTGTTTGCGCTCGACAACACCGACGGCAGCCTGCAGGGGTCTCAACAAGCTATCTCTGCGTGTCTCGAATACAAGCATGTGTATTTACCTGATCGTGGAGTTGGTGGTGGACCTTCCTGCTGGATAACTTGAATTTTTATTTTGTACTCAATAAGTTAGGTGAACAACTTTGCTGTGAATAAACCCTGCGCACAGGCAGGAGATTCAGTGAAAAACTCGTTTGCTTGGCGCGCCGCTAGCGTAAATATTCGCAACAACTTGCGGATATGTGCACAGACTTATCCTGTTAGGACTTGCACCAGTAGGTTGTGGTCGCGACGCAACGTGGGATCGGTTTTGCGCAGGGCTTCGATTCTGCGGCAAGCGTGCAACACGGTGGTGTGATCACGCCCACCGAAAGCTTGACCGATTTCTGGAAGCGACATATCGGTCAGTTCCTTGGCGAGGAACATGGCCATCTGACGCGGGCGCGCGAGATTACGGTTGCGCTTTTTCGAGTACATATCGGCCACCTTGATCTTGTAGAAATCGGCCACGGTCTTTTGGATGTTCTCGATCGAGATCTGGCGGTTCTGAACGGCCAACAAGTCCTTCAGGGCTTCTTTGGCAAGCTCGACGGTAATAGGTTGCTTTTGGAAGCGGGCATAAGCGATGACGCGCTTCAACGCTCCCTCTAGCTCACGCACGTTGGAACGGATCTGCTTGGCGATGAAAAAGGCGGTGGCATCGTCGAGTACCTCGCCTTCCAAGCGAGCTTTATTTTGCAAGATCGCTACGCGCATCTCCAGCTCTGGCGGCTCGAGCATAACCGTAAGCCCCCAGCTAAAGCGCGATTTTAGGCGCTCTTCTATGCCTTCCAAGTCTTTGGGGAAGGTGTCGCTGGTGATGATGACCTGCTTGTGTGCCTCGATCAGGCTGTTGAAGGTGTAGAAGAACTCTTCCTGCGTGCGGTCCTTGTTAGCGAAGAACTGGATGTCGTCGATCAGCAGCACGTCCAGGCTGTCGTAGCGGCGCCGGAAGTCCTCGAAAGCTTTGCTGCGGATGGCACGGATCATGTCGGAAAAGTAGCGCTCGGCATGAATGTAGCGCACATTGGCTGTTGGATTGCTTTCCAACACACGATTGCCTATGGCCTGAATGAGATGGGTCTTGCCGAGACCTACACCGCCGTAGACGAACAGGGGGTTGTAGCTCGCGCCTGGATTGTCTGCGACTTGCAGCGCGGCGGCGCGCGCCAGGTCGTTGGCTTTGCCACGCACGAAGGTATCGAAGGTGAACAGGGGATTGAGCCGTGTGTGTTCAGCCGCGCCGTTGCTCAGGGTCTTGGCGTTGATCGGCCTCTGCGGCGCACGCTGGGCGGAGGTCTCGCCATTGGCCGCTTTGGCTGGTATAGCGCTGGGGTTGGCCAAGGTCAGGGTAATGGCCACCTTGCGCGCGAAATAGCGCTCTGCCAGCGCCTCGATATCCTGGAGGAAACGATCCTTGACCCACTGTAGCACGAAGCGGTTGGGCGCTGTGACCAGCACCTCATCATCGTTTTCCTGCACCGTAAGCGGTTTCAGCCAGGTATTGAGCTGCTGGTTATTGAGTGTCTGCTCGAAATGGGTAAGACAATGGCTCCAAAAACCACTCATGTTTGTGCGGTCGTTGACTGCCTGAAGATAGACGTGGCTAGGGTACCATGAGGGTGGGGCACGCAGGGAGGAGAGCTTGTCGCTCGCAGGCGTTAGCTCGATCTAACCTGGCCGCGACAACCCTCTCAGCACCAACCGCTTTCGATTTTAGCACGAGCTATCCGCCTGGTAACGGTAAAACTTCCTTGACAAGGGTAATGTTTTTTTAGTTTACTCATGGATTTGTACACATAGGCCTGAACATGAAACGGACATACCAACCTTCTGTGATCCGTCGCAAGCGCACCCACGGCTTTCGTGCCCGCATGAAGACCAAGACGGGTCGGGCGGTCATCAACGCTCGCCGCGCCAAGGGGCGCAAGCGACTCGCGGTTTGACGGTAGCCAAAGCCCGCCCACTCGGGTTGGGCAAGGACAAAATCCTGCGCAAAGCGGATGACTTCTCATCCGTGTTTCGCGCTCAATCGGTCATCCGGGGCAGTTGCGTGGACCTCTACACCCGCCCTAACGGCCTTGCCCACCCCCGGCTTGGCCTGATCGTCTCCCGCCGCTTAGTCCCCCTTGCCGCGCGCAGAAACCGCTACAAGCGGCTCATGCGCGAGGGCTTCCGCCTCAAGCAGCATGAGCTTGGCAGCCTGGACGTCGTGGCTCGGCTCAAGTCAGCCTGCCCGTTCGACCAGTTCCGCGCGGAATTCGCCTCGCTTTTGGGTCGCTGCCGCGCCACGAAGCGCTTGGCAACGGCCGAGCCAGCATCGTGTTCAAGCACCTCGGGTCATGACCTGCCGCGCTCCTGATCAAACCAGCGCAGGTCCTGCATGGCCCAATGAAAACTCTGTCGGCCCGTATGCACAGGATCTGACGCGCAGAGAGCAATCCGGATAGCGTTTGGCTATCCCTGTCATGAGCAGCTCGTAAATGGACACGCAACGCCTCATCGCTTTCATCGTCTTTTCCTTTTCGCTTCTCATGCTCTGGGAGGCTTGGCAAGACTATAACCGGCCCAAGCCTGTCCCGGCGTCCGCCAAGGCCCAAGCCTCACCTCAGACCGATGAGGTAAATGCGGATTTGCCTACCCCGGGTGAGGGCCTCAAGCGGACGACGGCGCTGCCGACAGCGAGCACGCCTAGCCAAGGCCCTCGGGCCATCGTCAAGACCGACGTCATCGAAGCGGTCATCGACGCCCATGGCGGTGACATCCGCCAACTGACCCTCAAGGCCTACCGCGACAACGTCGATGACCAGAAGCCCTTCGTCCTGTTCGAGGAAAAACCTGGACGCCCCTACCATGCCCAGTCTGGTCTCATCGGCGAGGGTCTGCCCAGCCATAAGTCGGTCTATACGCTTGAGGCGGGGGAATACACCCTGAGCCCCGGCCAGGATGTCCTGCGCGTGGCCTTGCGCTACAAGAGTGACCAGGCCGAGGTCACCAAGACCTATGTCTTCCGCCGCGGCAGCTACCTCGTCGAGGTGCTGCACACGTTGCGCAACCTCAGCAGCGCGCCGCTCGTCGGCTACCCTTACTATCAGTTCTTGCGCCACGGTGAGCCGCCGGCGGGGGAGTCGGCCTTCATCTATACCTATACCGGGCCAGCGATTTACACCGAGGCGGGCAAGTTTCAAAAGGCAAGTTTCGAGGACATCGCCAAGGGCAAGCAAGCGCACGTGCGCGAGGCGAACGATGGCTGGCTTGCCATGGTGCAGCACCACTTTGTCGCGGCCTGGCTAGCGCCCGACCCTGCTGCCGCATTCAAGCGCGAATTCCGCACCGATAGCCTAGGCGATGGCCTCTATCGCGCCAGCATGCTCACCCCAGCAGTAGCGCTCGCGCCGGGTGAGGAGAAGACGATATCGATGCGCCTCTATGCCGGCCCGCAAGAGTTGGAAAAGCTCAAGGCCCTGGCGCCTGGGCTGCAGTATGTGGTCGATTACGGCATCTTCACCGTTTTGGCCTATCCGCTGTTTTTGCTGCTGAACTGGCTCAAAGGCCTGGTCGGCAACTGGGGCGTGGCCATCATCCTGCTGACCGTGCTGATCAAGCTGATCTTCTATCCGCTGTCGGCCGCCAGCTACAAGTCCATGGCGCAGATGCGCAAGCTCGCGCCGCGCCTGCAAGCGCTTAAGGAACGCTATGGCGACGACCGGCAAAAGCTGCACGAGGCGATGATGAAGATCTATCAAGAAGAAAAGATCAATCCCCTCGGCGGTTGCCTGCCCATCCTGGTGCAAATCCCGGTGTTCATCGCCCTGTATTGGGTGCTGCTGGGTGCCGTCGAACTCCGGCAAGCGCCCTTTGCGCTGTGGATCAAAGACTTGTCGGCGCCCGACCCGTATTACATCCTGCCCTTGATCATGGCCGCGACCATGTTCGTGCAGATGAAGATGAGCCCGACGCCGCCCGACCCGGTGCAGGCGAAGGTGATGCTGATCATGCCCATCGTCTTCTCGGTGTTCTTCTTCTTCTTCCCGGCAGGGCTGGTGCTCTACTGGCTGGTGAACAACGTGCTCTCCATCGTGCAGCAGTGGCGCATCAACCACGTCATCGAGCGCGCCGGCGCGCATGCCAAGCCCAGGAAGTGAGCCGATTGCCGCCATCGCAACCGCGCCTGGTCGCGGCGGCATAGGGATCGTGCGTGTGTCTGGCGGCGATTTGAGCGCGCTCATCGCCGGCATCGTCGGACGCCCGCTCAAGCCGCGTCATGCCACCTACACGCGCTTCTTGGACGCCAGCGGCCAGGCCCTCGACGAGGGCATAGCCCTTTACTACACCGCCCCGGCGTCTTTCACGGGCGAGGAGGTCTTGGAGCTGCAAGGCCATGGCGGCCCGCAAGTGCTCGAGATGGTCCTCGAGCGTTGCCTGGAACTGGGCGCCCGCCTGGCCGAACCGGGCGAGTTCTCGCGGCGCGCCTTCCTCAATGGCAAGATCGATTTGGCCCAGGCCGAGGCCATCGCCGACCTGATCGAGGCACAGAGTCGGCAAGCGGCGCGCAGCGCCATGCGCTCGCTGCAAGGGGAGTTTTCTCAGGCGGTGCACGCCCTGGTGGAGGCGATCATCCACCTGCGCACCCTCGTGGAGGCCTGCCTCGATTTCCCGGAGGAAGAGATCGGCGGTTTGGACCAGTACGATCTCTCTGGCCAGCTCGAGGACATCCTGAAGCGCTTGCAAGCGGTGCAACGGCGCGCCCGGCAAGGGGCCTTGCTGCGGCAAGGTCTGAGCGTGGTATTGATCGGCCAGCCCAATGTAGGTAAGTCCTCACTTCTAAACCGGCTCGCCGGCTATGAGGCGGCCATCGTCACCGACATCGCCGGCACCACCCGCGACACGGTGCGCGAGGCGATCCAGATCGAAGGCATCCCCATCCACGTGGTGGACACCGCCGGGCTCAGGGAAACGACCGACCCGGTCGAGGCACAGGGCATCGCTCGCACCTGGGATGCCGTGGCCAAGGCCGATGTGGCCTTGTTGCTGGTCGATGCCACGCTCGGCGTGTCGCAGCGTGAAGCCGAAATCCTCGCCGCCCTGCCCGATATCCCGCTCATCACGGTGCACAACAAGATCGACCTCACCCAGGAAGCGGCCAGAATCTCTGCCGATGGCCGTGAGCTGTGGCTTTCCGCCAAGCTCGGCACCGGTGTCGAGCTGCTGAAGCAGCAATTGCTCAAGCTGGCGGGTTGGCAGCCGGTGGGTGAGGGCAGCTTCATGGCCCGCGCCCGCCACCTCGCCGCCCTGCAGAAGGCAGCCACCCACCTTGCCAATGCCCGCGACAAGCTCAGCATGCTCGAACTCTTCGCCGAGGAACTGCGCCTGGCGCAAGAGGCCCTCGCCACCATCACCGGGGAATTTACCGCCGATGACCTTTTGGGCGAAATCTTTAGCCGCTTCTGTGTAGGCAAGTAGCGAATCGTCCTGGCCTAAGCTTGGACTGGCCGATGGCCTGGTCATAGCGATGGCCTGGTCATGGTGTGGTTTTCGTTACGTTAAGATACGCTCATACATTGGCGCCAGGCTGTGTCTCAATGAGCAAGCGCAAAGGCGGTGCACTCCCATCTTTGCTTCGTCCTGCATAGAGCGTCAGGTGGGGGTAGGGGATCTCGATGCCCTGAGCATCAAAGGCCTGTTTCAGGCGGCGCAGATATTCACGCCGCACACGCCATTGCTCCAGCGGCTGCACCTTGATGCGCGCGCGGATCACCACTGAAGAGTCGGCCCAGTTCTCTACTCCCAAAAGCTCGAGGTCCTCTAGGATGCGCGGACCGTATTCCGGGTCTTCGCGCAGCGCCGCACCGGTTGCGCGCATCACTGCGAACACCTCGTCCAGGTCCTCGCGATAGGCCACACCCACGTCGATCACCGCATAGGAAAACTCTAAGCTCATGTTGGTGACCTTGTCGATCATGCCCGTGGGGATGAAGTGCACGTTGCCATCGAAGCTGCGCAAGCGCACATGGCGCAAGGTGAGCTCCTCGACCAGCCCGCGCTCACCGGCGATGGCCACGAAGTCACCGACGCGGATCTGGTTCTCGAGCAGCAGGAAAAAACCGGTGAAATAGTCTTTCACCAGGCTTTGGGCGCCAAAGCCCACCGCGATGCCCACCACGCCGGCGGCACCGAGCAGGGGAGCGATGGAGATGCCGAGCAGATGCAGGATCTCCATGGTGACGGCGGTGATCAAGAAAACGGTAGACACATAACGAATGACTCGGGCAAGGGTCTCCACCCGTCGGATGGATTCGGCGTCCTCGGCGCGCTTCAAGGCGAACCGTTTGAAAATCTTGACCATTCTGCCGATCAGACGTAATCCTACCCAAGCCGCCAGTAATACAAGCGCGATTTTGAGCGCGTTTGCCATGTATGGAGCGAAGCGCTCATCGATAGCTAGTCCAAATGGTGCAAGCGGTTGATTCATAGAGATCATCCATTGCCAAGGTTAGGCGCTATGGAAACTCAAAGTAAGCCGCAAGCAGGATTAAGGGCGGATGATGGCCGAGCACACGACGCTCTAAGGAAAATATTAATTATCCATCAAACATGCTCGTGTTATCACCAGCCGTTACCTCCACTATAGCCTACGCTTATCCTCCTCGCCGCTTTTGGCCATCCGATGCATAACTTGCAGGCCAGCGGTAAATGTTTCACGCCCACAAATCTCCTCAAGGAAGATCTGTGGTTAGCGGCCTTACGCCAACATCGCGCAATGCGGTAAGCACGCCCGTGCCGCGATTTATCCAACCCCGCTACAGCATCGTAGGATAGCATAGCTCGTTTTCGGTCAGGAATGTCGATTGACTGACCTATTATGGGTATGGAGTTCTTTGTTTTGGACCAAGTAGCCTACCGCATGCTTGCACTCTCGCAAGAAGAAAACAATGGACTATTATTAAAATCACAACAGACATTGGGTCGGTGAGGGAAAAATGAGGACAGCGAGCGTATCCATGGTATCGACGCGAATGTTCCTGATCGTCCTACCCTTGTTTTTAGCTGCCTGTGTCAACGACACCGCCTCCTATCTCATCGATGGCAGCCGCGAGCACACCATCATGCTGCATCGCGTGCAAGACTGGTTCTGGCGAGACACGGTGGCGCTCACCGTCGCGGCAAGCCGTATGCCAGATTGCCGCGGCGGCCTCGAAATCCAGGACGTGCCGCGCCGCGCCCGTATCGAGCTCTACCAGGCGCCGCCCGAGTATGCCGAACCCATCTACATCCTCAAGATCGACAACCGGCACTGGGCGGTGAGTACCCTGAGCTGCCGCGTGCAGGCCTTCGATGCGGCGCCGGCTGACCTGGGCACACGCCTGGGCGTATTCGAAGAGAAGGGCGGCAAGTTCGCCTTCACGCCGGCCTGAGCGCGCCGGCATGCCGCCACCCCTGGCGCTTACCCGTCAAAGCCGGGCGCTGCGGTCGCCTTGCGTAAACCCCAGTAGCGGCGGCGCCACGCCGCGGCCGAGCGCGATCGCCTTGATGAGCTCCCCCATCTCGGCGGGCTGCAAGAGCTTGTGCACCGCTGCGAGCACACGCGCAAGATCGGCAGTGCCGGGTTGCAGCGCTCGCAAAGGCTCCAGCAGGCCGCAATTGACCAGGAAACGCGCCTGATCGATATAGCCCAGCAGGGTCAGACCGGCGGCGTACCCCGCCTCGGCCACCGCGGTAAAATCGACGTGGGCGGTAATGTCCGTCAGCCCCGGTAGATCGAAGGGGTCGTCATGCACGCGGTGGGCGCGATGACACATGAGCGTGCCGCCCTGACGCTGCGGGTGGTAGTACTCGCGGCGGGGAAAGCCGTAATCGAGCAACAGCACAACCCCGCGTGCAAGACGCTTGGCGAGCGCTCGCACGAGCGCTGGCGCGGCCAGGTTGATTTCGCTGACGTATCCCACCGGCATAGCCAGGGCGCAAGCCGCATCGCGCAGGGGGCCAGGCGACAGGGGCCGGGGCTGCCAGACGAAGGCCCCCGCGAAATCGACGGCAACGCCGAGCTCGACCGGACCGCCATCCTGCCAGAGGATGCGATGCACCGGCAGGGCATCGAGAACCTCATTGGCCAGCACCAGACCGCTGAACCCGGCGGGCATGGCGTCGACCCAACGCAAGCGGGGCAAGAGCTGCGGCGCTTGCGCTTGGAACAGATCCCGCTGGCGCGCACGTAAGCTAGCGCTCACTTCCAACATCAGGTAAGCCCGTGGTAGGCGGTCGAGCGCCGCTAGGGTAGTGAGCAGATCGAGCGCCAACCGGCCGCTGCCCGGCCCCAACTCGAGGATGTCGCCACCGGTAGCGTCGAGCACCTCGGCTGCCTGGCGGGCGACGGCTTGTCCGAAGAGCGGCGTCAACTCGGGCGCGGTGACGAAATCGCCGCCGGCGCCAAACTTGCGCGCCGCACCGCTGTAATAGCCCAGCCCTGGCGTGTAGAGGGCAAGCGCCATGTAGCGGGCGAAGGAGATCCAGCCGCCAGCGGCCTCGATCTCGGCACGGATGGCGGCTGCGAGCGCGCGGCTTGTGGCCAGCGCCGCGGGGTCGGGTTCGGGCAATGCCTGCGCTGTGTTAGATTGCATACGCACATCATAACGCCGCTATCGCCATGACTCGCCCCGGTTTGCCGCACCGCCGATGCGCTGCTGGGCGGCTTGCTAGCAGCTCGCCTGCCAGAGGACCGCATCTTTCGCTAGGCCAAGCCCTGCCATGACCCAGGTCGCCATCCTAGGCGCCGGCCCGGCCGGCATGTCGTGCGCCAATGCCTGCCTGTCCTACGGCCTCGAGCCGGTGGTCATCGAAGTGAGCGATCACATCGGCGGCAGCCAGCGCACCAACTTCCACCCCAATCTCTGGCTGCTCGGACACCCCGAGGAGACGGGCGAGCAGATGACTAAGCGGTTAACTGACCATTTCCTCAAGCTACCGCTTAGGCTTTATCGCAGCGCACAAGTCCGATCGGTCGCGCCGGAGAAGGGCGGCTTCGTTTTGAAGATCCATACGCCTACGGGCGAAGTGACTGAGCACGCCCAGGCCGTGGTGCTCGCCACCGGCATGCGGCCGCGCGCCACACCGACGCTGCAAGCGCTGGCCGCACAATCGCGGCGAGTGATCATCGGCCCCCTGTCGGACGCCATCCGCGACGAGGTGCGCAACGCCCGCGTCCTCATCTTGGGCGGCGGCGACAATGCCCTCGACCACGCCCTATTCCTGGCCGAGCGCGGCAACACGGTGCGGGTATGCACGCGGGCCCGCTTTTCCGCGCGCAAGCCCTTCTTGGCCGCCTGCGCCGCCCGCCCCGAGATCGAGCTCAAAGACCATTGCATCCCGAGCCGGCTGACGGTGATGGGCGAGCACATCGCGGCAGAATGGGGTGGGGCGAGCGAGCGCTACGACTGGTTGCTCGTCATGTATGGTTACCAACCCAACATCGAGGTGCTGACGGCCTTCGCTGAGACGATCCGTCCGGCCATCACGGCCAGCGGTCACCTCCACGTCGATGGCTGGCAGCGCACCAGTGTCGCCGGCATCTACGCCGCCGGCGACATTACCGCAAGCCCCCAGCCCTCGGTGCCGACCGCCATCGCGCAAGGGCTGGCGGCAGCCAAGGCCATTGAGCGCGATCTCTTCTCCGACAGGGAGCAGGCCTAGGCTGACGAAAGTTGCAGCATCCCGCGCCTCTCCGAGCGACGATGGTCGGCAGGCTGGAACACTGCCCCCAGCTTTGCCAAAGGATGCAAGCAGTTTTTTCTGCGGAGCCGATTAGGGGCATGGCCGCATCACGTCAACCTGCGGCCAGAATCGGCAAGGCCGCGCTGCGCCACGGCAACGCGGCTGTTCACGCCTCGACCCCCTCGGTGGACCGCGGCTCAGCCTGCTTAAAGACGGTGAGCGTCGCTTTCTGCTGCCTGTCAGGCGGGTAGCCGTGCTTGCGGAGCATGCACATCAAGAGACGATGGTAGGCACGGGCGTTCTGGCGTGCGGCGGCTGGCTGTATGCCAGACTCGATGCGTCGACTCTCTTAGGGATGGGAGAAGATTGCGACACCGGGCAGATGGAGAGCATCGGGCCGTATCACATCTGCCTGAGGACGACTCGACACACCCCTGCCCCAAGGCCAGCGCAATTCACAGAGCGCGACTTACGCCGCCATCGCTGTCTCACGCACTGCCTGCAACACGCGGATGAGCTCATCGACTTCCTTCGCCTTGAACAGGACCTCCGGACCTTGTGGCGCAAGATCCGTAAACGGCGATTCATACAGCCGCGGCGCCTCCATGAACCCGTGCTCTGTCAAATGATCCACAATCAAATTGATGAACTCGAGTTGGTTCGCGCTCAGGGTCTTGCCGTTGGTGAATTTCGCCAAAGCCTCCTTGGCGGCCGCGCGGTCCATGCCGACGAGCGAGCGAACGAAGAGTCCCAGCCCCTGGGCATCCTCGGCTGCGCGGCGGATGTCCTCCGGCTCGGCCACGCCGCTTGCACCCAGCAGCCGTTCCAGTTCGGCGAGGTCGGACGGTGTGAGCGGCCGGTTCATGCGCAGCTTGGCGACGGCGACATGATCGAGATGCTGGCGCAGGAACGCCCGCGCCTTGGCAATGAACTTGGCCTGATCGGTGCCGGTGGCAAACCCTGTCAGAACATATTCGGTCTCGCCACCCATCTCGTCTTCGAAGTCGGTATACAGCGGTTTTCGTTGGCGCTTGTCGATCAATTGCACCAGTCCGCGCAGCCGCCGCCGCATCGCCTCCAGCATCGGCACCGTGACGTCCTGCCACCAGGCGTCGCTCAAGACCTCCAGGATGAAAGGCATCTGCTCGCGCACCATCGGAATCGCTTCCTTTTCCACGAGCAGACCCGCGATTTCCCTGACACGCTCCCGCAGCCGCTCATAGCCGGGTTCGGCGCGTAGCAAGGCTAGTTGAAGTTGGAAAACGAGTAGATCAAATCGTTTGGCCTCTTCGTTCTCTGGCTCCAGTTGCGTGGGAAGCCCCGCAAGCTCCTCGGAGAGCTCAGCCAGCGCTTCGGGTGTCAAGACCTGCCACGCTTCTGGACTTGCGTATTTCTCGACCAAGTGGCGGTGCGGCCGCACGAGAAAGTTCTCCAGCGGCATGGCGGCCACCTCGCGCTGAAGCTGTTCGGCGAGAGTCTGCCTCACTTCCGCATCCGTCTTCGGATCGCCGTAGGTCGTCTCCTCCTCCATCGCAAGCCCCGCCTGTTCGCCCTTTAAGCGCGCATCGAGCGCGGCAATCAGCTTGAGCCGTGCGTCGAATACCCGTTTGGCGAGCGAGGGGGCAATCAACCCCTCCGTACCCGGGATGTTCTGGCTGAAGTACTCAAGGTTCCCACAGTAATCGAAGAGATAAAAGAATTCCTTGTGCCGCCCCGGCCCGAAGAGGTCGGGGCACAGGCGCGTGCCGCGCCCCAGCATCTGCCAGAACTTGGTCTTCGAACGCACCTGCTTGAAGAAAACCAAATTCACCACTTCCGGCACATCGATGCCCGTATCGAGCATGTCCACCGAGATGGCGATGTGCGGCGCCCGGTCTTTGTTCGAGAAATCGTCGATGAGGCTTTGCGCGTACTCGGTCTTGAAGGTGATCACGCGCGCAAACGACCCCTTGAGGTGCGGATAGTTGGCGTTGAACCGCTCTTCGATGAACTCGGCATGCTGCTGGTTCTTGGCGAAGATGATGGTCTTGCCCAGCCGGTCGCCGCCCGCGACCTTGAGGCCGCGCGTCATCAGGTGCTCGAGCACCTTGTCCACGGTGTCCTGGTTGAAGAGCCAGCGGTTGATGGCCGCGGCCTCGACTCGGTCCGGGGCGTCGCCTTCTTCGTCCCACTCCAGCGCGTCCCATTGGTCCTTCTCCTCCTCCGAAAGCTCCTCGTACTTGATCCCCTCGCGCGGGAATTTGAGCGGCACCGACACGGCCTTGGGCGGCACCAAAAAACCATCGCGCACGGCCTCCTCGAGCGAATAGACGTCGGTCGGCACGCCGTCTTCCAGCTCGAACAATCTGTAGGTGTTACGGTCCACCTCGTCCTTGGGCGTGGCGGTGAGCCCCACCAGCAGCGCATCGAAGTAGTCGAAGATGGCGCGGTACTTGTGGAACACCGAGCGATGCGCCTCGTCGATGATGACGAGATCGAAATGCCCCACGCCGAAGCGCCGCTGCCCGTCGACCGCCTCGTCGATCAAGCTCATCATCGTCGGGTAGGTCGAAACGAACACCCGCCCCTCGGAAGCCTTCTCGGTGACGAGGTTTACGGGCGAGGCATCGGGTAAGTGGTTCTTGAATGCGTTCACCGCCTGGTTCACGAGCGCCACGCGATCGGCGAGGAACAGCACGCGCTTGACCCAATTGCAACGCATCAGCAGATCACACAGCGCAATCACCGTGCGCGTCTTACCGGCGCCGGTGGCCATCACCAAAAGCGCCTTGCGGTCGTGGTCGCGCTCGAAGCTTTCCGCCACGCGCCGGATCGCGCGTGTCTGGTAGTGTCGTTCGACGATCGCGGGGTTGATGGTCGCCGTCGCCAGCGGGCGGCGCATCTCGCGCCGCTGGATGAGCAGCTCCAGCTCGGCCTTCTTATAAAATCCTTGCACCCGGCGCGGCGGATAAAACGTGTCGTCCCAGATCCAATGCTCGTAGCCGTTGGAGTAGAAGATCACCGGTCGCTGGCCGAACTGCCGCTCCAGGCAATCGGCGTAGAGCTTGGCCTGCTGCTGGCCGGCCCGCGGGTCGCGGCGTGTGCGCTTGGCCTCCACCAGGGCAAGCGGCTTGCCGTCGTCGCCCCAGAGCACGTAGTCCACGAAGCCTATGCCTTTGGGTGTAGGCATACCGCTGACCTCGAACTCCCGGTCGCGCGGCTGATCGAGCGGCCAACCGGCCTCCTTGAGCAGGAGGTCGATGAAGTAGTCGCGGGTTTCGGACTCGCCATAATCGTGGGTATCGGCCTGCGCGGCCGCGGCTTGCCTGGCCTTCGCCACCTCCGCGCGCAGGCGCTCGAGTTCCTCATCGAGCGCCGCCTTGTCGGCAAGCAGCACCGAGAGCTTCTCGTCTTTTTCGCGCAGGCGCGCCTCCAGCGCCCGGAGCTGCTCCGCGGTCTGCGCCGCCACCGTCTGTGTACACGGCAGCGCGGCGGCATCGAAGGCAAGGCCAGGCGCGGGCCGGCCCGTGCGCCCATAGGTGCGGGCGAACCAGTAAGTGACATGGAACAGTTCGCGCACCGCCGCGAGCGCATCCGCTTCCGGCACGGCCCGCTGACTGTGCACGGCGCGGTTACCGAGCGTATTGATCACCCGCGCCTTGTTGAACACGGCCTCCCCGGCCGTCTGCTTGAAGCTCGGCTCGTGAATGAGCGCAGAGAGGTTGTCCTGGTAGGGTAGTTTGAGCGCCGGGTCGTGCTTGTAGGCCCAGCCGACCGCCAGCTCCAGCGCGCGGCGGGCGTAAAAGCAGGCCGTACGCGGGTCGGCGCGGACGGCCTCTTCCGCCTTCGCCGCCGCCTCGAAGACGGCGGGCCATTCACGTTGAAGAAAGGCAAACTGGCTCATGGTATAGCCAACTCCCTGCAAAGCTCGGCGAGCGGGATCGCCTCCACCCCTTGGGCCAGCGAACAGCGCTCCGCACCGGAATAGACGACGAAACAGCGCTCCGGCTGCACAGTCTCGACGGCGGAATGAAAGCCGCGCCCAATCTTTGGCGCCAACCCAAGTTTCACTTCCACCGCCCACGGCCGGCGTCGCCCGGGAAGCTCGAGCAGCAGATCGAGCTCCGCGCCGGCCGCCGTGCGAAAGAAGCTCACCTCGGTGCCCGCCGGCGCCGCGGCGATCAGCGACTCGATCACCATGCCCTCCCAGCTCGCGCCGGCCACCGGGTGCGCCAGCAGGCTCTCGAAATCGCCAATGGACAGCAGCGCATGCACCAGTCCGCTGTCGCGCACGTACACCCTGGGCGACTTGACCAGGCGTTTGCCCACGTTGCGATGCCACGGCGGCAGGCGCCGCACCAACAGCAAATCCACGAGCAGGTCGAGGTAGCGGGCCACGGTCTTTCCGTCCACCGCGAGCGCCCGCGCCAGCGCCGCGGCATTGAGCAGGCCGCCCTGCTGGTGCGCGAGCATGGTCCAGAAGCGCCGCAGGGTCTCCGCCGGAATGCGCGGGCCGAGCTGCGGGATGTCGCGCTCAAGATACGTGCGGATGAAGTCACGCCGCCAGCGCATGCTGGCCGCGTCCGAGGCGGCGAGAAAGCTCTCGGGAAACCCGCCGCGCAGCCACAGCGCATCGAGCCGCTCCGGCGCCACCTCGCCGGCATCAAGGGGCCCGAGTTCCAGGTAGCGGATGCGCCCTGCGAGCGTTTCGCTCGACTGCTTGAGCAGCGCGATGGACGCCGAGCCCAGCACCAGAAAGCGGCCCGTGCCGCGCCCGCGGCGCCGGCCCCGGTCGATCAACCCGCGCAGGCTGCGGAAGAGCTGCGGCGCGCGGTGAATCTCGTCCAGGATGACGAGCTTGTCCTCGTGCTGCGCCAGATACCACTCGGGGTCGGAGAGCTTTGCGCGGTCCGCCTCGGACTCGAGGTCGAGATAGACGCTCGGTCTCGACTGGGCGACCTCGAGCGCCAAGGTCGTCTTGCCCACTTGGCGTGCGCCCAGAAGCGCCACCGCCGGCGCCTCGGCCAGGGCGTCGGTCAACGCGGACATCAGGCGGCGCGGGATCATGCTTGCAATTATGGAATGTCGCGCCGGATTTGCAAGGATGTATTTCTCGAAGACGGCGGGCCATTCACGTTGAAGGGAGGCGAACTGGCTCAAAGGCGCCCTCCAAGCATCCGAGTAAACGGTATTCCAAGAAAACCACGTGCTCTTTTCTCACTATGTAGCGGGGGAAGCAGACACCGCAACGCCGTAAATAGCTTCCGGGTTCAGGCGGCGTTCAAGGTAAGGCGTAAATCCCGTGAGCAGAATCGACATCGCAATCAAGTCCCGCATGTCGATCGGCCGAAGGACACCCTTTGCGCTGCTGCCGTGGCGAATGCCCGGATAGTCCGATGCAAATCCATAAAGCCTCTTAAGTGATTCCTTAATCGTCGCGTGCGGCCAAGAAGCGAGCTGGTCGCACATTTCACCGAGTGTTTTCTTTGTCACACGGGGATCGAGGGCACCTATGGCTTCCAGGAGCATGAATTGCTTGCCAATGCACGTCTTGATTCGGCCATCGGTACAGCCAAATCGCAGGTCTCGAACGGCGTCCTCGTACTCCTTCATCAGCTGGTTAAGGTGTGGATCCTGACTTGTCAGTGCCCTTAGGTCGCGGATCAAGCTCGCGAACAAACCCGGCAGCGTCGGGTAGAGAACACATGGTCGCCTAAGGTCATACCGCAGATTGAATTTGTCGATGAATGCGGCCAGCAGGTTGAAATAGCGGTTAGCCAGCGCGTCCCCGCCAAGCCCTTCCAGTGCATCGTGCGCTGCCTCGAAGAACGCAACGAGCGCACGCTCACCAACCAAGTCCTCTGCGCGTGTGCTTTCGAACGCCTCGCGGCTTTGAATCGGGTTATCGATAATGTCGGCTAGCGCTTCGATGGATGGGGGAGCCTTGAGGGCCTCGGCGAGCTCACGGTACAACTCGCAGAAAATATCCTCCGGAACACCTTCGTCACTGTCCCCGAGCGGTTGATCAATCAGCGGCAGCCAGATCTCCCGCCATGTCTCCGACCAGACGCCGATGAACTCTCCTCGCATGACTACAACTCTCCTCGGAAGGCGCGGTGTTGGAGGGAGGCAAAGAGAGCGTCGATTAGACTCAGGGACCGCCGGTAATTTGACCTCCAAACCGCGATGACAGCGGCTTTGGCGGCAAACAAGCTCTGCAGCTCCCTTGGAGGGTTGGGTAGTTCAAGATTGTCAAGATGCTCGGACCGCAAGTTATTGATATTGATACCGGTTGCAAGCTTGGAAACCCGACGGCGGTAGTGCTGAGTGTCGAAGAAAGATGCGAAGAAGGTAGGGTCAACCTCGTTCCCCGGTCTCAGAACCTTGCAGAACGCCCCGAACGCGACTTCCATGTCGTACTGAACTTTCGCCGCTTTCCCAACAACGTCCATGCTCCCACTTGAGGCTGCGATCAGAACATCGTTCTTCCGGAGTAGCTGTTCCCCTGAGACCCGCTTTGCCGGTACGAAAATCAGGTCGTCGATCATGATTTGACCATCAGTAATGTTCCCTGCTCTCAGGATAGGCAGATATCCTTCTCGCGGCTCATTGGAGGCTTCTCCTTTTGAGTATGTCACGCCACGAATTTGCCGAGCCACGGCGCCGACGCGCGTGACTGGCCATCCCTTCGGATTCGTGGCGGGGTCGCCGAACATGTCGAGGAAGATAGATTGGGTGAGTTCGTCGAGCTTCTTGAGGGCGGCGCGGCGCTTGGCCCGCAGTGCGTCCGCCTTATCCAGAATCGCCGCAATCCGCCGCTGCTCGGGGAGGGGTGGTAGCGGAATCTGTATTTCCTCAAGTGCACTCGGACTCAGTCTGGGTAGGTTTGCACCGGTGGCGCGTGACGCTGCAAGCGCAATCATCTCTGGCGCTAGGAGAGTCCACGTAAGGTAGCCGCGGTCAAGTTCCTGACCAGGCTTAATCGGGAGTATGTCTGTGCTACAGACTCCTGCAAAGTCAGGTCGAGCAATCTTCGCAAGATATGGTCGTAGCTTCCCGTACAGCACATGAGAGGGCGTGAATGCAAACTTACTGCTAGCGAGTTCGCCCGCCTCCACCGGTCGCACGTTTACAAAACGGCCGCCGGACTCGATATTCTCAAGTCCGACGAACAGCGTTCCAGGCTTGATTTGTGATGGTTCAACGATAGTGCGGTCAATACTGGCGACCTCCTTGAGCGCCACACGGGGAATTCGGCTCATCCCAACATCCCCTCCAACTCCTTCATCCCCCGTTGGATCTCCTCCTCCAGCTTCCACAGCTCGGCGAGGATCTCCTTGGGCGGTGGGTAGTGGACCGGTTCGTGCACCACTTCCTTGTAGCGGTTGAGCGAAAGGTCGTAGCCCTGCGCGGCGATGTCGGCCTTGGGCACGCAGAAGCTCTGCGCGGTGCGCGGCCGCGCGCGCTCGGCGCCGGCGCGTTCCTTCCAGCGGGCGAGCACGTCCGGCAGGTTGTTCTTGGCGTGCTCCTCCTCGGAGAGCGGCGTCTTCGGCACGGGGCCGAGCTTGTCGTCGGGCAGTAGCGGCGTGCGCTTGTCGTCCAGGCTCCAACCGTCGGCCTCGACGTCGTAGAACCAGACCTGGTCGGTGCCGCCGGAGTTGGTCTTGGTGAAGACGAGGATGGCGGTGGAGACGCCCGCGTAGGGCTTGAACACCCCGCTGGGCAGCGAGATGACGGCATCGAGCTTTTGCTCTTCCACCAGGATGCGGCGCAGTGTCTTGTGTGCCTTGCTCGAGCCGAAGAGCACGCCGTCGGGCACGATCACCGCCGCGCGCCCGCCGGGCTTGAGCAGGCGTAGGAATAGCGCCAGGAAGAGCAGCTCGGTCTTCTTGGTCTTGACGATCTGGAGTAGATCCTTGGCGGTGTTTTCGTAGTCGAGGCTGCCGGCGAAGGGCGGATTGGCCAGCACCAGGGTGTATTTCTCCTCCTCACCCGCATGGTCCTGGGCGAGCGAGTCGCGGTAGCGGATGTCCGGGCTTTCCACCCCGTGCAGCAGCATGTTCATGCTGCCGATGCGCAGCATGGTGTTGTCGAAGTCGAAGCCGTGGAACATCCGGTGATGGAAGTGCTCGTTGAGCTGCCGGTCGTGCAGCAGGTTCGGGTAGCGCTCGCGCAGGTATTCGGCTGCAACCATGAGAAAACCCGCCGTACCGCAGGCCGGGTCGCAGATCACGTCGGTGGGCTGCGGCGCGGTGAGTTCCACCATCAGCCGGATGATGTGGCGCGGCGTGCGGAACTGGCCGTTCTGCCCGGCGGTGGCGATCTTGGCGAGCATGTACTCGTAGATGTCGCCCTTGGTGTCGCGATCTTGCATCGGCACGTGGTCGAGCATGTCTACCACCTTCGCCAACAACGCCGGCGTGGGGATGGTGAAGCGCGCGTCCTTCATATGCCGGGCGTAGGTGGAGTCGCCATTGCCGAGCTGGCGAGCGAGCCCCTCGCGCAGGTAGGGGAAGATGTGCTCGCCCACCACGGTGAACATTTCGGCCGGGGCGAAGTGCTTGAAGCGCGACCAGCGGTAGTCCTCGTATGAGCGGCCCTTCGCATCCTTGCCCTGCGGGAAGATGCGCCGCGCCATCGGCTGCTTGAGCCGGTTGGCCTTGTTTTCCTCGAGCGTGTGCAGATCGTCGAGACGGCGGATGAAAAGCAGATAGGTGATCTGCTCGATGACCTCCAGCGGGTTCGAGATGCCGCCAGACCAGAAGGCATCCCAGATGCGGTCGATTTGGTTTTTGATTTCTCCCGTGATCATACGGCAATCCTCCACAGTGCAGGCAATGACTCACGACCGGCATGCGGCGCGCCGGACTGCCAGCGTTAGACCAATGACCGGATCAGTCCTCGAGGAAGAAATCGATATCCACCTTCTTGACCGGGTAGGTTCCCACGGTGGAAACCCCCACGTTGTATTCGAACATCAGCTCCGCAAGCTGCTTGCCGTCAATGAGCACGATCTTGCTATCGATCCTCTCGACATATTCGATGGCTTCCTTGGAGAAAGTGGCGGTGGTAAGGAACACACCCTTGCGGGCGCGGTGTCCTTGCAGTGCCCCGGCGAACCTTTGGATTTCCGGTCTCCCTACGGCTTGCTCCCAGCGCTTGGCCTGAACGTAAATGGCGTCAAGGCCCAGTCGATCCTCCTTGATGATGCCGTCGATTCCTTCATCGCCGCTGTGGCCAATCGCCCGGGCTGCTTCTTGAAATGAACCGCCGTATCCCATGCGAACGAGCAACTCTACGACTAGCCGCTCGAAGAACGCCGGCGAGGCGCTCTTTACCTGATCCAACAGTTCAACCAATATACTCTGCCTTAGGGCTTCATAGGCGCGGGCCAGCGTTTCCTCCGGCGACTGCTCGTCCCCTCCTGGTTCCTTTGGCGTGGCTATTTTGCTCCGCGCGCGGAAAGCGCGAAACTCCTCGAAACGCTCGAGCAAGCCAACGTCGATATGCTCTGGCTCCTCCTTCAACACAGCGCGCCCGCGGGGGGTAATACGTACCCACCCACGGCGCGGGCTTTCCAGCAGCCCAGCCTTTTTCATGTAGGTTTTCGCCCAGCTCACGCGGTTGTCGAAGACGGATTGCTGGCCGCTGGGCAAGAGCTCCTTGCGTTCTTCGGCGGTGAGAGCAAACTCCTCTGCCAACTGGGTGATCAAATCGCGCAGGTTGTGTGCTTCACCGTCTACAAGGCGCCTGAGCAAGGGTAGCATCAGCGACTGGTAATCAGGGATCGGCATCGTTCGCTCCTTTAGCCATGCCTCTATCGGATGCGCCCTCCTGGGGCGCAGCGCATAGAGGTTGATTTTTCACAGGGTTGGAGGTCGTATATTCCCCAGTTTGCCAAGTATTCCTGTCAGTGCCGCCGCTGCGTATGGGCCGGCGTATCTTGAGCGGCACTCCGAAGATGTTGACAGCGCGCGGGATTCGTCCGGGTCTTCGGGGTGGGCAGCCTGGGCGTGCCCGACCTCAAGCACCTCGTGCTGCGCCGCAAGAGCGGCGGAGATGTGCTTGAGGAAGACGCGACCGAGCAGGGCGTTCTGGTATGCGGCGGCGTCCAGGCTTGCGCAAGGCGTCGGCCATGCGCCAGCGTTCGGTTTCGTAGGTGGTGGCAGTGGTACCGCAAGGACTCAGGTTTTTTTTTTTCGCGTTGTCTTGGCCGGCCAATGGTCAACTCAGACGGTGGTGTTCATGCCATGGTAACGAGAACCGGCAGGAACGGGAAAAAGACGACCCGTTATCTTGATCGCCGTTCACCTTTCATCGATCGACATCATAGCGGGTCAGTGACCTCAGGAAAATGAGCGTCTTAGCGATCTAGCGCTCGCGTCGCGCGCGCGACGCGGCCGGCTTCGTGTCCACGGTTTGATGCGGAGAAATCGCAGGAGGGGGTCAATCGGACGATGTCGCGGGCCGTTCTTGTTTTACCGCGAGCGCTGCAGATTCGGGCACGGCCCGTTGCTGGACAACTGACGCGTTGCTGGACAAAAAATTGTCCAGCTTTTTCCAGTAAGCCTTCACCCCCGCAGGCCGTGGATGGGCCGCCTGATCCCGGCAGACCTCATCGCGGCGTGCCTTCCGCGCTGGCTTCAAGGCAGGGCTCAATCATGCTTGCGTCGCCGGTTTATCTGTTGCGACCGTGCCGCTCTAGAGGTCCCTTCCGCCCGACCTGCCGGCCGGTGCTGTAGCACTGCGCCGATTTGCCAAGGCAGCCGCATCATGGCCTTATGGCCTACGTGTTTCGGGAATTCCCATCGGACTGTGACGACGATGCCGCTTGCGCGAGCTGGCAGTGGACGGTCGTCTTCTGACCGGGCAGGTTGGGGAATTGTCACCAGCTTTGGCGACAAGGATAGACACTGACGGGTGTGAAAACGGTTCTAAGCAGGCCTCGGCTTGTTGTTCGTACAAACATGTATGCTCTGCACACTGGGACGTAGGCGCGCGATTTTTCTCCGGCAGGCTCTATAGAGGGGCCGGCGATTGCTTTTAACGCCCTTTCTTGCGCAGCTTTTCGATTGTCGCCAGTTGAGCGATTGCCTGTGCTAGCTCGGCTTGTGCCCGGGCGTAGTCGATCGAAGCGCTACGGTTCTTCA
Source organism: Thiobacillaceae bacterium (assembly GCA_041640815.1). Taxonomy (GTDB): domain Bacteria; phylum Pseudomonadota; class Gammaproteobacteria; order Burkholderiales; family Thiobacillaceae; genus JANWZL01. Next base: position 42,673 of record JBEPZO010000014.1, read on the forward strand.
TCGCTTCTTCTGCCATACGCTTTGACTCGAGTACCCGCGCCTCATCTAGTTCCACACCCCGGATGGCCGAATCGGCGAGAATCGTGACTACCCCTGGTTGGACTTCGAGTATGCCTCCTGAGACATAAATAATGTCTTCATCTGCCCGATCAGGAGCTTTTACCCGCACGGACCCGGGTTTGATGCGAGTGATCATCGGCGCGTGGCGCGGATAGATGCCGACCTCGCCCATCTCCGCCGGGACAACCACGAACTCGGCCTGCCCTGAGTAGATGGCTGCCTCGGCACTGACGATGTCCACATGGATGGTCATTGCCATTTTGAACTCCGCTGCGGTGCAAGGCGTGAGGTGTGCGCGGGTAAAAGCCCGACTTCACCGCCCCCTAACGCCTATACCCTCACTGTATGGTTTTCGCCTTTTCCACCGCCTCTTCTATGGTGCCGACCATGTAGAAGGCCTGCTCGGGCAGATGGTCGTATTCGCCGGCGACGATGGCCTTGAAGCCGGCGATGGTGTCTTTGAGGGGAACGTATTTGCCCGGCGTGCCGGTGAAGGCCTCGGCGACGAAGAAGGGCTGCGACAGGAAGCGCTGGATCTTGCGCGCGCGGGCGACGATCAGTTTGTCTTCGGGCGATAGCTCATCCATGCCAAGGATGGCGATGATGTCGCGCAGCTCCTTGTAGCGCTGGAGCGTAGCCTGCACCGAGCGTGCCACCGTGTAATGCTCTTCACCGATGACCAGCGGGTCGAGGATGCGGCTGGTGGAGTCGAGCGGATCGACCGCGGGGTAGATCCCCAGCTCCGCAACCTGGCGCGAGAGCACCAGCGTCGCGTCCAAGTGGGCAAAGGTGGTGGCGGGCGAGGGGTCGGTCAGGTCGTCCGCTGGCACGTACACCGCTTGGAAGGAGGTGATGGAGCCCACACGGGTGGAGGTGATGCGCTCTTGCAGCGCGCCCATCTCCGAGGCAAGGGTGGGCTGGTAGCCCACGGCCGAGGGCATGCGCCCGAGCAGGGCGGAGACCTCGGTGCCGGCCAGGGTGTAGCGGTAGATGTTGTCGATGAACAGCAGTACGTCGCGGCCTTCGTCGCGGAAGTACTCGGCCATGGTGAGCCCAGTGAGCGCCACGCGCAGCCGGTTGCCCGGCGGCTCGTTCATCTGGCCATAGACCAGGGCCACCTTGTCCAGCACACCGCCTTCCTTCATCTCGTGGTAGAAGTCGTTGCCTTCGCGGGTGCGTTCGCCTACGCCGGCAAACACGGAATAGCCGGAATGCTCGACGGCGATGTTGCGGATGAGCTCCATCAGGGTCACCGTCTTGCCCACGCCAGCGCCACCGAACAGGCCGACCTTGCCACCCTTGGCGATGGGCATGATGAGGTCGATGACCTTGATGCCGGTCTCCAGCAGCTCGACGGTCGCGGCCTGCTCGGCGAAGGTGGGGGCCTTGCGGTGGATGGGCAGATATTGGTCGGAAACGATCGGCCCGGCTTCATCGACCGGCTCACCCAGCACGTTCATGATCCGCCCCAGGGTGGCCTTGCCCACTGGCACCATGATCGGTTTGCCCGTGTTTCTTACCGTCATGCCGCGCTTGAGGCCATCGGTCGAGCCCAGGGCAATGGTACGCACCACACCGTCGCCAAGCTGCTGCTGCACCTCGAAAGTCAGCGGCGGCGCATCCAGCTTGATGGCGTCGTAGACCTTGGGGATGCCATCGCGTGGGAACTGGATGTCTACCACTGCGCCGATGATCTGTACGATTTTTCCTTCGCTCATCGCTCTGTTCCTAGCTGTTTGAATTCCGTCGCTTGCGGCCTCAGACCGCCGAGGCGCCGCCGACGATCTCGGCGAGCTCTTGCGTGATCGCAGCCTGGCGGGTCTTGTTGTACACCAGCTTCAGTTCCTCGATGACGTTCTTGGCGTTGTCCGACGCCGCCTTCATGGCCACCATGCGCGCCGATTGCTCGCAGGCCATGTTTTCAGCCACCGCCTGATAGATCAGGGCCTCGATGTAGCGCGTCATCAACGCATCGACCACGACCTTGGCCTCGGGCTCGTAGATGTAATCCCAGTGTGCCTGTCTTTTCTCCATCGCCGCATCAGCGGTCAATGGCAGCAGCTGGTTGATGGTGGGCTCCTGCTTCATCGTGTTGATGAAGCGGCTATAGATGATGTATAGGGCATCGATCCTGCCGGTACGGTAGGCGTCGAGCATGACCTGCACGGGGCCGATGAGCTTTTCCAAGCGCGGGGTATCGCCAAGCCCTGTCAGTTGCGAGACGATATTGGCGCCCAGGCGTTGCATGAAGCCCAAGCCCTTGTTGCCGATGACCGTGACGTCGCAGTCGATGCCCGCGGACTGCCAAGCCTTCATCTTGTTGATCGCTAGGCGTAGGGCGTTGGTGTTGAGAGCGCCGCACAGCCCCTTGTCGGTGGTGACCATGATGAGCCCCACCCGGCGTATGGGCTCACGCGCGATGGTGCAGGGGTGTTTGTACTCGGAATGCGCCTGACTGAAGTGGGCGACCACGCGCGCGATCTTCTCGGCATAGGGGCGCGCCGCGCGCATGCGCTCCTGCGCCTTGCGCATCTTGGATGCGGCCACCATCTCCATGGCCTTGGTGATCTTGCGCGTATTCTCGACGCTTTTGATCTTAGAGCGGATCTCTTTGCCGGCAGCCATGATTCAGACCGTCAGTAAGCGGCGCTGGCCTTGAAGTCCTCGATCGCGGCGGCTAATTCCTTTTCGGTCTCGGCATCTAGGTCTTTGCTCGCCTCGATCTTGTCCATTATGGCCTTGTACTTGGCATGCATGTGCGACAGCAACGCCGCCTCGAAGGCCAGCGCGCGCTTGACCTCGACGTCGTCCAGATAACCGCGGTTGACGGCAAACAGGGTGACTGCCATCTCCGCCAAGGTCATCGGCGAGTACTGGCTCTGCTTCATCAATTCGGTGACCATGCGGCCGCGCTCGAGCTGCTTGCGCGTGACCTCATCCAGATCCGAGGCGAACTGGGCGAAGGCAGCCAGCTCCCTATACTGGGCGAGGGCGAGGCGCACGCCGCCGCCCAGCTTCTTGATGACCTTGGTCTGGGCGGCACCACCGACACGCGACACCGATAGACCAGCGTTGATCGCCGGCCGGATGCCGGCGTTGAACAGATCGGTCTCGAGGAAGATCTGCCCGTCGGTAATGGAGATCACGTTGGTTGGCACGAAGGCGGAGACGTCGCCGGCCTGGGTCTCGATGATCGGTAACGCGGTGAGCGAGCCGGTGCGACCTTTGACCTCGCCCTTGGTCATCCGCTCGACATAGGCGGCGTTCACACGCGCCGCGCGCTCCAGCAGACGCGAGTGCAGATAGAAGATGTCGCCGGGATAGGCCTCGCGCCCTGGCGGCCGCCTGAGCAATAGCGAGATCTGCCGATAGGCCCAGGCCTGTTTGGTCAGGTCGTCATAGACGATGAGGGCGTCCTGGCCACGGTCGCGGAAGTATTCGCCCATGGCGCAGCCGGCGTAGGGCGCGATGTATTGCATGGCGGCAGGGTCCGAGGCATTGGCCGCCACGACGATGGTGTGCGCCATGGCGCCGTGTTCCTCGAGCTTGCGCACGACATTGGCCACCGAGGAGGCCTTTTGGCCGACGGCCACATAGATGCAGATGACGCCGGTGCCTTTCTGGTTGATGATGGTGTCGATGGCCAGCGCCGTCTTGCCGGTTTGGCGGTCGCCGATGATGAGCTCGCGCTGCCCACGCCCGATCGGCACCATGGCATCGATCGCCTTGAGGCCTGTCTGTAGGGGTTGGGAGACTGACTGACGGTCGATGACGCCTGGGGCGATCTTTTCGATCGGCGAGGTGGCGCTGCAGTTGATCGGCCCCTTGCCATCGAGGGGACGGCCAAGCGCATCCACCACGCGTCCGATAAGCGCCTCACCGACCGGCACCTCAAGGATGCGTCCGGTGCACTTCACGGTGTCGCCCTCGGTGATGTGCTCGTACTCGCCCAACACTACCGCACCGACCGAGTCGCGTTCCAGGTTGAGCGCCATGCCATAGGTGTTGCCCGGGAACTCCAGCATCTCTCCCTGCATGACCTCGCTCAGGCCATGGATGCGGACGATGCCGTCGGTCACGGAGACCACGGTGCCTTGGGTGCGCAGCTCGGTGGCCGCCTCCAGGCCCTGGATCTTGGTCTTGATCAGCTCGCTGATTTCGGTTGGATTGAGTTGCATAAGCACTCCAAATAGGCTCGATTATGCGGTGAGGGTGGTGGCGAGCTCGGAGAGCCTGCCGCGTA
>JBEPZO010000015.1:0-45056 GCA_041640815.1 Thiobacillaceae bacterium
CGTAAGGAATCAACATGCCAGAGCCGCCCCGGCCAGCTGGACACGCGGGGGGTGTGGCGCAGTTGACCATCCCGCGCGCCGACGGCGGTGTCGTCGAGACGCTGGTGGAATATCCGCTTCAGGCGCCACGCGGCATCGCGCTGATCGCCCACCCCCACCCGTTGCATGGCGGAAGCCTCAACAACAAGGTCGTATACATGCTCGCGCGCGCGGCCTTATCCTGCGCCCTGATCGCGGTGCGGCCCAACTTCCGCGGCGTCGGCAAAAGCACCGGGCAATACGACCATGGCGTGGGTGAGACGGAGGACCTATTGACCGTGGCAGCCGCCATCGAACGGCGCCATCCGGGCCTGCCGTGGTCGCTCTTGGGCTTTTCTTTCGGCGCCTACGTGCAGCATCGGCTGGTTGAGCGCTGGCCGGCGCAGCGGCTGATCCTGGTGGGGCCGCCTCTGACCCGCTTCGCCTTTGCACCGCCGCGCATCCCGACAGCGATCGTGCATGGCGCCGCCGATGAGCTCACCCCTTTGGCGATCGTCGAGGATTACGCGCGTCGGCATGACCTATCGCTGTTCGTCATCGATCAGGCCAGCCATTTCTTCCACGGTCGCCTCATCGAATTGCGGCAGACGGTCAGGGATTGCCTGTGTCCCCGCTGACGCTCAAGGCAGTGACCAAGCACTACGCCGGTGTTGCCGTGGTCGACGCGGTCTCGCTCTCGCTTGCCGCCGGCCGCTGCCATGGGCTGCTTGGCCCCAACGGCGCCGGCAAGACGACCACGCTGCGACTGGCCTTGGGCTTGATCGAGCCGGACGCCGGTGAGATCCGCCTGCTCGGCCACCCCCTGCCGCGCGAGGCAGCCATTGCCCGTTTGCGCGTCGGCGTGGTGCCACAGGCCGACAACTTGGACCCCGACTTCACCGTGCGCGAAAACCTGCTGGCCTATGCCCGCTATTTCGGCTTGCGACGCCGCGAGGCAGAGGCGCGCATCCCCGCCTTGCTCGAATTCGCGGGGCTTGCTGCCAAGGCGGAGGCCAAGGTCCCGACCCTTTCCGGCGGCATGAAGCGGCGCCTGACACTCGCCCGTGCGCTGATCAACGATCCCGAACTGATCGTGCTGGATGAGCCAACCACTGGCCTGGATCCCCAAGCGCGGCATCTGGTCTGGCAGGGACTGCGCCGACTCACGGGCGCAGGCAAGACCTTGCTGCTCACCACCCACTTCATGGAAGAGGCCGAGCGTCTGTGCGACATGATCAGCATCATCGACCGCGGCCGCATCATTGCCGAAGGCCCGCCGCGCGCCCTGATCGCGCAGCACATCGAGCCGCACGTCGTGGAGGTCTTCGGCGATGGCCTCAAGGCCTGGGCGGGGTGCGCGAGCCAGCTGTGCCTGCGCTGCGAACATGCCGGCGAGACCCTGTTCTGCTACACGGACGACCCCAGTGCCCTGATCGACGCCCTGGATCGCCAAGACGACCTGCGCTATCTGCATCGGCCGGCCAACCTGGAAGACGTCTTCCTCAAGCTGACGGGCAGGGATTTGCGTGACTGACAGGGGGAGGGGGAATGGGTGACGAGGCAGGGCAGATGCGGGACGTTGCAGCCAGGGCCCAGGCACAGCAGCGCGCAGCAGCCACCCCGCTGCCCCCGCCCTTGCGCTGGCTGCCCGTGTGGCGGCGCAATTTCATGGTGTGGAGAAAGCTTGCGGCGCCCTCCATCCTCGGCAATCTGGCCGACCCCTTGCTGTACATGCTCGGCCTCGGCTACGGGCTGGGGCGATTCCTCGGCGAGGTGCAAGGGGTGCCGTATCTCACCTTCCTCGCCGCGGGCACCTTGGCCTACAGTGTGATGAACAGCGCCACCTTCGAAACCCTCTACTCGGCCTTCTCGCGCATGCACGTGCAAAAGACGTGGGAGGCCATCCTCAACACGCCGCTCACCCTGCGGGATGTCCTGTTGGGCGAGTGGCTGTGGGCGACGAGCAAGAGCCTGCTGTCGGGGCTCGCCATCCTGCTGGTGATCTGGGCGCTTGGGCTGTACGCGGACTTCACCCTGACGCTGTGGCTATTGCCGGTAATCGTGCTGACCGGTCTCACCTTCGCCGGGCTCGGCCTCATGCTCAACGCCGTGGCACCGAACTATGACTTCTTCCTGTACTACTTCACCCTGTTCATCACGCCCATGGTGCTGCTGTCGGGCGTGTTCTACCCCACCGATGCCTTGCCCGATTGGCTGGCTGGCCTCGCCCAGGGCCTGCCCTTGACCCATGCCATCGCCCTCGCCCGGCCCTTGGTGCTCGGGCAGTGGCCCGAGGCAGCTGGGCTGCACGTCGTGGTCTTGATGGCCTTCGCCATGAGCGGCTTCTGGCTTGGCCTCAAACTGACTCGCCGCCGCCTGTTGCGCTGAGGGGGGCGTCTCCGCAGCGGCCTGCCTAGGTCACCAGGAGCACGCTGCAGTTCAAGTCGGCGCGCAGGGCAGTCAAGCGCGCAAGGTCGTCTTCGGCATATTCTGCCGGTAATACCAGGGCGGCAGCGTGCAAGTCGTTCACCACCTGCGACAAGACCGCAGGCCCGGCATCCTTCAAGCGCTGCATGCCGACCTGGCCCTGCTCGCCTACGGCCCAAGCCGCTTGCTTGACGCGCTCTTGAAAGGTCTGCGCGTCGGCGGCCAACACCAAGACGCGACAGGGCCGACCGGTCGCGCGCGCGAGTCTGAGCCCTACGGCGAGGGTGGCGGCAGCGGCCATGCTGCCGTCGTAGAGCACGACGATCGGGCGCATCGACCCCTTGCCGAATACCGCCCGCCAGCCCAGCACCACGAGGTCCAAGCTGGCGGCCTGGGCGAGGAGGGAGTGGATCGGTTTGCCCTGCAAGACGTGAAAGGAATAACGCAGCCTGCGGGCCGCTGCCGCGCGGTGCAAGGCCTGCTCACTGCGGCGCGCGGCGGCCTTGAGCAGACGCGCCATGTTGTCGGCCTGCATTTGGCGCAACTGGGCGCTATATCGGCCCACCTCCCACATCACGGGCAGGCGGCTGGCGCGCAGCAGATCGACATCCTCGACGAACAAGGCGGTCAATTCCGCGCCTAGGGCGGCAGCGAGCTCGGCGGCGGCATCGATCGCGGCGAGCTCGTCACCGGCGCCGCTCAAGGCGAGCAGGATACGGCGGATACCGATGGCGGTCTCGCTCATCGCTTTTTCGAGGCGTTGCGCCGACGAGGCTTGTCCTCGGCACGCGCGGCATAGGTTTGGCGCAGGCTGGAGAACTCGATCAGCCGCGCCGCCACGCGGTAGTTCACCGAGCCTTCTGGCACCACGCCCTGCTCGTCCGGGGCGCCTGCCGGGGTGCCGGTGAGCAGTTCGATCGCCTCGTCCACATCGGCCACTGGCCAGACGTGGAAGCGCCCGGCAGCGCAGGCCTCGACCACGTCGCGGCGCAGCATGAGGTGTTTGACGTTGCTCTGGGGGATGAGCACCCCTTGCTCACCGGTGAGACCGCGGGCCTGGCAGATATCGAAGAACCCCTCGATCTTCTCGTTCACACCGCCGATTGCCTGCATGCGCCCATGCTGGTCTACGGAACCGGTTACCGCCAGCGACTGGCGGATGGGCAGCCCTGCGAGCGCCGACAGCAGGGCGCAAAGCTCAGCCATGGAGGCGGAATCGCCCTCCACCTCACCATAGGTCTGCTCGAAGGTGAGGGTGGCGCTCAACGACAGCGGAAGGTTGCTGGCATAGCGGGTGGCCAAGAAAGAGCTCAGGGTGAGGACCCCCTTGGAGTGAATGGCGCCACCCAGGTCGACCTCGCGCTGAATGTCGATCACCTCGCCGTCGCCGAGCCGCACATTGGCGGTAATGCGCGTGGGGTGCGCGAAGCGGCTATCGCCCAGGTCGATGACGGACAGGCCGTTGACCTGGCCAACCACCAGGCCGGAGGTGTCGATATGCACCGTGCCGCGCAAGATGGCGTCCTGGAAGCGGGCGCGCAACCGCCCGCTGCGTCGGTCCCTGGCGTCGATGACCGCTTGCACGTGCGCGCGGGAGACCGCCGTCGCACCCGCCTGCCGGCTGAGAAAATCCGCCTCCCGCATCAGGTCGAGCAAACCCTGGATGTGGGTGGACAGCCGCTCGGCGTCGCCCACCTCGCGCGAGGCCTGTTCGACGAGCCTGGCGCAGGCCGATTGATCGAAAGGCAAAAGCTTTTCCTTGCGCGCCAGGGTGGCGATCAGCCGCGCATAGTGCATGGTATTCGCCGCATCGCGCGGCAATTCATCCTCGAAATCGGCCACCACCTTGAACAACTCCCGGAAGTCGGGATCGTACTCGCACAACAGGTAGTAGAGCAGGCGCTCGCCGAGCAGCACGACCTTGACCTCCAGCGGGATGGGCTCGGGTTCCAGAGAGATGGTGCTGGTGAGCGACAGCATCTGGGCTACGGAGTCGGTGCGGATGCGCCGCGATCGCAACGCCCGCTTCAACCCCTCCCAGGCATAGGGCTGCATGAGCAAGCGGTGGGCATCGAGGACCAGGTAGCCGCCAGTGGCCTGATGCAAGGCCCCTGGCTTGATCAACAAAAAGTCGGTAACCAATGCGCCCAAGTGCTCGATGTGCTCCACACGGCCGACCAGGGCGGTGTGGCTGGGGTGGTCTGGGGCTACCACCGGCGCCCCTTTCGAGCTGCTGTGATCCACCAGCAGGTTGACCTGATAGCGGCGGAACGACGGTGCCAGGTTGACAGGGAGCCCCAGGACCTGTGGCATGCCTTCCTGCGGTTTGCGGAACTCGTCGGCGTTCTCGATCAGGTCTTGCTCCACCGCCTGCAAATAGTCCAGCACATCGGGCAGGTCGCGATATTTGTCGCGCAGCTCGTCGATCTGGTGCTCGACGGAGAGCCGGATGAATTCCCGATTCAGCTCGCGTACGCGATCGCGCTTCTCTCTAAGCCATTGCGGGGCCTGCCGCAGGATCTTGTGCAAGCGCTCGTGCAAGGTCTCGATGACCTTGCGGATGCGCGCCTTTTCCTCCTCTGGCAGCTGCTCGAACTCGTCCGGCCCGAGGACCTCGCCGTTGCGTTCGGGTGCCAGCCCAAAACCGCTGGGGGTGCGCAACAAGGCGATGCCCTCGCGCTGGGCGTCTTCGCCCAGGGCCTTGAAGGCATTGGCCTCGCGCTCGCTGAACTCCTGCTCGATCTCTTCCAGTCGATTGCGGTATTCGTCGCTTTCGAAGATGGACGGTATCGCCGCCAGCAAGTCCTCGATCAGGCGCCGCATGTCTGCCTGCAAGGCCTTGCCCCGCCCAGGCGGGAGGCTGATCGCCCTCGGCTTGTGCGGCTGCGCGAAGTTGTTCACATAGACCCAGTCTGCCGGCACCGGACGGGCTGCCGCCGCCTTTTCGAGCATCTCCATGACCATGGTGCGCTTGCCTGTCCCCGCCGGCCCCATCACGAACAGGTTGTAGCCTTCGGCGCGGATGGCCAAGGCGAAATCCACGGCCTCGGCGGCGCGCGCCTGTCCGAGCATGCCGGTGAGGTCCTCCAGGGCGTCGGTGGTCGTGAAGGCGGTGGTGAATTCGCAGCGGGTATAGAGTTGATCAGGGCTCAAGGGTGAAGGCATGTTGAAAGTAGGCGTCAGTGGTTGCGTTTGAAATCGATGTGTCCGTCGATGATGGTGTAGATGACTTGGCCTTGCAGCTCGTGGCCCAGGAAGGGACTGTTCTTGCCCAGCGATAACAGGCTCTCACGGCTCACGCGCCAGGGCCGCTCGGGGTCGAAGATGCACAGATCAGCGGGCCTACCGACGGCAAGGACGCCCGCTTGCGTACCGAGGATGCGCGCCGGCCGCCGCGTGATCAGATCGAGCGCTTGAATGAGCGGCACCTGCATCTCGCGCGCCCATTTGAGGGTCAGGGGCAGCAGCAGCTCCACCCCCGTTGCGCCCGGCTGCGCCTCCTGGAAGGGCAGCTCTTTGGCGTCGTCGTTGACCGGGGCATGGTCGGAGCAGATGGCATCCACCAAGCCTTCGCTCAGGGCCTGGCGGATGGCCTCGCGGTCGCGCTGGCTACGCAGCGGTGGCACGAGGTGACAGTTGGCGTTGAAGTCCAAAAGATCCATCTCCGATAGATGCACGTGGTGCACGGAGACGTCGCAGGTGACGCGCAGCCCATCGTGCTTGGCGCGGCGCACCATGTCCAGGCCGGCACGGCTGGACAGTCGGCACAAGTGCACCCGCGCCCCCGTCTCGCGTGCCAGCAATAGGATGGTCTGCAAGGCCACGGTCTCCGCCGGCACGGGGATGGCGGGTAGCCCAAGCCTGGCGGCGACGATGCCATCGTGGGCGACGCCATGCCGGGCCAGGTGGGGGTCCTGGGGACGCAGCCAGACCGGTAGGTCGAAGGTGACGGCGTACTCGAGCGCCCGCAGCAGCACACGGGTGTCGATCAAGGGGGCGTCGGCCTGGCTGAAGGCGACGCAGCCCGCCTCGCTCAGCTCCGCCATCTCGGTCAGCCGCTCCCCTTTGAGCTTTGAGGTCAATGCGCCGACGGGATAGACCCTGGGGCCAGGGCTCATGCGGGTGCGGTATTTGAGCATCTCCACGAGCCCAGGCTCATCCAGGGGCGGATCGGTATCGGGCGGACAGGCGAGGCTCGTCACCCCGCCGGCGGCTGCCGCGCGCATCTCGGACTCCAGGGTGGCCATGTACTCGAAGCCCGGCTCGCGCAGACGCACCGACAGGTCGACCAGACCGGGGCAGACCACCAGGCCACTGGCATCGATCTCCTGGTTGGGGTGGAAGTCGGGCGGTGCAGCGCCAACGGCGACGATGCGCCCGGCGGCGATGGCGACATCGCCCTTGGCATCGAGGCCGCTTTGCGGGTCGATGAGGCGGCCGTTGCGAATGAGAATCTTCATCGTCCGCCCCCCCGGCAAGCGACTGCTGCTTGCGCCCGCGAGGCGACCGAGCCGGCCATGCGCCTGAAGGTCATTCCTGTGCCCCCGATCAATTCCCCGCCAGCAGACTCATCACCGCCATCCGCACGGCGATGCCGTAGGTGACCTGATTGAGGATCACCGAGTGGCGTCCATCGGCGACGTCCGAATCGATTTCCACCCCGCGGTTCATGGGGCCGGGGTGCATGACGATGACATCCGGCTTGGCCAGCTTCAATTTCTCCGGCGTCAACCCCCAGTATTTGAAGTATTCCTGCGGCGAGGGCAAAAGCGCGCCTTGCATGCGTTCGTTTTGCAGCCGCAGCATGATCACCACATCGCAATCCTTGATGCCCGTCTCCATGCGGTAGTGCACCTGCACCCCCAGGCTGTCGACGTCGCGCGGCAGCAGGGTGCGCGGCGCCACCACCCGCACCTCGGGGCAGCCGAGGGTGGTAAGGGCATGGATTTGTGAGCGGGCCACGCGTGAGTGCAGCACATCGCCGACGATCGCCACCCGCAGGTTGTGGAAGCCGCCCTTGTACTGGCGGATGGTGAACATGTCCAGTAGCCCCTGCGTCGGGTGGGCGCAGCAGCCGTCGCCGGCATTGATGACATGGATGTGTGGCGCGACATGGCGGGCGATGAGGTGAGCCGCACCGCTTGCGGCGTGGCGCACGACGAACATGTCGGCCTGCATGGCGGAGAGATTGGCCACGGTATCGAGCAGGGTCTCCCCCTTGCTCTGCGCCGAGGCGGCGATGTTGAGGTTGACCACGTCGGCCGAGAGGCGCTTGGCGGCGATCTCGAAGGTGGTGCGGGTGCGCGTGGAGGGCTCGAAGAACAGGTTGAAGATGGCCTTGCCGCGCAGCAGCGGCACCTTTTTCACCTCGCGCTGCGCCACGGAGATGAAAGACTCGGCCGTATCCAGGATCTGGGTAAGGATGCGCGCTGGCAGCCCATCAAGGGTGAGCAGATGGCGCAGGCTGCCGTCGGCGTTGAGTTGCAGATCGCCGTTCATGACTTGGGGGGCCTGGCCAAGCCGCGTAGCCGGTTCATGGACGTGCTCGCAACAGAAAGCCGAGATTGCCCGCCTCGTCCCGCTTCAGGCTGATATGCTGCTCAGGGCCCAGCGCGAGGCGCAGCCCCACATAATCGGGGCACACCGGCAGCTCGCGCCCGCCCCGGTCGATCAACACCGCCAGTCGGATCGCGGCGGGGCGGCCGTAATCGAACAGCAGATTCATCGCCGCCCGCACCGTGCGCCCCGTATAGAGTACGTCGTCGATGAGCAGGATGTGGCGTCCCTCGACATCGAATGGCACGCGTGAGGGTTTGACCTGCGGATGCAAGCCGATGCGCGAGAAATCGTCGCGGTAGAACGAGATATCGAGCACGCCGCGCGGGCAGTCCAGCCCCAAGGCATCGGCGAGGGCGTCCATCACCCACACGCCGCCGGTGTGGATGCCGACCAAGGCCCAGTCAGGGCTCAAGGCTGGGCGGATCGTCCCCGCCAGGGTCAGGATGAGGTCTTGCGGTGCCGGCAGGGTCATGGCTTAGCGCGCAAGCTGAAAATAGTCGTCCAGGATGCGCTGCGCGGCCAGACTATCCAGCGCCTGGCGGCGGCGCGCCCCCCGCACCCCGGCTTCCTTGAGGCGAGAGTCGGCCTCGGCCGAGGTCAGCCGCTCGTCCACCAGCCGTACCGGTAGGCGAAAACGGCCATGCAATTGGTTGGCGAAACGACGGCAGCGCTGGGTCAGGGCATGCGCCTCGCCCGAAAGCGACACAGGCAGGCCGACGACGAGTTCTACCGGTTGCCATTCCGACAGCAAGGCGGCAATGCGGGCGAAGCGCCGCGCGCTCGCCGCCTCGTCGATGACCTCGAGCGGGTGGGCGCTAGCGGTCTCCCATTCCCCCACCGCCACACCGATCCGTTTGAGGCCGAAATCGAAGGCGAGCACCGTACCCTTGCGGGGGGGAGGGTAGGGCCTTGGGGGTTCCGGCCAGCGCTGGGCGCACCCAGCCGTGGGCTGGTCGACGTCCTGGCGCATCGGTGTTCAGTCAGGCATGGCCGGCATCCTCGGACAGCATCGCCGGGTCGATGCCCAAGAGTTGCATGGCCGCCGGCAAGCGCTGTTCGGGTGGCAGGTCGAAGATCACGTCGGGATCCGCCGCCACGGTCAGCCAGGCGTTCTGTTTGATCTCCTCCTCGAGTTGCCCTGGCCCCCAGCCCGCGTAACCCAAGGTGACCAGGATCTGCTGCGGCCCCTCACGGCGGCAGGTCGCCTCCAGGATGTCCTTGGACGTGGTGAGCCCTACCTGATCGTTGACGGCGAGGGTGGAGTTCCACGACCCAACCGGCCGATGCAAGACGAAGCCGCGCTCGACCTGTACCGGGCCGCCAAAGTAAACGGGCATCTTCGCCAGCCGCTCGTCTTCCAGCTTGAGTCCGATCTGCTCGAACAACTTGGCCAACGACAGGTTGATGGGGCGATTGACCACGATCCCCAACGCTCCCTGCTCGCCATGATCGCAGATATAGGTGAGCGTGCCGGAAAAGTTGGGATCGACCATGTGGGGCATGGCGATCAGGAAGTGGTCGGTGAAGTTCGCGTTTTCCATCGAAATGCCGGAAGCCAGACACAGCCGCCGCCAGGTCAAGGGCTACAGGCGATCGCAAGCGTCGGGCGATCGCTTCCAAATATGATTGTAACCCCCATGGCCGGCGACGCAAAATCGCCGCCTAATATCGACCCAGCTAATCGTTACGCCCACCATGCCCGGCGCTGAAACCGCCCTCGTTTGGTTCCGCCGCGACCTGCGCCTGACCGACAACGCTGCCCTGCATGCAGCCCTGGCCAGTGCCAATACGGTGTATGCGGTCTTCGTCTTCGACACCGAGATCCTCGATCGGCTCGTCGAGCGGCGCGATCGGCGCGTCGAATTCATCTGGGAGTCGGTCGCCGCGCTCAAGGCCGAGCTCGAGCGCCATGGCGCAAGCCTTTATGTCCTGCATGGCTCAGCGCGCGCGCTCCTCCCTGAGCTTGCCGCTCGACTCGGGGTGGCGCAGGTGCACGCGGCACGGGATTACGAGCCCGACGCCCGCGCGCGCGATCAGGCGGTGGCGCAGGCGCTGGCGGCGCAAGGCCGACGCCTCGTGCTGCACAAGGATCAGGTCGTGTTCGAGGCCGACGAGCTGCTCACCCGCGCCGGCCGCCCCTTCCATGTCTATACGCCCTACCGACGCGCTTGGCTCGCCCGCCTCGCCCCAGAGCACCTTACCGCCTATCCCTCGCGGGCGCGCTTGGACCGTCTGGCAAGGCTTTCCCCACTGCCCATGCCCACACTCGAAGCGCTCGGCTTTAAACCCACCAACTTGCGCGCGCTCGGGATCCGCCCCGGTGAGGCGGGTGCACAGGCGCTGCTCACGGACTTCCTGCAACGCATCGACCGCTACCACGAACGGCGCGACTATCCCGCCCTTAAAGGCCCGTCTTATCTCTCCGTGCATCTGCGCTTCGGCACGGTGAGCGTGCGTGAACTTGCGCGCCTAGCCCTCGAGCGCGACAGCGAGGGGGCGCGCGTGTGGCTGGCGGAGCTCGTCTGGCGCGAGTTCTACCAGATGCTCATCTGGCACTACCCCGAGACGACGCAACACGCCTTCCAGCGCAAGTTCGACCACATCGCCTGGCCCAACCCGCCCGGCCATTTTGCGGCCTGGTGCGCGGCGCGCACCGGCTATCCCATCGTCGATGCCGCCATGCGCCAGCTCCTCGAGACCGGCTACATGCACAACCGCCTGCGCATGATTGCCGCCAGCTTCCTGGTGAAGGACCTGCATGTGGACTGGCGGCTCGGGGAGCGCTACTTCGCCGACAAGCTCATCGACTACGACCAGGCCGCCAACGTCGGCGGCTGGCAATGGGCCGCCGGCGTGGGCACCGACGCCCAGCCCTGGTTTCGCATCTTCAACCCGGTCGCTCAGTCGGAACGCTACGACCCGGAGGGCCGCTTCATCCGCCGTTATCTGCCCGAGCTCGCCAACGTGCCGACGCGCTACCTGCATGCGCCTTGGCGCATGTCGCCTGTGCAGCAGCAGGCCTGCGGCGTGGTCATCGGCCGCGACTATCCGCCGCCCATCGTCGACCACGCCCAGGCCCGCGAGGTCACCCTGGCCCTGTTCAAGGGTGCGCAATGAGCGTGCATCCCCTAAACCCCCACCCACGCACCCCCGCCCCCTGGCTCGATGCCATCGAGGTCGACATCCGGCGCGCTGCCTCCGGAATGCTCGCCTTACGCTATGTCCTGCACGGCGATCTGACCCAGCTGCGCTTGCCGTCGCCGTCCGAACCCCAGCGGGCCGACGGTCTATGGTGCCACACCTGCTGTGAGCTCTTCCTCGCCCTGCCTGGGCAATGCGGCTATCGCGAGTACAATTTCTCCCCGAGCGGGGCATGGCAGGCCTATGACTTCGACGACTACCGCAGCCGCCGCGGGCTGGCCGCGGTGCAAGCGCCGAGCATCGCCAGCGCCGCGACACCGGCAAGCTTTAAGCTGGGTGTCGTCCTGCCCACGGCCGATCTGCCTGGCTATCCCCGCCTGCGGTTGGGCCTCGCTGTCGTCGTCGAATCCCGCGGCGGCGGTCTATCCTACTGGGCCTTGCGCCACCCCCTGCCTAAGCCCGATTTCCATCACCCCGCCGCCTTCGCCCTGGAGCTTGACCTTACCCCATGATCACCGGACTCGAACGCCTGCTCACTGAGCCGGTGCTGCGCCGCCCGCTCGCCGGCCGGCGCCTTGCCCTGCTCGCCCACCCCGCCTCGGTCACCGCCGACCTCACCCATGCCCTCGACGCCCTGGCCGCCCTACCCGAGCTCAGGCTCACCGCCGCCTTCGGCCCGCAACACGGCCTGCGCGGCGACAAGCAGGACAACATGGTGGAATCGCCCGATTTCGTCGACCCGGTGCATGGCATCCCGGTCTATAGCCTCTACGGCGAGGTGCGCCGGCCGACCGCGGCGATGCTCGAGACCTTCGACGTGCTGCTGGTGGACCTGCAGGACCTCGGCTGCCGCGTCTATACCTACCTCACCACCTTGCGCTATGTGCTGGAGGCCGCCGCCGCGCACGGCAAGGCGGTGTGGGTGCTCGATCGCCCCAATCCGGTCGGCCGCCCGATCGAGGGGCTTACCCTGCGCGCCGGCTGGGAGAGCTTCGTCGGCGCCGGCCCGCTGCCCATGCGGCATGGCCTCACCCTGGGCGAGCTGGGACTATGGCTCAAGCGCCGCCTTGAGCTCGACCTGGACTACCGCGTGGTCAAGATGCAGGGTTGGCGGCCGGATGCCGCACCGGGTCATGGCTGGCCAATGGGCGAGCGCAGCTGGGTCAACCCCAGCCCCAATGCCCCCAACCTCTGGATGGCGCGCTGCTACCCCGGCACGGTGATGCTCGAGGGCACGACCCTGTCCGAGGGGCGCGGCACTACCCGGCCGCTGGAGCTCTTTGGCGCCCCCGACCTCGAGCCGCGCCGGCTCATTGCCGAGATGCAGCGCCTCGCCCCGCAATGGTTGCAGGGCTGTCGCCTGCGCCCCTGCTGGTTCGAACCGACCTTTCACAAGCACAGCGGCGCGCTTTGCGCCGGCGTGCAGATCCACGTCGATGCCGGCGCCTACGACCACGCCGCCTTCCGGCCCTGGCGCCTGATGGCGCTCACCTTCAAGGCGATCCGCCGCTTGCATCCCGACTACCCCCTGTGGCGCGATTTCCCCTACGAATACGAGTACGAGCGGCTGGCCATCGACCTGATCAACGGCAGCGACCTGTTGCGCCGCTGGGTAGACGATGCAGCGGCGCAGCCCGGCGACCTGGACGCCCTGGCCAAAGCGGACGAGGCGGCGTGGGAAGGCGAGCGCCAGGCGTACCTGCTTTATGCCTGAGGCCCAACAGCCAGACCGCCGTTTGCCGCATCTGGGGCGGCGCCCAGCGCGGCGTAAGGCTACGGCGGGGGTGAAGTCTCTGCCTGGCTGGTGCGCAGGCCTTCGCGCACCGTCGGATACTTGAGCCGGAATCGCAGCTCCCGCTTGATGCGCCGGTTGGCTAGGCGCCGCGATTCGCTCAAGAAGGTGCGCATCGCCGGCGTGACCGCCGCCATCACCGCCTCTTTGGCCAGACGCGGCGGGCGTGGCAGACCGAGATGGTCGGCGACGATATCGAACCAGTCGCCCATCTTGAGGTCGCTGTCATCCACGGCGTTGTAGATGCGGTTGGGCTTGCCGCGAAACAGCGCCAGGACGGCCAAGCGGGCGAGGTCGTCGGCATGGATGTGGTTGGTGTAGATGTCCGCCTCCGGCCGCAGCGCCGGCAACCCTTGCCGCACGCGCGCCTCCGGCATGCGGTCTTGGGCATAGATGCCCGGCGCGCGCAGGATGGTAAGCCGCCGGCCACTACGCCCCGCCCAGCGGCGTAGGCGGCGCTCCGCATCGGCGCGTCGCTTGGCGCGGCTGTTACCGGGTTTGATCGGCCGCGTCTCCTCGACCTGCGCGCCGCCGCAGTCGCCATAGACGCCGCTCGTGCTGATGTAGATCACGGCACGCGGTCGCAGCCCATTGTTTCCAAGCCGATACACTTGTCGCTTTAGGCCGCCGCCGGTATCAACGCGTGCTAGACTTCGCTGCCCGAGGGCGGCGATGAGTCGAGCCGTGCGGGGATCGGTCTCGCCTTGCGCGGGCGGGGGGGCGAAATGCAACACGGCATCGGCCAGGGCGGTCAAACGGCCAAGGCTTGCGCGCTCGTCCAGGTCGGCGATCACCGGCACGGCGCCGGCCGCGCGCAGGGCAGCTGAGCGCTCGGCATTGCGGATCAAGCCATAGACCCTGGCGCGGCCCTTGAGCAGTCGGGCCGCACGTAAGCCGACGTCGCCACACCCGACGATGAGGATACGCATTTGAGTTTGACGAAAGGAAGCAGGGGATGTCTTATCAGGTGACCATACGGCCCAGCGGCCATCAGTTTAGCGTGGAACGCGGCCAAACCGTCCTCGAGGCAGCGCTCAACGCCGGCTTCGCCCTGCCCTACGGCTGCCGCAATGGGGCCTGCGGTGCCTGCAAGGGCAAGGTTCTCGAGGGCCAGGTGGACTATGGCGCGGCGCAAGAAAGCGCGCTCACCGCCGAGGACCGGAAGCAGGGCTTCGCCCTGTTCTGCTGTGCCCGCCCGCTGAGCGACCTCACCATCGAGGTCAAGGAGATCTCTGCGGTCAAGGACATCCCGGTCAAGACCCTGCCCTGTCGGGTCGAGCGGCTGAAGAAGCTCTGTCACGACGTCATGGGCATCTGGCTCAAGCTGCCCGCGAGCGAGCGGCTGCAGTTTTTGCCGGGGCAGTATATCGATTTCCTGTTGAAGGATGGTCGGCGGCGCAGTTTTTCCCTTGCCAATGCGCCTGAGGAGGACGCCTTGCTGGAGTTGCACGTGCGCTACGTGCCAGGCGGCTTCTTCACCGAGCACATCTTCAACACCATGAAGGTGAAAGACATCCTGCGCATCAACGGCCCCTTGGGCAGCTTCTTCTTGCGCGCCTCCGACAAGCCCGCCATCTTCGTCGCTGGCGGCACCGGTTTTGCGCCGATCAAGAGCATCCTCACCCATGCCTTCCATCATAGGCTCGAGCGGCAAATGGTGTTGTACTGGGGGGCGCGCGCGGTGCGCGACCTCTACCTGCCCGAGCTGCCCGCCCGCTGGCAGCAAGAACATGACAACTTCCGGTTCATCCCGGTCATCCAGTCACCGCTGCCAGACGAGCAATGGACGGGACGCACCGGTCACGTGCACGAGGCGGTGTTGGCCGATCATGCCGATTTGTCCGGCTACCAGGTCTATGCCTGCGGCTCGCCTGCGATGGTGGCCGCGGCGCGACGCGATTTCCTCGCGCGCGGGCTGCCGGCAGAGGAGTTTTATTCCGACGCCTTTGACTATCAAAGCAAGCCGTCAGCCGAGAGCGAAACCGGTGCAGCGTCGCGCGCTTGAGCGGCGCGGCGCTCGAGCTCGAGGCTGATGACCCGGTGTGCCGCGGCGAACTCGCCTTGCTCGGTGGGCACGGCATCGAGTAGGGCCTGGGCTGCCGCCGTCTGGCCCAATTGCAGCGCCGCTTGCGCACCCACCAAAGCGGCGAGCGGCAGCGGCGTGTGATCCAGGCTCTGGCGAGCGAGCTTCAGTGCCTGCGCGTGCTCGCCGGCCAGCAGGGCGGCTGTCGCCAGTTTGAGCGCCTCCTCGGCCTCATCGAGCCGCCGCCGCATCCGCCAGGCCTTGACATCCCGCGGCAGGCGCAACGTGGTGCGCAAGACCCGCATCAGGACGTAGAACAGAATGTGGGACAGGAGCAAGATCAGCGCCAGCAGGGCGAGCGACATCTCCACCCGCCATGGGGGGTAGACGGCCAGCACATAGCCGTGATCCGCCTGCAACACCAGGGCCAGGGCCAATGCCAGCAGCGCGAACAGGACGACCCAGAACAGAACGCGCCTCACCCCGCCTTGCCCTCCGTCGTCAAGCGCATCCCACGCAGGGCCCGCATGCTGTCGGTCAGATCGGCCTCTTGCTGCGCGACGGGCAATGCCGCCAGTTCGCGCAGACTCGCGAGCATCGACTGGGTGAGGGCATCCTGGGGATGGAAATGGCGCGCGATCCACCCCTGAGCGAGGGCGAGATCGCTGCGGAAGCTCGCCTCATCGCGATTGAGCATGGCCAGCCTCGCCGCCAGCAGTCTGAGCTTCAGATTCTCCTTGAGGAACCAGGCTTGCTCGGGCGCGACGAGGGCCGCATCGGGCTGGTCCATGCGCCGCACGCGCACGAGTTGGCCGAGTTCCGCCACGGCCTGCTGCCACAGCCGCTGCCAGCGGTCCGCCGAGGCCGCGGGCGGCAGGGCCGGAGCGGCCGGCGATGGCTCGCTCGCCAGCTTGAGTTTGTCCACGTTCTGCACCAGCACGTCCAGCCGGGCGTTGATACCGGCGATGTCTGCCGCTGGCAGCAACTTCAGGCGCGCGATGTCTCGGCCAATGGCCTCCTGCAGGTGGGCGAATTGGGGCTTGCCCAGGCGGGCAAGCCGCGCCTCGGCCGCCTCCAGGGCGATGAGGGCGGCGCGCACATTGCCCGCCAGTTTCAGCTGCTGCTGCGCCAGCAGGAGGGTCTGCTCGATGTCGGCCAGCACGCGTTCGTCTTGGCTGCGCGCCAACTCCTGGTACATGGCGGCCAGGGCCAGCTGTTGGCTCTGGGTCTCCTGGGCGCGGCTTTCCAGGGCAGCGATGCGGACGGTCAAATCGCTCAAGATCGCGTTCGCTTCGCGCGCCGCATTGCGGGCCTCGCGCCCGGCCATGTCCAACTCGCCGATGCGCCGGGCAAGCTGCAGCTCCATATCCTTCAGCCGGCTCAAGGTGTTCCAGCCCACGCCGATGACCGCCAATACGGCGAGGGCGGCGAGGACCAGGGCTGGGTTGAGCCAGCTCGGTCGGGCATGCGGCGGCGAGGCCATCGGCGCTGGCGCGGCAGGGCCAGCGGCCTCCGGCGGCAGGGCCGCCGGGTTCGGACTTGGCGGGTTCGCCGCTGGCGCCTCAGGCGTGGCCATGGGCGAAATGCTCCGTCAACGCCTGGAGCACGCCGTCCTCTCCCGCCGGCGTGACGATGATCTGGCTTAACCCCAAGGCGCGGGCGTGCTCGGCGATGCGCGGGTGGGGGACGAACAGCGGGGTTCCCGCTGGCAAAGCGCGCTGCTTCTCAGGCAGCTGGGCGAAGAGCCCATCGAGGCTGTCGCGGCTGAAGGCGGTGAGCGCATGGATGCGTCCCGCGGCCCAGGCCTGCAGCACGGGGCGGATGTCCGCCTTCGGCAGCACGCGTCGGTAACACACGGCATGCGCCACCTCGGCCCCGCGCGCCCTCAAGGTGTCTGCGAGCAGGGTCCTGCCGCCCTCGCCGCGAAAGATGGCCACCTTGCGCCCGGCCATCGCTTGCAACTGCGGCAAGGCGAGCAGGCTCTCGCTGTCGGCCTGGTCCGCGGGCATGATCACCTCTTGCACGCCACGGCGGGCGAGCTCTCGCCCGGTACCACGGCCGACGGCCGCCACCCGCGCTTGCGACGGCAAGCCGCCATGCTCGGCAATGGCTGGCCAGGCCTGCTCCACCGCCGTGGGGCTGATGAACAGCAGCCAATCGAAACGGCCGAGGTCGCTGACCACCTGGATAAACCCTTGCGCATCGGTCGGCGGCACGATCTCGAGGCCGGGCAGCCACCAGGGTTGACCACCCAGTTCGGCGATGCGCGCCATGAAGCGCCGGGCCTGCCCTTGCGGACGGGTCACCAGCACGCCGATCCCGGCCAGGGGAAGCGCTCGGGTTTTGACCACCACCGTCTCGGTTCAAGGTTGGCGCGCGAGGAGCTCGGCCAGCACCCGATCGGCGCCTTGGGCAAGCAGCGCCTGCGCCACCTGGAGGCCGAGCGCCTCGGGTGCCTCCATCGCCCCCCACGCCTCGGCGCGGAACATGCGCTTGCCATCGAGGTCGGAGACGAAGGCGGTGAGCTTGAGCCGCCCCCCTTCGACGCGCGCATAGCCACCGATGGGGGCCTGGCAGCCGCCCTGCAGGGCGCGACTCATCGCGCGCTCGGCGCGCACGCAGGCAGCCGTCTCGGCATCGTTCAGGTGCGCAAGCAAAGCCAGCACGTCTTCGCGCACGGCCAACGTCTCCACGCCCAATGCGCCTTGCCCGACCGCCGGCAGGCTCTCCTCGGGCGACAGCAGGGCGGTGATGCGCTGCGTCAGCCCGAGGCGCTTGAGGCCGGCGGCGGCAAGGATGATGGCGTCGTATTGCCCTGCCTCGAGCTTACTGAGGCGCGTGTTCACGTTGCCGCGCAAGCTCTCCACCACCAGGCGAGGGTGAGCGGCTCGGATCTGCGCCTGGCGGCGCAGGCTCGAGGTGCCGACGCGCGCTCCGGCAGGCAGCTCGCTGAGGCTGCGGTAGCGCAAGGAGACGAAGGCATCGCGCGGGTCCTCACGGGCGGTGATGGCTGCCAGCACGAACCCCGCCGGCAGGTCCATGGGGACGTCCTTCATCGAGTGGACGGCGAGATCGGCGCGGCCGTCTTGTATGGCCTGCTCCAGCTCCTTGACGAACAACCCTTTGCCGCCGATGCGTGCGAGGGGGGAATCGAGGATCTTGTCGCCCTGGGTCGTGATACCCAGCAGCGCCACCTCCAGTTCGGGTTGACACGCGCGCAGGCGCGCCTCGATGTGCCTGGCCTGCCAGAGCGCAAGCTGGCTTTCCCGTGTCGCGATCACCAGGCGTTGCGGCATGTTTGAACTATTTCTGTCGCGGCTGAGCGCCAACTAAGATTCCGGCGCTGGGCGTGAAGGAGACGGGCGCGATGAAAACAAGCTGGTTGCGCATATTGATCTGGATTGTAGCATGGGGCATGACCGGCGCCCTGGCTGGCGAGGGTGTGCCGTTGGCGCGCGACTTACAGTTGGATGGCGCCGAGGCGCGGGGCAGGGGGGCTGCGGTCCTCGTCGTGTTCGTCGCCGCCCGTTGCCCCTATTGCGATTTGGCGTTGAACGAGATCCTCATCCCGACGAGCCGCAACCCCGACTACCAGCGCAAGTTGGTCATGCGCCGCGTGCAGGTGCGCAGTGGCCAGTTCTTGCGCGATTTCGACGGCAGACGCGTCACCCACGGCGAGTTTGCCAAGCGCCACGGTGTCGTTCTCGTCCCCACGCTCATGCTGTTCGACCCTGAGGGGCGGCTTTTGACCAAGCCGATGGTCGGCATCACCACCGTGGACCACTACAGCTACGAGTTGGATCTCGCCATCGAGGCTGCCCTCGGCCGGCTAGCGCCGACGCCTCATCCCGTGCCTGGGTCAACTACGGCCGGCGGCGGTTCCTGACGCATACATTCATTCAGCTTGCCCGGGACTATGGATGGTTAGGCCAGGCTCATCCGGCTGCTTCACTTTCGGTCTGGCATAATTATTGTTTTGCTGACGATGCTTGCCTCTGTCAGCCCGCAACGCCTACATACCGCCATGGCAGACTCTGCTGCGCCCACAACCTGGTCCGGTCGTTTCAGCGAACCGGTAGACGAGCGCGTCAAGCGCTACACCGCCTCCATCCCCTTCGATTGGCGGCTTGCCCCGTACGATATCCAGGCCTCGCTCGCCCATGCCGCGATGCTCAACAAGACCGGCATCCTCAGCGACGCCGATCTTGCCGACATCCGCCGCGGCATGGCGGAGATCCAGGCCGAGATCGATAACGGCACCTTCGTCTGGAATCTTGATGACGAGGATGTGCATTTCAACATCGAGCGCGCGCTCACACGCAAAATCGGCGACGCCGGCAAACGCCTGCATACCGGGCGCTCACGCAACGACCAGGTCGCCACCGATGTGCGGCTGTGGCTGCGCGACAGCATCGACCGCATCCAGGCGCTGCTGCGCCGCGTGCGCCTGGCCCTGCTCGACAAGGCCGAGGACCACGCCGCCACCGTCATGCCCGGTTTCACCCATCTGCAGGCGGCCCAGCCGGTGACCTTCGGCCACCACTTGATGGCCTGGCAGGAGATGTTCAGGCGCGATGCCGAGCGCTTGGCCGATTGCCGCCGGCGCGTCAATCGCCTGCCCCTCGGCGCGGCTGCCCTGGCGGGGACCAGTTTCCCCATCGACCGCGAATTCGTGGCGCGGGAGCTGGGCTTCGAGGCCTTGTGCGAAAACTCTCTCGACGCCGTCTCCGACCGTGACTTCGCCATCGAATTCCTCGCTGCCGGCGCCCTGATCATGACGCACCTATCGCGCATGGCCGAGGAGTTGGTGCTGTGGATGACCCCCCGCTTCGGCTTCATCGACCTGCCCGACCGCTTCTGCACCGGCTCGAGCATCATGCCGCAGAAGAAAAACCCCGACGTGCCGGAATTGATGCGCGGCAAGACCGGCCGCATGAACGGCCACCTCATCGCCCTGCTCACCCTGATGAAGGGCCAGCCCCTGGCCTACAACAAGGACAACCAAGAGGACAAGGAGCCGCTGTTCGACGCCGCCGACACCCTGATCGACTCGCTCGCCCTCTTTGCCGAGCTCATCCCTGGCATCCGCGTCAACGCCGAGGCCATGCGCAGGGCCGCCGTCGAAGGCTTTGCCACGGCCACCGATCTGGCGGATTACCTGGTCAAGAAGGGGCTGCCCTTCCGCGAGGCCCACGAGGCCGTGGCCCGCGCCGTGCGCCTGGCCGAAGCGCGGGGCTGCGATCTGGCGGACCTGCCTTTGTCCGATCTCAAGGCGTTCTCCCCCCTGATCGACGAGGATGTCCGCAGCGTGCTCACCCTGGAAGGGTCGCTCGCGGCGCGCGACCATCTCGGCGGCACCGCCCCGCGGCAGGTGTTGGCGGCCATCGCCCGCGCGCGCGCCGAGCTGTCGTCGTAGCGGCGGCAAGCCCTTCTGCCGCCGACTGCTCTCGTCTTCAGGGCGCCGCGGGCCGCCGCCAGGGGTAACCGGCCTGGACGCACGCATGGCCGGCGAGCCCAGCGCCCGCGTCGCAAGTCAGGCCGAGTCGCCGCGGCTGGAAAAGTCGACATGACCCGCGCCGTGTTCGGCAAGCAGGCGCGCGAGTGCAGCAAATAGCGCCTCGCCGGTGCGGGTGTCGCGCCACTGGTTGCCGTCCCAGCGATAGTGAAAACCGCCGGAAGGCGCCGCTACCCAGATCTCCCTGGCGGCGGCCTGTTTGTTCACCACGATCTTGGCCCCTCCCGCACAGGTGATCTCGAGCACGCCGCTGGCCACGAGCTCATATTCGACATCGGCCTCGGCAGCGTCCAGTGCGGCCTCGATCTGTTGCATCACCTCATCCGCGCGGCGTTGGTACTCGCCCTCATCCATATTGAGCCTTCGTGCTAGACTGTCCACACTCACTTGGTGCTCAAAGCCTGCATTCTACGCCTGCATGCGCATTCTCGTCCTGCTCATCGTGCCGCTCATCTGCCTTGCCGGCTGCGGCAAGCGCGGTCCACTCTACCTCCCGGATAGCCCGCCGTCGGATCCCGCCAAGCAGACGCCTCACCAGACCAGCGAACGCCGATGAACCCCCTTCACCGCATCGATGGCGTGCTGCATTGCGAGGGGGTGTCGCTGGAAGGCATTGCCGCCACCTGGGCTACCCCTTGTTACGTCTACTCGCGCGCCGCCCTGACCGACGCCTATCAGGCCTACGCCCGCGCCCTGGCGGCGCATCCGCACCTGATCTGCTATGCGGTCAAGGCCAACTCGAATCTCGCCGTGCTCAATGTCTTCGCCCGTCTTGGCGCAGGCTTCGACATCGTCTCCGGCGGCGAGCTGACCCGCGTTTTGGCCGCCGGCGGCGACCCAGGCAAGGTGGTGTTCTCCGGCGTAGGCAAGACCGAGGCGGAGATGCGCGCTGCCCTGGAGGCCGACATCCTCTGCTTCAACGTCGAATCGGAAAGCGAGCTTATGCATCTCAACCGCGTTGCAGCTGAGGTTGGCCGAACTGCCCGCATCGCGTTGCGGATCAACCCCGACGTGGACGCGCGCACGCACCCTTACATCGCCACGGGGCTAAAGGAGAGCAAGTTCGGCATCCCCTATGACCAGGCCTTTGCGCTGTACCGTCAGGCAGCGGACTTGCCCCATCTGCAAGTCATAGGCATCGACTGCCACATCGGCTCCCAGCTCCTAGATACCGGGCCCTACGCCGAGGCGCTCGAGCGCGTGCTCGCCCTCGTGGACCGACTCGCCGCTGTCGGCATCCGATTGGCGCACATCGACATGGGGGGAGGTCTAGGCGTGCGTTATCGCGAGGAGGCACCACCGGCCATGAGCGACTACGCCGAGGTCCTCTTGCGCCAGTTGGCCGGACGCAGCGAGCGCCTGATCGTCGAGCCAGGGCGCTCGCTGGTTGCCAATGCCGGTGTCTTGCTCACCCGGGTGCTCTATCTCAAGCATGGCGAGGGGCGTGACTTCGCCGTCGTCGATGCGGCCATGAACGACCTCATGCGGCCATCGCTCTACGATGCCTGGCACGAGGTCCAGCCGGTGCGGCTGCGCCCTGGGCACACCCGCCGCTACCAGATCGTCGGACCGGTGTGTGAGAGCGGGGACTTCCTCGCCCGCGACCGCGACCTCGTGCTCAGCGAAGGTGACCTGCTGGCCATCGGCAGCGCTGGTGCCTATGGCATGAGCATGAGCTCCAACTACAACACCCGGCCGCGGGCGGCGGAGATCATGGTCGATGGCCAGGCGGCCCACCTGGTGCGCGCACGCGAGACCATCGATCACTTGCTCGCCGGCGAGCAGCTGTTGCCCTGAAACCACGCGGTTAGCGCCCTGGCAGCGGTTCATGGGCCGCGAAGGCGCATCGGTTTTTGCGCTGGTCGCAATTTTTCAGATTTTTGGCAAACTTTGCCAAATAACTACGCTTGCGCCATGAGCACGATGAACATCTCTCTGCCCGACGCCCTGAAAGTCCTTCGTGGGCGAGCAGGTCTGGCTGCGCGGCTATGCCACGAGCAGCGAGTACAGCCGCGAGTTGATCCGCAAGGATCGAGACGGCCTGCAATTGCGCGACCTGCTGGTGGCCGGAGCGGCCTCGGCGGCTGCTGCAGATGCCAGCTACTTCGACGGCCTGCGTAACCGGGTGCGCCGGGCCGGCAAACCCGCTGCCAAGGCGTGAAGGCCAAGGCAGTCATCCCGCGTGAGCAGGCCAACCGGGATGTGGACGATGCCGTCGCCTACTATCTGCGCGAAGCAGGCGAAGCCGTGGCACTCGGCTTCATCGATGCGCTAGAGAAGGCTTACGGGCACATCGGTCGGCACCCAGCCATGGGTTCACCGCGCTACGCCCACGAACTCAATCTGCCCGGCCTGCGCGCTTGGCCGCTGACGGGCTACCCGCCCCTCGTGTTCTAGGTCGAGCGTGCGGAGCACATCGGCGTTTGGCGTGTGCTGCACGGCAAGCGAGACATGCCGGCGTGGATGCAGGAGCCTGTCGGGTGAGGGGTCCTTCCTGGCGATATTGCCATGCGGTGGGCGCGATCACGGCGCTTCGATCGCGTCAAACTACAACCTGCGGGGTTAGCGGTTTGCAAGTCGGGGCCAGCGACACGTCCAGCGACCGGAAAGACGGCCAGGGTACGCAGATCGCGCCACCTCAAGGATCGGACCTGAAGCTCGGAACCATGGCGGCGCGGCGGACTGTCAGGCGAGGCGATACACCTGCTCGCCGGCGGCGTTGTGCGCCCGCACCACGTCCATGCCGAGGCGCTGGCGCCGCAGACCAAAGACCGCGCCGCGCACCGAGTGCGGCTGCCAGCCGGTGGCCAGCATCAGTTGGAGACCGCTCGCGCCTTGCGAACAGCACAGCGCTATCACCGGCGCGGCGCGTTTGGTGCCAGGGCGGATCGGGATGCCCCGATTCACGCGCTGTTCTGCCCCAAAGCCAGGTTGCATGTGCTCAGACACCTTTGGCACGCCCTTGACGAGCAAGGCGCGCCATGCGGGTTCAACACATCGGCTAGCGCATCCGAGGGTTTTTACCGCGTAGCGGGCTTTGGGGCATCTTTGGGGCATGCCTCCCAAAGATGCTCAGCAACGGCTCAACATCTTGCGCTTTTGCGCGCCTTAAGCGGCCATCCGGCGGCACTGACCGCGCGTGCTTGGCGCCTTGAAGCGCATGCGCCAACCCCATTACGATACGCGCCTTGTCGCGGAAATGTGCTACCTGCTGAGCCGCATCGACTCAGCCAGTGCCTGTGCTGATGGCCATCGCCTTGCCCAGCAAGGCCAGCCGGCACACCCAGGCCGCTTTGCAGGCAAGCTTGAGCCTGCTACCCATCAAGCCCCAGGTGCTGCTGTCGGATAACGGTAGCGAATGCGAGGCCGCCTTTGCCGATACCCTCAAGCAACACAACATCGCACGCGGTCACACCTATCCCAAGACCCCCAAAATGAACGCCCACGTCGATCTTGCAGCGCACTATCCAAGAAGCCTTCATCGACGATCACGAGGACCTGCGCTTCACCGATCTGGCACGGTTACCAGAAACTCGCCGACTGGCTTCTACACCCAGCGCCCTCTACCTACGCCTCGGCGAGCAACCGCCTTACATTCCTCCTCCAGCCTCCCGCCCGAGGGCCTAAGGTACTGGACTTATACACCTCGTTGAGGGCCGGGTAGGTTTGTAAGTATAATTAATTTATATAGCGGGATGGACGCAAGTCTGTCCCGCTTGTCATGTTGAGACCAGGAGTCGGATTGCCTACGTCGTCACCTGCCATCCTCGCCTTGGCCGATGGCTCGGTCTTCCATGGCTATTCCATCGGTGCGGAGGGTCTCGGCTTGGGGGAGGTCGTGTTCAACACCTCCATGACTGGCTATCAAGAGATCCTCACCGACCCGTCCTATTGTAGGCAGATCGTCACCCTGACCTATCCGCATATCGGCAATGTCGGCGTCAACCCGGAGGACGAGGAGTCTGACCGCATCCATGTGGCGGGCCTGGTCATCCGTGACCTGCCACTTACGCCCAGCAACTTCCGGATGACCACGGACTTGAGCGCTTATCTGCGCGCCCAGGGGGTGGTGGCCATCGCTGGGGTGGACACGCGACGGCTCACCCGGCTACTCAGGCAGAACGGGGCGCAGAACGGCTGCATCATGAGCGGGCGCATCGACGTCGAGCTGGCGATCGCGCAAGCGCGCGCACACCCGCCCATGGCCGGTCAAGATCTCGCCCGCGAGGTCAGCTGCAAGAAGCCCTATGTGTGGCAGCAAGGGGAATGGGCGCTGGGCAGCGGGTTTCGCCCTGCGCCAGAGCCCTCATTCCACGTCGTCGCCTATGATTTCGGCGTCAAGCGCAATATCCTGCGCATGCTCGTCAGCCGCGGCTGCAAGGTGACGGTGGTGCCAGCACACACCCGCGCGCAGGAGGTCATGGGCCTGAAACCGGACGGCGTGCTCTTGTCCAATGGCCCGGGCGACCCAGAGCCTTGCGACTACGCCATCCGGGCGATTCAGGAGATCCTGGCAGAGGGCATTCCCACCTATGGTATCTGCCTGGGACACCAGTTGCTTGCCTTGGCCTCCGGTGCAAGGACGGTGAAGATGAAGTTTGGCCATCACGGCGCCAATCATCCGGTACAGGACCTGGATACCAAGCGGGTGGTGATCACCAGCCAAAACCACGGCTTTGCGGTGGATGCCGACAGCTTGCCGGCGAACTTGCGCGCCACCCATGTTTCGCTGTTCGATGGCTCGCTGCAGGGCATCGCGCGCACCGATGTGCCGGCCTTTGGCTTCCAGGGCCATCCCGAGGCAAGCCCGGGGCCGCACGACGTGGGCTATCTCTTCGATCGTTTCATTGCGCTCATGCGGGAGCACCAGGCACGCCATGCCTAAGCGCACCGATATCCAATCCATCCTGATTATCGGTGCCGGGCCCATCATCATCGGCCAGGCCTGCGAGTTCGACTATTCCGGCGTCCAGGCCTGCAAGGCCCTGCGCGAGGAGGGCTATCGCGTCATCCTGGTCAATTCCAACCCGGCCACCATCATGACCGACCCGGAGATGGCCGATGCCACCTATGTCGAGCCGATCAACTGGCAGACGTTGGAGGCCATCATCGCCCTGGAACGGCCCGACGCCCTGTTGCCGACCATGGGCGGGCAGACCGCGCTCAACTGCGCCCTCGATCTCGCCC
Organism: Thiobacillaceae bacterium; assembly: GCA_041640815.1. GTDB lineage: Bacteria > Pseudomonadota > Gammaproteobacteria > Burkholderiales > Thiobacillaceae > JANWZL01. The sequence continues at coordinate 25,663 of JBEPZO010000015.1, forward strand.
GGCACGGCGTGCTGGAGCGCTATGGCGTGGAGATGATCGGGGCTTCGCGTGAGGCCATCGACAAGGCCGAGGATCGCGAGAAGTTCAAGCAGGCCATGAGCCGCATCGGCCTCGGTTCGGCGCGCTCTGGCATCGCGCATAGTCTCGAGGAGGCCATGCAGGTGCAGGCCGGCATCGGCTTTCCGGTGATCATCCGGCCATCCTTCACCTTGGGCGGCAGCGGCGGCGGCATCGCCTACAACACGGAGGAATTCATCGCCATCTGCGAGCGTGGACTGGAGGCCTCGCCGACGCGGGAGCTTTTGATCGAGGAGTCGCTGATCGGCTGGAAGGAATTCGAGATGGAGGTGGTGCGCGACCGCGCCGACAACTGCATCATCGTCTGCTCGATCGAGAACCTCGACCCGATGGGGGTGCACACCGGTGACTCCATCACCGTGGCGCCGGCGCAGACCTTGACCGACCGCGAATACCAGATCATGCGCGACGCCTCCATCGCCGTGTTGCGCGAGATCGGCGTCGACACCGGTGGGGCGAACGTGCAGTTCGCCATCAACCCCGTGGATGGGCGCATGATCGTCATCGAGATGAACCCGCGCGTGTCGCGCTCTTCGGCCCTCGCCTCCAAGGCCACCGGCTTCCCCATCGCGAAGGTGGCCGCCAAATTGGCGGTGGGCTACACCCTGGACGAACTCAAAAACGACATCACCGGTGGCGCGACGCCGGCCGCCTTCGAACCGTCGATCGACTACGTGGTCACCAAGGTGCCGCGCTTTGCGTTCGAGAAATTTCCCAAGGCGAACGACCGGCTCACCACGCAGATGAAGTCGGTGGGCGAGGTGATGGCCATCGGCCGCACCTTCCAAGAGTCGCTGCAGAAGGCCTTGCGCGGCCTCGAGACCGGTGTGGATGGGCTAGACGAGAAATCGCGCGACGAGGACGAGATCGAGGCCGAGCTCGGCAATCCGGGGGCGGAGCGGTTGTGGTACGTGGCCGACGCCTTCCGCATCGGGATGAGCCTCGAGGCGGTGCATGCCGCGACCAAGATCGATCCGTGGTTCCTGGCCCAGATTAAGGACCTCGTGCAGCAGGAGGCGGCGTTGCGCGGGCGCACGCTCGACAGCCTCTCCGCCGAGGAATTGCGTCGTCTCAAGCGCAACGGGTTTTCCGATCGGCGGCTTGCGCGGCTATTGAATGCGGAGGAGCAGGCCGTGCGCGAGCGGCGCTGGGCGCTGGGCATCCACCCCGTTTACAAACGGGTGGACACCTGCGCCGCCGAGTTCGCAACCACCACCGCCTATATGTACTCCACCTATGAGGAGGAGTGCGAGGCGCGGCCGACCGATCGCAAAAAGATCATGGTCTTGGGCGGTGGCCCCAACCGCATCGGGCAGGGCATCGAGTTCGACTATTGCTGTGTGCATGCCGCCCAGGCCTGCCGCGAGGATGGTTTCGAGACCATCATGGTCAACTGCAACCCGGAGACCGTCTCCACCGACTACGACACCTCGGACCGCCTCTATTTCGAGCCCCTGACTTTGGAAGACGTGCTCGAGATCGTGCGCGTCGAAAAACCATGGGGGGTGATCGTGCAGTATGGCGGCCAGACGCCGCTAAAGCTCGCGCGCGATCTGGCGAAGAACGGTGTGCCCATCATCGGCACCAGCCCCGATGCCATCGACCGCGCCGAGGACCGCGAGCGTTTCCAGCAGCTGATCGACGAGCTGGGCTTGTTGCAGCCGCCCAACCGGTGTGCGCGCACTACCGAGGAGGCGCTCGCCATGGCGGCGGAGATCGGCTATCCGCTGGTGGTGCGCCCCTCCTATGTATTGGGCGGCCGTGCCATGGAGATCGTGCACGAGGAGGCCGATCTGGTGCGCTACATGCACGAGGCGGTCAAGGTCTCGAATGATTCGCCGGTGCTGTTGGACCGCTTCCTCAACGACGCCATCGAAGTGGATGTGGACGCCGTCGCCGATGGCGAGCGGGTGGTCATCGGCGGCATCATGCAGCATATCGAGCAGGCCGGCGTGCACTCGGGCGATTCGGCCTGCTCGCTGCCGCCCTACAGCCTGTCGCCGGCGCTGCAGGATGAATTGCGGCGCCAGACCGCGGCCCTGGCCCGCGGCCTGGGGGTAGTGGGCCTGATGAACGTGCAGTTCGCCATCAAGGGCGAGCAAGTTTACGTCCTGGAGGTCAACCCGCGTGCCTCGCGCACCGTGCCCTATGTGTCCAAGGCCACGGGGCGGCCGCTGGCCAAGGTGGCGGCGCGTTGCATGACCGGCCACAGCCTGGCCGAACAGGGGGTGGAAAAGGAGATCATCCCGCCCTATTTCTCCGTCAAGGAGGCGGTCTTCCCCTTCCGCAAGTTTCCCGGCGTCGATCCCCTGCTCGGGCCGGAGATGAAGTCCACCGGCGAGGTGATGGGGGTAGGGGAGACCTTCGGCGAGGCGTTCTTGAAGTCGCAATACGCGGCCAGTGTTAAACTACCGCGCTCAGGCAACGCCTGCCTGTCGGTGCGCAACCCCGAGCATCCGCAAGTGGTGGCCATCGCGCGTGAGCTGCACGAACTGGGGTTCAAACTCCTCGCCACCAAGGGAACGGCGGCAGCCATCGCTGCGGCAGGGCTACCCGTCACCACGGTGAACAAGGTGGCAGAAGGCCGCCCGCACATCGTCGATGCCATCAAGAACGGCGACATCCAGTTGATCGTCAACGTGGTGGAGGACAAGCGGGCGATCCGCGACTCCTATTCCATCCGCACCGCGGCGCTGGCTGCCAACATCCCGTATTTCACGACCCTGGCCGGGGCCATGGCCGCCTGCATGGGCATGAAGGGGCGCCGGGACATCACCGTCTACAGCCTGCAGTCCCTGCACAAGCGTCTGGCTTGAGGCCAGCGAAGTTCCAGGAGCACTATGAGCAAGATTCCACTGACCGTCACTGGTGCGCAGAAGCTGCGCGACGAACTCCACCGCCTCAAGACTGTGGAGCGCCCGGCGGTCATTGCCGCCATAGCCGAGGCGCGCGCCCACGGCGACCTGTCGGAGAATGCCGAGTACGATGCCGCCAAGGAGCGACAGGGTTTCATCGAGGGGCGTATCCGTGAGCTCGAGAGCAAGCTCGCCAATGCCCAGATCATCGATCCGCGGCACCTGGATGCAGATGGCCGCGTGGTGTTCGGGGCAACCGTCGTCCTGGTCGATGCCGAAACCGGTGAAGAGGTGCGCTATCAGATCGTCGGTGACGACGAGGCGGACATCAAGGAGGGCAAGATCTCGGTCAGCTCCCCCATCGCCCGCGCCCTCATCGGCAAATATGCGGGAGACATCGCCGATGTGCATGCCCCGGGGGGGGTGCGCCACTATGAGATCCTCGAAGTGCACTACATCTGAGCGGCGCGCTGCCGTCTTGGCTTGAGGCATGAAACGTCTGCCCGATCTCATTGCCGCCTGGGCAGTGGCCCTGTGGGTGGGCGGACTGTTCGCCGTCGGCTATCTCGCCGCGCCGGTGTTGTTCCATCAGCTCGAGGACAAGGCCTTGGCCGGCATGCTCGCTGGCCGCATGTTCAGCCTCATGGCCTATGTGGGCATGGCCTGTGCCGCCTACTTGTTGTTGCACCGACTCATCCGTTATGGCGGCGCCAGTCTGAAGCAGGCCTTTTTCTGGTTGGCCCTGGTGATGCTGCTGTTGACCGTTGCCCAGCACTTCGGCATCCAGCCGATCATGGCAGAACTCAAGGCGCAGGCCCTGCCAGCGGACGTGATGGACAGCCTGTTTCGCAGCCGCTTCGAGACCTGGCACGGCATATCCAGCGTCGTTTACCTCATTCAGAGCCTGCTCGGATTGGCGCTGGTGGCCAAGGCCAATTCAAGGTAACTGGATGCGCGGCGGCTCGGCCGGGCGATAGATCAACAGCAGCTTACCGATGTGCTGGACGGGGGCGGCGCCCAAGGTCTCGCAGATCGCACGCAGGTATGACTCGCGTAGGGCACGGTCGTCCCCGAGCACGCGAATCTTGATCAGCTCGTGGGCTGTGAGACAGCGGGCAGTCTCCCGCATCACCGCCTCGGTCAGACCGCTGGCGCCGATCATCACCACCGGTTTCAACCCGTGCGCGAGCGACTTCAAGTACTTGCGCTGGAGGGGTGTAAGCTCAAGCATGCGCTCATCCTGCCAAAACGCCTATGTTATATGAAACGCCGAGCCAAGACGCGCGCCTGGCTTGACCGGCATGTGCACGATCCCTATGTGCGGCTGGCGGCGGCGAGCGGTTATCGCTCGCGGGCAGCCTTCAAGCTTCTGGAGATCGATGCGCGCGATCATCTGCTGCGCCCTGGGATGACCGTGGTGGACCTGGGAGCCGCCCCCGGCGGCTGGTGTCAGGTGGTCGCCGCGCGCCTGCGGGGTACAGGACGCATCGTGGCCGTCGATCTTAACCCCATGCCACCGGTGGCGGGTGTCGAATTCATCGCCGGCGATTTCACTGCGCCCGCAACCCAGGCGCGCATCCTCGCCGCGCTCGCTGGCCGACCCGCCGATCTTGTGATTTCGGACCTGGCCCCCAACATCAGTGGCATCGACTCGGCGGACCAGGCCAGAAGCTACGCCTTGGCCATGCTGGCGCTCGACTTCGCCTGTCAGTGTCTGCAACCCAAGGGCGCTTTCCTGGTCAAAGTCTTCCAGGGTAGCGGCTTCGAGGACTACATGTGCGCGTTGCGCCAGCGGTTTGTGTGCGTGCTGACACGCAAGCCGGCCGCATCGAGGGATCGCAGCCGAGAGGTCTACTTATTGGGGCGGCAATTGCGTCGTATTGATCGAGCGGTTGCTTTGGAATAAGTTTGCCATCAAGGCCTAAACGGGTCGGTAAAGGAGTGCACTTGAACAATCTCTTCAAAAATGTCGCCATCTGGCTCGTCATCGCCCTCATCCTGATGACGGTATTCAATCAATTTGGGCCGCGTCAAACGACGCAGGCGCAGGTCGAGTATTCCCAATTCATCGAGGAGGTGCGTCAGGGCCAGGTGGCCAAGGTGACGATCGAAGGACAGGTCCTGAAGGGGGTACGCGCCGATGGCCGGCGCTTCACCACCTACGCCCCCTCCGACCCCTGGCTGGTGTCGGATCTGCTCAAGAACGGCGTAGTCGTCGAGGCCAAGCCGGAAGAGCAGCCGTCGATGCTGATGAGCATCTTCATCTCCTGGTTCCCGATGTTGCTCTTGATCGGCGTGTGGATCTTCTTCATGCGTCAGATGCAGGGCGGTGGCCGCGGTGGGGCGTTCTCCTTCGGCAAAAGCCGTGCACGCATGCTCGATGAGTCGAGCAACACGGTGACCTTTGCCGATGTCGCCGGCTGTGACGAGGCGAAGGAAGAGGTGGCCGAGCTGGTGGAATTCCTGCGCGACCCGTCCAAATTCCAGAGGCTAGGCGGGCGTATTCCGCGCGGCGTGCTGATGGTCGGTTCGCCGGGCACCGGCAAGACCCTGCTCGCCAAGGCGATCGCCGGTGAGGCCAAGGTCCCCTTCTTCAGCATCTCCGGCTCCGACTTCGTCGAGATGTTCGTCGGTGTAGGCGCGGCGCGTGTGCGCGACATGTTCGAGCAGGCCAAGAAGCACGCCCCCTGCATCATCTTCATCGACGAGATCGACGCCGTCGGTCGCCAGCGCGGCGCCGGCTTGGGCGGCGGCAACGATGAGCGCGAGCAGACCTTGAACCAGCTGCTGGTGGAGATGGATGGCTTCGAGGCCAACACCGGCATCATCGTCATCGCCGCCACCAACCGTCCTGATGTGCTCGACCCCGCCTTGCTGCGGCCGGGCCGCTTCGACCGGCAGGTCGTGGTGCCGCTGCCCGACATCCGCGGCCGCGAACAGATCCTGCTCGTGCACATGCGCAAGGTGCCGGTGGCGCCAGACGTCAAGGCAGAGATCATCGCCCGCGGCACGCCCGGCTTTTCTGGCGCCGACCTGGCCAACCTGGTCAATGAGGCCGCCTTGTTCGCCGCCCGCGCCAACAAGCGCGTGGTGGACATGGAGGACTTCGAGCGCGCCAAGGACAAGATCATCATGGGTGCGGAGCGCCGCTCCCTCGTCATGCCAGAGGAAGAGCGCCGCAACACCGCCTATCACGAGGCGGGGCACGCGCTGGTGGCCAAGCTTTTGCCCAAGACCGACCCGGTGCACAAGGTGACCATCATCCCGCGCGGGCGGGCTTTGGGGGTGACCATGCAGTTGCCGGAGACCGACCGCTATAACATGGACCGCGAGCGCATCCTCTCCACCATCGCCGTCTTGTTCGGCGGCCGGATCGCCGAGGAAGTGTTCATGAATCAGATGACCACTGGGGCGGCCAACGACTTCCAGCGCGCCACCGATCTTGCCCGCCGCATGGTCACGCAATGGGGCATGTCGAAAGAGTTGGGGCCCATGGTCTATGGCGAGGAAGAGGCGGAAATCTTCCTCGGCCGCTCCATCACCACGCATCGCAACGTCTCCGAGGAGACGATGCGCAAGGTCGATGCCGAAGTGCGGCGCATCATCGACGAGCAGTATGCACGGGCGCGCAAGCTGATTGAAGACAATCGCGACAAGATCGAGGCCATGGTCCAGGCCCTGCTCAAATGGGAGACCATCGATGCGGAGCAGATCGATGACATCATGGCCGGTCGTGAGCCGCGGCCACCGAAACCCGTGGCAACCCCCGCGGCAAGCCGCGACCAAGGCAGCGGCGCAACACCGCCTGGCGGCGTAGGTGAGGCAGAACCGCGGACGACGGTCACGGCTACCGCATCGGGCCGTGGCGAGGAGCCGCGGCCAAGGGGAGCGAGTTAGGCCGCGGCGCATCGGTGCCAGACGCCACATCCCCTAAGCCGCGCCGATCGCGCTTGCCCGATTAGACCAAGAGCATCGGCTACGCGCGGCTGCGTGCCGCGCCCTTTCCCTTTGGGAGGAGAAGTGTTCCAGTGCGGTCGCTTTAGCTTTGCGCTCGATCGTCCGCTGGTCATGGGGATCGTCAATGTGACGCCGGACTCGTTCTCGGATGGCGGGCGCTATCTCGATACCCGAGCCGCCATCGCGCATGCCTTGGCGCTACGGGATGCCGGCGCCGACATCCTCGACATCGGCGGTGAGTCGACGCGCCCGGGCGCCAGCCCAGTGAGCGTGGCGGAGGAGATGGCGCGAGTGATACCGGTGCTCGAAGGCCTACGGGATGCCGGTGTGGCGCTCTCGGTGGACACCATGAAGCCCGAGGTCATGCGCGCCGCCTTGGCGGCCGGGGCCGACATGGTGAACGACGTCAATGCCCTGCGCGCACCGGGGGCCTTACAGGCGGTGGCGGCCTCTCGGGCCGGCCTCTGCCTGATGCACATGCAGGGCGAGCCGCGCACCATGCAGGTGCATCCGCACTACGGTGACGTGGTGGCGGAGGTCAAGGCCTTTCTCGCCGAGCGGGTTGCGGCTGCCGTGGCGGCAGGCATAGACCCTAGCCGCATCCTCGTCGACCCTGGCTTTGGTTTCGGCAAGGACTTAGGGCACAATCTCGCCCTGTTCAAGCAGTTGCGGCAGTTTACCGATATTGCCCCCGTGCTCGTTGGGGTGTCCAGGAAATCGATGCTCGGCGCCATCACCAACACAGAGGTCTCGGCGCGTCTGATCCCGAGCGTGGTGGCCGCCATTCTGGCGATACAGAAAGGGGCGGCGGTGGTCAGGGTGCACGATGTGGGCGAGACGGTGGCCGCAATAGCGGTATGGCGTGCGATGGGAGGAGAGGATTGAGCAGGAGGTTTTTCGGCACCGATGGGGTACGCGGGCGCGTGGGCGAAGAGCCCATTACCCCGGACATGGTCATGCGCCTGGGATACGCAGCCGGCCGTGTATTGGTGGCACATGAGCACCATGCCTTGCACGGTGAGCGGCCGGCGGTGTTGATCGGCAAAGACACTCGCATCTCCGGCTATATGTTGGAGGCAGCCCTACAGGCCGGCTTCACTGCCGCGGGTGTGGACGTACGCCTGACTGGCCCGATGACCACGCCGGGGGTCGCCTATTTGACGCGCGCCCTGCGTCTGCAAGCAGGGGTGGTCATATCCGCCTCCCATAACCCCTATGAGGACAATGGCATCAAGTTCTTCTCCGCCGCGGGCACTAAGCTCCCGGACGAGGTCGAGCTGGCCATCGAGGCGGCCATGGAGCAGCCGATCAAGACCGTCGGGCCCAAGCACATCGGCCGCTCCAAGCGCGTCGACGATGCAGCCGGACGCTACATCGAATTCTGCAAGAGCACCTTCCCCAGCGCCCTCGATCTGCGCGGCATGCGCATCGTCGTCGACTGTGCACACGGCGCCGCCTACCACATCGCGCCGCATGTCTTCCACGAGTTGGGGGCCGAGGTCATCGCCCTCGGCAACGAGCCAGACGGCCTCAACATCAACAAGGAATGCGGCGCCACCCACCCCGAGACCATGGCGCGTGCGGTGCGCAAACACCGGGCGGACGTCGGCGTGGCGCTCGACGGCGACGGCGACAGGTTGATCATGGCCGACAGCAGCGGGCAGATCGCCGACGGCGACCGTCTCCTCTACACCATCGCCCGCCACCGCAAAGAGACAGGTGAACTGACCGGCGGCGTGGTGGGGACCCTGATGACCAATCTGGGCACGGAACTGTCGCTGCGCAAGCTCGGCTGTGACTTCGCCCGCGCCAAGGTGGGCGACCGCTATGTCCTCGAGCTCATGCAAAGCAAAGGCTGGCAGCTCGGGGGCGAGACCTCCGGCCACATCCTCTGCCTCGACAAACACACCACCGGCGATGGCATCATCTCAGCCTTACAGGTGTTGGCCGCCTTGCGCCGCTCCGGCCGCGGCCTGGAAGACTACATCCGCGATTGCCCGGTCTTGCCCCAAGTCTTGATCAACGTCCGCGTCAGCCCTGCCTTCAAGCTCAACGGCCAGCCCGCCATCCAGCAGGCCGTCGCGGCAGTGGAGGCAGAACTGGCCGACAAGGGCAGGGTGGTGCTGCGCGCCTCAGGCACCGAGCCCGTCGTTCGCGTCATGGTCGAGGGGCGCGACGAAAACCAAGTCCGGCGCGCTGCCGAGCGCATCGCTGAGGCGGTCCGCCAAACGGCGGCATAAGGGCCTAGCCCAAGCCGGAAAAGAAAAAGGCCGCAGTCTGCGGCCTGGCGCGTCCGATGCGCTAGTGTCTTATTTAGCGCTGCAATTGGTGTAGGCCGCCTTGCCCTTATGCACCAGCTCTGTGCTATTACCGTCAGCTAGGCTGAGGACCCATTGCCCTTCATCGTCACGGAATAGACCGCGGTCTCCCCGGGTTAACTCGGCTGAACCATCATGGGTACGGATACGGGCGGTGCCGTTTTCGGCATCGTAACGCACAGAAAAGCTCTTTTTGCCCTCGCAGACATAGGTCACGAACTTGCCTGGGGTCGTCTCAGCGACGGATTTGCCGCTGGTGGCGCACCCCCCGAGAGAAGCGAACGTGGCGGCCGTGAGCGCGATGGCTAGGGTTTTCATGCTGTAGCTCCTGTTGAAATGAAAGACGCGCGTCAATCGTAGGGGTTGAATATTACAAACCCATGACAGACGACATCATTGACCTGAGCCAGCCCAAGGGAGGTGATCATAAATCTGTAACATTCCCCCCTTACCATGCGTTGGACCATAACTCTTTATAGACAAGGAGCTCACCTATGCAAAAGCGTCCCATCCTGCGTTTCAAACTGTCCGTTCTGGCCGGCGTGCTCGCCGGTGCCTGCATGGCGCCGGTTGTCCATGCGGGTCTGATCAAGATCGACGGCTCCTCGACCGTCTATCCCATCACCGAGGCCGTGGCCGAGGAGTTCCAGAAGGCCGTGCGCGGCAAGACCAAGGTCACGGTGGGGATCTCCGGCACCGGCGGCGGCTTCAAGAAGTTCTGCCGCGGCGAAACCGACATCTCCGATGCCTCCCGCCCCATCCTGAAGAAAGAGATGGAAGAGTGCAAGAAGAACGGCATTTCCTACATCGAGTTGCCGGTGGCCTTCGACGCCCTTACCGTCATCATCAACCCGAAGAACACCTGGGCTGAGGAGCTGACCGTGGCGGAGCTTAAGAAGATGTACGAGCCCGCTGCCCAAGGCAAGGTCAACAACTGGAACCAGATCCGCCCCAGCTTCCCCAACGCCCCCCTGAAGCTGGCCGGCGCCGGTGCCGACTCGGGGACCTTCGACTACTTCACCGAAGCTGTGGTCGGCAAGGCCAAGTCGAGCCGCGGTGACTATCTGGCCACCGAGGACGACAACGTTACGATCCAGTTCGTCGCTCGCGACCCACACGCCATCGGCTACCTGGGCCTGGCCTACTATGTCGAGAACAAGGACAAGGTCAAGGCCGTCGCCATCAAGGCGGATGAAAAGTCTCCCGCCATTCACCCCTCTTTGGAGACGGTGAACAACGGCACTTATCAACCGCTGTCGCGCCCCCTCTTCATTTATGTCAACGCCAAGTCCGCCCAGAACCCAGAGGTGAAGGCCTTCGTCGAATACTACCTTAAGAATGGCGCGCGGCTGGCAAAAGAGGTGGGTTACGTCGACCTGCCGGCTAAGGCCTATACCATGGCTTTGGAAAACTTCAGGAAAGGTAAGCTCGGCACTGCCTTTGGCGGCGAGCCCGAAGTGGGCGTGAGCGTAGAAGAGTTGCTCGCCCGCGAAGGCAAGCATTAATCTCATTCCCTCGCTGGAGGGAGGGCATTGCCCTCTCTCTTTTTGTCTCGTGTAAGCTTCACCCTGCGGATCATGTCTTCCACCGCCACAGCAGGCATTGCCATGAAAAGCCAGGCCCAAAGGCTGTCGAAATCAACCGTACGCCGGCACAAGGAAAAGGCCATCGAGATGGTGCTGTTCCTCGCCGCGCTCTCCGCCGTGGCTACGACCACCGCCATCGTCGCCATCCTCCTGTATGAGGCCTCTGGCTTTTTCGAGCACGTCTCCCTGGTCGAATTTCTGACCAACACGCAGTGGACGCCGCTGTTTGAAAACCCGCAGTACGGCATCCTGCCCCTGCTCGCCGGCACCCTGGTGACCACGGGTGTGGCGCTGGCCGTGGCTGTGCCCATCGGGGTGATCGTCGCCATCTACCTGTCCGAATTCGCCCCACACAAGGTGCGCGAGACGGTGAAGCCCTTCCTGGAGATGCTGGAAGGCGTGCCCACCGTGGTATATGGCTACTTCGCCTTGCTCTTCGTCACCCCCATCCTGCAACGCTTCATCCCGGACCTGCCCGGTTTCAACATGTTGGGCCCTGGCATCGTCATCGGCATCATGATCATCCCTTATGTGTCGTCCGTGTCCGAAGATGCCATGCGGGCCGTGCCGATGAGCCTGCGTGAGGGCTCCTATGCCATGGGGGCCACCCGCTTCCAGACCGCGGTGAACGTGGTGCTGCCGGCGGCCATTTCCGGCGTCTTGGCCGCCTTCATCCTAGGGATATCCCGCGCCGTCGGCGAGACCATGGTGGTGGCTGTGGCTGCCGGCCAGCAGCCCAATTTCACCTGGGATCCCACCGAGCCCGCCGCGACCATCACCGCGTACATCGTGCAGGTGGCCATGGGCGACCTGCCGCATGGCAGCATTGCCTACCAAAGCATCTTTGCCGCCGGCTTGGTGCTGGTGCTCATGACCCTGGTGTTCAATGTGCTGGGGCACGTGCTACGCCGCCGCTTCCGTGAGGCCTACTGACATGCATACCGCAGACCTTGCGACGTTGCGCAGCATGATCGCGCAACACAAGCGCTACGACATCCTGTTTGGGGTCATCGGCCTGATGGCGACCATGGTCGGGGTCGTCACCCTGCTGGTCCTGTTCATCGACCTGTTCATCGACGGCTACGGTCGTCTCACCCCCGACTTTTTCCTCAATTTCCCCTCGCGCAAGGCCGAGGAGGCAGGCATTCTCTCTGCATGGGTGGGCACCGCCTTGGTGATGCTGGTGACCCTGGTCGCCGCGGTGCCCATGGGGGTGGCTGGGGCCATCTATCTCGAGGAGTATGCCCCCCGGAATTGGGTGACCGACCTGATCGAGATCAACGTCACCAACCTGGCCGGCGTGCCCTCCATCGTCTACGGCCTGCTCGCCCTGGGCTTGTTCGTCTACATCTTGGATTTTGGTCAGAGCATCCTGTCGGCAGGGCTCACCCTGGCGCTGCTGATCCTGCCGGTGATCATCGTCGCCACCCGCGAGTCCCTGCGCGCGGTACCCATCTCCATCCGAGAGGCGGCCTATGCCCTCGGGGCCACCCGCTGGCAGATGGTGAGCCAACACCTCATCCCGTATTCCATGGGCGGCATCCTCACCGGTGTGATCATCGGTATGGCGCGGGCGATCGGAGAGACCGCGCCGGTGATCACCATTGGCGCGCTGACCTTCATCGCCTTTCTGCCACCGGCGCCCTTCTCCGTCGATCCGATCACCGATGAGCCCGCCGGCCTCTTCGATTGGCTATTCTCGCCGTTTACGGTATTGCCGATCCAGATGTTCAACTGGGTCTCTCGCCCGCAGGCCGCGTTTCTCGAAAACGCCGCGGCCACCGGCATCGTCATCATCGTCGCCACCCTGGCCATGAATGGCCTGGCGATCTGGCTACGCTACCGTATTCGCAAGAACATTAAATGGTAACGACGTCATGACTACCCCCACACACCCTGAGGTCGGCACGCTCAAGGCCGAGGTGAAAAATCTCAGCTTTTACTATGGCAAGCAGCAGGCCCTGAAGAACATCGATCTGCCCATTGCGGAAAACAAGGTCACCGCCCTCATCGGCCCCTCGGGCTGCGGCAAATCGACCTTGCTGCGCAGCTTCAACCGCATGCACGACCTCTACCCGGGCAACCGCTATGAGGGCGACATCATGCTCTACCCGGACAACATCAACATCATCGGCAAGGGGGTGGACCCGATCGAGGTGCGCATGCGCATCTCCATGGTGTTCCAGAAACCCAACCCCTTTCCCAAGTCCATCTATGAGAACGTCGCCTACGGCCTGCGGGTGCGGGGAGAGAATCGCAAGAGCGTTCTCGATGATCGAGTAGAAGAGGCGTTGCGTGGCGCTGCCTTATGGGAAGAGGTCAAAGATCGTCTCGATCAGCAAGCCTTCAATCTATCTGGCGGACAGCAGCAGCGTCTGTGCATCGCGCGCGCCTTGGCTGCGGAACCGGAGATCATCCTCTTCGATGAGCCGACCTCGGCCCTGGATCCGATCGCCACGGCCAGTATCGAAGAATTGGTGGCGGAGCTGAAGCAAAAGGTCACCATCATCATTGTCACCCACAATATGCAGCAGGCGGCGCGGGTGTCGGACTTCACGGCCTTCATGTACATGGGGGAACTCGTCGAATTCGGCGCTACAGACGAATTGTTTGTGAAACCCAAGCGCAAGCAGACGGAGGACTACATCACCGGACGCTTTGGTTGATGCAGGGCAATGGGCAATCGTGCATGCGTCTACTGCGCATAAGCCGCCATGCTGCTACGTGGGTATCTACCGTTCCAGCGCGACCTACGATTCGGGTATCATTGTGGTGTCCTGACAACCTGCCCTTAAGTGCGGGCTAAAGGAAGCGAAACCATGCCGAACGCCGTAAAGTCGATTGCGAAGTATGTCCATAAGCACCAAGGGGAGGAGGGCGCGATAGTTCTGCGCGAACTTTGTGAGGCCTTAGAAAACGATAAACCCTTCGTGCTAGCGCGTCTGTACGACATACCACCGCAGGCTTTCGAGCTGGCGATGAACCTTATCGTCAACTGGCGCCTAGATCGGTACCTGACCAAGCGGCGATTTGCCAAATATTTCGCTGAACTGAGTGACTAATCGAGGGTCTTAGCCCGCGCCCTTCGCCTGCCAGATATGGGTAGCTGGTCATAGGGCACCTCTATCTTGGCAGTTGCCTAGCCACCGTGCGGTCGTAAAGGCCGCTTGCCCAAGCGATGGCCGAACGTGATGACTCGCGTTTTTGCTGCCTGACGGTCCAGCGCATTGACCGAGGCAGCGGTAGAGAATAACATTTGCAGCTTCTTTGCGGATAGATCAGTTATGCGTCGCAAACTTGTCGCCGGCAACTGGAAGATGCACGGCAACCTGGTCGACAATGACAACCTGCTCAAGGCCATCCTGGCGGGGGTTACGGATGTCAAGGCCGAGGTGGCCGTCTGTGTGCCTTTCCCCTATCTGCATCAGGCTAAGACCAGGCTGGCCGGTTCGCGCATCGCCTGGGGCGCTCAGAATTTGAGCCAGTACCCGAGGGGGGCTTATACTGGTGAGGTGTCCGCCCAGATGCTCAACGATTTCGAGTGCCGCTATGTGATCGTTGGGCACTCCGAGCGGCGGACCCTGTTCGGTGAGACCGATGCCATCGTCGCCGAGAAATTCGCGGCGGCGCAAACCGCGGGCTTGACGCCCATCCTTTGTGTGGGTGAGACGCTTGAAGAGCGCGAAGCCGGTCAGACCGAGGCCGTGGTGGCGCGTCAACTCGAAGCCATTCTCAACAAGCTTGGTGTCGTCGCGTTTAGCAACGCCGTCATCGCCTATGAGCCAGTATGGGCCATCGGTACCGGTCGCACGGCCACCCCGGAGCAGGCGCAGGCCGTGCACGCCTTCATTCGTGAGAAGATTCGCGCCTTGGATGCAGAGGTGGCCGAGCACCTGGTGATCCAATATGGCGGCAGTGTCAAGGCGTCGAACGCGGCGCAGTTGTTCGCCCAGCCCGATATCGATGGTGGCCTGATTGGGGGTGCTTCCCTCAATGCGGAGGAGTTCTTGGCCATCTGTAGGGCGGCTTGAGGGGCGTCAGTGGCTATGGAACTGGTGGTGTGGATCCTGCATGTGCTGGTGGCCGTAGGCATCGTCGCCCTCGTCTTGTTGCAGCATGGCAAGGGCGCCGACATGGGCGCGGCGTTCGGCAGTGGCGCCTCGGGCAGTTTGTTCGGCGCCGCGGGGTCAGCCAACTTCTTGTCGCGTACGACGGCCATTTTGGCGACGATGTTCTTCCTCACCAGCCTAGGGTTAACCTATTTAGCCAAACAAAAGGCTCAGTCTGCGAGGGTGCTGCCGCTGCCAGCTCAGACCTCAACACCGCAGCAGCCTGCTGAGGGTGGTCGGCAGCCGGTGGAGATCCCACGATAAGCGGTTGTCTTGGCCGACGTGGTGGAATTGGTAGACACGCTGTCTTGAGGGGGCAGTGCGGAAACGCGTGCGAGTTCGAGTCTCGCCGTCGGCACCAGATCGATTGCGGCGTCTATTATTATAACCCATTGATTAAAGAGGGTTTTCGTTTTCGTCTGGCTTGACAGTGCAACACGCAGCTGGGTACACTGCAGTTTATAACCTACCGGATGATCGGTCGCGCGCATGCTGGAAAATTATTTCCCCATCCTGTTGTTCATCCTGGTGGGTTTGGCCGTTGGTATCGGGCCGATCGCGCTCGGGTGGGTGTTGGGGCCGCGGCGGCCGGATGCAGAGAAGCTCTCCCCCTATGAATGCGGCTTCGAGGCCTTCGAAGATGCGCGCATGAAGTTCGATGTGCGCTATTACCTGGTGGCCATCCTCTTCATCCTGTTCGACCTGGAGATCGCCTTCCTCTTCCCCTGGGCGGTGGTGCTGGAGGAGATCGGTGCCTTCGGTTTCTGGTCGATGATGATCTTTCTCGCCATCCTGGTGGTGGGCTTCGTTTATGAGTGGATGAAGGGGGCACTGGAGTGGGAGTGAGGCTACAGCGCTACGGCGTTGGGGACGGTGGCGAATGAGCATCGAAGGCGTGCTGGAAAAGGGTTTCGTCACGACCACCGTTGACGCGGTGATCAATTGGTCCAAGACCGGCTCGCTGTGGCCGATGACCTTCGGGCTCGCCTGTTGCGCCGTGGAGATGATGCATGCCGGCGCCTCACGCTACGATCTGGACCGCTTTGGCGTCGTCTTCCGGCCAAGTCCCAGGCAGTCTGACTTGATGATCGTCGCTGGCACCCTGACCAACAAGATGGCGCCGGCGCTGCGCAAGGTCTACGACCAGATGGCCGAGCCGCGCTGGGTGTTGTCCATGGGCTCCTGCGCCAACGGCGGCGGTTATTACCATTATTCCTACTCCGTCGTTAGGGGTTGCGATCGCATCGTGCCAGTCGATGTCTATGTGCCTGGCTGCCCGCCCACAGCCGAGGCCCTGTTGTACGGCATCATCCAACTGCAGAAGAAGATCCGCCGCACCAACACCATCGCCCGCTGAGGAAGCGTACCGTATGCCGCTCACCCCGGAAGCCCTTCTTGCGCGCCTGAAAGAGACGCTGGGCGAGAGAATCGCCGCCAGCCGCGTGGCCTTGGGCGAGGTGACCATCGAGGTTGCCCCCGACGATTGGGTGGACGTCGCCCGGCATCTGCGCGACGAGCCGACCTTGGCGTTCGACATGTTGATCGACCTGTGCGCCGTCGACTACTCCGCCTACAAGGATGGCGCCTGGAATGGCCGGCGTTTTGCCGTCGTGCTGCATCTGACCTCTGTCGCGCGCAACCATCGCCTGCGCGTGCGGACCTTCTGCGCCGACGACGAGATGCCGAGGCTTGCCTCGCTGGTCGACATTTGGCCGGCTGCCAACTGGTTCGAGCGCGAGGCGTTCGACTTGTTCGGCATCGTCTTCGAGGGGCATCCCGATCTGCGCCGGCTGCTGACCGATTACGGTTTCATCGGTCACCCCATGCGCAAGGACTTTCCGCTCTCCGGCGAGGTCGAGCTGCGCTACGACCCGGAGCTCAAACGGGTGATCTATCAGCCGGTGAGCATCGAGCCGCGCGAGGTCACGCCGCGTATCGTGCGCGAGGAGCATTACGGGGACGTCGGCCGTGGCTGAGATTCGCAACTACACCCTCAACTTCGGGCCGCAACACCCGGCCGCGCATGGCGTGCTGCGGCTGGTGCTGGAGATGGATGGCGAGGTGATCGAGCGAGCCGACCCGCATATCGGCTTGCTGCACCGCGCCACCGAAAAACTTGCCGAGCACAAGACCTTCCTGCAGTCCGTGCCCTACATGGACCGGCTGGATTATGTTTCGATGATGTGCAACGAGCACGCCTATGTCATGGCCATCGAGAAGCTGCTCGGCATCGAGGTGCCCATCCGCGCGCAATACATCCGGGTGATGTTCGACGAACTGACGCGGCTGCTCAACCATCTGCTTTGGCTGGGCACGCATGGTCTGGACATCGGCGCCATGACCATGTTTCTGTATACCTTCCGCGAGCGGGAGGACATCCTCGACATGTATGAGGCGGTCTCCGGCGCCCGCATGCATGCCGCCTACTATCGGCCCGGGGGCGTCTATCGCGATCTGCCAGAGCGCATGCCGCAGTATGCGCCGAGTCCCTACAAGAGCAAGGAAGAGGTCAAGCGCCTGAACGAAAACCGTCAGGGCAGCCTGCTCGACTTCATCGAGGACTTCACCAACCGCTTTCCGGCCTGTGTCGATGAATACGAGACGCTGCTCACTGACAACCGCATCTGGAAGCAGCGTACCGTCGGCATCGGTGTCATCTCGCCCGAGCGCGCCAAGGCCTTGGGGCTCACGGGCCCAATGCTGCGGGGCTCCGGGGTGGTGTGGGACCTGCGCAAGATGCAGCCCTATGAGGTGTACGATCGCCTCGACTTCGACATCCCGGTGGGCAAGAACGGTGACTGCTACGATCGTTACCTGGTGCGCATCGAGGAGATGCGGCAGTCCAACCGGATCATCCGGCAGTGCGTCGAGTGGCTGAAGAACAACCCCGGGCCGGTGATCGTTGATAATCACAAGGTGGCGCCGCCCTCGCGCGAGGCGATGAAGCGCAACATGGAAGAGCTGATCCATCACTTCAAGCTCTTCACCGAGGGGATGCACGTGCCCGAGGGCGAGGCCTATGCCGCCGTCGAGCACCCGAAAGGCGAGTTCGGCGTCTACCTGATCTCCGATGGCGCCAACAAGCCTTACCGACTCAAGATCCGCCCCGCCGGCTTCACCCATTTGGCGGCGTTGGATGAACTCGCCCGCGGCCACATGCTCGCCGACGTGGTGGCCATCATCGGCACCATCGACATCGTCTTCGGCGATATCGACCGTTGAGGGTAAACCATGCTTAGCCCCGAAGCGCTGGCCCAGATCGATCGCGAGATCGCGAAATACCCCCCCGAACACAAGCAGTCGGCGGTGATGAGCGCGCTTCGCATCGCCCAGCAGGAAAAGGGGTGGCTGTCGCCCGAGACGATCGAATATGTGGCGCAATACCTGGAGATGCCCGCCATTGCGGTGTATGAGGTGGCGACCTTCTACAACATGTATGACCTCAAGCCGGTGGGCCGGCACAAGCTGACGCTGTGCACGAATCTGCCCTGCCTTCTGCAGGGTGCCGGCGAGATCGCCGAGCATCTCAAGGCCAGGCTGGGTGTGGATTTCGGCGAGACGACAGCGGATGGGCGCTTCACGCTCAAGCAGGGCGAATGCATGGGCGCCTGCGGCGATGGCCCGTTGTGCCTGCACAACAACCACGAAATGCTTGTCAAGCTCACCCCGGACAAGGTGGACAAGCTGTTGGACGAGATGAAATGAGGCTCGACGGCAAGCGCACCAAGGTCTGTACCTGGACCTTCGATCTACCCAACCCCGCCAGCTTGGACACCTATGTGGCGCATGGCGGCTATGAAACGCTGAAAAAGATCCTGACGGAGAAGACGCCGGCTGAGGCGATCATCGCCGAGATCACGCGCTCCGCCTTGCGGGGGCGCGGGGGTGCGGGCTTCCCCACGGGGCTGAAGTGGAGCTTCATGCCGCGCAATTTCCCGGGTGAGAAGTACATCGTCTGCAACTCCGACGAGGGCGAACCCGGCACCTTCAAGGATCGCGACATCCTGCGCTACAACCCGCACCAGCTCATCGAAGGGATGATCATCGCCGGCTACACGTTGGGGGCGACGGCCGGCTACAACTACATCCACGGGGAGATCTGGGACTGTTACGAGCGCTTCGAGCACGCCTTGGGCGAGGCGCGGCGCGCTGGTTTCCTCGGCCGCAACATCCTCGGCAGCGGCTGGGACTTCGACATCCATGCCCATCACGGCTATGGTGCCTACATCTGCGGCGAGGAGACGGCGCTCTTGGAATCGATCGAGGGCAAGAAGGGGCAGCCGCGCTTCAAACCGCCCTTCCCGGCGAGCTATGGCCTGTATGGCAAACCGACGATCATCAACAACACCGAGACCTTGGCCTCCATCCCCTGGATCCTGCGTTTCGGCGGTGAGGCCTTCTTGGCGCTGGGCAAGCCCAACAACGGCGGCACGAAGATCTTCTCCGTCTCCGGCCATGTCAACCGCCCGGGCAATTACGAGGTGCCGCTCG
>JBEPZO010000016.1:0-43126 GCA_041640815.1 Thiobacillaceae bacterium
AGGCCGCCGCGCGGCGCGCTTGCGGCGGCAAGGCGGCGAGGCGAGCTTGCATGCGCTCCAGCGCCCAGCGCAGGTTGACGGCGGTCGGGCGGGTGGCGGCGAGCCGCCTGATGGCGGCCTCGATCCGTGCATCGCTTGCCTCGTCGGCGAGCGCAAGCGCAAGCCCATAGGCCGCGGTGGCGCCGATCAGGGGGGCGCCGCGCACGCGCATCACCGCGATCGCCTCGGCGGCCTCTTCCAGGGTCGTGAGCCGTCGGAATACCAGCTCGTGCGGCAGCCTCGTCTGGTCGATGATCTCCACGCCGCGGCAATCGGGCAGGGGACGGATGGTGCGGGTGGGCACGCCTTGTATCCTCATGGCGCGTGAGTTTACAGGTTCTTCCGCCATCGCGTGGACAGGGCAATAGGCTTGGCGTTGCAAGCGCACCCGCAAGCAACTACCCTCCCGTAAAATGCCGCTACCACACTCGGCTTGCCATGAACCACCTGCTCGCCGCCCTCCTCAACCAGCTGCTTGCCCGGCAGCCTGGCGCCGCCACACGCCTTGCCCAGCATGCGGGCAAGCGGCTGCGCATCGCATGGCCGCTCGCCCGCCTCGATCTCGCCATCGATGCACAAGGGCGCCTGCATGCGATCGCTACCGAGGCCTGCGACTGCGAGATCTACCTCCCTGCCGAAGTCCTCGTCGCGCTGCCCCTGCTCGGCAACCAGGCACTTGGCGGCGTGCAGGTGCGCGGCGATGGCGTGCTGGCTGGCGAGCTTGCGGCGCTGTTGCGCGCGCTGGATGTAGCCGTGGTGTTGGCGCCCTATCTCGGACCGATCCTCGCCGCGCGGGTGGATGCGGCGCTAAAAGGCCTGGCCCGCTGGCACGCCGAGGCGCGCACTACCGTTGCGCAGGCCGTGGCGGAATACCTGGTGCATGAGGCGCGGCTGATCGCCCCCGGCGAGGCGGTGCGCGAGTTCGTGCGCGAGGTGGACGCGCTGCGCGAAGACGCAGACCGCCTCTGCGCCCGCCTCGCCCTGCTGGAAAACCAGGCCAAGCAGCCTTGATGCGCATCCTGCGGCTCCTGCGCATCCTCTGGGTCGCCCAACGCTTCGGCCTTGACGAGTTCGTCCTTGGGCACGAGCGGGTGCGGCTATTACGCTGGGCGGTGCGCCTGACCCTGTTTTGGCGCCGCCTCGATCGGCCGCGCGGCGAGCGACTGCGGCGCGCCCTGGAGAGCCTGGGACCGATCTTCGTCAAGTTCGGCCAGATGCTCTCTACCCGCCGTGACCTGATCCCTGCCGACATCGCCGACGAATTGGCGCTGCTGCAAGACCGCGTGCCGCCCTTTCCCTCTGCCGAGGCGGAGGCAGTGCTCAGGCGCGCCTATGGGCGGCCGGCTGAGGAGGTGTTCGCCGAGTTTGACCCCAACCCCGTCGCCTCCGCCTCGGTCGCCCAGGTGCACCGCGCCCGGCTCAAAAGCGGCGAGCTCTGCGCGGTGAAGATCCTGCGCCCGGGCATCCGCCGCGTCATCGATCATGACCTGGAACTGCTGATGGCCGGCGCCGTCCTCATCGAGACCCTGTGGTCCGACGGCCGGCGCTTGAAGCCGCGCGAGGTGGTGCGGGAGTTCGCCAAGCATCTCGACGACGAGCTGGACTTGATCCGCGAGGCGGCCAATTGCTCGCAGCTAAGGCGCAACTTCGAAGGCTCGGCCTTGCTGGCGGTGCCCGAGGTGTACTGGGACTACTGCACGCACGAGGTGATGGTGATGCGCTGGATGGACGGCACCCCCATCTCGCGCGTCGAGGAGCTCAAACGCCGCGGCATCGACCTCAAGCGGCTGGCCCGCGCCGGCGTGGAGATCTTCTTCACCCAGGTCTTCCGCGATGGCTTCTTCCACGCCGACATGCATCCGGGCAACATCCTGGTGGAGGACTCCGGCCGCTATGTGGCGCTGGACTTCGGCATCATGGGCACGCTCGATGAAACGGACAAGAACTACCTGGCGCAGAACTTCCTCGCCTTTTTCCGGCGCGACTACAAGCGCGTTGCCCTGGCCCACCTGGAGGCTGGCTGGGTGCCGCCCGGCACGCGCGCCGACGAGTTCGAGGCGGCCATCCGCGCAGTCTGCGAGCCGGTGTTCGACCGGCCGCTGAAGGAGATCGCCTTCGGGCGCGTGCTGCTCAGACTGTTCCAGACCTCGCGCCGCTTTGGCATGGAGATCCAGCCGCAGCTGGTGATGCTGCAGAAGACCTTGATCAACATCGAGGGCTTGGGCCGCGAATTGGACCCCGACCTCGACCTATGGGCGACCGCCAAGCCCTTCCTCGAGCGCTGGATGAGCGAACAGGTCGGCTGGCGCGGCTGGCTCGAACGGCTCAAGCAAGAAGTGCCGCATTGGGGCATGGTCATGCCGCAATTGCCGCGGCTTGCGCACCAGGCCTTGCGCGGCGACCAACTGGGGCGGCTGGAGGCGGGCATTGGATTACTGCTTGCCGAGCAGCGACGACGTAATCGCTTACTGATGCTGATCGCCGCGCTGCTTGCTCTGCTCGCCGCCGCCAATCTGTTGCAGCCTTGACGGCGGCGGCCGGCTAAAATAGCCGCCTCGATCGGCACGGGGGGGGTTATGCTGCTCGGCTTCGTCCTGCTCTATCTGGTCATCTCCATCGGGCTCGGCATGTATGCCGCCACGCGCGTGCACAACGCGCGCGACTACATCGCCGCCGGCCGCTCGCTGCCAATCTGGATCGTCACCGCCATGGTCTTCGCCACCTGGTTTGGCGCGGAGACGGTGCTGGGTATTCCCGCCACCTTTCTCGAGGAAGACCTGGGCGGGCTCATCTCCGACCCCTTCGGCGCCAGCCTCTGCCTGGTGCTCTTCGGCCTCTTTTTCGCGCGCAAGCTCTATCGCATGAATTTGCTCACCATCGCCGATTACTACCGCGAGCGCTACGACCGGCGGGTGGAGTTGGTGACCGGCATTGCCATCGCGCTGTCGTATCTGGGCTGGGTGTCGGCGCAGATCACCGCCCTGGGGCTCGTCTTCAACGTGCTCTCGGACGGCGTGATCAGCCAGGCACAAGGCATCCTGATCGGCGCCGCCATCGTGCTCTTGTACACCTTGTTCGGCGGCATGTGGTCGGTGGCGCTCACCACCTTCTTCCAGATGCTCGTCATCGTCGCCGGGCTTTTTTACATCGCCTGGCTGATCACCGGCCAGGCCGGCGGTGTGGCGCCGGTGGTCGAGCACGCCGCCGCCCACGGCAAATTCGCCTTCTGGCCCGAGCTCAACGCGGTGGCCATCATCGCCTTCATCTCCGGGCTGCTGACCATGGGGTTCGGCTCCATCCCGCAGCAGGACGTCTTTCAGCGCGCCAATTCATCGAAGAACGAGCAGGTGGCAGTCTGGGGGTCGGTGCTGGGGGGGCTGGCGTATTTCCTATTCACCGCCGTGCCGATCTACATGGCCTATGCCGCCCACCTCATCGACCCAGGCCTGGTCTCGCGCTGGCTCGGCGTTGACGCGCAGAAGATCCTGCCCGAGCTGATCAAGGGCGACTTCCCGCTGGCGGCGCAGGTGGTCTTCTATGGCGCGCTGCTGGCGGTGATCATGTCCACCGCCTCGGGGACACTGCTGGCGCCGTCGGTGACCATCTCCGAGAACGTGTTGAAGGGCCTCGTCACCCGCCGCCGGCGGCTTACGGACAAGCAGCTCCTGAACCTGACGCGCGCCGTGGTGGCCGCCTTCGCCGTGCTGGTGACGCTTTATTCGCTGTGGTCGCTGGAGCGTCAGACCACCATCCACCAGATGGTGGAGAACGCCTACAAGGTCACCCTGGTGCTCGCCTTCGTGCCCCTGGTGGCGGGGCTATACTGGCGTCAGGCGAACACACGCGGCGCCTACCTGGCCATCGCCTTGGGCCTTACCACCTGGCTCGCCCTGGAGTGGCTGGCGCCGGAGGGGGAAGGGTTGTTGCCGCCGCAGTTCGCCGGTTTCCTGGCGGCTATTGCCGGCATGGTGTTGGGGTCGCTAACGGGAGGGCGCGGCCGCGTCGGCGGATAGCCTCCATGAACCCAGATTGTCCATTAGGACGCGGGAAAACTTAGAGCGCATGAGCGAGGCAGGTTGTGCGAGACGGTCGCAGTGAGGCTTGGACATCTGGCCGAGAAGTTGAGCACAAGATGGCCGCTCAGGGGCGAGGGGGCCGCGTAGGCCAGAGCGCGTCTTCAGAGGCATAACCGAGCATCATCAGAAATAGGGTCACGAAGGCACGGGTCGGTCTAATGGACAAACTGGGATGAATATTTACCCTGAGGGTTCGCCGAGGCCCGACCCCTTGGTCGGGCCTTCATGCGTCGATGTGTACTCAACCTTGGGACTGCATGGCGCACCCGGGGCTGACATCGTGGTCGCGGGCATGCCCAAAGAGGGCATGTACACGTCTGCGTGCTCGCATAGGCTGAGTGGCACAGGCGATCAAGCCGCCGCCCGTTCGCGCTCGACCGTGCCCCAGAGCGCTTCCAGGTTGTAGTGGGCGCGCACCGCCGGATGCATGACGTGGATGACGACGTCGCCCGCGTCGATGAGGATCCATTCCGCCGCCCGCTCACCCTCGGTGCCGATGATGGTAGCGCCTGCCTGCTTGAGCTTTTCGACGACGTGATCGGCCAGCGCCTTGACCTGTCGGCTGGACTCACCGCTGGCGATGATGAGGCGGTCGAACAATGACGTGAGTGCGCGCACGTCGAGCACGGTGATCTCCTTGCCCTTGATGTCCTCCAGGGCGGCCACGGCGATGCGGGTAAGGGTCTCGGTGTCCATTCAGGCGGGGGCCTCCGCTCGGTAGAGTCGATGGCGTTCAATGTAATCCAGCACGGCGTCCGGCACCAGATAGCGGCAGCTGCGCCCGCTGCGCAGATGGGCGCGGATGCGGCTGGCGGCGATGTCGAGCTGTGTGGTCTCGCGCAGATAGATGCGGCCAGCGGCGGCGGCCTGCAAGTCTGCGGGCCGCTGGCTCAAGCGCTGGGCGAGCTCGTGCCCAAGCGCCGGCGGCATGGCGGCCCGCGTGGGGTCGAAACCGGGCCGGGTGGCCACCGCCAGGTGCGCGAGATCGAACAGCCGCTGCCAGTCATGCCAGGAGGTGAGCCCGAGAAAGGCGTCTGCGCCGAGAAACAGGGTGAGCGAGCGCTCACTTCCAAGTTCCCTGCGCAGCTCCGACAAGGTGTCCACCATGTAACACGGCGTCGTCTTGTGGATCTCGTGCTCGTCCAGAACGAAGCGCGGGTTGCCGGCGATCGCGAGGCGCACCATGGCGAGGCGATCGGCGGCGTCCGCCACAGGCTGCGCCCGATGCGGTGGTGTGCCGGCGGGCAGAATGCGCACCTCTGTAAGCCCCAGGGCCTCGCCCAGCTCCTCGGCCAGACGCAGGTGTCCCAAGTGGATGGGGTCGAAGGTGCCGCCGAGTAGCCCAATGGGGGATGGCTTCAGGGATTCCATTCGTCGCGGGGGATATCGGCGGCCTCGAGGATGGCAGGCAGCGTGTTGACGGGTACGTCGCCGCGGTGATAGGGGGCGGTGAGCCGCCGGCCATGGTTTGCGTTGTAATACACCCGCTGGCCGCCCGTGCCGTGCCCCAGGCAGAAGCCGTGCCGCTCCAGGATATGGCTGAGCGCCTGGGCGGTCAGCACTGATGCCTTATACGGCATGATGTAGGAGCAGGTGGCCTACGAAAGCGTCGCTGTCGTCCGGCAGGGGCCGCCATGACGTTCCAGGCTGGCCAGATAGGCCTGAATGGCGTCCTTGGCCATGTCCCGGACCTCCTCCAGCGTATTGCCATATGTCACGCAACCGGGCAGTGCCGGCACACTGACCGTATATCCCCCCTCGGGTTCGGGGTGGAAGATCAGGCGGTAGTCGAGTTCACGCATGTCCTCTCCTAGGCGCGCACATGCCCGTCGCCGAGCACGATCCATTTCTGCGACGTGAGGCCCTCCAGCCCCACGGGGCCGCGGGCATGGAGCTTGTCGGTGGAGATGCCGATCTCGGCACCCAAGCCGTATTCGAAGCCGTCGGCAAAGCGGGTGGAGGCGTTGACCATCACCGAGCTCGAGTCCACCTCGCGCAGGAAGCGGCGCGCGCGACCGTAGTCCTCGGTGACGATGGCGTCGGTGTGCTGCGAGCCATAGGTGTTGATGTGGGTGATGGCCTCATCGAGGCCGGCGACGACCTTGATGGCGATGATCGGGGCCAGGAACTCCTCGCTCCAATCCTGCTCGGTCGCCGGGACGATGCGCGCATTGGGGATGTCCGCCTGTTTCAAGATGGCCAAGGCCTCAGGACAGGCGCGCATCTCCACCCCATGGCCGGCAAGCATGCGGCCGATGCCGGGCAGCATCGCAGAGGCTACGCTGCGCGCCACGAGCAGGCTCTCGGCCGTGTTGCAGGTACCGTAGCGCTGGGTCTTGGCGTTTTCCACGATCTTGAGCGCCTTGGCCGGGTCGGCGGCATCGTCGACATAGACGTGGCAATTGCCGTGCAAGTGTTTGATCACCGGGATGCGCGCCTCGGCCGTCACCCGCTCGATGAGGCCCTTGCCGCCGCGGGGGACGATCACGTCGACATATTCCTTCATGGTGATGAGCCGGCCGACGGCGGCGCGGTCGGCGGTCTCGACCACCTGCACTATGGACTCAGGCAGCCCCGCCGCTTGCAACCCCTCGCGCACGCAGGCGGCGATGGCCTGGTTCGAATGCAGCGCCTCGGAGCCACCGCGCAAGATGGCGGCGTTGCCGCTTTTCAGACACAGCCCGGCGGCGTCCGCCGTGACGTTGGGGCGGGCCTCGTAGATGATACCGATCACCCCCAGCGGCACGCGCATGCGCCCGACCTGGATGCCGGAGGGGCGGTATTTGAGGTCGGTGATCTCGCCCACTGGGTCGGGCAGTCGCGCGATCTGGCGCAGGCCCTCGGCCATCGCGGCCACCCCCTTGGCGGTCAGCGTCAGCCGGTCGATCAAGGCGTCGGAAAGCCCCGCCGCCCGCGCTGCTTCGAGGTCGCGGGCATTGGCCGCCAGCAGGTGTTCGGCATGGCCTTCAATGGCCTCGGCCATGCGGGTCAAGGCCAGATCCTTCTGGCGCGTCTCGGCGCGGGCGATGGCGCGCGCCGCCTCACGCGCGGCGCGGCCCAGTGCATGCATGTAGGCGTCAATATCCATGTAGTACTCCGTTGGGTCGAGTTCGTGCGGTTAGCGCTAGGCCCAGGCGTTTGAGGCGCTCCCAGGCATCGGCGCGTTCAAGCCCCTTGGCGGCACGGTCGATGCGCGCTGCCTCGAAGAGCGCGCGCCGCAAGGTCTCGAGATCAAACCGCTCGAGTGCGCGGGCGATGGCGGCTTGGCGAGTCGCCCAGATGCCGAGACGGGCGCAGGCGCGCGTCAGGGGCTCGCCGCGACGCAGGCCGAGCTTGAGACGATAGAGGGTGCGCATCTCCTGGGTCAAGATCCAGAGGGCGAGCATCGGTGTCTCGCCTTCTTGCCGCAGCCCCTCCAGGATGCGCAGCAGACGCAGGGCATCCCCCTCGAGCAGGCATTCAGCGAGCTGTCCGGCATCATAGCGCGCCACGTCCATTACCGCCGCGCGCGCAGCCTCCAGGCGCACCGGGCCAGGCGGCAGCAACAGGGCGAGCTTTTCGATCTCTTGATGGGCGGCGAGCAGATTGCCCTCCACACGCTCGGCGAGGAAGGCAAGCGTGTGGCGATCCGCTTGCAGGCCATGGCGAGCCAGCCGCGCGCCGATCCAGGCAGGCAGTTCATCCCGGGTTGGTGGCTGCAATGCGATGACGATACCGACCTGGTCCAAGGCAGCGAACCACTTGGAAGACTGGGTCACACGATCCAGGCGCGGCATGAGCAGCATGAGCCAAGTATCGGCCGGCGGTCGGGCGCACCAGGACTCCAAGGCGCGCGCGCCTTCCGCACCCGGCTTGCCGCTCGGCAGTCTGAGCTCGAGCAGCCGCCGGCTGGCGAACAGCGACAGCGTATCCAGGTTGGCCAACCAGGCCGCCCAGTCGAAACCGCTGTCGGCCTGGAAGGACTGGCGCTCAGTGACACCGGCTCGGCGCAAGGCGGCCCGGATGCTGGCCGCGGCCTCGTCTAAAAGCAACGGCTCATCGCTGCTCACGACATAGACGGGCGCGAGGCTGCGAGCAAGGATCGCTTCGAGCTCAGCGGGCTTGATACGCATGCACCCTACCGTCGCGCGGCGCTGCTCAAGGGCGGGCGAAGGCCAGCCGGCGCAGCACCTGGCGCAGCATCTCCTGCTCCATGTCGCGCGCGAGCTGCGCCTCCTCGCCCTCCTTGGCCAGGACCTGCGCATCGTCGTAGGCGTAGTCGCGCGAGAGCTTGAGCTCGATGGGGGCGAGCAGCAGCCTGCCTGCAGCATCGGTGACGGAAAGCTCGAGGCCATAGCCCAGTCGGTACTCGCGCACCTTGCCGCCGCCGGAAAGCGATAGGATCTCTTTGCTGCGCTTTTCGTTATCGATGCGGATCACCACCTGCGCGCCACCTGCGTCAGGCACAAGGCGCTTGCCATATAGCCGTAGCCGCTCGCGCAAAAGCGGTGCGAGTGCTGAGCCCTTGGCCGCCTCGACATAGGCGGAATCGAAAGGCAAGGCGGCTTGGCCGCGCAGCTGGAAGCCGCAGCCAGCCAAGACGAGGAGGGCACCTAGGACGATCCCCCGCCACCCTGCTGCGCCGCTCATCCGTCGCCCCGCGGTTTAACCAACGACGTTGACTAGGCGGCCAGGCACGACGATGACCTTCTTCGCCGGCCGACCTTCGAGGAAGCGCGCCACCTCGGGGCTCATCAACGCAGCCTGTTCGATGGCCTCGCGGCCGGCATCGGCAGCGACCTTGATTTTCCCGCGCAGCTTGCCATTGATCTGCAACACCAGCTCCAGTTCATCGCGCTGCAAGGCCGCCAGGTCGACCTCGGGCCAGCTCGCGTCGGTGAGACAAGCGCCGGGCTTGAGCTCCTGGTACAGAACATGGCAGATGTGCGGCACGATGGGCGCGAGCATCAGCACGATGAGCTCCAGCGCCTCCTGGCGCACACTGCGCGTGCAGGCATCATCGCCCTCGAGCCTGGCCAGGTGGTTGGTGAGCTCCATCACCGCGGCGATGGCGGTGTTGAACTGCTGGCGCCGCTCGATGTCGTCGGTGACCTTCTGCAGGGTCTGATGCAGCTGGCGCCGCAGGTCGCGCAGCCGTGGCGGCAGCTCACCCTCACGATAGGCGCTCACCACGCCGCCCTGGACGTGATCGTAGACCGTCTTCCATAGCCGTTTGAGGAAGCGGTGCGCGCCTTCGACGGCGCTATCGGACCATTCCAGGGTAAGCTCCGGCGGCGCTGCGAACATGGTGAACAGACGCGCCGTGTCGGCACCGTAGCGATCGATCAGCGCCTGCGGATCGACGCCGTTCTTTTTCGACTTCGACATGGTGCCGATGCCTTGGTAGTCCACCGGCTGGCCGTCGGCACGCGCCGTCGCGGCGACGATACGCCCCTTATCATCGGTGACCACCTCGACTTCGTCAGGGGCAAAGTAGACGATACCGCCTTGCGCCGTGCGGCGCGAGAACACGTGGTTGAGCACCATGCCCTGGGTGAGCAGGCGCGTAAACGGCTCGTCGTATTTGATGAGCCCCAGGTCGCGCATCACCTTGCTCCAGAAGCGCGAATAGAGTAGGTGCAAGATGGCATGCTCGATGCCGCCGATATATTGATCCACCGGCATCCAATAGTCGGCGCGCGCATCCACCATTGCTTGCTCGTTATCCGGGCAGCAATAGCGCAGGTAGTACCAGGACGAATCGACGAAGGTGTCCATGGTGTCGGTCTCGCGCCGTGCCGGCCGGCCGCATTTGGGGCAGCTGCAGTTGACGAAATCGGGACGGCGGGCGAGGGGGTTGCCGCTGCCGTCCGGCACGCAGTCCTCCGGTAACAGCACCGGCAGCTGCTCATCGGGTACGGGCACCACGCCACAGTGGTCGCAGTGGATCAGGGGGATGGGGCAGCCCCAGTAGCGCTGGCGGGAGATAGCCCAGTCGCGCAAGCGCCAGGTGGTGCGCCGATCGCCCAGCCCTAGGCTTTTCAGCACCAGGGCGATCTTCTCGATCGCGTCTTCCGAGCGGCGGCCGCTGAAGTCGCCAGAGTCGAAGAGGATGCCCGGCTCGGTGTACGGCAGAGTGGGGATGTCAGGGCGCTGCCCCTTCCCGCCCGCCTCCCCATCCCCCGCGGGCCGGATCACGGGCCGAATGGGCAGGCCGTATTTCTGGGCGAAGGCATAGTCGCGCTCATCATGTGCCGGCACGGCCATCACGGCCCCTTCGCCATAGCCCATGAGCACGTAGTTGGCCACCCAGATCGGCAACGGCTCCTGGGTGAACGGATGCCAGGCCTTGAGCCCCGTATCCATGCCGCGCTTTTCCTGGGTGGCGAGCTGCGCCTCGGTCACGCCGCCCTTGCGGCATTCCTCGAGGAAGGCGGCCAACGCCGGGTTGCTGGCCGCAGCCTGCAAGGCCAGCGGGTGTTCTGGCGCCACGGCGAGGTAGGTGACGCCAAACAAGGTGTCGGCACGGGTGGTGAACACCTTCAAAACGGGGCCCCAGCCCTCGCTCGGGTTGGCTTTCGCGCCCGGCGGGGTCAAGGGGAAATGGATCTCGACCCCATAGCTCTTGCCGATCCAATTTGCCTGCATGGTCTTCACCCGCTCCGGCCAGCCGGTGAGCTTGTCGAGGTCTGCTAACAGCTCCTCGGCATAGCGGGTGATGGCGAGGTAGTACATGGGGATGTCGCGCTTTTCCACCAGCGCCCCAGTGCGCCAGCCGCGGCCGTCGATCACCTGCTCGTTGGCGAGCACGGTCTGATCGACCGGGTCCCAGTTCACCGTCCCCGTCTTCTGGTAGGCGAGGCCGCGCTCGAGCATGCGCAAAAACAGCCACTGGTTCCATTTGTAATACTCTGGGCGGCAGGTGGTGACCTCGCGGCTCCAGTCGATGGCAAAGCCCAACCGCTTCAGCTGCCCCTTCATGTAGGCGATGTTGTCGTAGGTCCACTTCGCCGGCGGCACGCCGTTGTGGATGGCAGCGTTTTCTGCCGGCAGGCCGAAGGCGTCCCAGCCCATGGGCTGCAGCACGTTGTAGCCGCGCATGCGGTAGTAGCGGGCGAGCACATCGCCGATGGTGTAGTTGCGCACATGGCCCATGTGCAGCTTGCCCGACGGATAGGGGAACATGGACAGGCAGTAATACTTGGGGCGCGTGGGGTCCTCCACGGCGCGGAAGGCCGCCTTCGCCTCCCAGTGCTGCTGAACCAGCGGCTCGATGATCTCTGGGCGGTATAATGGATCCATAGAAACGGGTGGGGAAGCGGTAAATCAAAAATTATATCTTGCCGGCGTGACACACCGCGCTTGCGGCATTTATACTCAGCGGGGAATTCGTTTCAGATTGTGGATCAAGGGGCCCAGCATGTCCAAAAAACATCCTGTCGTGGTTGTGACCGGCTCGTCCGGCGCCGGCACCACTACCGTGAAGCGCGCCTTCGAACACATCTTCGCGCGTGAGAAGCTCAATGCCGCCATCATCGAGGGCGACAGCTTCCATAGCCTGAACCGTGCCGAGTTCCGCGAGGCCATGAAGAAGGCAGAAGCCGCGGGCAACAAGCACTTTTCCCATTTCGGGCCAGAGGCCAATGATTTCGAGGCGCTGGCCAACCTGTTCAAGACCTATGGTGAGACCGGCACCGGCAAGCGACGCTATTACATCCACAGCGAAGAGGAGGCGGCCGAACACAACCGCCGATTGGGCACCAACCTCAAGCCGGGCGAATTCACCCCCTGGGAGGACCTGCCCCCCAACACTGATCTCTTGTTCTACGAGGGCCTGCATGGCATGGTGGTTACTGACAAGGTCAACGTAGCCCAATACGTTGACCTGGCCATAGGCGTGGTGCCAGTAGTAAACCTAGAATGGATTCAGAAGATCCATCGCGACGCCAAGGAACGCGGCTATTCAGCCGAGGCCATCGTCGACACCATCCTGCGTCGCATGCCCGATTACGTCAACTACATCACGCCACAGTTTTCGCGCACCCACATCAATTTCCAGCGCGTGCCGACGGTGGACACCTCCAACCCCTTCATCGCCCGCGATATCCCTACGCCGGACGAAAGCTTCGTCGTCATCCGCTTCGCAGACCCCAAGGGTGTCGATTTCCCTTATTTACTGTCAATGCTACAAGGCTCCTTCATGTCGCGCCGCAATAACCTGGTGGTCCCAGGTGGCAAGATGGGCTTCGCCATGGAGATCATCCTCGAGCCGCTTATCCACAAGTTAGTCGAAGATAGCCGGCAGCTGAAGGGGGTAACCTAGCTGGTTGCCCCAGCGGGGAAGCTTTCCCAGTCCCCCACTCACATTACGGCTACGGGTCTGGTGCCAACACCTGCCGGTGAATACGTGCGACCACAGTGGATGATCATCTATTCTTCGCCGCTTTGATCCTGGGTGTTGTCGAAGGCCTGACTGAATTTCTACCCGTATCTTCCACCGGCCACCTGATCGTCGTCGGCAGCCTGCTTGGCTACACCGATGAGCAGAGCAAGGTGTTCAAGATCGTCATCCAACTGGCGGCCATCCTGGCGGTGTGCTGGGATTATCGCCGCCGCATCGGCCAGGTCGTGGAGGGGTTAGCGGCGCCCGACCCGAAGGAACGCCGCTTCGTCGGCCACATCCTCGTCGCCTTTTTCCCTGCCATGCTGCTCGGGGCGATGTTCCATGGCCAGATCAAGACCTATCTATTCAACCCGTTGACGGTGGCCGGCGCCCTCATCGTCGGCGGGCTCGCGATCCTGTACATCGAGAAACGCGCCTATCGGCCGCGCATCCATTCCGTCGACGAGATGACTTGGTCGACGGCTTTGAAGGTCGGCTTCGCCCAAGCGTTGGCCATGTTTCCCGGTGTGTCGCGCGCCGGCGCCACCATCATGGGCGGACTGGTCTTTGGCCTGTCGCGCACAGCGGCCACTGAGTTCTCCTTCTTCTTGGCCATCCCGACCATGCTGGCCGCCACCGTGTACGATTTGTACAAGAACTGGCACCTGCTCAGCCTCTCGCATGACCTGCCGGTGTTCGCCGTCGGCTTCGCCGCCGCCTTCCTCTCGGCCATGCTCGCGGTCAAGGGCCTACTGCGCTACGTCTCCAACCACAGCTTCGTGGTCTTCGCCTGGTACCGCATCGCCTTCGGTGGTGTGGTGCTGCTCACGGCCTATTCTGGCCTCATCACCTGGGCGTAATCGGCAGGGCTAGCCCCCCGCTGGGAGGGGGGGTCAATGTGCCGCCACCACCTCGCCCGTGAAGCGGGCAATCGCAGCGAGCAGCTCCTCTTCGTCGAATGGCTTGCCCATGTAATGGTTCACGCCCAGCTTTAAGGCGTACTGGCGATGTTTGTCCGCCGTGCGCGAGGTGATCATGATGATGGGGAGGTGGCTTAGCCGGCTATTGGCCCGCACCGCACGCACGACCTCATAGCCATCCAAGTTGGGCATCTCGATGTCCAGCAGCATCACCGCCGGCATTTCGTCCTGCAGCAATTCCAACGCCTCCACGCCGTCCTTGGCGGTGATGACGCGATAGCCAGCGCGCTGAAGCAGACGGCTGGTGATCTTGCGCATGGTCAGAGAGTCGTCCACCACCATGATCAAGGGTGCCTGCTCGCTGGCGGCCTCGGCGCTCTCCGCCCACGCCTGAGTGCGCGGCGCCCGCTCGGCGAGGGCAAAGGGGTTGAGGATCACGGCGATGCGCCCATCGCCCAACACGGTGGCGCCGACGATACCAGGGATATGCGCCACTTGCGGCCCGACGTTCTTCAGCACGACTTCGTCGTTTCCTTCGATGGCGTCGACATGAAGCGCCAGCCGTTTGGTGCCTGAGCCCAGGAGCAGCAAGGTGCCGTTGCGCCTCGACGCCGGTACAAACTGGCTGTGCGTTAGCTCCGCTAGGCTGCGCAAAGGATATTGCACGCCACCTAACTCTACTGCACCCGTGCGTTGCAGATTAGCCAACTCTTCCTGGCTCGCCTGGCGCACAAGAACAACGAGGTGGGCAGGCAAAGCGTAGGTTTGGCCGCCCGCACAAGCGAGCACCACCGATGTAACCCCTAGAGTTTGGGGTAACCTCAAGGTAAAGCGTAGGCCACAGCCGGCCTGACTCTCCATCTGCACCCATCCCCCCAGCCGAGCGATCTGATCCCTGACTTCATCCAGTGCGGGCGCATTCCAGCTGCTTGTCTCGGCATTTGCACCGTTGGCTTCCAGATCAAAGGCAGCCTCATCAGCCAGTTCGATGATGATCTCCTTCCCTTCCTGGCGCAACGACATCCGGATGGTGATGTCAGACTCCGGCTTCTCAGCGACGACCTGCATCCGGCGCGATCTCAGTCGCTGCACTAGGGCATGTTGCAGCAAGTGCTCAAGTGGTCCAGCGAGACGGGCGAGTACAGTGCGATCCATCTCGATTTGCCCACCCTCTATAGCCAACTTTGCCTGACGGCCATAGTCCCGAGCCACCTGTTGCACAACGTAAGAAAGCCGTTGAGACAGCCTAGCAAACGGCATCAAGCTCAGGCGCATGAGCTCATGTTGCAGATGGCGTGTCAAGCATGACTGCATCACCAGGGCGCGATCAGCAGCATTCAGATGCGTCAGCAGATCATCGTGTGCAGTCGAGGCATCCTCCACGCTCTCTTTGAGCAGACGAATGAATTCCTGCAGTCGGTGATCGCCGTAATGCCCCAGATCGTCACGATGCTCAAGCGCAGACGATTGGGAGGGTTCAGCGCTTGGCGGTATAAGCCGTACAAGTTCATCCAACTGAAACCGCAGACGAGAGAAATTGTCCTTAAGTTCCAGCGCCATTTGGTTGGCGTAGGCGAGCAGATGCCGCGCCCGAGAACGGCTCAGGCCAATGTCTGCCGCATGTTCAAGCAAGTTATCCAGGCGATCGGTCGTGTTTTCGCCACCTCGTGGCACCAGCTCGGTCACTGGGGGTATACCGGTGAGGGCCTCTACGGTTGGCAAAGACCACAACCGACTACTCTGGGTGGCAGTAGCGATCGCAGGCACCTTTTTTCCAGGCACATCGTGTGCCTCTTGCTGCTCATGTTTTGTTCCACGATTCGCCTCACTGGCTTCTGCATCGGCAACCTGTCGAGTCGATGGAGCCAAGGCGTCAGGTAACCCTGCGTTATTCAGAGTAACGCCAGGCACTGCGCTGTCAGAAATGGGATCGTCCGCTAAAGGCAGTACAAGTGCTCGCACCGGCAGAGACGGACAGCCCCCCGCCTTCTTTTGTGTCAGGCATAACTCTTCCGAGATGCCCGTATCACTTGGTTCAAGTGCATCCGACGTGCTTGCGTGTGGGTCACAGTCAGACCGATCACACGGCGACTGATCGAGCCGTTGCGCCTCCATCATCGGTACGAATACCGGCTTGCAGGAGGCAAGCGCGGCATGAGCGGTGGCGTTATCGGCTTGGATGGTTGACCTAGCTGCAGCGGATTGTGCGTGGCCCTGGTGAATTTGAGCGTCTGCAACAATGCCCGTTACAAGGGCATCTTGCGCCGACATAGGTGCAAAATAGCTGTGGGTTTCCCAAAGCCCAGCTCGTTGATCGCATAGCAAAGGGATGCGTTCTTTGTTTACCTCACCTGCGCGCGGCCGAGCGTCTGCGGTGGCAGTTCCGACAGAGCGCTCATCCACCGAGGCAAGAAACTCTGCCGCTTGCGGGTCGGAAGGGATGGCCGAATTTTCGCATGGGCAATGACTTAAAGTGTCTGATAACCCGCTCAAAGCCACCTCCTGCGCCCATGCGGTAACTATTGCGGGGTCATCACCCTTACAGGGCACTTGGCTGAGAAGTTGCGCCAGAGGTTGCTCGTCGTTTTGCCCCACGCGCAAGGCCAGCAGATACTGCCTCAGCGAGGTCACCACATCCTTAAGCCAGCCAATCGTCTCGGGTTTGGTCATGTGGTTTGCATCCGTGAGACGGTGAAGCAGCGCTAGCGCAGAGCGCGCAAGCGCGGCTGGTGTATCTCGCTGAAGCAAGTTCAAGGCCCCCACGATCTGCGCCATCGCGCCGCAGGCAGTGAGCAGACCGTTACGCTCGCGATCGTCGTGCAGAAGACGATCTAAGCGAGACTCGACCAGCTTGAGGTTAGCCTCAATCTCATCAGCGATCTGCACTATGGCTAGTTTTCTTTGGGCCTGCTGCGCAAGCTCGTCAAGTAACGGCTGGCGTCGGGGCACGAACAAGCGATCCTCATGCTGGTTCAGCGCCGCCGCCAGCCGTGACCTCAATTCCTCAATCAGTTCATCAAAGTCTTTGTCCAAAGCCAGGGTAGGCGTGCAGGCATTACGAGCCAGCATGATTGCCGTCATCATCTCAAGCTGTAAGGCCTCGTTTTGCGCGATATCGGAGATACTCGTCAGAAACCGGGAGGCCTCCTCAATCAGTTGGAGGACCGCTTTGAGAGGTAGGTTGACGCACTCCCCAGCCGCCTGGCCCAAGTCCTTAACGTCGTCTTTGAACAACACGATGCGATCTTGCTGACCACAGCACACCGCAAGCCAGTGCGCTTCGGCCTCAACGAGCAGCCGACATAAGGCATCGCTAGCGAGCGGCTCGTGCCCCTTTTCTGGTAGGGGCTCAGACGGCAACGGATCTGATGTTACGGTGTCCGCAAACCCAGATGCTTGCAGCGATTGAGCGTTAACTTGCTTGTATTGCCCGAGGGCGTGGCGGATATCGCACGCCAGCGACTCGGCAAGCTCATCTGCTCCAATAAGCCAACGTCGGATCAACAGGTCGATGCGGCTACACAAACGCTTGACCTCAGTATCGAGCAAGACTGCTTCCTGCCCTAAAGCCTCGAGCAAGACCATGGCTTGCGACCAGATGTCTTTATGCTTCGCAGCCGAAGCTAAAGCCCCAAGTTCCCTTAAGGCCTGTTGCATATGCGCTAGGCCAATAGCAGGAGTCGCACTGCGCAAAAGCATGAGCAACCCCTTCTGGTAGCACATACGCGCTTGTCGGATAGCATGGGTTAACACCTGACCATCCCCTAAAGCAGGAGCTAGGGTTAATGGTCGGTCAGACGCCAGCTTGACTTCAACGTCTGGTAAGGTATTCGCCGCAAGGCAGGAGAGAGGCATGAACTCCGGCATGTCAGATTGGGCCATGTCGAGCGACTATCAGACCTGTCGAATAGTATTTTCAACGCGCAATTGACTCTCTTTGCGCACGAGCGTGCCAACGCCGGCAACGAAAAACGCTGGCAACGATCGATACGACATACCGCGCATATTGAAGCGAGGCATCAGAAAGTATTAACAAAAACTACGTTAGAGTGTCGGGCAACAGTCTGGAAGCAGCCAGTTGCCCGCCTCAACGCTTAAGCTGCTGAACAGAGAAAGCGGCTGTACCTAGTCGTGCGTGGTTATCTACGACCACGCAGCTGTGGTTGATCTAAGCTGACATAGCGGGCACCGGGTCAGATCCCCGTCGATAGCTGACTGCAATACCTTGAAGTGCCTCTGACTGAGCGGTCAACCGTCTGATCGACTCGGCGAGTCGATTGTGGGCGTAGACGGCCTCTTGGACCCTGGGCAAGACATCTTGCATACCTTGGATCACGTCATCCATCTTAGCCTTGTACTCGCCCACCATTGCTCGGATGCCTTGCGTATGCTCGTTGATCTGTTTGAAGTTACTGACGAGCTCGATCAGGGCCTCACTGGCCTGCTTTAGCAAGTTAACCCCATCTGCCAAGGCTAGGGTTATCGCCTGCTGGGTTTGGGTTAGAGCTTGGCAGTCACTCTCTAAAACCTTAGCGATTGCACCCACACGTTGCGCCGTATTGGCAGAACGCTCCGCGAAACGTTGCACCTCATCTACCATCACAGCGAAACCACGTCCAGCTTCACCGGCAGCGGTAGCCTGTATGGCGGCATTGAGGGCTAGGACGTTGGTCTTTGCGGTGAAATCGCTAATCGACTGCGCGAGATCGCTGAGCTGCTTCGTGGTATTCCTTAGGCGTTTGATGCCCTGGTCTACAGCAAACAGCTTCTCGCTAAGCTGATTCATCCCCGCTAGACTCGCTTGCACGGCCTCCATCCCCTTTGTCCCTTTTTCTTCAGACTGCACCGCGGCCAGTGCCAAATCGTCAACGCTGTGAAAAATGTTGGCATTTAAGCGAGCCATCTCCTGCGTAAACTCATGGGAATGAGCGAACTGTCTCGCCTGCTCCAGGGTAGCCATGTTCAGCACCTCTGAAAGCTGTTTGTTGGCTGCAGCCACTTCGGTCACCACCACCACCGCAGTGTTAACCTCGTCTATCAATCTTTGCATTAGCTCAATGAGGCTATTGATCGAATCAGCGAGAGTACCAGTGATGTCTTCACTGACGGTAAGCCGAACCGAAATATCACCCTCGGCTAACTTGTCCAGCTCGTTGATCATTCGCATGATGGCTTCTTGGCTACGGCTCGCTTCTGCCATTGCCTTGCGCATTCGCTGCTGTGTTTGATGGCTGAGGATCCACGCGAGGCTAAACAACGTTACCATTGACCAGACAGCGAAAAAGATAGTCAGACCGATGCTAGTCGTTGGGGGCAAAGCAGGTGCTCGTCGGCTAAGCGTGGCAAGAGAGCTTTGCATCTGCCGCGTTGCCTCGGTCAATACACGTGTTGCTGGCGCAGCCTTAATCAGATGCGGCACCCCCCCGAGTATGATGTTTAACCGCTGCTCAAAACCAGTGAAAACCTCTTGCAATCGACGGATTCGGGCTATGGCGTTGCTCGCCCCTCTCTCCTCCAAATCCGCTGAGGTGTTGAATATGTCCTCAAGCCCTTCTCTCAGCAAACGGAGGTCCTCGCTAATACGGTAGGCCGACTCTAATTTGACGTTGCTCTCCGAGTGCAATACCTGTTTGGCGTTGAACGTTAGTCGCTTGACGAGCATGGCAAGATGGTCGGCGTCGTATGCCTGACGCTTCGCTCCTCTGGACAAATCCTTCGCTTGCCGTACCAATGCCAATAGCTCGATCTGCAAAGCATCGATCTCGACCAGCGCATTTTTGAGTTTAAAAAGGGTGTCACGATACTGGAGGAGCGATAGACGTGGTTGCTTCGCGGCTAGCCATGACTGGTTGATGCGAGCGATGTCACGCTGCATGCTAGACGACCAGATCGCACTATCCTCACCATACTTGGCTAGTTCCTCGCTGATGGCTCGCTCAGTTTGTTGCATGACCTGATACGCATCCTCCTGCCCCTCTGTAAAACGCTGGACAGCCTCAGCATAGCGTTGTGCCAGCGGCTGCAGATGGCTGACAAGAGCTAGTTGTCGCTCCCACTGCACCGCCATGATGACACTGTACGTCGCGAAAAAGGCCACAAGCAGCAGTGCGATCAACCAGATCAACAGGACTACTAGCAGCCGTGACCCCTCTGGCAGCCAAGCCAGCGGCGGTATGCGGTTTGGGTCGTGTGTAGCTAAACGCTCCAAGGTTTGAGCGGCGGCTTGATCTACCCGCCGTACCCAAGCAAGAATCCGCGCCGTCTGGGAAGCAGCCTCCCTCCAAGACATTAGCTAACCTCCATACAGGTGGCCTTCGTCAAAACCATGCAGCGGTAAAAAAACGGTTAGGCATACAGACGCGCACGCTCGATGCATGCCAGAGGAATAAGCCAAGCAAACTCACGCGCGTGCGATCTGATCAGTCGTCATACCCTTTCTTCAGGCACGAGCCCAAAACCAAAAACGCGATTGGTCGATCTCGAGGCTTCTAAGTCGAACCAACATCCAAATCGATCCTCACTATGTTCAAGGACGAGATCGAGCTCCCCGCGACCAGGCCGACACGTTTGAGCGCTGACGTGCGCAGCCAGGTCATCGCGCCAGCCCATGGAGAGAGGCGTCTAGGTCAGGCGCGTCCCCAAAGCTGACTTGTTTGGCACCTCTCCTCAGCTTTGCGTCGGCTGGATCGCTGCCATCGCTGGAGCGCCAGCTTGCAGGAAGCGAGGTGAGGAAACGAGCTGAGTGATGCTAATCTCACGCCACTCCTGGCCATCCGCCGAGCGCCAGCGTGCCCGGATCCACTCAGCATCCCCCTTGTGCGGCGGTAGGAAAGTCAGCGCTGATATATCGCGCAAGCCAACGACACGCTCGACAAAGAGGGCAGCATTGATCCTGAAGCGCGGCGAAAGGATGATGAGCTCCCCATCATGCTGCTCCCCGCCTCTTTCCTCCCCCATGAAATAGGCCAAGTCCGTGCACGCATAGATCTGACCAAGCAGACTGATCAGACCCATAAACCAGGGTTGAGCCCAAGGCACTGGTGTGATCTGCGTCATTGTCACTACGGCGCAGATTTCGGATAAATCGGCTAGCCAGGGCAGATCGCCCGCTAAAAAAGCGAGTTTTGCATGATTATCCGGCACGGAGAACCCAAACTGCATCGCGTATGCGGCTTAATTGTGTAGCTTACACACCCATCTGATAAAAGACGCGCGCGTGAAGCGTCAAATGCAACTTCTGAGATATTCTAAAACCGGCAACGCAAAGCAATCCTCCAGTCAATAAACCAGGTGGAAAAATGATCGCCATTGCCGATTGCTCATATAACTAGCTAAAACACTGGCCGACTCGGTAAAAAATTTCCGCTTATGCCAGGGCTAGCGCAACATAGGCTAGCTATGGCCACCTCAGGCTCCCCAGTCCATGAAGGTAAGCCTCACGCCCCCCGACCGCCTTGCGCAGGCGCTTTACGCTCTAGCACGCTCATGAAAAATTTGGCCTAAAATAGGATCAAATACCCACTGCATTGCAGCGCTGTTTTAAAAAGCAATCCCTCGATCAGCACGAGCGGGGCGATCTCCACCAGCGCCTGACGAGCAAAGTCGAAGGTTCGCGCTCTTAGATTATCAATCTGTCGAAATCCTCTTTGCGAGCGCCGCATTCGGGGCAGGTCCAGTTAGGAGGGACGTCTTCCCAACGGGTACCGGCTGGTATGCCTTCTTCCGGCAGGCCAGCCGCCTCATCGTAGACGAAGCCGCAGACCACACACATCCAAGTCTGGTATTCCATGTCAATGCCTCATGCCGCAACACCCCAAGTGCTCAACAAAGCAGCGCATCGCCATGGAAAAAGCGCCCCAAGCCTGCCCGCGTGATCGTTTTGTCCCTGAGCAGCCATCGCAGTTTTTGTGTGACAATTGCTATCGCCTAGCGCTTGACTGATTTTGCCTGATTTATCTCGCCGCAGCCAACAGGTGCACGCTACATGCAGGCCTCCCCCCCTCTAGTGCTTACCTTTGCCGGCACGGACCCCACTGGCGGCGCGGGCCTGCAGGCCGATGTGCTCACGATAGCTAGCCTCGGCTGTCACCCACTGTCCGTGGTCACGGCGGTGACCGTGCAGGATTCTGTAGGTGTGGAGGATTTCCTGCCCATGGAGGCCGACTGGGTGATCGACCAGGCCCGGCGCGTGCTCGAGGACATGCCGGTAGCCGCACTCAAGGTGGGCATGCTCGGCAGCGTGGAAGTCGCCCTGGCCGTGGCGGAAGTTGCCTCCGACTATCCCCACTTGCCCTTGATCCTGGATCCAGTGCTGGCATCGGGACGCGGCGACGAGCTGGCCAGCGAAGACTTGGTGGCCGCCATCAAGCAGGCCCTGTTGCCCCAAACCACCCTGCTCACGCCCAATAGCCTCGAGGCGCGCCGACTGGCGATGGATGAGGCGATCGATGAAGAACCGCCCGAGCTGGCCGTGTGCGCCCAGCGCCTGCTCGATCTCGGCTGCGAGTACGTGCTGATCACCGGTGCCCATGAGCAAACGCCGCAGGTGGTCAACACCTTGTATAGCGAGGCAGGCGTGCTGCAGACGCTACACTGGGAACGCCTGCCGGCGACTTTCCACGGCTCGGGCTGCACCCTCGCCTCGGCCATCGCCGCCTTGCTGGCCAGGGGCCTGGGGTTGGCAGAGGCGGTACGGGAGGCACAGGAATTCACCCACCAGAGCTTGCGCGCTGCCTTTCGCGCCGGCATGGGACAGGCCATACCGGACCGGCTGTTCTGGGCGCGCATGCGTGAAGATGAGGACACCTGAGGCACTCAGCGGCCTGTATGCCATCACGCCGGACTGGACGGATACTGCTCGGCTGCTCACGGTCACCCGCGCCATCCTGGAGGGGGGCTGCCGTCTCGTGCAATACCGCAACAAGCAGGCCGATGCCGCGCTCAGGCTCGAGCAGGCGCGCGCCTTGCGGGCCTTGACCGCCGCGTATGCGGCGCGCCTCATCGTCAACGACGACCTCGCCCTCGCTATGGCGGTCGAGGCCGATGGTGTGCACCTCGGCAAAGATGACGGTGAACTGGCGACCGCGCGCGCCGCGCTCGGCCCGAACGCCCTGCTTGGCGCCTCGTGTTACCAGAGCCTCGAGCGGGCGCAGGCGGCGGTAGAAGCCGGCGCCGATTATGTCGCCTTCGGCAGCGTCTTCCCTTCCCCCACCAAGCCGCAGGCGGCGAGGGTGACGCTAGACCGCCTGACCGAGGCCGTGCGCAGCCTGCCGGTACCGGTGGCGGCCATCGGCGGCATCACGCTCGCCAATGCGGCTGTCGTGGTCAGCACAGGCGTCAGACTCCTGGCGGTGATCACCGCCCTTTATGAAGCGCCCGACCCTGCCGCCGCCAGCCGGCGTTTCCAGGGGCTCGTAGCGACCCCGCTGCCCGATGTATCCTAACCCCTTGGCCATCACCCTTTTCCAGCCATGACCTCACGCAACGACCTTCTCTTCGAACAGTCGCAGAAATTCATCCCGGGCGGGGTGAATTCGCCGGTGCGGGCCTTCCGCTCCGTAGGCGGCACACCCCGCTTTTTCACCCGCGGTGCCGGACCTCGCGTCTGGGATGCCGACGGCAAGGAATATCTCGACTATGTGGGTTCATGGGGCCCGCTCATCCTGGGACATGCCGACCCTGACGTCGTGCGCGCCGTACAGGAAGCGGCGGCCAATGGCCTGACCTTTGGCGCCCCGACCGAGGCCGAACTCATTATGGCG
The DNA here is from genome assembly GCA_041640815.1 of Thiobacillaceae bacterium. Taxonomy (GTDB): domain Bacteria; phylum Pseudomonadota; class Gammaproteobacteria; order Burkholderiales; family Thiobacillaceae; genus JANWZL01. The sequence continues at coordinate 23,159 of JBEPZO010000016.1, forward strand.
CAGACCCTCGCGCGGCTTATGCCTGGCATGGAAAAGTTGCGCTTGGTCTCCTCCGGCACCGAGGCCACCATGAGCGCGATCCGGCTCGCCCGCGGCTACACCGGGCGTAGTCTCATCGTGAAATTCGAAGGCTGTTACCACGGCCACGCCGACAGCCTGCTGGTCAAGGCCGGCTCAGGCGCGCTCACCTTCGGCCAACCCAGCTCTGCCGGCGTGCCCCCGGAGGTGAGCGCCCAGACCCTAGTGCTCGACTACAACGATGTCGAGCAGGTCGGACGCGTATTCGCCGAACGGGGCGAACAGATCGCCGGTGTCATCGTCGAGCCGATCGCCGGCAACATGAATCTGGTCACGCCGGCGCCCGGTTTCCTCGAGGCCCTGCGGGAGCACTGCACGAACTACGGCGCCGTCCTGATCTTCGACGAGGTGATGACCGGCTTTAGGGTCGGCCTGCATGGCGCGCAAGGCCTCTATGGCATCCAACCCGACCTCACCACCCTGGGCAAGGTGGTGGGCGGCGGCATGCCGCTCGCCGTCTTCGGCGGGCGCGCCGAGATCATGGATCGGCTCGCCCCGTTGGGGCCGGTCTACCAGGCCGGCACGCTCTCCGGCAACCCGGTGGCGGTGGCCGCGGGACTTGCCACTCTGCGCAAACTCGAGCAGCCCGGCTTCTACGACCGCCTCGCCGCCAGGACACGCCAGCTCGTCGATGGGCTCACTGCGGCCGCGCGCGCGGCAGGCGTGATCTTCTCCGCGCAGGCCGTCGGCGGCATGTTCGGCTTGTATTTCAGCGCGCGTCCCCCGCAGCGCTACAGCGAGGTGATGGCGACCGATCGCGAGGCCTTCAACCGCTTCTTCCATCTCATGCTGTTGGAGGGGGTCTATTTCGCCCCCTCCGCCTTCGAGGCCGGCTTTGTCTCCGCCGCGCATACCGAGGCCGACATCGAACAGACCGTGGAGAAGGCCGCCAAGGCCTTTGCCAAGCTGGCGCCATGAGCGACGCGCTCGCCCCCGAGGACCAGTTGCGCCTGCAGGTCCTCCTTGCCCAAGACGTCAAAGCGGTGCGGTTGGACGAGGCCAAGCTGGTCCTCGTCGCCCTCACCGCCCAGGGCGAGGCCACCATTCCCCTGCACCCGACCGGTCGCCCCGAAAAATACCTGCGCCTGGTGCGGGAGCTCCTCTCCGGCCACGCCCTCGGTTCGCCAGGCGGCTATCCGGTCTATCTCTCCCGCTGGACCCGGCACGGTCAGCTGGAGGGCAGCAATCTCGGCAAACTGCTGCTCATCGGCGAGCCCGAGGCGGTGGTGGCGGTGGTGCACTCGCCCGCGCTCACCGACGAGCTGGCCGCCTATGCCTGGTGGGCCATGCCCACGATCGAAAACGCCCGTCTCATGCTGCGCCGTGAGGCGGTGGCGCGGGGGCGCATGGGCAAGGTCCTGGCAGACTTCCTGGTCGAGCACCTGCCCTTCCTGCAAGACGACCACCCGGCCATCTTGGACACCGTGGCGGTCCTGCTCACCTCCGGCGCCCTGGATGCCGAGCAGCGCGCGGCGATCTGGCGGCGTGGCAAGCGCACCAACACCTACTACGTGCCTTTCCTGGAGCTCACACCGAACGACCTACCGGCGCCGGATGCGCGCCCGCGCGCGCACCCGCTCGCCGGCGGTCTGACGGCGCTCGCCAGCGAGGGCAATGCCGCGGCGAAGATCCTGCTCTGGTCTTGCTCCGCGCAGGGGCAGGCCTTTCTCGCGGCGGCCGCTGAGGTGTTGGCACGGCCGGAAACGCAGGAGGTGGTCAACCACCTGTTCAACGCCCTCGGCGCCGCCTTCCGGCTGCCCGGCGCTGACCCAGAGACGCCGCTGGCCGGTCTCGATGCCGCGCGCGCGCGCTATCCGGAACTCACCGCCGAGTGGGAAGCGTTAGCCGCCCTCGCGCGGGTGAGCGAGGCCCAGCTCACGCCCATCTTCGCCCGCAGCAGCGCCATTGGTTCGCTCATGCGGCGCAAGATCGCCCCCCTCGTGCAGCCCATCCTTGCGCACATCGAGACCCTGCGCAGGCCAGACGGCTGACGCCGCACGCTCATCTGCCGCTAGGCCATGGCACGATTTGTACCGGCTGAGGGGGAGCCAGTGGCGATGCAAGCGGCTTTAGGCCAGCCGCAGCGAAGGGGTTGTGCCCGCCGGTAGCGGCCGGGAGGGCGTAGAACGCGGGTAAGGGTAGGGTTGACCCGGGCGTGCCGTATGCTATTGAGGGCAGGGCTAAGGCGGCGCCTAGCGGCGTAGGTGGGCTTTGCAGCAAGGGCTGGAGATAGGGGTTGCCGGCCGCCAACCCACCGAGGTAAGGATTGGTCAGGTATTGCAAGTGCTGATACGTGAGCAAATTCGGCACGAGCTGCAGACCTGGGCGCATGAGGCCGCCGAGCATGAAAGCCCCAGTGCCCAGCGGCGCGGGACTGCCGAAGGGAGGGAAGCTCGCAGCCGGCTGCCAGCCGAGCGGGTTGGCCATGGCCGCGAGTGGCATCCTGGCAGTAGGGTTCATGGCCGGGTAACCGGTCTGGGCCAGTGCAGGCAAGGCGGCGAATAATACCCCGGCGAGCAGGCTTCGCATGTCGTCGTCTCTCTACTATGCCGTCAGGGCCTCTACAGGTCGCCCTCGGCAGCGGCGCGCATGATGTTATCCATCTTGTCGCGGATGTCGATCGCCGCCTTGATCAGCTCCGGCGCGTTTTCCAGGCCCATTTTGCCGCTGATCGAGTCAAGCCAGGAGACGTCCCAGTCCAAGGTCATGACCCAGATGTTCTTGTCGGCGTCCTCCATGATGCCGATACGGCAGGGTAGGAATACCAAGGCCTCGGGGGCGTACTTCAACACCTCGCGTCCCGCGGCGATATCGCAGTAGTGAAACACCTCCACGCGCGGCGCAGTCGTATCCCCCAACACGGCGCGAAAATCCTTCCACATCGGAGAATGGCCCACCAGCTTGAAGTTGAGCTGATTGGCCCTGAGCTTCATGGACTCCACCACATCGTCGAAACTCAGCCCCGGCTTGGCCTTGTATTTCACCGCCATGTAGTTCATGACATCACGCACGTTCATGCGTGTGGCCTGGCTCATCCAGGGCATGAGTTGGCGCATCATGGCCTTCTTCTCCTCGGGCGTGACCACACGGCTCATCTCATAAGGCCTTGGCGGCTGCTGACCCTGAGTGGTCGGGAAGACGAAGGGGCCAGTCGACACCGGCAGGTTTTGCAAATAGGGATTGGGCTTGGGCGCGTCAGCGGCGAAAGACGCTCCATTGGACAAGGCCAAGAGGGTGGCCAGGATGGCGTTATGCAGTCTCATGCCGGTCTCCTGTGATGGCGGTCAAACGAATGTTGCCCAGTGCAGATTTTGTCGAGCTCCGCCGCGGCTGTCCAACACGTCATCAGCCAACCTATCCCACCGCAACCAGGCAGCAGAGGCCTTGCGCCGACCGGCGGGGTTGCCGAAGGGCGGTCATGCTGCGGTGCAAGGTAATCCCAATAAAAAAGGACCAGGCTTCTCGCCTAGTCCTTTTTGGCGGCGGGCGCAGCCTCAGCCGATGGTGGCCTCGGCGCTCTCCTTGGCGCCCTTATTGTCTTCCCAGCTCACGGTGACCTTGTCGCCCTTTTGCGCACCCTTCACCCTGAACGCCAAGTAAGGGTTGCGGCTGATACCGCCGCCCCATTGCGCATCCAGCACGGTCTTGCCACCTACCGTTGCCACCACACTCTTGATGAAGTGCGCCGGCACCAGCTGGCCCGTTTTGGCATCCTTGCGCAGGCCCGTCTCCATCGGGTGGTTCATCAGGCACTTCACCTCGGCAACATCCCCCACCATGGAGGCACGAATCTTGATGCTCGACATGTCTCGATCCTCTCTCTATCCAGCTTTACCCGAATCAGCCGCCGCAGCCACCGATGGTGACCTTGACTTCCTTGGCCGCGGTATACATCTTGCCACCGGCCTTCACTACCGCGCGCACGTTCGACGTGCTGCCCAGCTTGATGCGCGTGGAAACAAACCCCTCCGCGCCATTCATCAGGTCGAACTGCGCCACCAGCGGCAGGTTGTTCTTCTCGCCGATGATGGCGATCGACTCGGTCCCGGGAATGGACGAAGTTACCTCAACGGGTACAACAGCGCCATTTTCGGCGATGTCGGGCGCCTTGATCGTGATCTGGTTGCTTTCGGCCGCCCCCGTGGCGTTGATCGCCTTGAGCGCGTCAGCGACACTGCGCGCCTCGAAGCCGGCCTGGTTCCAAGTAGCGGCATATACCGCCGTAGGTTTGAGCAGCCCGGCAGCAATCGCCACCCCCACGGCACCGGCTGCACCGGCACCTTTTAGCACTTGTCTACGCTGGTAATTCATCGATCAACTCCTCTACATCCACAATTTCGCTCGCTACCCTGCGAGGGTAACAACCTGGGCTCAGGCCCACTTTCAACACGCACCTGCGCATACACACACCTGCAGTGCCGTGTTCGCCGGTGGGCACTCATCCACACGCTCGTCGCAGCAGACAGCGCTCTACGGCGCAACCACCTCGCCAGCGCGATATTACCACCACCTGCTGCAAGGGCTATCTGGATGAGCCGAGTTTCGACATTATTACTCAATCAGCGGAAAAGAACACATGTCAAATTAACCAGTACACCCTCAGCGCAGTCCAGAGACGAACTCGGCCACGGCGCGCATTTCTCGATCGGTCAACTTGCGCGCAATGACCTGCATCATCTTACCGCCGTCATTGGCTCGATCACCGCTACGGAAGTTGCGTAATTGGGCCTCGACATATCGCGCGTGCTGACCGGCTAGACGCGGGAACTGTACGGGGATTCCAGCGCCGCTCGGGCCATGGCAGGAGGCGCATGCTGGCACACCACTCCCTGGGTTACCTCCTTTATACAAACGCTGCCCTGCCGCCATGAGCTCTGGGTCTTTAGCCAGTCTCGTCTTAGGTGTCTGGGCAGCGAAGTATGCGCCGAGGTTGACCATGTCCTCGTCCGTAAGACCAACCACATTGGGCGCCATGATGGCGTTGCGTCGCGCCCCAGATTTAAAGTCGCGCAGCTGCTTGGTAATGTATTCTGGATGCTGACCGGCCAACACCGGATAGATCGGCGACACGCTGTTACCATCCGCACCGTGGCAGGCCGCACAGATTTCATTAACAATCCTTTGCGCCTTGGCTGGGTCGGCTTGGGGAGTTCCAGGGGCTGTGGCAGCCCAGGTGATGGATGTGAATAACAGCATGATGAGCAGCGCATGGCGTGGGTGCATGACTTCGCTCCTGACAAAAAAATGGGATTGGGCATTTTAGCCGCCTAACAACAACGATGCCAACATTAAGAAGCGCGACCATGTGCCCATAGAGCACCCTCTTTAGCGGGCATACCTAAATGACCATCCATGCCTCCTTCTACCTAACTGTCGCCAGTCTCGATGCGCTCCCGCCAGAGAGCGAGGCCGAAGTCGCCTTCGTCGGGCGCTCGAATGCCGGCAAGTCGAGCGCCATCAACGCCCTGGCCAACCAGCGGCGCCTGGCCTTCGTCAGCAAGACGCCGGGGCGCACCCAGCATCTGAACTATTACCGCGCCGGGCCAGGCCGCTTTCTGGTCGATCTGCCGGGTTATGGTTATGCGCGCGCACCGCTTGCAGAGCAGCGCGCCTGGCGGGCGCTGGCCGGCGATTACCTCATTACGCGTGCGCCGCTGCGCGGCCTGATCCTGATCATGGACATCCGTCATCCGTTGACCGATCTGGACCAACAGATGCTCGATTGGTGGCGGCAGACCGGCAAACCCGTGCATGTCTTGCTGTCCAAGGCCGACAAGCTCGCTTTTGGCCAAGCTATAACGACCCAGCGCTCGGTTGTAGCCCACCTCGCGGGGCAGGGGATTGCGGGTGAGGTACAGATCTTTTCCGCCACACGGCGCATCGGGCTGGATGAGGCCGAGGCGGTGTTAAGGCGTTGGCTCATGCTGCCGGCAACGGGCAAAAAAAACCCGGCTCAAGGGGACAAAGCCGGGTCAAATGCGCCTTAACTTTGCGTTAAGGCACCCGCTCAGGGAGGAGAAGCGGGAGACGAAGCGACTCGTCTGGGCAATAAGAGCGATTCTCGTTAAAAAAGTTCCGCAACGTGCCGCAAGCCCCTCGCCAAGCCGTCACGGCTCGCGTCGTTGTTGGTATAGTCTCGGGGATGCATCGATATCGGGGGCAACACATGTTCGATCTCGCCGCTTTTCCCAGGAAACGCATGCGCCGCATGCGCCGCGATGCCTTCTCGCGGCGGCTGATGCGTGAACACGAGCTCACCGCCGCCGACCTCATTCTGCCCGTCTTCGTCCTCGACGGGGAGAAGCGGGAAGAGGCCGTCGCCTCCATGCCGGGCGTCAAACGCCTGAGTCTGGACCGTCTCTATCCGCTGGCCGAGGCCTGTGTGGCCTTGGGTATCCCCGCACTCGCCCTCTTCCCCGTCATCGACCAGGCGCTCAAGAGCGAGGCGGCCGAGGAGGCCTATAACCCGAATGGCTTGGTGCCCCGCGCCGTGGCGGGCATCAAGGCGCGTTTCCCGGAACTAGGGGTGATCACCGACATCGCCCTCGACCCTTACACCAGCCATGGGCAAGATGGCCTGATCGACGCCAGCGGTTATGTGCTCAACGACGAGACCATCGCCGTCCTTACCCGCCAGGCCGAGGTGCACGCCGCAGCCGGCGCCGACGTGGTCGCCCCCTCCGACATGATGGATGGGCGCGTGCGTGCCATCCGCGAGGCGCTCGATGCCGCCGGCTTCATCCACACCCGCATCCTCGCCTACTCGGCCAAGTACGCCTCCAGTTTCTATGGTCCTTTCCGCGATGCCGTGGGCTCCGCGGCCAATCTGGGCAGCGGCAACAAATACACCTACCAAATGGACCCCGCCAACAGCGACGAGGCGCTGTGGGAGGTGGGGCTCGATCTGCAGGAAGCGGCCGACATGGTGATGGTCAAGCCCGGGCTACCCTATCTGGATGTCGTCTGGCGCGTCAAGCAGACCTTCGGCGCCCCCACCCTGGTCTACCAGGTCTCGGGTGAATACGCCATGCTCAAGGCTGCTGCCCAAAATGGCTGGCTCGACGAGCGGGCTTGCGTGCTGGAGGCCCTGCTTGCATGCAAGCGCGCCGGCGCAGATGCCGTGCTCACCTACTACGCCCTCGATGCCGCCCGCTGGTTACGTGAACAGGCACGCTGACCACACTCAGGTACAGCACAAGCGTGCCGCCTGTGTACCTTGGTTGGCGGTCAAATATAACGCTTGCGCCGAGCGCGTTCGGCCTCAATGATATAGCGTTGGAGTTTCGCCTCCAACCCGCTCGGTAGATCGATAAACTGACAACCTACCCGTTGTGTGCGCCTCCCATTACGCAAGGTTGTCTCGTAGCTGTTGCGGACTATCAAGTTCACGGTGAATTGTCCCAGATTAGGGACATTCAAGCGGCAGTCCCGGTACATACGCCCCACCTGTAGGGTGAGATCGCGCCTGTGGGAGAGAAGACCAACGCCGCCCACGCTCAAATCCACAACAGTCGCATCGATCAAACCCTGCTCGGTCGTGATGTGGCAGGTAACGGGGTTGGCTAAAGGGGTGACGAGACGATAGCTCGCTCGCCGCTGCAGGCGCAGTACTTCGGTGGGCATCGCCCCCCGCAGCGCCCCTGCTTGACCTAAGCGAACGCGCCTAAGCGGCGGGGTAGTAAACTGGATTCGGACTCCAGAGTGCGACGTAACGAACAAAACTTCTCGACAGCTGCAAAGCCGATTGTTCATCGCTTCATCTGGGCTCGGATCGAAAAGGACCGAGCGTGTGTCAAAATCCACGATGGTGGTCAGCACGCTATGCCTTCCCCCATCTGCACTGGCTGTCAAGAGGCACCTATCCATCATGATCTCACGCAGCAGATGACGCACCTCCTCAGGCCGGTGTACCAGATAACGCTCGCGCTCAGCCCGCTCAACAAGGTTGATCTTCATCTGCCCCAGGCTTTGCTAAAAGACACTTTATTAAAATTATAATAAATGAAACCAAATGAGTCTGGTTTTGCCTCGCTTTACCGAAGCTGACCAACCATATACAGCTCATCGAGCGCTTGTCTCTATCGCATCGGTCTGCCGATAGGTTTGCAGCCGACTCGCTCAGCGAAGCGAATGAGGCTGACATTTTGTGTCAACGGGGTGACGGTTTTGGGCAGTCTCGAGCACTGCGCGCTAGCCGACATTGCCAGTGCTGCGCTCGCCAATGTATGCGGCTGGTAGAGCTGAACAATCGCCAGAGGCTTGCTATCCTGCTCGCAACCGGCTAAAGCCCGATCGGCGTGCGCTTCCAGAACACGCCTTGCACTTCCGGCGCCGCCTAGCTCCGTCGCGTAGCTGGCATGTTTTTCGCTTATCATCAATTGTCACCGCTAGGCAGATTACTTGTTCGTGTCTTAGCAGGAGGTCGCTATGAAACATATGCCGTCACCCGCCGCTCACGCTGGCTTTACCCTCATCGAGCTTTTGATCGTCGTCGCCATCATTGGCATCCTGGCCGCCATTGCCGTACCGGCATATCAGGATTACACGAAAAAAGCCAAGGCCGCCGAGCTTTTGGCTGCAGCAGCCCCTGCGAAAACTGCCGTATCCGATTATATGATCGGCCAGAACACTACACCCAGCAACCAAACGCAAGCAGGCTTTAGCACGATCCAGACACCCTATGTGAGCTCTATGAGCTGGGATAACACAAACAAACGGATAGAAGTCGTAGGTAAGTCCTCAGTCTTCGGGGAAACGCTGAAGATCTTTCTGAAACCGCGCATTTCCGGGAGCGCCGTGGTGTGGAAATGCACCTCCGAGGGCAAATACGCACCCGGTACCTGCAAAGGTAGCTGATTGATCTTGCCCCAGTAAGGGCCCCTGCCTCTAGGGGCCCTTTTGCTTGCCATCTTGCGCGCGATGGTGCAAGCCGGGACATTAATGGCCTAAGTCACAACGACCGTGCTTATTCCTTATCGTCTCATAGAGTTAGGCCAATAACCCGGGCGGCGCATGATTTAACTCCCCAGCCTTGCATTCGCTATTACGAATAGCTGAACGTCGGGAGGCAGCATGTGGCCCGACGGTGGGCGACTTGAGTTCCGAATCATCCAGCTCTTTCCTCGATGTCAAACTCCCCACCCCTAGCCCAGTCATCAACCGAAGCGTCCAACATTGGGCGTGTATCGGATCTAAAGGCATTGGGCGCCAGACGCGCTGTGTGGCTGGTGGCGCTACTTTCGCTCACATCCTTCGTCTACTGGCCCGGCCTGTCCGGCCAGTTCATCTTTGACGACATTCCCAATATCGTCTGGAAAGAGGCGGTACATCTCGACACGCTAAGTCTCGTTACGCTGTGGGACGCCTGGTCCTCGGGGCATGCCGGACCGCTCAAGCGGCCCATCGCCATGGTGAGCTTTGCCCTCAATCACCTCGTGGCGGGGCTGGATCCATGGTCCTTCAAGCTCACCAATCTCGTCATCCACCTCGGCAATGGCCTGCTGCTGTTTGCGCTGGCGCGTCTGCTCTTCCTGCAAGTGTTTGGCGAGCGCGCGCCACAGCAGCATGCAGACCATGCCGCCCTGCTCGCTGCCGCGCTATGGCTGTTACACCCCTTCAACTTGAGCCCCGTGCTCTACGTGGTGCAGCGCATGACGCTATTGGCGGCGCTGTTCACCCTCGCGGGGCTTACGGCCTACGCTTATGGCCGCCGGCGGGGTGGCCGATCCGGCTGGGCCTGGATCGGTTCCGCCTACCTGGTTTGGCTGCCCTTGGCCGCCTTGAGCAAGGAGAACGGCCTGCTGCTGCCGGCCTTGCTCGCCGCCATGGAGTTCTTCATCTTCCGCTTTCGCGCCGAAGGCCGGCAACGGCGGTTGCTATACCTGCTGCACGGCCTGGCCTTCCTGCTGCCTGCCGCCCTCTTGGCGGCCTATTCGCTCTATCGACCGCAATGGTTCATGGACGGCTACGCCAACCGCGACTTCACGCTTGCCGAGCGTTTGCTCACCGAGGCGCGCGTACTTTGGCGCTATCTCTCTCTCACTGTGGTGCCGGACATCAGCCGCATGGGTCTATTTCACGAGGTGCGTGTTTCCACTTCGCTTTGGCAGCCCTGGACCACGCTACCGGCCGTGCTGGGGCTTGGGCTGCTCGCGGTCGCCGCTTGGCTTGCGCGCCACCAACAGCCGCTTTGGGCGCTGGCCATCGCCTTCTTCTTGCTCGGGCACAGCATGGAGTCGAGCATCATCGCCCTGGAGCTCATGCACGAGCACCGCAATTACCTGCCCTCGATCGGCCTGGCCGTGGCCTTGGCGGCGCTATTCCGGCCGCCAGCACCTTCATCTCCGCCATGGCGTCTTTGGCTTGCGTTGTCCATCATTGCCGTCCTCGCGGCAACGACGGCCGTACGCGCCCATGTCTGGGGCGACACCCGTGCGCAGATGCTGGTAGAGGCGGCGAACCATCCCGGCTCGGCCTCGGCCAACTACGAGGCAGGTCGCGTTTTGTTTTCTCTGTCCGAAAGCGTGCATGACCCTAGTCGCTCTTACTACCAGACCGAGGCCAAGCGCTATTTCGAGCAGATCTCGGTGTCCCATGGCAGCGAGGCTGTATTGGGCCTCTTCCCTTTGCTGATCATGACGAGTAGCTATGGTGAGGCAGAGGAGGCCAACAGCCATCTCAGGCGCTTGCGCACTATCTTGAATAGCCAGCCCCTGGCTTCGGTGGTCTCCGACTATCTAAAATCGATCGGCCAGTGTCAGCACCGCGGACATTGCCGGCTCACGCCCGTCCAGGTGTGGTCGCTGTTCGAGGCCGCGCTGGCCAATCCGCATGCCGGCGGCTACGGCCGCTCCCTGCTGCTCATCCAGGCGGCGCGCTATGCCTGGTATGGTCTAAAGGATCATCGGCGCGCCCTGGAACTTGCCACCGAGGCGGCAGCAGCCTACCCGGCTAGCGGCTGTCACCGCATCGACCAGATTCTCATATTGCACGCCCTGGGCGCGACGCAGGAGGCGCAGCGGATGCTTGCGCTCGCACGCCAGGCAGGTACGGGGGGCTGCATGCGCACCTTGATCGAGCTCGAACAGACCCTTGACGGTCGGGCACAAACTGCGACGACCAGGCCCTGACATGACGGCGGGAAAGACGCCAAACACAATCGCCGCCGCTCGCCAGGCGCTCTTCGCCAACTCTACAGAGCGCATCAGCATCGTCCTGCCAGCCCACAACGAAGCGCCTAGCCTTGCCGGGTTGCTGCCCAAACTGCAGCAGCTTGTGCCCCAGGCGGAGATTCTGGTGGTCGATGATGGATCGACCGATGCCACAGCGCAGGTGGTCAAGGCGGTAGGCGTGAGGCTAGTTAAGCATCCCTATCGCATGGGCAACGGTGCAGCGATCAAGACGGGGGCCCGCGCCGCCAAGGGCGATGTGATCGTGTTCATGGACGGCGATGGCCAGCACGATCCGGCGGACATCCCTCGGCTGTTGCAAAAGCTCAACGAAGGTTACTCCATGGTGGTGGGGGCGCGCTCCCCGCAGGCGCACGCCTCCTTGGGGCGGCGCATCGCCAATGCCTTGTATAACCGGCTGGCGAGCTACATGACCGGGCGCCGGATCGAAGACTTGACCTCGGGCTTTCGCGCCGTGCGTGCGCGGTGTTTCCGTAAGTTCCTCTATCTACTGCCGAACGGTTTTTCCTATCCCACCACCAGCACCATGGCGTTTTTGCGCGCCGGCTTTCCCGTCGCCTATGTACCCATTCATACCGGGCGCCGTCAAGGCAAGAGCAAGATTCGCCTGCTGCACGATGGGGCGCGCTTCTTCGTCATCATCCTGAAGATCGGCGCCCTTTTCTCGCCCATGCGCTTTTTTCTGCCCATCAGCCTGGCTTTATTCGGCTGCGCCGTCGGTTATTACCTCTACACCTATTTCACCGAGGGCCGTTTCACCAACATGGGCCTGTTGCTGTTTTTGTCCGCCCTGTTCACCTTTTTGTTTGGTATCTTGTCAGAGCAGGTTTCCGCCCTGCACTATCGGGACATCGAGGAGCAAGCGCGAGACGAATAAGGTGCGGCGAGGCGGGCCAGCGAGAAAGCGTGCGACTCTGGCGGCCATGCTCGCCGCCTTGCCGCGCTGCCACACATACGCGCGGCTCGCTGCACTCAAGGCCTGGCGTCCTGGCCGCCTGGCCAAGGGCACCATGACGATGACCTTGGGCCTTGGACTACGCACCCTGGCCCAGGCAGCGGTGTTTCTGATCGTCGCGCGCGTGCTGGAAGCCGAGGCGTATGGCGCCTATGCCGCGATCTTGGCGTTGGCCATGGCGCTCGGGGCGATGGTGGGTTTGGGCGCATCCGTGGTCATGCTGCGCGATACGGCGCGCACGCCGGATGCCTTCGCCATGGGTTGGCAAACGACGCTGGCCGCAATCTTGTCCACAGCAGGCGTATTCTACGGTGTCTATCTGCTCTTGGCGCACTGGTTCTTACCTCAAGGTCTTGGGCTGTTGCCCTTACTCGCCCTCGGCGCAGCGGAGATCGTATTAAGCCCTCTGACCCTCGCCGTCATGCACGCCTATCAGGGGCATGAGCGCCTGGGGCGTGCGGCGCGCATGGCGTTGATGCCACTCGTGCCGCGCTTGCTCGCTGCCGGCAGCCTGCCCCTCATCCTCTTGGCAGTGCCGACGGCCGATCGGCTCGCCGTCTGGGCCGGGGGTTATTTCCTTGCAGCCGCCGCCGCGGCCGCTTATGCGCTCTGGCGCCTGAAACGCGACTACGGCCTGCACTTCCGCCCGAGCGCACAGGGCCTGTGGCCTACGTTGCGTCAGGGCTGGCCCTTTGCCGCCAGCGGCGCCGCCTACAAGGCTATGGTGGACATCGACAAGCTCATGCTCGCCCGCATGACGGCGCTCGACACCGCCGGCACCTATGCGGCCGCGCATCGGGTAGTGGATGTCGCCAGCGTGCCGCTGATGTCGTTTTTCGCCGCCGCCAGCACGCGCTTCTTCCGTGCCGGTGAGGGCGGGGCGAGGAGCGCCGCACGCCTCGCCTGGCGATTCCTGCCATGGCCCTTGAGCTATGCGCTCGCCGCAGGGGCCGCGCTCTATCAATTTGCCGACTGGCTGAGCGTGCTCTTGGGGGGCGCCTACCGCGACGCGATCGAGGTGCTGCGCTGGCTGGCCTGGCTGCCGCTCGTGAGCCTGCCACGGCTGCTCTTGCAGGCTGCGCTCACCGGTTCGGACCGGCAGCGCCATGTCGTGCAGGTCCTGATCCTGGGCGCCGCGGCCAATGTCGGCCTGAACCTGTGGCTGATTCCGGCGCTGTCTTGGCAGGGCGCGGTGCTGTCCACCTACGCCGTGGAGGTGCTCATGTCTTTGGCTTATGTCCGTCTCATCGCTGCAGCGGGCACAACCACGGCCAAGAAGGCCTCTATTTCCGGAGCTTGACATGGACGCCGACGCAAACGAGATCTTTCAACGCTATGCCAGACACTACGAAGCCATGAGCGGCGGCATCGAGCGCCTGCCCGACGACCTCGAGCGGCTCAAGCGCGATCGCCTGCCACCCTGGATCGGCGAGATGGATCTCGCGGCGCGCATCCTCGATGCCGGTTGCGCGCAGGGGGATTTGCTCGCCGCCTTATCGCGCGTGGGCTTTACCGATCTGACCGGTGTAGACCTTTCGGGCGAGCTGCTCGAGCGCGCGCGGGCGCGGCTACCGGCATCCGTTCGGCTCATTCAGGCCGATGTGCGCGATTATCTCCTGAACATGTCCAATGCCTCATTCGACCTCATCTTTTTTCATGACGTGCTCGAACACCTACCGCGCCAGGACACCATTCCCGTGCTCCGTCAATTTCGCCGCCTGCTCGCCCCAGAGGGTCGGTTGAGCGTGCGCGTGCCCAACATGAGCGCCTTGATCGGTGGCTACTGTGCTGCCCTCGACTTCACCCATATCACGCACTTTACCGAATACTCACTCATGCAGGTGTTCGAAGCAGCCGGCTTCGATGTGCAGAAGATCGCTTTGCAGCGCCAGGCGCCGCGCCTCTTCTGGTCATGGCGACGGCCGCATCGATCAATGCTGCGCCTGCTCAACCGCTGCCGCTGGCACGCCAACAACGGCCTGCACCGCCTGATCTATCGCCTCGCCGACATGCGCCCGCTGCCAACGGTGTTCGACCCCAACCTGGTCATCGTGGCGCGCACATGAGGCGTCGGCTGCTCTTCGTGCTGCCCGACCTGGCCGCCGGGGGCGCCCAGCCTATGAACCTCGCCCTGGCGCGCGCACTTAGTGCCCGTGGTTGGCAGGTGCGGCTAGCTGTACTTTTTGACAGGCCACCGACAATCGCTTTGGCGCAGTTTTCAAGTTTGCCGATCCTCCGCCTCAACGCTCGTGGCACGCTCAGCAAGCTGCGTGCCCTGGCGCGGCTGACCACCCTAGCGCGGGAAGCGGATATCGTCATCGGCGGCATGGAGTTTGCCGCCACCACTTACGGCTATTGGGCAGCGTACGGTGCGGATAAAGCCTTCTTGAGCTGGACACACATCGCCTTCGATCGGCACCAATATAGCGCCCCGCTGTTGGATCGCTGGATGAGCCGCCTCGTCTATCGCCGCTGCCCACATGTCGTCTTCCCCTCCCATGGTGCGCGCGAAGCGCTGGCAAAAGCCTTGGGCGGGCAACCGGCGAGGGCAAATTGGACGGTAATCGAGAATTTTTTAGCCGATCTAGCCCAGTCTGGCCCTGCTCCCGATGCAAAGGCGTTGACCAAACCGCTCGTCCTTGGCATCGGGCGCCTTGTCGAACAAAAGGCCTTCGATCGGCTGCTGCGCGCGCATGCGGCGCTGCGCGCCCAGGGCCTCGACCACCACCTGGTCATTCTAGGTGAGGGGCCGCTACGCGAAGCGCTTACGGCGCAGGCACGTGCCCTGGGGGTAGAAGAGAGCGTTTTCCTGCCTGGCCACGTCGGCAATGTGCGCGACTGGTTACGACACGCCACGGTGTTTGCCTTGTGCTCGCGCTATGAAGGTTTTTCCTTGGCGCTGCTCGAGGCCTTGGCCGCCGGTGTGCCCGCGGTGGCCATGGATTGCCCCAGTGGCCCGCGTGAGATCCTGCTCGATGGCGCCGTAGGCAGGCTGGTGCCGGCCGATGACGAGGCGGCGTTCACCAAGGCACTGGGCGAGCTATTGTGCGATGAGGCATTACGCGCCCACTATGCCGCGCTTGGTCGGCGTAGGGCACTAGACTACACACCGGCCCGTATTGTGCCGCGTTGGGAGGCGCTGCTTGCGGACATCCTCTGCGAACAGGCAAGGTGATGGGTGCTTTGGTCTCGGTGCTCCTTGCTACCCGCAACCGCCAGCGGCAGCTTGCGGATGCGCTGGCCAGCCTGCGCCGGCAGGGTCAGGCCAAAAAATGATGAGCGTAGCTTGCGACGATATGTTGAATGTTCCTTGTGGATAAAACACATGCAAATCCCTGTTACTGGTGAACGGATAATCGAGAAAGAATACCTGCGCACACGGGAGACCTATCTCATCTACCTGTTTCATATTGCGACATACCGGTTTGCAATACCCTATGTGCGCCATGCGAATACTCTAGATTTCGGCTGTGGCACAGGGTATGGTAGTGCCTTGCTTGCGGAGCATGCGGCCTCGGTAGTAGGAGTAGATCTCTCTGCTGAGGCAATTGAATACGCGAATATACACTATCATCGAGCTAATACGACATTTCATACCATTGGACGAATAGAACACACCCCTTTACCTTTTTCAGATGCTAGCTTCGATGCTGTCGTCTCATTTCAAGTGATAGAGCACATAACTGAAACAAGTGAATATCTGAAAGAAATAGCGCGCGTCCTCAAGCCAGGGGGCATTTTTGTAGTCTCGACCCCCAACCGCTGTATACGCTTGTTCCCTAGACAACGGCCGTGGAATCGCTACCATGTTCGCGAATATTCGGCAAAAGAACTTCATGAAATCCTCTCCAACAACTTCAAGGATGTCGAGTTGTATCATATGTCCGGATCACCCACTGTGCTTGCGGCTGAGCTACGTCGTACACGACTGCTGAAATGGGTTACACTACCCTTCACTTTTCCTGGTGCTCCGGAATGGTGGCGTGTAAACGGCCTTGCCCTGATGTCTTATTTGCGTCGCCATAAAACGCAAGAACAAGGTCTTAAACATGCTGATTTTGATGTTGGCGAGAAAGACATACGAATCGGCCAAGATCTATACCCGAGCATTCACCTCATTGCAATTGCACGCCGATCTGAATCCTGACGAATCGATACATCATCGTCGCTTTATGTATGCCTGGATTTAAGAACATACTGCGTGAAATTGCAGTATTATGAATATCTTGGTCTCAGTACTCCTTGCTACCCGCAACCGCCAGCGGCAGCTGGCGCATGCGCTGGCCAGCCTGCGCCGGCAGAGTCACACCGAGATCGAGATCCTCGTCTGCGACGACGGCTCGAGCGATGCCACGCCCGACTTCCTCGCGCGGCTTAGCCAAAGCGAGCATCGGCTTCGTTGGTTCCGGCATGAGCGCTCGCGCGGCCTGGCAGCGGCGCTCAATGCCTTGATCGCCGAGAGCCGTGGCGCGTGGCTGGCGCGCATGGACGATGACGACCGCGCGCATCCGCGCCGCATCGAGCTCCAACTGGCCTACATGCAGGCAAACCGCCTTGACCTGTGCGGGACCTGGTATCGCCGTGTGGCTGGTTGGCGCCGCTCGGTTGCACGCCCGCCAATCGAGCACGATCGTATCCTGGGCGAGCTTTTGTTTCAGCCGCCGTTACTGCACCCTTCCGTGATGATGCGCCGCCAACTGCTCACTTACCACGGTGGCTATAGCGAGCAGGCGCCGCATGCAGAAGACTACGAGCTGTGGGTTCGGCTAATGCCCCACGCACGCTTTGGCAATTGCCCAGCCGTGTTGCTGGATTACACCTTGTCACGGCGCCAAGTATCTCGCCAACATCATGCCGAGCAGAACGCTCAGGCGCGGGCGCTACGCGTGCGGGCGCTTGCCCAGCTCGGCATCAAGGCAACCGCCGAGCAGGCCAAACTGCACGCGTCGTTGCGTGACCCTGTTGCGCTCGAGCACTTGGTGCAGCTCGACCAGATCGAGGACTGGCTCGAGGAGCTAGCAAGTCAGCTTAAAAGTGGCGCGCGGCTCGCTGTGGTACGCCAATGGTTTTTACAGTGCGTGCGCGCCGCCGGCCTGGGGCCTCAAGTCTATCGCCGTTATCGGGCAAGCCCCTTGGCCAGTGATGGCCGGCAGCGGCAGGCCATTCTGTGGGCCTTGTGCCAGGCGAGATTGCCCTACCGCTCGCCGCTTTATGATTTGCTCGAGCCCCTGGCGAGCATAGGCTAAACCGCCTCAACCCAGTACGCTCCGATAGACCTCGAGGTAGCGCCCGACCATCGCCTCGATATCAAAGGCCATGGCATGCGCCCTCGCTGCTTGGCGCATGCGCTGCCATTGCTCAGGGTGGAGGGCAAGCCAGCGCGCCGCCTGCGC
Organism: Thiobacillaceae bacterium; assembly: GCA_041640815.1. Lineage (GTDB taxonomy): Bacteria > Pseudomonadota > Gammaproteobacteria > Burkholderiales > Thiobacillaceae > JANWZL01. The sequence continues at coordinate 40,774 of JBEPZO010000016.1, forward strand.
GAAGGCCGCCACTTCATCCGGCGGGCAGAGGAGGCCCGTGACTTTATCCTTGACGATCTCTGGCAGCGGGCCAGTGCGCGCGGCGATGACCGGCACACCACAAGCCAGCGCTTCGAGTACACTGATGCCTAAGCCTTCGCTTCGGCTGGGAAACAGTAGCGCATCGATACTTTGCAGGAAGGCGCGTACCGCCGCAGGCCCAGACAGGCGCCCCACATCGCGCATGTTGGTGGGGAAGGCATTGGGGCTGCTCTTAGGGCCACCGGTATAAAGCAGCAGGAAATCCGCCCCCAGCGCCTGCATGATGGGCGCGAGTAGATCGACCCCTTTGCGCATCGTCCAAGTGCCGAGATAGCCCAAGGTGAAGGGCTGGCCTGGCCGCTGCCGTGAGGGCGAGGGCTTAAAAAAATCGACGTCGATGCCGTTGTAGATGACCTCGATCGGGCCCTCAGTCAGCATTTGCCTGGCGGTCTCGGCCACGAAGCGACTGACGGCGATGCGGCGCACAGCGCACTGCAATACCCGCCGCTCGTTAGGGACGATCCAGTAGCGGTGATAAGTTGCACGCAAAAGGCCCTTGTAGGCCTGGGCATCGGGGTGATGCACGGCGTGGTGGATGGTCGCCACAATAGGTATGTGGGATGGCAGCATGGAGGCCGGCAGCCAGGTGTTGACATGGGCGATGTTCGCCCAGGCCGGTGCCTTGGGTCGGGGCACGCTCCAAGGGGCGTATTCGGCGCGATGTGGCAGCCAGGCGATCTCCGCGCGCAGGCCGCGTCGGCGCAGTCCCTCAACGAGCCGCTCGGTGAAGACATCGGTACCGGTGCCGGCGCGAATGGCAGGAAACCAGACAGCCGGCTCCGTCATCGTCCTGCCTCAAGCGCCGCCCGCACGCGCTCGCCAAATTGTGGCCAGCTGAATTGCGCTGCAAACGCGCGCATGGGCTCGCGCGCCAAGGGTTGCTGCAACAAGGCAAGCACCGCGGCGGCGAAACGTTCCCCATCTCCAGGGGGGACGAGGTAGCCGGAAATGCCTTCGGCCACCGCATCGACCACGCCCCCTGTGGCATAGGCCACCGTGGGAAGGCCATGTGCTGCCGCCTCGATGGCTACCATGCCGAAACCCTCGGGGTCATGAGCGAGCTGGCGCACTGGAAACACATGCACATCAGCGGCGGCATAGGCCTCTGCCAGTGCCTGACCAAACAAGCAGCCCACCCAGCGTACGTTCCGTTCGACACCGCCCTGCCTCGCCGCCTCGAGAATGCTTGCCGGTGTTTGCGCCTTGGCGTAGAGCGCACCGTGGGGAATGTCGCCGACCACCAGGAGCACCGCGTCTGGCCGCTCGCCGACGATGCGCGGCAGCACCTCGCGCACGAATTCACGCACCCCCTTGCGCTCGGTCAGGCGGCCCACACTAAGGAGCACGGCTGCTTCCTCGGACAAGTGATAGCGGCGGCGAAACGCCTGCCGATCGACAGTGATCGGGGGGGCGATCTCTACCCCTGGTGGCACGATGCGGATACGCTCACCCATCACCCCAATAGCCCCGGCAAGTTGGGCGGTGGCACGGCTATTGGCGATCACGCAATCGAGTCGGCGCAGAAACGGCGGCCAAAATGCGCGGTAGATGGGGTGGGGGACAGCCAAGTCCAGACCATGGACATATGCAGCAGCCATACCACCGACGCGCCGTGCCGCCGCCCAGGCGACGGGCGCGACAAGGGCACTTCCAGCGAGTACTACGCGGGGTTTGCGTGCGCTCGCCTGGGCCATCGCCTCGAATGCAGTGGCAAGTAAATAGCGCCCCAGCGGTCTGCCCGGCACCTCCGTCAACGTGATATGAGGTGGGAGATGAGCAGAGGCGCCTTGGGGGGCGATCAAGTGCACATCAAAGCCCTTGGCCAATTCCTGGCCGAGGTGCCAATTGAGCCGCTCCATGCCCCCGACCAGCGGCGGGTAGTTGCGTGTGATGTGCAGCAGCAAAGGCTGTGTCATCCGCTGCGGCCATCGTTAATAGTGTCGAAGACCTGGTAGTGCAGTCCCTGCCGCAAGCACTGCTGGCCGACCACTTTCGGCTTGCTCAATGCACGTAGTGTACAACGATGGGCAGGCGTGTCACCGATGCCACCTTCAACCCTTGTGAAGCGGCGTGGAAACGTGCCAAGGCAGAGCAGGCCCCGTTAAAGCTCATGCTCCGCGCCAACCTCAAGCGGCCCGGCGCTCGAGGGCATCCAGCCGGCGGTCGAGCTCGCGCACCCAGTTCTCCAGCCCCACGTGCTCATCGCGCCGTACGATCACCTCATACAGGCGGTCGAGCCGCCGGTTCACTTCGTTGAGATCCACGCGCACTT
>JBEPZO010000017.1:0-42945 GCA_041640815.1 Thiobacillaceae bacterium
CGATGGCCTCGATCAGCGCCTCGAGCTCATCATGCACCTGCGCCCGTTCGCCCATCGGCGCGAACACTGGCCGCGCATCCCAGCCCAGGTCGGCGGCATAGACGAAGACGAGGTCGGCGGTGGCGAGGCTAGGGGGCAGCTGCGCCTTCATCACGCCCAGCTTCATGGTATTGGAGCGCGGTTCCAACACGGCCAGGATGCGTGCGGCACCGACCGCAGCGCGCAACCCCGCTAGGGTGGCGGCGATGGCGGTGGGGTGGTGAGCGAAATCGTCATAGACCGTCACCCCAGAAGCGGTACCGCGCACCTGCAGGCGCCGCTTCACGCCCTTGAACCGGCCCAGGGCCGCACAGGCGACAGCCGGGGGCACGCCGGCGTGGCGTGCGGCGGCTATGGCCGCCAAGGCGTTCAGGCGGTTGTGCTCGCCCATGAGCGCCCACTCGACCCGGCCCTGTGCCTTGCCGTCGAAGATGACCTCGAAGGCGTTCACGCCCGCCGCCTGCACTTGCCAGCCCCCCGCCTCGGCACCGAAGCGCTCGACCGGCGTCCAGCAGCCGCGCGCAAGCACGCGGTCGATGGCCGCATCGCGGCCGTTGGCGACGATCAGGCCGTTGCCCGGGAGGGTGCGTACCAAGTGGTGGAACTGCGTCTCGATCGCCGCCAGGTCAGGGAAGATGTCGGCGTGGTCGTACTCGAGGTTGTTGAGGATGGCGGTGCGCGGCCGGTAGTGGACGAACTTGGAACGCTTGTCGAAAAACGCGGTGTCGTACTCATCCGCCTCGATGACGAAGAAGGGGCTGTCGGTGAGGCGCGCCGAGACGCCGAAGTTCTCCGGCACGCCACCGATCAGATAACCGGGTGCAAGACCGCTATCCTCCAGGATCCATGCCAGCATGGCCGAGGTGGTGGTCTTGCCGTGGGTGCCGGCGACCGCCAGCACCCATTTATGGCGCAACACCTGCTCATAGAGCCACTGCGGCCCGGAGACGTAGGGCAGCGCGCGGTTCAAGATCTCTTCCATGAGCGGCTGGCGGCCGCGCGCCACCACGTTGCCGACGACGAACACATCCGGGGCGAGCGCGATCTGGTCGGCGGCAAAGCCCTCGATCAGCTCGATGCCCTGGGCCTTGAGCTGGTCGCTCATGGGGGGGTAGACGTTGGCATCGCAGCCGGTGACCCGCCAGCCGGCCTGTCTGGCGATCACGGCGATGCCGCCCATGAAGGTACCGCAGATACCTAAGATGTGAATGTGCATGCGCTTGGCTGAGAAAATGCCCGGATTATCGCCGTTGTCGCGCCGCCGCGCCACGGCCGCGCTGAGCCCGGCATCTGGTATCGCCGTGGCAGGGCAGTCGAAGCTAGCGCTGCCCACCCTGCTCCGAGCTCCGGCGGCTGGCTGCTGCTAAACTTCATTGCCCTTGCGTGCCGTGCACGGGCGAAAGTAGCTCGCTCCCTCGCCGCCAGCCGAGGGCGAAGGCGAGCCTGACGATCGACACAAACCATGTCCTCCCCACCCAAACCGCTCTACCTCGCCTCGCAAAGCCCCCGCCGGCTCGAACTTTTGCGCCAGATTGGACTTGCGCCGATCGTGTTGCCGTTAGGCGATGACGCTCTCGGGACCTATGTTAACGAGACACCGCAGCCGCAAGAACAAGCATGGGACTATGTTAGGCGTCTAGCCTACCTCAAGGCCGAGGCGGGACGGCGCATCATGGTGCATCATGGGTTAAAGCCTCTGCCGATCGTCGCGGCCGACACCACGGTCACCATCGACGGCGAGATCCTCGGCAAACCCCAGCATGCGGCCGAGGCGAGCGCCTGGCTGCGCCGCTATTCGGGACGCAGCCATACGGTGCTCACCGCCGTGGCCGTTGCTTATCAGGGCCGGATCGAGCTGGCGGTGAACGAGAGCACGGTGCGCTTCGCGCTGCTGGGTGAGCAGGACATCGCCCGCTATGTCGCCAGCGGCGAACCCTTCGACAAGGCAGGCGGCTACGGCATTCAGGGGCGGGCCGCGGCCTTCATCGAGCATCTTAACGGCAGCTATTCAGGCGTCATGGGACTGCCGTTGTACGAGACCGTAGAATTACTCAGGCGCGTCGGCTTCGACCCCTGGTAGCCGCCGTCGCAGCACACCATGAGCGAAGAGATCCTCATCAACGTCACGCCGCAGGAGACCCGGGTCGCCATCCTCTACTTGGGCGCCGTGCAGGAGCTGCACATCGAACGGGCGAGCCAGCGCGGACTGGTGGGCAACATCTATCTCGGCCGCGTGTTGCGCGTGTTGCCCGGCATGCAGTCGGCCTTCGTCGACATCGGGTTGGAACGTGCCGCCTTCCTGCATGTGGCCGACATCTGGGAGGCGCGCAGCGAGGGCCAGCAGCGGCCCATCGAACGCCTCCTGCACGAGGGTCAGAGCCTATTGGTGCAGGTGATCAAAGACCCGATCGGCAGCAAAGGGGCGCGGCTATCGACCCAGCTGTCGATGGCCGGGCGTTTTTTGGTCTATCTGCCGCAGGAGACGCGCATCGGCATCTCGCAGAAGATCGAAGACGAAGCCGAGCGCAGCCTGCTGCGGGAGCGGCTCACCCGCATCCTGCCGCAGGACGAGCATGGCGGTTTCATCATCCGGACCATGGCCAACATGGCCGAGGACATGGAGCTTGCGGCCGACGTCGAATACCTGCATGCGATCTGGGACGCCGTGCAGGCGCGCGCCGCCGCGAGCCAGGCCCCCTGCTTGATCTACCAGGAGCTGGACCTGGCGCACCGGGTGCTGCGCGACATGGCCACGGCTGAGACCACCCGCATCCAGGTCGATTCACGCGAGACCTATCAGCGCCTGCTTGCCTTTGCCCAGGAATTCACACGCAACGTCGCCGACCGGCTCGTGCTCTACACCGCCGAGCGTCCCTTGTTCGACCTCTACAACGTCGAAGAAGAGCTGGAGCGGGCGCTGGCCCGACGGGTGGATCTCAAAAGCGGCGGTTATTTGATCATCGACCAGACCGAGGCGCTGACCACCATCGACGTCAACACCGGCGCCTTCACTGGTGTGCGCAGCTTCGACGACACCATCTTCAAGACCAACCTGGAGGCGGCACAGGCCATCGCCCGCCAGCTCAGGCTACGCAACCTCGGCGGCATCATCATCGTCGACTTCATCGACATGGAGAGCGCAGAGCACAAGGAGGCGGTGCTGGCCGAGCTGTCCCGCGCCCTGGCGCGCGACCGCACGCGCATCACCATCAACGGCTTTACCTCGCTTGGGCTGGTAGAGATGACGCGCAAGCGCACGCGCGAAAGCCTCGCCCGCCAGCTGTGCGAGCCTTGTCCTACCTGTAATGGCCGTGGTTATATCAAGACCGCGCAGACCGTCTGCTACGAGATCCTGCGCGCCATCGTGCGCGAGGCGCGGCAATTCAACGCGCGCGAGTTCCGCATCCTCGCCTCGCAGCCGGTCATCGATCTATTCCTCGATGAGGAGTCGCAATCGCTCGCCCAGCTGTCCGACTTCATCGGCAAGCCGGTGTCCCTGCAGGTGGAGACCCTGTTCACGCAAGAGCAGTACGACATCATCCTGCTGTAGGCGGCAGGTTAGAATTGACCCTCCACGGCATTGACAGCGAGACCCCCCATGTCTGACTACGGTTTTTCCACACAGCTTAAGCTACCGTTCGCCGCCGTCGTCGAACGGACCATCGAGGCGCTGAAGCAGGAGGGCTTCGGCGTGCTCACCGACATCGACATCCAGGCCACCCTCAAGGCCAAGCTGGGTGTCGAAAAGCGCCCCTACCGCATCCTCGGTGCCTGCAACCCCCCCTTGGCCAATCAGGCCCTCGCAGCCGAGGAGGAGATCGGCCTGCTTCTGCCTTGCAACGTGGTGGTGAAGGAAGAGGCCGACGGCCAGGTCACCGTCGCCTTCCTCGACCCGGACGTGATCGCAAAGCTCGCGCACAACCCAGCCGTGTTGGAGGTCGCGCGCGAGGCCCGCGCCCGCCTCATGCGCGTATGCGAAAGCCTAGCGGCATCGGGCTAAGGCATTGCAGCCGGCGCATGAGCAAGCCACCCCGACACGCCTGCCTATGTGCGGCCGCAGGGCCAGGACGGCCGAGCGCTATTGCTCGGGCAGCGGTACGCAGCGGACGCTGGCATCGCACTTGCTGATCTCGAGCCGCAGCTTCCCGTGCGCCGGCACCTTCAGCGGCGCATCACCGCAGCTACAGCCGCCGACGATCTCGGTGAAAAAGACCATTATGCGTACGTGAAGCGCGGCGCCGGCATCCGCCGTTCCCAACACCGACACCGTGAACCGCTCCTCCGCCACCCTGCCGCCCTGGGTCGTCGCCCAGTCGAGCGGTAGGCTACCGGCGGCAAGGGCCTCGATCTCGGATTTGAGGGTGGCCGCAAAGACGGGGGAACCCCAGGCCGACAAGGCGCGAGGCAGGCGAAACACGATGGACACGGTCTTGAAGGGGAAGGTCAGTATAGCCGCTTGCGCGCTTCCCTTGCGGCCTGGCGTTGCCCGCTCTCGCTCGCGCGCCGTCGCCTCCCAGCACCCACAGCGGCCGCGCCGAGGCAGTTGAATTTTTTTAATGCTGGCCCTTGAAACCCCATAACAGCGTCCCTATTATTAGCACTCGCACAGCATGAGTGCTAGCATTGTGCTGCAATTGAAACTCTCATTGTTACACCAACAGTTTTTCAAGGAGGAAATATGAAGATCCGCCCTCTGCATGACCGTGTGATCGTCAAGCGCATGGAAGAGGAGCGCAAGACGGCCTCCGGCATCGTCATCCCTGACACCGCCGCCGAAAAACCCGACCAGGGCGAAGTGATCGCCGTCGGGCCGGGCAAGCGCAACGACCGCGGCGAGCTGATCGCCATGGACGTCAAGGTCGGCGACCGCGTGCTGTTCGGCAAGTACGCCGGGCAGACCGTCAAGGTCGAAGGTCAAGAACTCCTCGTCATGCGCGAGGAAGACATCATGGGCGTGATCGAAAAGTGAAGGTTGGATGCGTCAAGTCCTGACGCGAGCTGCGCCACTTAACCCTTTGGTTCAACCTCAAAGCAAATCTAAACCCTAAACCTCGGCTTCCCGCCCGCAAGGGAACCAAGAATGCAAGGAGAATCGAAACATGGCTGCTAAAGACGTACGCTTCGGCGACGCCGCCCGTCACAAGATGCTGGCTGGCGTCAACATCCTGGCTAACGCCGTCAAGGTCACCCTCGGCCCGAGGGGGCGCAACGTGGTGCTCGACCGCTCCTTTGGCGCCCCCACCGTGACCAAGGACGGCGTGTCGGTGGCCAAGGAGATCGAACTCAAAGACAAGTTCGAGAACATGGGCGCCCAGATGGTCAAGGAGGTTGCCTCCAAGACCAGCGATGTGGCTGGGGATGGCACCACCACCGCCACCGTGCTGGCGCAGGCCATCATCAACGAGGGCATGAAGTATGTGGCCGCCGGCATGAATCCGATGGACCTCAAACGCGGCATCGACAAGGCGGTGGCTGCGGTGGTCGAAGAGCTGAAGAAGCTGTCCAAGCCCTGCACCACCTCTAAGGAAATCGCCCAAGTGGGTGCCATTTCCGCCAACGCCGACGCCTCCATTGGCCAGATCATCGCCGATGCCATGGACAAGGTGGGCAAGGAAGGCGTGATCACGGTCGAGGACGGCTCCGGGCTGGAAAACGAGCTCGAAGTCGTCGAGGGCATGCAGTTCGACCGCGGCTACCTCTCACCCTACTTCATCAACAACGCCGAAAAACAGATGGCCGTGCTGGAGGATCCCTACATCCTGCTGCACGACAAGAAGATCTCCAACATCCGCGACCTGCTGCCCATCCTCGAGCAGGTGGCCAAGGCCGGCAAGCCGCTGTTCATCATCGCCGAGGACGTGGAAGGCGAGGCCCTGGCCACTTTGGTGGTGAACAACATCCGCGGCATCCTCAAGACCTGCGCCGTCAAGGCCCCTGGCTTCGGCGACCGCCGCAAGGCGATGCTCGAAGACATGGCCATCCTCACCGGTGGCACCGTCATCTCCGAGGAGGTCGGCCTCACCCTGGAGAAGGCCACCCTCAATGACCTGGGTCGCGCCAAGCGCGTCGAGGTGGGCAAGGAGAACTCCACCATCATCGATGGCGCCGGCTCCCCGGATGCGATCAAGGCGCGCATCATCCAGATCAACAAGCAGATCGAAGAGGCCACCAGCGACTACGACAAGGAGAAGCTGCAGGAGCGCAAGGCCAAGCTCGCGGGTGGCGTGGCGGTGATCAAGGTCGGTGCCGCCACCGAGGTCGAGATGAAAGAGAAGAAGGCGCGCGTCGAGGACGCCCTGCATGCCACCCGCGCCGCGGTCGAGGAGGGCATCGTCGCGGGTGGCGGTGTCGCCCTGCTGCGCGCTCGCTCGGCCATCGGCGAACTGAAGGGCGAGAACCACGATCAGGATGCCGGCATCAAGATCGTCATGCGCGCGCTGGAGCAGCCGCTGCGTGAGATCGTCGCCAACAGCGGTGTCGAGCCCTCCGTGGTGGTCAACAAAGTGCTCGAGGGCAAGGGCAACTTCGGTTACAACGCCCAGACCGGTGAATATGGCGACATGATGGAGATGGGCGTGCTCGACCCGACCAAGGTCACCCGCACCGCGCTGCAAAATGCCGCCTCTGTCGCCGGTCTGATGCTCACCACCGACTGCATGGTGTCCGAGCTGCCCGAAGACAAGAAGAGCAGCGGCGCTGGCGGTGGCATGGGCGGCGGCATGGGCGACATGGACTTCTAACCGTAACCGCACACGCCCGTTATCGCAGACCCCGCTGGCCGCAGGCTGGCGGGGTTTTTTTACGGCCGCCCGCGCGATGCTCAAAGCGTGTCAACCTTGACCCGTGCAGGCTGCCCGATTTAGCTTAGTTCAAAGCAGAGCCGGCTTGACGCATTCAGCGCTGATGATCTTAGGCATAGGCACCGACATCGTCGAAGTGGCGCGCATGACCGCCCTGCACGAGCGCCATGGCAGCCGGCTGGCGGACCGCCTGTTGAGCCGCGCGGAGCGCCCCGACTATGAGGGCGCCCGCGACAAGGCGCGCCTGCTGGCCAAGCGGTTCGCGGCCAAGGAGGCCCTGGCCAAGGCGCTGGGCACCGGCCTGCGCGCACCGGTGAGCCTCACCAACATGGGGGTGACCCATGATGCGCTCGGCCGGCCGGCATTCGCTTTCGCTGCACCGCTACGCTTGTGGCTGCAGGCGCGGGGCATCGGCCGGGTCCACTTGAGCCTGAGCGACGAGCAGCATTACGCCGTCGGTTTTGTCATCATCGAGGAGGCCGCATGAGCGCCGTGCGCCAACCGCTCGGACCGCTGATGCTGGACGTGGAAGGCACGTCCCTGAACGAGGCCGATCGCCGCCGGCTCACGCACCCGCTGGTGGGGGGGGTGATCCTGTTCACGCGCAATTATGTCGATCCACAACAGCTAGTGGAGTTGACCCGGGCGATCCACGCCCTGCGCACGCCGCCGCTGCTCATCGCCGTCGATCATGAGGGTGGGCGCGTGCAGCGCTTTCGCAACGGTTTCACGCCTCTGCCGCCGATGCGCGCCATCGGCCGCCTATGGGATGCGCATCCACAGGCGGCACGGCGCCTGGCGCGCGATGCGGGCTACGTCATGGGGGCAGAGCTGCGGGCGGTGGGGGTGGATTTCAGCTTCGCGCCGGTGCTCGACCTCGACTATGGTGTAAGCCGCGTCATCGGCGATCGCGCCTTCCACCTCAAGCCGCAGGCGGTAGCGGAACTCGCGCACGCCCTCATCCTGGGGCTGCAGGAGGCGGGCATGAACGCGGTGGGGAAGCATTTCCCCGGCCATGGCGCGGTGGCGGCCGACTCTCACGTGGAGGTGCCGGTGGACGAACGCGCGCTTGTCGACCTGGAGTTTGCCGACCTGCTCCCCTTTCGGCAGCTCATCGACCTGGGCCTGGCCGGCATCATGCCCGCTCACGTCGTCTATCCGCGCGTGGATGCGCGGCCGGCCGGCTTCTCGCGCCGCTGGCTCACCGAGATCCTGCGCGGCGCCTACGGCTTCGAGGGCGCCATCTTCAGCGACGACCTGGCGATGGCCGGCGCGCGCGTGGCCGGGGACGTCACGGCGCGCGCCAAGGCGGCGCTCAACGCTGGCTGTGACATGGTGCTGCTTTGCAACCGGCCCGATCTGGCCGACGAATTGCTCGGTAAGCTCACCTGGCAAACCCAGGCCGTCAGCCTCATCCGCTTGGCGCGCATGCATGGCCGCCCCCACCCCCCTGACCGTGTCGCCTTGCACGAGAGCGCGCGCTACGTCAAGGCCGTTGAGCGGCTGGCCGGCGTGGGGCAAGCCGACGCCGACCTCTGTTTCGATGATCCCACCCTCCCCCGAGAAGGCCTTGGCACGACCTGAGCTCTCACTCGATCGCGACACCGACCACCTGCATCATCACCTCGGCCACGCTGGCGAGCACCGCCACCTGACCGGGGCGCTGCTGCTCACCTTGGGCTTCGCCCTGGTCGAGGCGGTGGCTGGCTGGTGGGCAGGGTCGTTGGCGCTACTCGCCGACGCTGGCCACATGCTCACCGACGCCACGGCCCTTGGACTCGCGGCGCTGGCGGCTTGGGTTGCCCGCCGCCCGCCCTCCGACCGCCACACCTATGGCCTGGTGCGCGCCGAGGTCCTCGCGGCGATGGTCAATGGTCTCATCATGCTCGGCCTGATCGCATTCATCGCCGCCGAGGCCATCGCGCGCTTCGGCAACCCGCGCGCCATCCATGGCGAGGCAGTCATGGCGGTCGCCTCGCTCGGCTTGGTGATCAACTTGCTGGTGGCTTGGCGCCTCTCCCGTGGTGGACACGACCTCAATACGCGCGCCGCGCTGCTGCACGTGATCGGCGACCTATTGGGTTCCGTGGCGGCCATTACGGCCGGCGCCGTGATCCTGCTCACCGGTTGGACCCCGATCGACCCCCTGCTGTCCCTGCTGGTTGCCGGCCTCATCCTGGTGTCCGCCTGGCGGCTACTGTCCGAAGCGCTGCATGTCCTGCTCGAGGGCGTGCCGCAGCACATCGACCTCAAGGCGGTCGGGCGCGACCTCGCCGCCTTGGGCGGCGTGCGCTCGGTACACGATCTGCACATCTGGACCCTGTCTTCTGGCAAGGTCGCGCTGTCTGCCCATCTCGACCTGCACCGTCTCGAGGACTGGCCGCGCATCCTGCTCGAGGCGCGGCAGCTTTTGGCCCAACGCCACGGCATCGGGCACGTGACCCTGCAGCCCGAAGCGGTGGATAATCCTGTCATCCAATTTCTCTCTACGCGCCATCAAAAGCCATGAAAAGACGCCGTATCTATTCCAAGCATCGCACAAGCCGCGACGCCGAGCGCCTGGTCTGGCTCGCCCAAGGGCTAGCCGAATCCGGTAGCCGCATCGAGGACGCCTACTGGGAGCGCGAGCTCAGCCAGACCATCGAAAAGCTCATGGAAAGCGGCCAGGAAGAGGCCTTCAACCTCGCCTTGGATCGCCTCAACGAGACGCAAGGGCGAGGCTATGATGAGCTGGCCGACCTCATCGAATCCATCGCCGAGGGGGCGCTGATCCCCACCCCTGACGGTCCTCGCCACTTCCTGCTCATCGCCCTGCCCATCCTCGTCTGGTCGCGCTACAGCATCCCCACGCGCAGGCTTTCGGCGGAAGTGCTGTCGGCACTGGCCAACCAGCTCGGGGCCCACGTGTTGGCGGCCGATGTCCGCTTGCTCTTGGCTGACTACCTTTACAGCCCCGATCAGCTACCCTACGGCTACATTCAGACACGCCGCTATGCCGAAGGGCTCTGGCAAGCCCTCGCCGAGGGACGCAGTTTCCATGAGGACCCTTCCCGCCTGGCCGAGGCGGTGCCCTACATCTCCGATGTGCGCTACGTGCTGGGGGCGGTGATGGTGGAACCGGGCCGGCCGGTATTTCGCTGGAACGAACCGGATGGTAACCGCGACGAGGCGCTCAAACTCTGGCGAGCGCAAGGCGGCGCCAATCTGCAGGCCGTGCTGCCGGGATGCGGTTTCGAACTGCTGCTGCCCGATGCCTACTTTGCTGCCTGGCGGCGTGCCGACCGGGAGGGCCGGCCCTATGCCCTGCGGGCTGCGGTCGCCTATCTGCAGGCCATGCTCGATATCCAACCGGCGGCCATGCACGCCGTGGTGGCCCCTTTCTATGACCGCCGGCTGGAGGAGTGGCGGGTGAGCTTCGCCCTGCATACGGGCGATGTCGTGCACGGTGTGGTCTGGCCCTTGCTCGGTAACGAGGACGAAAACACCGACACCGCTGCGGAGATCGAACGAACGCTCAAATCCGCTGGCATCGGTGAGGTGATCGTGCTGCAGCAGCGTTTCCCGCTCGAGTACTGCGAGGACTGCGGCGCGCCGCTGTATGCCAATCGGGAGGGCGAGGTGGTGCATGCCGAGATGCCGGAGCAAGAGCTGCACCAAGTGCCCACCCACCTGCATTGATGGGGGGTGATGAGGGTCTGTCTCGGTGCTTGTCGGCCCTAGTCACGCGCCGCTTCCGTGACCGCGGCCCGGCTTATCGAATGCCGCGCTTGCCCCAGGCTGGCGGCCTTTCTCGAGCACGCGCGGCAGCGTTATCCGGCCTACCACTGTCGGCCGGTGCCGCCGTTCGGTGACGGCGAACCGCGATTGCTCATCGTCGGCTTGGCACCTGGCTTTCACGGTGCCAACCGCACCGGTCGGCCGTTCACGGGTGACCACGCCGGCTTGCTGCTCTATGAGACCCTGCACGCCTTTGGCTATGCCGATCGGCCGCACGCCCAAAGCGCCGCGGACGGCCTAAAGCTTAACGGCTGCCGCATCACGAATGCGGTGAAATGCGCACCGCCGCAAAACAAGCCGCTCAACGACGAGATCAAGCGCTGCAATGCCTATCTGGCGGTAGAACTGGCTACGCTGCCGGCTGGCGCCGCCATCCTGGCATTGGGGCAGATCGCCCATCACGCCGTGCTGCAGGCGCTGGCGCTCAAGCCCGCTGACCACCCCTTCGCGCACGGCGTGCGCTACGACCTGCCGGGCGGTCGACGGCTATTCGCGAGCTACCACTGCTCCCGCTACAATACCCAGACCAAGCGGCTCACCCCGGCCATGTTCCGGGCGGTGTTCACTGACATCCGCGCCTACCTGGAGGGAACCTGACCATGCCCGTCGTCACCATCAAGATCGCTGGCCAGCTTGACCGCGAGCAGAAGCGGCGCATCGCCGAGGAGATCACCGACACCCTCGAGCGCATTGCTTACAAACCCAGGCGCTACACCTACATCGCCTTCGAGGAACTGCCAGACGAAAACTGGGCCATCGCCGGTCAGCTGCTCGACGAGGCCGATTAAGCCCCTACGCCCGCCAGCTAGCCGGCTTGCGCCTTCACGTGAGCACGGCGATCCACAGCGGCAGGGTCGCGAGAAAGCCAAGACTGGACCAACTCAAGGTCAGGGCCGCGGCGCGCACGTCGAGCCGGAAGCGATCGGCCAGGCTGGCAGCCATGAGCATGGTCGGCATCGCCGCCTCGAGGATGGCTGCGGTCTGTGCCGCTTTTAGCTCGCCAAAGGCGAGCCGAGCAAGGCCAAGCACGATGAGGGGGGCGATCACCAGTTTGACGCCGACCGCCAGCAGTATCGGCCGGCTCGGCCGGAGCTCGGTCCACGGGATGGTCAGTCCGAGGGTGAACAGCATCAGCGGGATGGTGGCCTGGCCCATGAAGCGGGTGGCTTGGATCAGCGGCTCGGCCTCGATGCCGGCAAAGTTGACGGCGAAGCCCAAGACAAAGCCCCAGATCGGTGGCAGCTTGAGCAGCGTCCGCGGCAGGCTCGTGCCCTGTGCCCCGGGGTAGCCAAGTCGCGTGGCGATCCACACGCCCAGGGTCCAAAGCAGGGGGGTGGAGGCCAGCACGTCGGCAAAAGCGGCATAGCTCCCACCGACCGGACCGTAGAGGAAGGTGAGCACGGGGTAGCCCATGAACAACACGTTGCCGAAGCTGCCGGCAAGCAGGATGGCGGCGCGGCTCTCGCGGCTCATACCTGCGCCCATGGGCGAGCGATAGAGCAAGGGGTAGAGCAGGCCCATGCTTACCACGATGCCGGCGACGGTGATGACCGGCACGGTGAGCATTTGGCGATCGAGGTGGGCCTGGGCGGCGAGCGCAAACAGCAGCGGCGGGGCAAAGACATCCACCACCAAGCGGTTGAGGCAGACGCGCAGCTTTTCCGCAGGCGGATCAGGGCGGAATCGGCCCCACAGGCCGCCGGCCGTCACCAGCAGGGCGATGGGCAGCCAGACCTGGAGCAGGAGATCAAGCAAAAAGCTTAGAGACATTCGCTAACTGAATCATGCTGTTTGAGGCCGATGTGGAGGGAGCGCCCCACTGCGGCGTGTTAGCAGTCAAAGCGATATTTTGGCGGATGCGCACGTTCAGCACCCAGCAAGCGTTATGGCTTCAGGCCAGATCACCTTGATCCAGGCCAAGTTCTGAGATCTTGCGTGTCAGCGTATTGCGGCCTAAGCCGAGTAGATTGGCGGCTTCGATGCGGCGGCCACCGGTGTGATTCAGTGCCACCCGAATCAAAGTGCGTTCGAACTCCGCCAGAAGGTCGTCCAAGATGCCCTGTTCGCCGCGCGCGAGCCTGGCCTGGGCGGTGCGCGCAAGGGCCTCGGCCCAGTCGAGCGCGGTATGCTGCGGCGCCTCCAGGGCCTCAGGGGGTAGGTCCTTGGGCTCGATGACCTGACCTGGCGCCATCACCGTCAGCCAGTGGCACAGGTTCTCGAGCTGCCGCACGTTCCCCGGGTAGGGGAGTGCCGCCAACACACGCATGGCCTCGTCGCTGATCTGCTTCATCTCCACACCGAGCGCCATGGCGCTCTTGTGCAGGAAATGGCGTACCAGCAGCGGGATGTCCTCGCGCCGCTCCCTCAGTGGCGGCAGCTTGATGCGGATGACGTTGAGGCGATGGAACAAGTCCTCGCGGAACAGCCCCTGGCGTACCCGCTCTTCCAGGTTCTGGTGCGTGGCGGCGATGATGCGCACGTTGACGCGGATGGGTGAGTGCCCGCCGACGCGGTAGAACTCGCCCTCGGCCAGCACCCGCAGCAAGCGTGTCTGCAGCTCGGGCGGCATGTCGCCGATCTCGTCCAGGAACAAGGTACCCCCGTCGGCCTGCTCGAAACGCCCCCGCCGTGAACCCGTGGCCCCAGTGAAGGCACCGCGTTCATGGCCGAACAGTTCGCTCTCCAGTAGATCCTTGGGAATGGCGGCGGTATTGAGCGCAATGAAGGGTTTGTTCGCGCGCGGGCTATGGCGGTGCAGGGCGCGCGCCACCAGCTCCTTGCCGGTGCCGGTCTCGCCGGTGATGAGTACCGTGGCATGCGACTGGGAAAGCCGACCAATGGCGCGGAAGACGTCCTGCATGGCCGGCGCCTGGCCGAGCATGGCTTGACCGCTTAAGCTGGTCTCGCCCGCTACCACCTCCTCTCGGCTGCCCTCTTCTAAGGCGCGATGGATGAGCTCCAAGGCGTGGTTGACGTCGAAGGGCTTGGGTAGATACTCAAACGCGCCGCCAGCAAAGGCGGCAACGGCGGAATCGAGGTCGGAGTAGGCGGTCATGATGATGATCGGCAGCTTGGGATGCCGCGCCTTCACCCTCTCCATGAAGTTGAGCCCATCCATACCCGGCATGCGGATGTCGGTGAGGATGGCGCCCGGCGTGTCGCGCTCGAGCGCACGCAGCGCCGCCTCAGCGCTGTCGAAGATCTGATGCGCCAGGTTTTCCCGCTTGAGCGCCTTTTCGAACACCCAGCGGATGGAACGGTCGTCGTCGATGATCCAGATCGGACGCATACTCGCTGGCAAATGGACAATGGCAGTCAGGCGCCTGCTTTTCTAGCCTGGGGCCTGACCCTTCAACGCTGACTCCTGGATCGGCAGAAAGATGGAGAAACAGGTATGGCCCGGCTCGCTGGTGAAGTGAATCACCCCTTGGTGGCGCTGGATCAGGCTCTGGGCCAGGGTCAGGCCGACGCCGCTGCCGCCCTCGCGGCCGGAGACGAGAGGAAGAAAGATTCTCTCTTGCATTTGCGCGGGGATGCCAGGGCCGTAATCGATGATGTCCAGCCGCACTGCCAGGCGCCAGCGCTTCATCGCCAGTGTCACCTGACGCACGGCACGGCTGCGAAAGACGACCTCGCCCTGGCCCTCGACGGCCTGGGCAGCATTGCGGGCCACGTTGAGTACGGCCTGGATCAGCTGCTCGAGGTCACCGTGGACCTCGGGCAGGCTGACGTCATAGTCGCGCCGCACCGTTAACCCAGGGTATTCCGCCAACACTAGGCTACGTACCCGCTCCAGCACCTCGTGCACGTTGAGCGGCCGGATTTCCGGCCGCTTCGCCGGCGTAAACCAGCGGTCCAGCAGATCCTGCAAACGGTTGGCCTCCTGAATGATGACCTGAGTGTATTCCGTAAGCTCCGCCCCATTGAGCTCGGCTTCCAACAGCTGCGCGGCCCCCCGAATACCGCCCAGGGGGTTGCGGATCTCGTGCGCGAGTTGTCTGAGCAAAAGCTGCATGGTCTGCGCCTGAGCCAAGGCCTGCTCGTCACGGGCGATCTTCATGCCGTGGCCGGCGGGATGGAACTCCAGTACCACCGCCCCTGCCGCGTACTCGAGCGGACTTACTGTGACATTTAGCCTCAGCGCCAAGTCGCCCGCCTCCAGCAGCATGTGATGTTCGGTGAACGTGGCGCCCTCTTCGAGGGCGGCCGCCACAGCGCGCTCCAAATCCGTGCATGGTCGGATCAGATGCGCGATCGGCTTGTCCAGCGCCTGCTGCGCCGACATCCCGAATAGGTTCTCCGCCGCCGAGTTCATGTAGCGGATGATGCGTTGCGCGTCCAACAGCACCACGGCCGTGGCGAGGTCATCGAGGTGAGGTGCAGAAAGGGTCATCGGCCAAGGACCAAGGGTGTCCCGCACCGGAGCAAGAAATGGGCCAGGCAACTCAGGCCGGGGTGCAGCTTCCCTTACCCCGCCCAGGGCCTCTAGCGAATCAGCGCGAGCTCTTTGTTCAGCATCTCGATGTTTTTCTCGTGCAGGCGGACGCTGTCGGCGAGCTTGTTTAGGTCGGCGCCCGGCTGACGGGCGGCCTCGGCGAGGGCGCGGCGGGCGGCCTCGAGGTTGCTCTGCTCGCTGGCCAGCTCTTGCATCAGCAGCTGACGGCGCATGTCGTCACGGCGGCGCTGCGTGGCCGCATCGACGCGCGGGAAATAAACGGGGGAGGGTGTCTTCAGGCGCGGCCTCTTGGCTGCGTTGGCGTCCTTGGACACGCTCGCCGCCGGGGGCGGCGGCAGATCGAGCTCGAGCTTCTTCGCACCAGGGCGGGGGATGTTGGTGTAGGTGACGTTGCCCTCATCATCGATGAACTTATAGATCTCGGCCTGGACGGCGGGGCCACACGCCAGGCCGCTGGTGAACAGGATCAGGCTTAGGACTCGGCGCATCGGGCGATAGGGCTGACGCTACGCACCCAGTGTATGCGTTCCCCCACGCCAGAGCAACAAAAAAGGGCAGCCGCGGCTGCCCGAGTGTCAAGGGAGAGAGAGGGTCAGACCGAGTAGTACATGTCGAACTCGATGGGGTGCGTGGTCATACGTAGCCGCGTGACCTCCTCCATCTTCAGTTCGATGTAGGCATCGATGAAGTCATTGCTGAACACGCCGCCGCGGGTGAGAAACTCGCGATCGCGATCGAGGTGCTCCAAGGCCATGTCCAGGGAGTGGCAGACCGTGGGTATGGCCTTCGCTTCCTCAGGCGGCAGGTCGTAGAGGTTCTTGTCGGCCGGATCCCCCGGGTGGATCTTGTTCTGCACCCCATCCAAGCCGGCCATCATCATGGCGGCGAAGGCGAGATAGGGGTTGGCGATGGGGTCGGGGAAGCGCACCTCGATGCGCCGCGCCTTGTCGGAGGCCGCGTGCGGGATGCGGATGGAGGCAGAGCGGTTCTTGGCGGAGTAGGCCAGCATCACCGGCGCCTCGAAACCGGGCACGAGGCGCTTGTAGGAATTGGTGCCGGGATTGGTGATGGCGTTGAGGGCCCTGGCGTGCTTGATGATGCCGCCGATGTAGTACAGGGCGAACTCGGACAGGCCAGCATAGCCGTTGCCGGCGAACAGGTTCTTGCCATCCTTCCAGATCGACTGATGCACGTGCATGCCAGAGCCGTTGTCGCCGACGATAGGCTTGGGCATGAAGGTGGCAGTCTTGCCATAGCTGTGCGCGACGTTGTGCACGACGTATTTCAGGATCTGGGTCCAGTCGGCGCGCTTGACCAAGGTGTTGAACTTGGTGCCGATCTCACACTGGCCGGCAGTGGCCACCTCGTGGTGATGCACCTCCACCGGCACACCCATCTCCTCCAGCGCCAGGCACATGGCGGAACGGATGTCCTGCAGGCTATCCACCGGCGGCACTGGGAAGTAACCGCCCTTGACCTTGGGCCGGTGACCAATGTTGCCCACTTCGGTTTGTTCACCGGAGGACCAGGCGGCCTCTTCGGAACGGATCTTCACATGACTGCCAGACATGTCGTCATGCCAGGTGACGGAGTCGAAGATGAAGAACTCGGGTTCTGGCCCAAAGTAGGCGGCATCGCCGAGGCCGGTGGACTTCAGATAGGCTTCGGCACGCTTGGCGATGGAGCGTGGGCAGCGGTCATAACCCTTGCCGGTGTCGGGCTCGACCACGTCGCAGGTCAGGATCAAGGTGGGCTCATCGAAGAACGGGTCGATCTTGGCGGTATCCGGGTCCGGCATCAGCAGCATGTCGGAGGCCTGGATGCCCTTCCAACCGGCGATGGAGGAGCCATCGAAAGGATGACCATCAGTGAACTTATCCTCGCTAAAGGCCTTCACCGGCACGGTGACGTGCTGCTCCTTGCCGCGGGTATCGGTAAAGCGCAAATCGACGAATTTGACGTCGTGTTCCTGGATCATGCGCATGACATCGGCGACCGCCATGTTTTCACTCCTTGAGAACGGGTGGACACAAAACTGAGAGGCCAGTATGAAGCACAAAACATGCCAGCCCTAGAAAAAGGCCTAGCCATTGTGCCACAATGCAGTTGGTCAACGACGCGTGCATTTTATGCACTGTTTTAGTGCGTAATGCACCGCGATCGTGCATGCCCGTAACCCCCATAGCCACCCCCAAGCGCCAAGCCCAACACCGCATGACCGATCACTACGCCGTCTTTGGCAACCCCATCGCCCACTCCAAGTCACCTTTGATCCACACCGCCTTCGCGCGCCAGACCGGCCAGGATATGGTCTACACCGCCCTGCTCGCACCGAGGGATGGCTTCTTCGAGTGCGTGGCGGCCTTCCGGGCCGGCGGTGGTGCCGGGGCGAATGTCACCGTGCCCTTCAAGGAGCAGGCCTTTGCCCTCGCCACCCGCCGCTCAGCCCGCGCCGAGGCGGCCGGTGCGGTCAACACCCTGCTTTTCCAGGGCATGGAAATCTTCGGCGACAACACCGATGGCGTCGGCCTCATCAACGATCTTGAGCGCAATCTGCATCTGACACTCACAGGTCGACGCATCCTGCTCATGGGGGCAGGCGGTGCGGCGCGGGGGGTGGTGCTGCCCTTGCTGCAACAGCGGCCGGCGACGCTGTTTATCGTCAACCGCACTGCAGAGCGGGCAAAAGAGCTGGCCGCCCGCTTCCAACACGCTGGGCCGGTGCAAGGGGGCGGCTATGATGCCCTGGCAGGCGCAAGCTACGACATCGTCATCAATGCGACGGCGGCGAGCCTGACGAACGAGCTGCCGCCGCTGCCGCAGGGCATCTTCGCTGCCGACGCCCTCGCCTACGACATGATGTACGGGCGCGAGACGCCATTTCTCGCCTTCGCCCGTGCAAGCGGCGCACGCACCGCCGATGGCCTGGGCATGCTGGTGGAGCAGGCAGCGGAGGCGTTCATGCTCTGGCGCGGCGTGCGGCCCGATACCGCCCCGGTCATCGCGATGCTCAGGTCCGGTTAGGGAAACGCCGATGTGGCGGCTCATCGCAAAAGCGCTGCTCGTCGTCTGCTTGGCCATCGTGGCGCTACAGCTATGGTTTTTAGCGCAGGTGGCGTGGTGGCGCCAGTTCAATCCGTCCTCGACGGCCTTCATGGAGGCGGGGCTCGCGCGCCTAAAGGAAAAAAAACCGGACGCCGAGCTCAAACACCGCTGGGTGCCTTACGAACGCATTTCCTTCCATCTGAAGCGAGCCGTGGTGGCGGCGGAAGATAGCCGCTTTCTCAGCCACCGTGGCTTTGATTGGGAAGGCATCGAGACGGCGGTAGAAAAGAACCTCAGGCGCGGCCGCATCGTCGCCGGCGGTTCCACCATCACGCAGCAGCTCGCCAAGAACCTGTTCCTGTCGGCGTCGCGCAACCCCTTGCGCAAGCTGCAAGAAGCGGCAATCACGGTGATGCTCGAGCAGCTGTGGAGCAAACGGCGCATCCTCGAGGTCTATCTCAACGTCGTCGAGTGGGGCAACGGCATCTATGGCGCTGAGGCAGCGGCGCGCCATTATTTTGGCACCTCCGCCGCCCGGCTCAGCCCCGCGCAGGCCGCGCACCTGGCGGCGATGCTCCCCAACCCGCGGTATTACCAGACCCATCGTCAGGCGAAGGCGCTACTCAAGCGGCAAGGCCTCATCGCCGCGCGCATGCCGCAGGTGGCGGTGCCGAAGTGATGAGTGCGTTCAGAACCGGAAACGGGCGACGATTGCGCTGAGCGTGTTGGCCTGCGTTTGCAGTTCCAGCGCAATCCCGCGTCTTAGCCACCACGGCATAGCCGCGGCCCTCTTCGCCGCCAGGCTTTATCCCAGTGCTAAAACCCATCGGCCGGGGTACTTGTGGTTATCGCACTCACCGCTCACCAGCATCGCTACTGGGAAGACAGCAATGTGCGAGATCGAGTTGGGTGCACTCTAATTCGCATCGAGTAACCTAGGTAGCCGCCTGAAAAATTTCCTTTAGGGGCGAAACTCCTAGCGAAGGCGACACCTGGCGAAAGTAAAATCGCGCCTGACCCAGACGATCGACGACATGGAAGACCAAGACACGGAAGTCGGCAAGGAAAACGTCAACGACAGCCTGCGCCAGGTGATGGACCTCATTGCCCGGCACAAGCTGGTTGAGTCGCTCGTCCGAAAGCAGGACATGCCGCGTCAAGAGCTGGTCGAGTCCTTGGTCCACAAGCAAAACCTCGTCGAGCTGCAAAAAAAGCTCGATCGCCTTCATCCGGCGGACGTGGCGTACATCCTGGAGGCCCTGCCGCTGGAAGACCGCCTGCTGGTTTGGGATTTGGTCAAGGCCGAACGCGATGGCGAGATCCTGATCGAGGTCTCCGACGCCGTCCGCGAGTCGCTGATCGAGGCCATGGACAACCGCGAGCTGGTCGCGGCCGCCGCAAGCCTCGATACCGACGAGATCGCCGACCTCGCCCCAGACCTCCCCAAGGACGTCGTCCAGGAGCTTTTGCGCTCCCTGGACAAGCAAAAGCGCGCCCAAGTCGAATCCTCGCTCGCCTACGACGAGGATACGGTCGGCGCCCTGATGGATTACGACTTCGTCACCATCCGCGCCGAAGTCACGGTCGAGGTGGCGCTGCGTTATCTGCGCCGGTTGGGCGATCTACCCAGCCACACCGACAAGTTGTTCGTCGTCGAGCGTGATGGCACGCTAATCGGCGTGCTGCCATTGAAGCGCCTGCTTATCCACGACCCCGAGGTGCACCTGGCGGCCATCATGGTCGACGACCCAGTGAGCTTTCGCCCCGAGGACGATGCGTCCGAGGCCGCCCAGGCCTTCGAGCGCTACGACCTCATCTCCGCACCGGTGGTCAACGCCGACGGCGTGCTCATCGGGCGCCTGACGGTGGACGTGGTGATGGACTACATCCGCGCCGAAGCCGAATCGGACATGCTCTCGCTGGCCGGTCTACGCGAGGAAGAGGACCTCTTCACCACGGTCTGGAAGGCGGCCAAGAACCGCTGGCTGTGGCTTGGCATCAACCTGTGCACGGCGCTCATCGCCTCGCGCGTGGTGGGCGCCTTCGAAGACAGCATCGAGAAGCTAGCGGCGCTGGCGGCATTGATGCCCATTGTGGCGGGGCTTGGCGGCAACACCGGCAATCAGACCGGCACCCTGGTGGTGCGCGGCCTGGCCCTGGGCCTCATCAACCGCGACAACGCCCTGCGCCTGCTCACCAAGGAGCTGGGCATCTCGCTGTTGAACGGCGTCGTCTGGGGTGGGGTGATGGGGGTGGTAACCTATCTGCTCTACGGCAACGTCGGCCTAGGCGCGGTGATGGCCATGGCCATGCTGCTCAACCTCGCGGTGGCCGCCCTAGCCGGCTTCTTCGCCCCCACCCTGATCGATCGCCTCGGCCGCGACCCGGCCTTCGGCACCGCTGTGCTCATCACCTTCATCACCGATTCCATGGGCTTTTTCATCTTCCTGGGGCTGGCCACGCTCTTCCTACTGTGAGCGTCGCCCTAACTCCCCCGCCATCACGATAAAGGATCCTCAGCATATGAAGACCGCCCTCATCACCGGCATCACTGGCCAAGATGGCGCCTACTTGGCGGAATTTCTGCTCGCCAAAGGCTACGAAGTGCATGGCATCAAGCGCCGCACCAGCCTCTTCAACACCGACCGCATCGACCACCTGTATCAAGACCCGCACGAGCCGGAGCGCCGCTTCATCTTGCACCACGGCGACATGACCGACTCCTCGAGCCTGATTCGCATCATCCAGCAAGTGCAGCCGGACGAACTGTACAACCTCGCCGCCCAATCCCATGTCGCCGTCTCCTTCGAAGAGCCGGAATACACCGCCAACGCCGACGCCCTCGGCACCCTGCGCCTACTAGAGGCAATCCGCATCCTGGGGCTGGAGAAGAAGACCCGCTTCTACCAGGCCTCTACCAGCGAGCTCTTCGGCAAAGTGCAGGAGGTCCCGCAGCGTGAGACCACCCCCTTCTATCCGCGCAGCCCCTACGCGGTGGCCAAGCTGTATGCCTACTGGATCACCGTCAACTACCGCGAAGCCTACGGCATGTATGCCTGCAACGGCATCCTGTTCAACCACGAGTCGCCCATCCGTGGCGAGACTTTTGTCACGCGCAAGATCACCCGCGCGCTCGCGCGCATCAAGCTAGGCTTGCAGGACTGCCTCTACCTCGGCAACCTCGATGCCAAACGCGACTGGGGACATGCGCGCGACTACGTCGAGATGCAATGGCTGATGCTGCAGCAGGAAGAACCCGATGACTACGTCATCGCCACCGGTGAGCAACACAGCGTGCGCGACTTCGTCAACGCCGCCGCCGCGGAACTCGGTATACACATCCGCTGGGAGGGCACGGGTGTGAACGAAAGAGGCATCGATGCCAACGGCAAGACCATCGTCGCCGTCGATCCACGCTATTTCCGTCCCACCGAAGTCGACAGCTTGCTCGGCGACGCCTCCAAGGCCCGCGCCAAATTGGGCTGGACGCCACGCACCACCTTCCGCGAGCTGGTGGCCGAGATGGTGCGCGAGGACCTCAAGGCCGCCGAGCGCGATGAGCTCATCAAGCGGCACGGCTACAAGGCTTTGGACTACCACGAGTAGACAATGGAAAACGACGCCAAGATCTATGTCGCCGGTCACCGTGGCCTGGTCGGCTCCGCCCTGTTGCGCACACTGCAGGCCAAGGGCTACACACGCCTCATTACCCGCACGCACGCCGAGCTGGACCTCAGCGACCAGGCGGCCGTGGAGGCCTTTTTCGCCAGCGAGCGCCCAGACTACGTCTTTCTCGCCGCGGCAAAGGTGGGCGGCATCCTCGCCAACAACACCTACCCGGCAGAGTTCATCCGCGACAACCTAGCGATCCAGACCAACGTCATCCACGCTGCCTGGAAGCACGGGGTCAAACGCCTGCTCTTCCTCGGCTCTTCCTGCATCTACCCCAAGCACTGCCCGCAGCCGATGCGCGAGGAATACTTGCTTACCGGGCCGCTCGAGCCCACCAACCGCCCCTATGCCATTGCCAAGATCGCTGGCATCGAGATGTGCTGGAGCTATAACCGCCAATACGGCACCCGCTTCCTGGCAGTGATGCCGACCAATCTCTACGGCCCGGGCGACAACTACCACCCCGAGAACAGCCACGTCATCCCGGCCCTGATCCGCAAGTTTCACACGGCCAAGGTGAACAACCACCCCAGGGTCACCGTCTGGGGCACTGGCACGCCGCGGCGCGAGTTCCTCTACTCCGACGACCTGGCCGATGCCTGCGTCTTCCTCATGAGGCTGCCGCCTGAACAATTCGATGCCCTGCTCGGCAGCGATGAGGCCGCCACGGGCGTCTTCATGCCGCCACTGATCAACATCGGTGTCGGCGAAGACCTGACCATCCGCGAGCTCGCCCAACTGGTCAGACGCGTCGTCGGCTTTGAAGGCGACATCGAGTTCGACCCAAGCAAACCAGACGGCACGCCGCGGAAACTATTGGATGTGTCGCGTCTGAGCGGCTTGGGATGGCGGGCGAGTACACCCCTGGAGAGCGGTCTTACTGCGGCCTATGCAGACTACCTGCGCTCAAGACCAGGATGCTAAGCCACGACGGTCGCGCCTGCTGGTCTAGGGGTGCCCAAGCAGCAACACTGGCTTGATCGAGAAATAGGCGTGAGCGGGCGCGAACTCCTCGTCCGTATCAACATGGACGCTGCCCCACGCGGTATCGAACTACTCACACCAGCCGGCAGCTTACGCTGGGGACGCGCTCGCTTCGACCTCAATCCCCCTCCCGGCGGGCACGCAGACTTTGCTGTGGTGTTGTTCAACGCCAGGCCCTACGACAGCTTTGTCGCTGCCCCGCAGAACACACTGTTCATTGCAGGCGAGCCCTTACAAAAGAAGGTTTATCCCAAACGCTACTACCGGCAATTTGGCCACGTCGTCGACAGTCACACCGAGTCCCATCACCCGCATCTGCACGTAAGCGCTCTCGGGCTGAATTGGCACGTCGGCCTGGATCGAACCTATGGTGGGTATCGGTACGGCTATGATTTCTTGAGCGAACTACGCCCTACCACGAAACAAAACCGTATCTCTGTGGTGTGCTCTAATGCCAGCAAGACAGAAGGTCAACGTCAACGCCTCGCTTTGCTGAACGAGCTAAAACGTCGCCTCGGTGATCGCCTGGTACATTTTGGGCGTGGCTTCATGCCCATCGATGACAAGATGGAGGCGATCCTGCCCTATCGCTACCATTTAGTCCTGGAGAACTGCATCCAACCTAACTACTGGAGCGAGAAGCTCGCCGACGCCTATCTAGGTTGGGCCTTCCCCGTCTACCTGGGTTGCCCCAACGTTGCGGAATATCTACCAGAGGAGGCCTTTATTTCGATCAACGGGATGCAGGTCGAGGCAGTGGCCCAATGCATCGATGCCCTACTGGATACCCCCCTCAGTAATTTCCAACAGTCTGCCTTGGCCGAGGCCAGGCAACGCATCCTAAACATCTATAACCCATTTGCCTGGGCATCATTTTGGGCAGAGCGTTTATATCAGGCCGGATTACGTGAACAGTCAATGGTCCTGCGCTCGCATAAGGCCTTCCGCCCCTTTCCACGTGGACAGATTTTCCGATTGCGCTCAGCCCTCGGCATGGTGTGATGTGCTGCTGCGGTCTTGGTTTCTGTACCAGCAGTCTGGCAACACGAGCGGAGCGTGTGCTGTGTTGTCTCTATCCAGCGGATGCGGAAAGATCTTCGCATAGTCGCAATATTTGAATCGATCTTTACGGAAAAACGTAAATTCCATGACGCGCGGGATTTCTAGGCCTTGTATGCAGATACTGCTACGGCAGTTGTTAGGATGCAGATGCACACAGGCATGCGTTTGCAGGATCTTGGCGAAGACACTGGCGGCGATACGGAAGAAGGGCGCACTCCATAGATGATGCAGACGGTGGAACTCGATTACAATGATCCGGAAGCGCTTTAGCAGCTCGTCTGGCATGCTTAGAATCGTCTCGTATTCATAGCCCTCGTGTCCATTTGCAATAACAGATCAGAATCTGTAGCGATGCCGGCCTGCTTGATCCAATCAGCCATGGTCATGAAGCGTTCTGAGGTTGTAGCACCGACGAATTTTTTTGTGAAATGAAAGTTATCATGCCGAATAATAGGGGCATCGACAGAGTAGTCTGCGAGAAATACCCTCATCCCTCTATCGGCGCAATCCAGCTCAAAACCTGATGACGTGCTCACCCCTGGAGAGAAACAAGCCTCAATACCATCTAAATCATCAGGCACAAGATAGCCGCCATCTGATTCTGGGCCTAAGCGAACGAGACCATGCTCTGTGATGAGCGGATGTAGTCTGCAGATCAGTTCTGCCACCTCAGCTTTCTTTGTCATCTTTGTTGGGTAAACTCCAATGCTGAGACTATTCAAGAACAACTTACTCAGTAGGTTACCCATCGCTGTCCTATGACCTCATGGGATAGATAGGGCGTGCCGACCGCGCACATATAGCTTCTCCATTGCGTAGGTTAAGGCAGGCAGAATCTTTTGTCGCAATCTACGCCGGCTCAGTATGCGTATGGACGACGATGGTCGGGCGCGGGTTGGATCGTGTCTTTCGTTGACTAGCCGCACGATGGTGGGTATGGTCCCATATTGCTCCAACACCCGCCTTCGTGCCTCCAGTATGGCAGGTAGACGCTTCTCCCACAGCTTATCGCGTATCGCTTTCTCAATAATCGCAGCCGAACCCTCCACGTCGTTGATATCAATACGGATGAAACTTTCTGGTGGGAAATATTCTTCCGCATTGGGGCAGCCATAGTAAAAAGGCAAACATGCCCCTAGAAAAGCGTCTGCCAGTTTTTCTGTCCAATGATGGAGTCCATCGAAATTCTCGATGGCGATATGATACCGGTAGGGGTCAAGGGCATCTGCTTTGTCCACGAGCGGTCGCACGCCGTGGCCATAGATCTCCAAGTAGGGCAAGAGGCCTTTTAGTTGCTGGGTAAAGTCATAGCGCCGGCGATGCAGTGTATGGCCTTGGCGCTTGCTGGAACACACGGTAGACAGGTCCCTCGTTTTGTCCAGAGGGATGTGTGTGGCTATCGTATCGTAGTCTCCCCGTGGGGAGGTATCAGCATAAAACCAAACCAACGCTGGCTGTTGGTAGATACGGCCTGGATGCTGCCCCGTGGCCCAAGGCTCTTGGGTGGTCAGTACCCAACGGAATTGCCGCAAGTAGTGACGACCATAGGTCTTGATGGTCGACGGCTCTACAGTGATCAACAGGGTATGTTCGGGTGGACAAGCCAGCTCCTCCACCCAAAGCGGGTGTCGCTCGCCTGCTAGCGACGGCAAGTCGTCGTAGACGACCAACCAGTCGTAGTCATGACAATGACGGTCAAAGACGAAGTCGCAATTGCCCCATCGAGGCGTATTGGCTGGGAAATGCTTGAGCCACGCAATTCCGTCCGTTCCCGGCTTAGACTTGCCGAGCAATTTTATGCGTATGCGCTCCCTTTCCGGGCTGTCGGCCATTCAGAATCCTCGCATTTGCTTGATTCTGCCGCGTAACCAGTCACGTGGCTCTGCGAGTCGGAAGCCGAGCCAACGCAGGGCGCTCAGTAGTGCAAAGCCGAGCGTGCCCATATGGCAACCAGGCACGTGCATCAGATGTCTCTTTTCGTGCGCTCGCTGGGTAATGTCGGAAAAATCGCCACGCTGATGGATAACCGATGGCGAAATTGCCGTCACGACAAAGCGACGCGATAGATTCCGGTAATACCACCGATCTATGGCACGATGCATGCTGAGCCATGGCCAGATCTCATCGGTTCCTGGGAGCCTCGCCAACAGCCAGTCGAATGTCGTATGCCTAAGCAGGTATGCATGTGCAGTGTTGGCACCGTATATCCGGCAGAGGCTATGCCCCTCGGGAAGATCGGCCAGTCGTCGGTAAGGGGATACGGGATCAGTATAGCCGAGATAACAGATGTCCCAGTCTTGGCTGCCCAATGCTTGCGGTAGTGCCTGTAAGACCGCTGGCAGCGCAGCAGTCGGCACAATATCGTCTTCCAGGATTAGCAGTGTACGCCAGCCGTGCGCTTTGGCGTGCGCGATAGCCGCTCGGTGTGAGAGTGTACAACCGGCACGCCCTGCCCATGTTAGGTCACGCTTGCGCCCACGAAACCAGGGGCGTTTACCGTAGCCAGGAAGCTTGGTCCCAGCGATGGCCGGCAGTCGAGCAAGCTTCTCCGTTGGAATAAGACCAGCTGCAATGTTCCGGACGTGTTGCCAACGCTCAGGGCGTCGATCGAGATTGATCACCAGCACACCATCGACCATGTCCCAAAAGGGCGCCACCTCCCCCGTAGTCATCAAAGCCTCCAATAGTCTGCAATCCACGGGGCCGGTAGGATGCGGTGATGCAGCTTACGTCCCCGATAGCCGCGTATAGCCTCGTCGGGATCGGGTCGACCGTGGAACACCAAAATGCGACAACCTTCGGGCAACCGAGGCATACGCAACCAGTTAAAGGGGAAGGGCGGTCGCAAGTTCCATTTGTAGCTTCTAACCCATTCCTCTGGCCACCATTGCGGATTGCCCAGTGCATAGGTCAAGAACGCCTGCTCGGTATTGAACACCTTGCGGTCTTCAGCGCGATGCATCTCGCGTAAGAAGGTGTCGTAGGCATACTGACACTTCCCGGCTTCGAAACGAAACACGGATGAGTTGCCCACTGCGGGCCGCCGGCCGAGGAGGGCCTTCCTCCAGTTAACCCAGTTATGGATGATGCAAAACTGACCAGGTTTATAGTCGAAAAACGGGTCAAGGTTGCCTGTGATGACCACATCGAGGTCGAGGAAGAGAGTTGGCCCCGCCAAGCCGCCGAAGCCATCCTGCAGAATGACTAATTTGACAAGAATATCAGGCCAGCCCCGCCGGATGCCTGGGTTGCTTGGGAAAGGAATGATCCGTATGTCTGCATCGAGACCTGTAGGATCGTCTGTGCAGCAATAGAAACGAAACGGCCGCAGGAGATTACGTCTGACTGAATGGTACAGAATGTTCACATACTCCGGACCGTATCGATTACCCCACTTCAGACACAGAATGTTTACACTGTCCATGACTATCGATGATATGGATATGTCTTTTATCATGTTTTCGGCCCTCGGCCGATCTGAACACGTCCTGTCTGCCGGATGAGATGAGACGCTCAGCTGACAGGCCGCTCAATTAGCTTTGTCGGCCGAAGGATGGCTATTAAGATTAATTGCATCAGCGCCAGGAGCACCTCGATGACCGTATCCGGCAATCGCATAGCTTGAGAGTATGATTAACAGCAACCACGGCTCACGGAACTGGAGAGAGCTTAATACAGAATATTCTAAAGTGCCTGCCAGAAAGGCGGAGATCAGCAACGCAAGAAGTGTGGATGAGTGAGGGGTTTTCTGTACGACCAATCTGTAGCATACCCATCCAGTCGAGAACAGGAATGCGAGCAGAGTTAATACGCCACTACTCAGCGCTAAGTCCGCTACGAGGCTATGTGGCGAATTGATACCATGATGCCCAGGTATTTGAGGGAAGGATTCAAGACCCCATCCCGTTATAGGCCGCTGTGTAATAGCCTCGAGGCTAAACTTCAATGCTGAAAGGCGCATGCCATCACTAACTATAGTATTGGCTTGCCAGTTGATAGTATAGATTGCGAGAACGAGTAGAGCAAGCAATATCGTATAGACAAAAATGCGAAGACGGTTCGTAGGTGGGAGTAGAACAACTAGCCCAGCAGCGGCCGATAAGAGAGCTCCTCGAGAGCCGCTGCTGAGAACAGCTAGCAAGAAAATTGCTGTAAAAGCTGATACGGTAATTCGCATCCTGTATGATAAGTTGTATTTGGCTAACAGTGCGGCACTGAGCACCAATCCTATGGCCATAAAAAACCCGTATGGATTTGGGTTGCCAACGATACCGGATGCTCGGATTAGCCTCCAATATACAACGCCTTGTGTTGAAAGGCTGAGCCACTGAACGATGCCAAGAATTGCGTTTATAAGCAGGCAAGAAAATACGATCACTGCGATTTGACGCAGGGCCACACAATTCTTGTGCAAGAACAACATGATACCTAGGCCGACTCCTATTACTCTGAATACAAGTATGACGAGTTCTCTTAAAGAAGTCGCAGTAGGTAGTCCCTCTAGATTTTGCAGGGCGGCAGTCGCAAGAACGAAGACTAGCCATGGGGCTGTGGCAATGGCATATGTGCGGGTCGCATGAGACGACAAAAAATCGCGTTTCGCTCCTAGTAAAGCAAGTAATATCAGAGCGCTGGCGATATGAAATGTTGCCCACTTCGGTGGAATGCTGTAGACATAGACCGTCATTAGCATCATCGCTGTTGCTTTCGCCAACGGAGAGCATTGTTGATTCACGTTGTGAATGACGTGCATTTTGTCTGATGAGCACTACATCTGATAAATGGCGAAGCACTTTTCCATGCGTCGCTTGCTATAAAAGTAATCGCTCATGCTCTAAGGTTGTATTGGCTCGGCGCAAAAGCAACGCTACATCATCAGAAAACAACATAGCATGACCGAACTGGGCCAAAAAGACGATTATTTGCTACTTGCTGCGGCGTTCGCTTTCTCGATGGGCGGTTTTTGAGAGAGGTTGTTTTTTATGGCTTCAGATTTTCTCGAGCTCGAAAATTCCGCATCCATAGTAGCAACCAAAGTTTCTATCGACCGGGTCGTCTCTCATCTCAATATCTTCATGCAGGTCGCCAGCGTCGTCGACATATGAAAATCTGCGCAGACGGAATCTGCCTTCAAACAGTGACAACATATATCTAACCGAGAAGACCCGATGAGCGTTGAATTCGATACGCTGTGGTCCGATCGGACACGACAGATAAAGCGTTCCACCCGGTTTTAGAAGTGCATGTAAATTGTCGAGCCCCTTGATATGTCCCTCGAAGTCGAGCGGATCTCCATAGCGCCCCAAACCAAAATGTTCTATGGCGTGGAGGCACGACAATGAGTCACAATAATTTTTTAGATCAGGGGGAAGGGTCATTAGATTTATCTGCCTGAAGATAATATTCCGTACCTTGGCATCCTGTGGGCGTATGTCCAGTACCTCGATGGTCCTGAAACTTGCGACATGCGCCACGAAACCATCAACACGGGAGCCTACATCAACGTGCTTTGTTGGAGCGTTTTCAAACACGCGCCGTGCTACGAGCAAGTCCTGATGAAAATAATGCCCTTTGGCAGTTCCGCTTGACTGTTTCTTTTCACGCGCGCGGTAATCTATTCGAGTAATGGGAAAATAATGACTTGACATGCCGGCTTGACGCTTCAGTTCGCGTAGTTCTCCCAACATCCGTGGTACATAAGGCAGGATCTGGATTAGACTTTTTAAATTCATAATAGCTTTTACTATGATCGTATGCCCATACTGCCAGACTCATATTATCTTGATCCAGTTAGGCTGCACTAAGTCGTCGTTAGACCACCCAGCAGAAGGAGCGATGACGATTTCAGGCTGAGCTAGCCAGACAGCCCACCAGTGAAGAGTACTATTCGAAATAATGAAGTGCCGACATTGAGACATTAGGTATAGATCCTGGACAGCACCAGCGTGCAGGTCTTTTTTACTAGCGAAGGTGACAGGATATCGGCTGCGTATATGCGCTTTTGCCCATACCATGTCTTGGGCAAATACGAAGTAATGCAAATCATCTACGAGCGACTCCATCAGCGCCATCGCACGCAGGAAATACTCTAACTGCAGGATATGTAGTTTGGGTTTCGGCTTTGGCACTTCCTCATAACGGCGGATAGCTAGACAGACCGGATTCTTCGCCCTACGGATAACGGCTAGCTCCTCCGCCAAAGGCCAAGTAAGTTGTTCAGGGAACCGTACCAGCTCCTGTATCGTAGGGCGCATGTCGTCGAAGTATCGTGGTGTTTGCCAATAGCCGTTGAACACCGTCGGGCGGACAATTTTTAGGTGCTTGATCTCAGCGTCGTAAGCTAATGTACGCTCCTCTACGTAGAACCTATGCTCTAGCGGCAGCAGAGCATTGAGTTTACGTTCTAACTTCCGCAACTGACGGCCAAAAGGGAACATACGACATTCCCACCGGCTTGCTGCTTGCACAGGCGGTAATATTAGATCCAGCAAATAGGAGCGTTTATATGTGCGGTCTCGAATAAATCCGCTGATGCTGTCTATTTTCAGAGGAACATCATTACGCTCGGCCATGGCCCTGCCGAAGGCATACATAAAAAGTTGGTTGCCTAACCCGCCTGCCAGGCGAATGATGACATAGGGTTTATTCATGAATCCCAAGATTGATGCAGGCTGATAGATTACATATCAGATTTGCTCTATTCCATTCAAAGGCGGGCCGGCCATTCCCACCTTTTGTTATCAAATAACACCCTCATCAGGAGGATATACTGTACAGGTTGGCGCTTGCTGCGCGGATAGTCCTAATTTTATCACGCCAGTCAGCATTCCTTCAGTGCTTAAAGATAATTTGGTCAAATCGTTGTCTTTGTATCTAATTGCCGTCCATACTTCTTTACTCTAACTAATCGGCAACCCTACACGAATTATAGGAGAAAAAAAGATGTCACCCTATGACAACAGATCCATGTAGGCGGAGAGAGTAGAATCAAGCATCTGTTGCAGAGTGGGTGGACTCGCCCTTGGTTTGATCCGGCCCAAGGCCTGAATGTCTTGATATCGTCGAACGAGGCTGTCCATGGCGCCGACGGGCACCCGGCCTTCCGGAAACATCTGTCCCAGCTGCTCACCGACTCCACCATGGTCATAGCCGATCACTGGCACACCCATGCTCAGGGCTTCAAGCACAGTACGTCCGTAAGATTCGGGCTTGCTCGATAGAGAAAGGACCACATCGGAAATCGCAATAATCTCACGCAGGTCTGCACGATGGCCGGTGAATGTGATGCGGTCGTGCAAACCAGCTTTGACCACTTTGTTTTTCACTTCTGATAAATAAGTTTGCTTGCTGTCCACAGCACCGCCGACGATCAGGCCGTGAACGGGTTCACCCATGGCAACCAGACGCCCAATCAAGTCGATGAAGTCTTCATGTCCTTTGAGGCGGGTGATCCGCCCGGGCAGGGTAAGGATCTTTTTGCCTTTGAGCTCGGGATATTGAGCAAACCAGCGCTCAAGCCATTGCTGAGGGGGGCGATAGCCATATCGGTAGACCGACGGGTCGACGCCGCGCGGGATTACAATGATTCGTCGCGGTTCCAGAGCGGGATAGTGCTTGAGTAGATATTCACGCACCGTCTCAGACACGGCGATGACCCTCTCTCCTCTCGCCATGATGGCGCTGTAGGCATTGACCGAGTAGAGCCCATGCACAGTCGTGATGAAGCGTGGCCGCCTGCGCGGATCCATGCCACGCCAGGCGAGGTAGCAGACCCAGGCTGGCATGCGCGAGCGCACGTGCAGGATGTCGACTGCCTGGTCCTGCAAAAAACGGCGTAGCCGCGGGATATGACGCAGGGTCAAAGGGGATTTGGCACCCAGGTCCCAGGTGACATGCTCGCTGCCTTCGCGCGTGAGCTGCTCGACCATGCGCCCGCCGGCGGAGATGACGAGGGAGCGGTGGCCATGTTCGACCAGGTATTTCGCGACCTCTAGCGTGCCGCGTTCGACACCGCCAGACTCCAGGGCGGGCAGGACTTGTACGACGGTGATTTTGCGCATCGGCTCAAGCATACCAGCGCTGAAGGATGGCCCGGGCGCAGCGCTCGGCTTCGTTGAAAGCGGTCGGCGGCGGCTTGAGCCTACGATCTAGCCGATAGGCCGTAAGGGTCGTGATGAAACCCTCTTCGCGCAAGCGTGCGACATCGCGGGCGAGGCGCGACCCAGGGATGGGGGTAAGTTCGAATACGCCGACCTGGCAGCCGGCAGTAAGGGCCTCATAGACCATGGAGCCGCTGTCGGGGCTCACCCAGACCTGGGCGCTTTGCGCGAGCGCCGCTTCCAGCCAACCGCTTGGGGTGTGGGTGTACGGCTCGATCTTGAGCCCGGTGATCGTCCCCAAGCTGGCCAGAAAATCTGCCGGCGTGCGCCGGGAGGTGGTGAGGGTCCAGGCGAGGTTGGGCTGGGCCGCCACCACCTCGCGTACCTGCGCGGCAATGCTGGCATTGTCCCAACGGTAGTGCCGCGAGGTCCCACCGATCAGGATCAGGCCGCGGTTTTGCGCATGCCTGTCGCTCGTTTCGACGGCGTTGAGGACGCCGCGTGTGACCAGGACGTTGTCTTGGGGTCGCGGCTCGTCGTGCGCTGGAATCAGGCACAGGTCGAACCAGGCAAGCGGCAGGCTGGGCCGCATGAGGACGATGATGCGGCCACCTCTCGCGCGCCGCGCCGCGAGTGCCGGTACATGGGTGGCATGGCCGGCGGCGAGGATGAGGTCTGGGTTGGGCAGCGCCGCGCCAGCAGGGAAACGCCCCAGCAGCCAGGCAAGCCAGGCTGCGCGGGTAGCGCCCTGGATGCCGATGTCATGGCAGACCGCGCCAGCCAGGCGCTCGAGTGCGCGCGCGAGCCCCAGGCTCTGTTTTTCGTGACCGGGTTTGCCATCGGTCAGCCGCCAGAGGGTGAGCGGGGCGTGTCTTGAAAGGGCCATATCGGTCGGGGCAGATGGGTTGATTGTAAGCCATGGCGATCCAGTGCCCCCTTTATAGCTGCACCGAACATGCAGCGAACCGGAGTCGAATTCTGGACAATCGACGTTCATATGCGGCAAACTCGCGGCCGACGCATCATCCGCGGCACGCTCCGATGCCCAGCAAAAGGCACCCGCCCAAACCCCCCTCCTCCGCGAAATCCACAGGCAAGATCTTGGTCTTGCATGGACCGAATCTGAACCTGTTGGGTAGTCGCGAACCCGAGCACTATGGTACCCAGACCCTGGCCGAAATCGATGCCGCGCTGCAAGAGCAAGGGCGGGCTGCCGGTGTGACGGTGGAATGTTTCCAAAGCAATGCCGAGCACGCCCTCATCGAGCGCATCCATGCCGCGCGGCAGGAGGGTGTCGACTTCATCGTCATCAATCCCGCCGCCTTTACCCATACCAGTGTCGCCCTGCGTGACGCCTTGGCAGCGGTGGCCATCCCCTTCATCGAGGTGCATCTATCCAACGTCTATGCCCGCGAGCCTTTCCGCCACCGGTCCTATCTATCTGATCTGGCGGTGGGGGTGATCTCCGGTCTGGGGGCCATGGGCTACCTGTTTGCCCTGGGCTATGCCCTACACGCCCTGGAGGAATGAATGGATCTGCGCAAGCTCAAGAAGCTCATCGATCTGGTGCAGGACTCGGGAATCGCCGAGCTGGAGATCGCCGAGGGCGAGGAACGGGTGCGTATTACCCGCACTCTGCCGGCAGCGCCTTTACCGTCGGCGCCCCAGTCGGTGTACGTCGCCCCACCCATCCCGTCCGCCCCGGAAGTGACGAATGGCGCCTCGACGGGCAAGGAGGAGGCCGATCAGCCGGAAGGTCATGTCGTCAAATCGCCCATGGTCGGCACCTTTTACCGCGCCCCCTCACCCGGCGCGAAACCCTTCGTCGAGGTCGGCCAAACGGTCAATGCTGGGGACACCCTGTGCATCATCGAAGCGATGAAACTCATGAACGAGATCGAGGCCGACCGAGGCGGCGTGATCAAGGCCATTCTGGTCGAGAACGGGCAGCCGGTGGAGTATGGCGAACCGTTGTTCATCATCGGGTGAATTTCGGGCCGCGGGCAGGGGGGTGAAGCAGGTGTCCTTGCCCGCCTCTGACCCGTCCCTCGTGCTGCATCCTCACTTCAAGTGTGAAAGATGTTCGAAAAGGTCCTGATCGCCAATCGCGGCGAGATCGCGCTACGCATCCAGCGCGCCTGTCGCGAACTGGGTATAAAGACCGTTGCGGTCTACTCGGAGGCCGATCGCGAGGCGAAGTATGTGAAGCTCGCGGATGAATCCGTGTGCATCGGCCCGCCGGCACCGGCCAAGAGCTACCTGCATGTGCCGGCCATCATCGCCGCGGCGGAGGTAACCGATGCCGAGGCCATCCACCCCGGCTATGGCTTCTTGTCGGAAAACGCCGACTTTGCTGAGCGTGTCGAGCAGTCCGGTTTCGTGTTCATCGGCCCGCGCCCAGAGACCATCCGCCTGATGGGGGACAAGGTTGCCGCCAAGCATGCGATGAAGGCGGCTGGTGTGCCGGTGGTGCCGGGCTCGGAGGGGGCCCTGCCCGATGACCCGGACGAATGCCTGCGGCTTGCGCGCGACATCGGCTACCCCATCATCATCAAGGCCGCCGGTGGCGGCGGCGGGCGCGGCATGCGCGTCGTGCACACCGAGTCGAACCTGTTGCAAGCCATTCAGCTCACCCAGGCCGAGGCCCAGGCCGCCTTTGGCAACCCCAGCGTGTACATGGAAAAGTTCTTGGGCAACCCGCGCCACATCGAGTTTCAAGTCCTCGCCGACGCACATGGCAACGCCGTGCATCTGGGCGAGCGCGACTGCTCCATGCAACGCCGCCATCAGAAGGTGCTCGAGGAGGCGCCAGCGCCGGGGCTAGACGTCAAGCTCAGGAACAAGATCGGTGAACGCTGCGCCGAGGCCTGCCGCAAGATCGGCTACCGGGGCGCCGGCACCTTCGAGTTTCTCTACGAGAATGGCGAGTTCTACTTCATCGAGATGAACACCCGCGTGCAGGTCGAGCATCCGGTCACCGAGATGATCACCGGCGTCGACATCGTGCAAGAGACCATCCGCATCGCCGCTGGGGAGGCGCTGTCGGTGAAGCAAAAGGAGGTGAGCCTCCGGGGGCACGCCATCGAATGCCGCATCAATGCTGAAGACCCCTATACCTTCATGCCCTGCCCGGGGCGCATCAACCTCTATCATGCACCGGGGGGGCCAGGCATCCGGGTCGATTCGCACGTCTACCAAAACTATGTCGTTCCCCCCTACTACGATTCCATGATCGGCAAGGTCATCGCCTATGGCGCCACGCGCCAGCAGGCCATCGCGCGTATGCGCATCGCGCTCTCCGAGATGATCGTTGAGGGCATCAAGACCAATATCCCCATGCATCAGGAGCTGCTTAACGACGCCGCCTTTCTCGAGGGCGGAGTGAGCATCCACTACCTGGAAAAGAAGCTGGGCATGGGCAGGCATTCTTCCGGCAGCTGACCTCGTCGTTAGGCCGTCAGGTCGAAGCCAGGCCTGAACCGAGCACGCGCAGACGCTCTACCCGCATCGTCTGGGCGCTTGACCAGGTTCACGGGTTCACCTTTTCAATGCTCTTTTCTAGGCAACCCCATGTGGCTATCGCTCAAGCTCGCAGCGGACCAAAAGCAGGCTGAACCGCTCGCCGATGCCTTGCTCGCAGCTGGCGCGCTCGCGGTCTCGACCGAGGACCGCGATGCCGGCACCGCGCTTGAGGAGGCGCAATATGGCGAACCGGGCGATGCGACCCCACGCGCTTGGCGGCGCAATTGGGTTGTGGCCCTGCTGCCGGCGGATACCGATGTCACCGCGCTGTTGCAACGGTTGGGCCTCGGCGCCGAGGCGGAGTACACGCTGGAGGCGGTGCCGGAGCAAGACTGGGTGCGGCTCACCCAGGCCCAATTCGAGCCCATCCGCATCACCGAGCGACTCTGGGTCGTCCCCTCTTGGCATCAAGCGCCGGATCCGGCGGCGGTGGTCATCGAATTGGACCCCGGCCTGGCCTTTGGCACCGGTAGCCACCCTACGACGCGCCTTTGCCTGAAGTGGTTGGCGAAGGCGTTGCAGGGGGGCGAGACGGTGCTCGACTACGGCTGTGGCTCTGGCATCCTGGCCATCGCTGCGCTCAAGCTGGGTGCCGCCCAGGCCATCGGTGTCGATATCGATCCGCAGGCCGTGTTGGCTGCGCGCGACAATGCCAAACGCAATCAGGTCAAGGCCGCGTTTTACCTGCCTGAGGAGGCACCGCCGCTGCAGGCAGACCTGCTCATCGCCAATATCCTCACCAATCCCTTGCGGGCCTTGGCCCCGCTGTTCGCCACGCGGGTTCGCCCGGGCGGCCGCATCGTGCTGTCTGGCCTGCTCGACACTCAGAGTGAGGCGCTCATAACCGCCTATCAACCGTGGTTTGAACTCGCGTGCACCGATGTAGAGGAGGGCTGGGCGCTGCTCAGCGGCACCCGCTTGGCGGCGTGAGCACCGGCCAGTACCGCGCTCTGCCACCCAAGCCGCCTTGACCTCTGGCTCCAAAGCGGGCAAGCAATCGATGCCGCGCCACCCTGCCGGCAGACGGCGTGCAGTTGCCTTGGGCGAAACGGGCTC
This sequence comes from Thiobacillaceae bacterium, assembly GCA_041640815.1. GTDB lineage: Bacteria > Pseudomonadota > Gammaproteobacteria > Burkholderiales > Thiobacillaceae > JANWZL01. The sequence continues at coordinate 36,513 of JBEPZO010000017.1, forward strand.
ACGCTAACCGTGCGTTCGCGCTAAGCTGTTAGACGGATTCGTGGAGATGTTTGGTCCGTGCGTCAAGTGGTGCTTGCGCCGCCCCTGAAGGCTTGGCATCGTCAGCGGCAAGACGGTGTTCGAGCCGAACGCGCAATAGGATTTAGGCGATGGCGATGACCAGTCTGCGCGCCGCCTGCCTGTTTTTCCGTTAACCTCAACCCCTATGCTGACCACCTGCCCCGAATGCCATACCTGCTTCCGGGTGACCCAGGCGCAGTTGGACCAACGGCGCGGGCTGGTGCGATGTGGTCGCTGTCGCGCCGTATTCAACGCCTATGACACCCTGCTGCCCGAGCTGGTGACGCCGGTCCAGCCCGCGCCCCCTGAACCACCCCCCAGCGCTGCACCTGCCGTGGCGATGCCGCAGCCGCTGGAGGGCACGCGCGCGCAACACAGTCTAGCCGAGGCCGTGCCGCAAGCCCCCCCAGGGGCTGCCCCCGAGCCTTCGGTGAAAGCGGAAGCCGCGGCGCGCGAGCCCGAGCCACAGGCGGCGGAAGACGACGCCGCGCCGCGCCAGACGCCCGATGACATCCTGCTTCGCCCCTTGTCCATAGCTGGCGGACAGCCCCAGCCAGATCGGCACAACGCGCTCTGGCTGCTGGCGAGTCTAGCGCTGGTGTTGAGCCTCATCGGGCAGCTCGCTTATTTCTTCCGCGTCGAGATCGCCGCGAGCTGGCCAGAAAGCCGCCCTTATCTCGAGGCGGCCTGCCAGCGGCTCGGCTGCACCCTGCCGCTGCCCCAGGACGCCAACGCCTTGCGCTTCGAAGCCTCTTCCTTGGAGAGCGATCCAGAAGATGCCTCGCGCGCCATCCTGCGCGTGTCGCTGAGCAACCGCTCCAACCACGCCGTCGCCTGGCCGCATCTGGTCCTCATCCTGACCGATGTGCGCGACCAAGCCATCGCCCAGCGCCCTTTCCCGCCTTCGGAGTACTTGCGCGACGCTCGGCTTGAAGCGCTCGGCATACCCGCGCATGAGGAAAAGGAGATCCGCCTCGACCTCGAACTGAAGGGCCTGGCCGCCTATGGCTACAAGCTCGAAAAGCGCTATCCCTGAGGCGCTCGCGGGCAGCGCCGGGCTAGCCACCCTGGGGCGCTTGTTCCGACGCCTTGGGCTCGGTTATATTGCCATGAGCGGCTGACGCCACAGGCGCAGCAGCCGGCCGCTGGGGCGACCCCGCCGGCAAGTGCCGCGGCCCTGCGCTCCCGGCAGCCAACCCACGGAGGAGGGGGTAGCCGATCACCACGTGGGCAGACCTCGGCGGCGGCCAGTCCAAGCGGCGAGCTTCACCCGCAGCGAGCAGCCCGTTCACCCCTCTTAGACCCAGCCAGCATGCAAGTCACCCCCCTCAACGCCAAACACCGCGAGCTCAACGCCAAGATGGTGGATTTCTCCGGCTGGGAGATGCCCTTGCACTTTGGCTCGCAGATCGAGGAACACCAGGCGGTGCGCCGTGACGCCGGCATGTTCGACGTCTCGCACATGTTGCCGCTGGACGTGCGCGGCGACGCGGCGCGTCCTTTCCTACGCCGGCTGCTGGCCAACGACGTCGGCAAGCTGCAGACCACCGGGCGCGCCCTCTATAGCTGCATGCTGCACGAGGGTGGCGGCATCATCGACGACCTCATCGTCTATTTCATGCACGAGGCGTGGTTTCGCTTAGTCGTCAATGCCGGCTGTGCCGACAAAGACCTGGCATGGCTAGAGGTGCAGCGCGACCGCTTCGCCCCCGATGTCGAACTCATCCCCCGTCGCGATCTGGCGATGATCGCCGTGCAAGGTCCCAAGGCGGCAGAGCGCTTGTGGGCCGCCATGCCCGGCACCCGGGAATTGACCGCACCGATGCGACCGTTTTCTGCCGTCACCGTCGGCGACATGTTCATCGCCCGCACAGGCTACACCGGGGAGGACGGCTTCGAGGTCATGCTGCCGGCGCGCGCCGCCCCCTTCTTCTGGCAGGCGCTGTTGGAAGCGGGTGTACGTCCATGCGGTTTGGGCGCGCGCGACACCCTGCGCCTAGAGGCGGGGATGAACCTGTTCGGGCAGGACATGGACGAACGCGTAACCCCTTACGCGTGCGGGCTGGACTGGACCGTCGATCTCAAGGATGCCGAGCGCGATTTCATCGGCCGCGATGCCCTCATGCGGCTGCCGCGGGAACACAAGCGCGTCGGCCTCGTCTTGCTGGACAAGGGCGTGCTGCGAGGGCAGCAAAAAGTGCTCACCCGACACGGGGAAGGCGTGATCACCAGCGGGAGTTTCTCGCCTACGTTGCACGCCTCCATTGCCCTGGCGCGTGTCCCTGCTGCGGTTGAGGCCGGTGAGATGGTCCAGGTCGAAGTGCGCGACAAGCCGCTCACGGCGCGGGTCGTCACCCCCCCTTTCGTGCGCCATGGTCAAGCGCTGGTTTGACGAGGAAAATGCAACCCTCATGCCGGCCGCGCCGGACCAAGCCGGCGGGGCGCGGTTGCCCGTTTCCCGCCAGAGTTATCTGCCATCCAGGAGAAGCCAGTGAACATCCCTGCCGAATTGAAATACACCAAATCCCATGAGTGGGTGCGGCTTGAGCCCGACGGTACGGTGAGCGTCGGCATTACGCATCATGCCCAGGATCTGCTCGGCGACATGGTGTTCGTGGAAAATCCCACCGTTGGTCGCCAACTGGCGCAAAATGAAGAATGCGCCGTCGTTGAGTCGGTCAAGGCCGCCGCCGACGTCTATGCGCCGATCGCCGGCGAGGTGGTGGCGGTGAACGACGCCGTCGAGTCCGCCCCCGAGCGGCTCAACAAAGACCCCTACGGCAGTTGGTTGTTCAGGCTCAAGCCGGCGAACCCCGCCGACCTCGATAGCTTGCTCGACGCCGCCGGCTATCAGGCACTGGTGGAGTCGGAAAGCCATTGAGCGGGTTTGGGCGAGGGGGAATGCATTCCCCATCACGCATCCCTTTATCCACTCTCACAACATGCCCTTCATTCCCCACACCGAGCAAGACGTCGCCGAGATGCTGGAGCGCATCGGCGCGGCGTCGATCGATGAGCTGTTCGATGAAATCCCGCCGCAGCTGCGCTGTGCGGGGCTGGCCGAGTTGCCCGAGGGTCTGCCAGAGCTCGCCGTCACCCGGCTGATGCATGCGCGCGCGGCGCAAGACGGCTTTTGGCTCAACTTCATCGGCGCCGGCGCCTACGAGCATCACATCCCAGCTGCCATTTGGCAGATCGTCAGCCGCGGCGAGTTCTACTCCGCCTACACGCCCTACCAGGCGGAAGCGAGCCAGGGCACGCTGCAGCTGCTGTATGAGTACCAGAGCATGATGGCCGCTCTGACCGGCATGGAGGTCTCCAATGCCTCCCTGTACGATGGCGCCAGTGCGCTGGCCGAGGCCATCCTCATGGCGGTGCGGATCGTCAAAGGGGATAAACGGCGGGTGCTCGTCCCCACCACCCTCCACCCGCGCTATCGCGCCGTAGCCCGCACCATCGTCAGGAACCAGGGCATCGAGCTCATCGCCTTGCCTTATTGCCCCGAGCGGGGCCATACCCCAAGCGAGGCGCTGGCGCAGCATTTGGCCGAGCCGGCAGCGGCCCTGGTTATCCCGCAGCCCAATTACTTCGGCGTGCTGGAGCCGGTCGATGCGCTGACCGATTGGGCCCACGCCCATGGCATCCTCGCCATCGCCGTGGTCAACCCCATCAGCCTGGGGCTGCTCAAACCGCCCGGGCAGTGGGGGCAGAGGGGGGTCGATATCTGTGTCGGCGATGGCCAGCCACTCGGTGTCCCCCTCGCTTCTGGCGGACCTTATTTCGGCTTCATGACCACGCGCCAAGTACACGTGCGCCAGATGCCCGGCCGCATCGTCGGCCGCACCGTCGATGTGGCAGGCAGAACGGGCTTCACCTTGACGCTGCAGGCCCGCGAGCAGCACATCCGACGCTCCAAGGCCACCTCCAACATCTGCACCAATCAAGGGCTGCTGGTCACTGCCGCCACCCTCTATCTCTCCCTCATGGGCCCCCAAGGGCTGCGCGAGGTCGCCCTGATGTGCCATGCCCGCACGCGCGCGCTCACCGAGCGCCTCACGGCGATTCCCGGCGTGCGGCGGGCCTTCACCGCTCCCTTTTTCCACGAGGTCGTCTTGCGGCTTCCGGCCGACACCCGCGAGGTTCTGCGCGCCTTGCGCGCCCAAGGCATCCTGGGCGGCCAGCCACTCGCCGGCGACTATGCCGAACTGGCCGATGGCCTTCTGGTCTGTGCCACAGAGACGAAGACGGATGACGACCTTGCCGACTATGCGCAAAAATTGGCGCGCATCTTGAGCCGGCGTCGCGAGGCGCCGCCTTGTGCCTACAAACGCTGACCTGGCAACACTGACATTTCGACGAGAGGAGTTCTCAGATGGCAACTGTGACCTTGGGTGGTGAACCGATTTCCGTTGGCGGCAACTTTCCGCGCGTGGGCGACATCGCCCACTCCTTCATGCTGGTGGACAAGGACCTGAAGGACGTCTCGCTCTCCCAGTTCTGGGGCAAGCGCAAGATCCTCAACATCGTCCCCAGCCTTGACACCCCTGTATGTGCCGAGTCCACACGCAAGTTCAATGCGGCCGCCGCCAGCCTGCCCAACACGGTCGTGCTCGTCATCTCCGCCGACCTGCCCTTCGCGCAGAACCGCTTCTGTAGCGCCGAAGGCCTGAAAAACGTCATCACCTTGTCCACCATGCGCGGCCGTGATTTCCACAAAGACTACGGCGTCATGATCATGGACCCGCCGCTTGCGGGCCTGTGCGCCCGCGCCGTCATCGTCCTCGACGAGCGCGATCGCGTCCTATATGCCGAACTGGTGCCGGAGATCAAACAAGAACCCAACTACGAGGCCGCCCTGGCCGCGGCACGCGGGGAAGGTCTCTGAGCGCCGAAGGGGGTGGGTGTGGAATGCGCGTAGCGGACATCCCCGCGCCATCACCCATCCGCCATCACCCTTTTGCAAACCGATGCTGATCTTCGACCTGTCACGCCCTGGACGCCGCGCCTTGGCCCAGTCGCCCGGCACCGCGCCGGTGGCCGATGACCTCCCTGGCGAGTTCCTGCGCGAGCGGCCCGCGCCCCTGCCCGAGGTCTCCGAGCTCGATGTGGTGCGGCATTACACGCGCTTGTCACAGAAAAACTTCTCCATCGACACGCAGTTCTATCCCTTAGGCTCCTGCACCATGAAGTACAACCCGCGTGCCTGCAACGCACTGGCCATGCTGCCCCAGTTCCTGGCACGCCACCCCTTGGCCGATGCGGAGACCGGCCAAGGTTTTCTTGCTTGCCTCTACGAGCTGCAGGAGATGCTCAAGGCGGTTACCGGCATGGCTGCCGTGTCGCTCGCCCCCATGGCGGGTGCCCAGGGCGAGTTCGCCGGTGTGGCGATGATCCGCGCCTATCATGAATCCCGTGGGGACACGGCGCGCAACGAGATCATCGTGCCCGACGCCGCCCATGGCACCAACCCGGCCACCGCCGTCATGTGCGGCTACACGGTGCGCGAAATCCCCACCGACCGGCACGGCAACGTCGACCTTGAGGCCTTACGCCGCGCGGTCGGGCCTCGCACCGCTGGCCTCATGCTCACCAACCCCTCCACGCTGGGCGTGTTCGAGCAGCGCATCATCGACATCCAGCGCATCGTCCACGAGGCCGGAGGCCTCACCTACTACGACGGCGCCAACCTGAACGCCATCCTCGGCCGCGTGCGACCGGGCGACATGGGCTTCGACGTCATCCACGTCAACCTGCACAAGACCTTCTCCACGCCCCATGGCGGGGGTGGCCCAGGCGCCGGGCCCGTGGGCGTGTCGGCGAGGCTGGAGCCGTTCCTGCCCATTCCCCTGGTGGTGGAGGAGCGCGGCTTTTACCGGTGGGCCGAAGAGGCGGAGCGCCCGCACACCATTGGCCGCCTGTCTGCCTTTGGCGGCAACATGGGGGTGCTGCTCAGGGCCTGGGTCTATGCGCGCCTGCTTGGTCGCGGCGGCATGCAGCGCGTGGCGGACTATGCCGCGCTCAACGCCAACTACCTCGCGGCTGAGCTCAAACGCGCCGGCTTCGAGCTCGCCTTTCCCGAACGGCGCGCAAGCCACGAATTCATCGTCAGCTTGAAACGCCTCAAAGACGCCACTGGCGTGAGCGCGATGGACTTCGCCAAGCGCCTGTTGGACTATGGCTTCCATGCCCCGACGACCTATTTCCCGCAGCTTGTTCCCGAGTGCCTGCTCATCGAGCCCACCGAAACCGAGAGCAAGGCCACGCTCGACGCCTTCGTCGCCGCCATGGTCAAGGTGAAAGAAGAGGCCGAGACCGATCCGGCCCTGGTCAAGACCGCCCCGCACAGCATGCCGGTGCGCCGCCTCGACGACGT
>JBEPZO010000018.1:0-40855 GCA_041640815.1 Thiobacillaceae bacterium
CGATACCCTTGAGCCACTCAGCCGTGCGGTCTTCGCCCTCATGCTCGAGCATGGCGGCCACCAACGTGCGGTTGTAGACATGGCCGCCGCTACGCACGCAAAGCTTGCCTTTGAAGCGCGGCTTGGCGAGGTCGGCCATGCTGGCTACCTCTTCGGGCTTGACCTTGTCCTTGGCGTAGGCGATGACGCGGGCACGATAGGAAAAGCCGAACCAGTGCCCCTCGGGGTCGCGGAATTGCGGGGGGATGCGCGTGGACAGGATGCGGGAACGCACGGGGGCGAACAGGCCGGCATCGTCCGCCGCCTGCAGCCGAGCCGCATCCACGGTAAGGAAGACATCGGCCGGGCTCGCGGGGCCTTCCCGGCGAATGCGCTCGAACAGCTCATCTTCCTTGCCCTCGATGCGATTGACGCGGATACCGGTTAGGCGGGTGAAATTGGCATATAGGGCCTCGTCGGTCTGGTAATGGCGGGCGGTGTACAGGTTGAGCACCTTGCCTGAGGCAGAGGCTGTACCCGCCGCTGCCAAGAGGGAGAGCATGGCGGTGTAGACGATGAACAGACGTCGCATGTTGCGTTTCCTTTCCGAACAATGGGTAGTTGAAGACCAGGATCTCGACATACCGATGCCAGCGGGGGCAGCAGTGGGCGCACGCCGCGCCGCCCGCTAAATCGTCCAGCCGGCGCAGGCTGCAATGCCTCGGCTGGCCCTGAACGCTGTCGAGGCTGGCATTTTAATCACAAATGATAACCATTATCAATAACCTTAAAGCAAAACCCCTAGGCGCGCCGGCGATCGCAACGGTTGGCGGCAATGGCGTGTCAGGGCTTGATGCGCTCGAAGCGAAGCACGGTGGACAGCATGCCCTCGAACACCGTGTCATAGCTGACCTCGTTGCCCTGATGGCGTAGCCTGAAACCGGGCTGTTCCGGCGGCGTGGCGTCGAGGTAGCGCAGCTTGTCCGTGGCAAGCCGCACGGTCATGGATACCCGCATGGGATAGTAGCCATCGAGGAAGCGGCGCATGTAGGGGCCGTTGCTTAAGCTATATCCTGATTCGCCTTGGCGCGCCAAGGCCTTGGTCTCGGCCTCCACACAAAGGGTTGCGCCGCGCTGTACGTTGCGTAGTTGCACGCTGGAGGCCTCGGCCCATACCGCGCCGATATTCTCGGCCTTGAGCACGCGTAGGCCCCGAATACGCCCCTCGCGGTAGGTGATCTGCGCATCCGGCACGGCATCCAGATGTTCGTGACACTGCTCTAGGCGTACCCAGCCATCTTCCAGACTGCGATCGAAGATCGTGATACGGTTTTGATGATGATGCACTGGTTTTTCCGGCGGTGTGGTCAGGAAGCGCAATTCACCCTCGCTGACCGCGGCCGTGCCCTTGAAGAACAGCTCATCTGCCTCTGACGGCCAAACCAGCGCCGGCAGGGCGAGCAGCGCGATTGCCCACGCAAAGCGTTCAAGGATGGCTGGGTAAGATGCGCCGTGCGCCATTGAATCGGGCCGCCCAGTAACGGTTACGCATGTCGGAGATGGTGACTTTTCTGTCGCGCCGGCTGCTGGCATGCACGAACTGGCCGTCCCCCTTGTAGATGCCAACATGCGAGAAAGGGCGGCCAAGGGTGTTGAAAAAGACCAGATCACCCGGCTTAAGTGCCTCGAGCTCGACCGGCTCGCCTTGCAGGCTGATGTCCTTGGCATTGTGCGGCAGATCGATACCATGCGTCTGTTTGTAAACGTAGTGGACCAGGCCACTGCAATCGAGGCCGGTGTCTGGCTGGCGCCCCCCCATCCTATAGGGGGTGCCGACGAGCTCCAGGGCACGCAAAAGCGGCGCGCCGAGCGCCTTCAGCCCCGACTGCAGGTCCTCCGTGGCCCGAGCCGGCAGGCAGAGGGTGAGTATCAGCAGCAACAGGGTGAACGCAATGGCAGAGCGCATTGGCGCAGGGTGGCTCTTGCGACAAGATCATCGGTCTACATTTAGCCATTGCTGGGCGAGATCTGTCTAGTATGGAAGTGTGAAGCTAATAAACCACTTGAAAGGAGCATGCCATGTCCATGGAAAACAATCAGGATGTACGCCTGGCGTTGGCGCAAGTCGAGCCGACTGAGGAGACGCTTAAGGCAAGAGTGCGGGCCATCGTGCTGCAGGCGGTCCTACACCGGGGCGCCGACCCCAAGGCGTTGCGCGAGATCATCGAATCGGCCATGGCAGGGCTGGGGGAAGGTTTGCTGCGGCGTGGCGCGCAGGCGAGCCAGGCGCTGCGCGAGGCGGTTACGTGCTTGGACGAGGCGATCGGCAAGGCGGTCTATGCCTTGCAGCTGGCGCTCGAGGAGGCTTGGGACGAGGGCCGCCAGATCGCAAGTGAGGACTTGAAGCAGGCCATCGATGCGGTGCAGGGTCTGGAGGGCGATTTGCTACGCACGCTACGACAGGCCGCGACTTCAGCGCAAGACGGCGTGCGCGACGAAGTCGCCCGCTTGCTGGAACACTTCGAGCGCACCGGCACGGACACCGGCGCCCGTGTACGCGCTGTGCTCGAGCTCCTTAAGTCGCGTCTGGGCAGCGCAGCCGACGGTGTCGGCGCCGACGTCCAAGAGACCGCCAGGACGGCGGCGGCGCGCTTAGCAGAGGTCGCCGCTGGCCTATTGCACGGGCTTGCCGACGCCATCGAGCGGCGCCAGAGCTAGCGACACCCCGCAGGCCATCCATGCTGCGTCAGACACTTTCCGTGGTGCGGGACCTGCCACGCCTGCACGAGATCGCCTCCGTCCTCATCCACTACGGCTGGGGCGACGTGGTGCGTCTTCTGGGCATTTCCCATCTGCTCGAGCGCGCAGGGCGTCTGCTGCATTGGCAGACCACCAGTGCGATCACGGCGTTGGACCTGCCCGTGCGTATCCGCATGGCGCTGACCGAGCTCGGCCCCACCTTCGTCAAGCTGGGACAGGTGCTGGCCACACGCGTGGACGTGTTCCCGCCTGACTGGATCGCGGAGTTCGAGCAGCTGCACAGCCGGGTGCCGCCCGTGCCCTTCGCCGAGATCCGCCCGCAACTGGAAAAGGCCTGGGGCCGTCCGCTCGAGGAAATCTTCGCCCAGTTCGAGACCACCGCCTTCGCGGCGGCCTCCATTGCCCAGGTGCACCGCGCGGTGCTCAAGGATGGCAGCCGCGTGGTGGTCAAGGTGCGCCGCCCCGGCATCGTGCCCAAGATCGAGGCCGACCTGCGCATCCTTGGGCACCTGGCGCGCCTGGTCGAGGCGGAGATGCCGGAGGCGCGCCGTTACCGGCCTACCCAGATCGTGCAGCAGCTCCAGCGCTCGCTGCGGCGCGAATTGGACTTGGTCAAGGAGGCGCGCAACATCGATCGTTTCGCGCACAACTTCGCCAACGATCCGACGGTGCACATCCCGCGCGTGTACTGGGAATACTGCGCCGAGGTGGTGAACGTGCAGGAGGAGCTTCTGGGCGTGCCGGGCACCGACCTGGACGCAGCGCGGGCGGCGGGCTACGACCTCGGCGTGCTCGCCGCGCGGGGGGCAGATGCGGTGCTGAAGATGATCTTGGTGGATGGATTTTTCCATGCCGACCCGCATCCCGGTAACGTCATCTACCTGCCCGGCAACGTCATCGGCATGATCGACTTCGGCATGGTGGGGCGACTGACTGACCGGCGCCGGGAACAGATCATCGATTTCCTCAACGCCTTGGTGCTCAAGAACGAGGAGGGCATGTTGAACGTCCTGCTCACTTGGGCTGGAGACAGCGAGGTGGACGAGGAGCGTCTTACCTATGACATCTCCGAGCTGGTATTCAGCTACGACAATCTGCCGCTGAAGGATGTGCAAATCGGCCCTTTGCTCGCCGATGTCACCATGCTCATGCGCGACAACAACCTGATGCTACCGTCGGATCTGACGCTGCTGTTCAAGGCCCTGATCACCCTGGAGGGGCTCGGTCGCCAATTGACGCCAGACTTCCACATGGTCGACCACCTTAAGCCCTTCATCCGCAAACTCTACGCCAGCCGCTACACGCCGGCAGCGCTGGCCACGCGCGCGCAGCATGGTCTGAACGAGATACTCGAGGTCGTGCTGGGCCTGCCGCGCGATCTGGCACACCTGTTCCGTCTTGCCCGGCGCGGCAGCCTGCGTATCGATCTCGACCTCAAGCGGCTGGACCACTTCGGGCATCAGCTCAACAAGGCGTCGAACCGGCTCACCATGGGCGTGCTCACGGCCTCGCTGGTGGTGGGCTCCAGCATCATCATGACCGTCGAGGGCGGACCGACCTTGTTCGGACTGCCCTTGTTCGGCCTGATCGGCTTCCTCATCGCCTTCTTCAATAGCCTCTGGATCCTCTTTTCCATCTGGCGTTCGGACCGGGAGTGACTGCCGATACGCACCGACGGTGGCAAGCGGCAGCGATACGGCGTGGCAAAAGGGCCCAGACCTGCCGGCGATTGGTTACAATTTGCCTTTCGGGCATCCGCCACGATAGGCCATCGACACGTGCGGCGGCCAGACGCCGCCCCGTCTCGGCCTCATCTTAAACAAGCAAGGAAGACGCGAACCATGGAGCGCATCTACAACTTCAGCGCCGGTCCCGCCATGTTGCCGCGGGAGGTCCTCGAGCAGGCCAGCGAGGAGCTGGTCAATTGGCAAGGTTGCGGCATGTCCGTGATGGAGATGTCGCACCGCGGCAAGGAATACATGGCCATCCATGCCCAGGCCGAGGCCGACCTGCGCGAGCTGTTGGCCATCCCCCCGAACTACAAGGTGCTGTTCTTACAAGGGGGGGCGTCGAGCCAATTCGCCATGGTGCCGATGAACCTGCTCCGCGGCAAGACCACGGCCGATTACCTCAACACCGGCGAGTGGTCGAAGAAGGCGATCAAGGAGGCCAAGAAATACTGTACGGTGAACGTCGTCGCCAGCAGCGAGGACCGCAACTTCACTTACGCCCCGCCGCAAGCGGAGTGGAAACTGAACCCCGACGCCGCCTATGTGCATTACACCCCCAATGAGACGATCGGTGGGGTGGAGATCTTCTGGACGCCGGACACGGGTGAGGTGCCGCTGGTAGCGGATATGTCGTCGACCATCCTGTCGCGGCCGATCGATGTGAGCAAATATGGCCTGATCTACGCGGGGGCGCAGAAGAATATCGGCCCGGCCGGCGTGACCGTGGTGATCGTGCGCGAGGATCTGATCGGACAGACCTTGCCGGGCACGCCCAGCATGTTCGACTACAAGCTCCATGCCGACAACGATTCCATGTACAACACGCCGCCCACGTTCGCCATCTACATCGCCGGGCTGGTGTTCAAGTGGTTGAAGGAGAAGGGTGGGCTCGCGGCCATCGAGCGCTTGAACATCGCCAAGGCGAAGCTGCTCTACGACTATCTCGACAGTACCGAGTTCTACCATTCGCCCGTGGCGCCGGAGAACCGCTCGCGCATGAACGTGCCGTTCACACTCAAGGACCCGGCGCTGGACGAAGAATTCCTCAAAGGCGCCAAGGCGCGCGGTCTCATGCAGCTCAAAGGCCACCGTTCCGTGGGCGGCATGCGCGCCTCCATCTACAATGCCATGCCCATCGAGGGCGTGCAGGCGCTCATCGAATACATGCAGGAGTTTGAGCGCACCCATGGCTAAGTCCTTCAAGATCCTGACCTTGAACAAGATCTCGGCGAAGGGGCTGGCGCGCCTGCCTGCGCATTACCTCGTCGGCGATGCGGTGGCGGCGCCGGACGCCATCCTCGTGCGCTCGCACAACATGCACGAGATGGACATCCCCGCGACGGTGCAAGCCATCGGCCGCGCCGGCGCCGGCACCAACAACATCCCGGTGGCGAAGTTGAGCGCGCGCGGCGTGCCCGTGTTCAATGCCCCCGGTGCCAACGCCAATGCGGTGAAGGAGCTGGTCATCGCCGGCATGCTCATGGGCGCGCGCAACCTCGGGGCTGCGATGGCCTTCGTCGAGGGATTGAGCGGCAGCGATGAAGATCTCCACCGAAAGACCGAGGCCGGCAAGAAGCAGTTCGTTGGCCGTGAGTTGCCCGGACGCACGCTGGGCATCATCGGGCTCGGCGCCATCGGCTCCTTGGTGGCGGATGCCGCCATCAAACTGGGCATGAACGTCATCGGCTTCGACCCCGGCATCACCGTCGAGGCGGCCTGGAAGCTGCCCTCCCAGGTGCGCAAGGCGGAGACGCTCGAGCAGCTGATCAGGGAGGCCGAATTCATCACCCTGCACGTGCCCTTGGTGGAGAGCACGCGCAACCTCATCAACACGCAGCGGGTGGCGCTGATGAAGGGCGGGGTGGTGCTGCTCAACTTCGCCCGCGAGGGGGTGGTGGACAACGCCGCCGTGCTCGCCGGCCTCAGGGATGGCAAGCTGCATGCCTATGTGTGCGATTTTCCCGCCAATGCGCTGAAAGGGCAGAACAACGTCATCTGCCTGCCGCACCTCGGGGCGAGCACCGAGGAGGCGGAGGAGAACTGCGCCATCATGGTCGCGGAAGAGGTGTCCGATTATCTCGAAAACGGCAACATCCTCAACGCCGTCAACTTCCCCAATGTCGCCATGCCGCGCGAATCGGCCTACCGCTTGGGGATTGCCAACGCCAACGTACCGAACATGGTCGGGCAGATCTCCACCGCCCTGGCCGAGGCGGGGCTGAACATCCACAACATGGTCAACAAATCCAAGGGGGAGATGGCCTATACCCTGGTGGACGTCGACAGCCCCGTGCCCGCTGACCTGATCGAGCGCATCGCCGGCATCCAGGGGGTGCTGAGGGTGCGTTATCTGCCAGTGGAACCCTAGGCGATGACGCACCTCAAGCTGCAACTGCGTCCCCAAGACTTGCGGCCGAGGTCGGTTCCTTGTCGGCGGCCGTAGGGAACCGACCAGCCGATGCGCACAACACTCACCGAATTGCGGCAACAGATTGACGCCCTGGACGATCGCATCCTGGCCTTGGTCAATGAGCGGGCGCGCCTCGCCCAGGCCATCGGGCAGCTCAAGAACGGCAACGTCTATCGGCCGGAACGCGAGGCGCAGGTGCTGCGCCGCCTCCTGGCGGCAAATGCCGGGCCACTTCCGGCCGAGGCGGTGGAGCGGCTTTTCCGCGAGATCATGTCGGCCTGCCGCGCCCTGGAGCAGCCGCTCACCGTCGCCTACCTGGGGCCGGCGGGTACCTTCTCCGAGGCGGCGGCGATCAAGCAGTTCGGCCATGCCGTAGTGGCGCTGCCAAAGGCCTCCATCGACGAGGTCTTCCACGCCTTGCAGCGTGGTGAGGCCCAATTCGGCGTCGTGCCGGTGGAAAACTCTACCGAAGGTGCCGTCAACCGCACGCTGGACATGTTGCTGGTCAGCCCGCTGAAGATCTGCGGCGAGATCATGCTGCGCGTGCGGCAGCATCTTATGCGGCGGATGGATGCCGCTGCCGGCGAGCAGGGGCTTGCGGGCATCAACACCGTTTATTCACACGCGCAGTCGCTCGCCCAGTGCCACGAGTGGCTGAATCAAAACCTACCGCAAGCCAAGCGCATACGCGTCACCAGCAACGGCGAGGCGGCGCGCATGGCGGCCGAGGACCCGAGCGCGGCGGCGGTCGCCGGCGAGATCGCTGCCGAACGCTATGGCCTGGCCATCGTCGCCCGTGACATCGAGGACGACCCCAACAACACCACCCGTTTCCTGGTCCTCGGTCAAGAAGACGCCGCCCCCTCTGGCCGCGACAAGACCTCTGTCGTGCTGTCGACGAAGAACAAGCCAGGTACCCTGCTCGAGCTGCTCACCCCGTTTGCCCGCAATGGCATCAGCCTGACCAAGCTCGAGTCACGGCCGGTGCGCAATGGCCTGTGGGAGTATGTCTTCTTCATCGATTTCGAAGGGCACCGCAGCGATGCCATCGTCCAGGAGACCCTCGCCGCAGTGGAGCCGCATGCCACCCTGCTCAAGGTGCTGGGCTCCTATCCCATGGCCGTGAGCCCGACATGAGCTTGCTTGACCGCATACCGCAACACATCCACGCGCTCGCCCCCTACCAGCCAGGCAAGCCGATAGACGAGGTGGCGCGCGAGCTGGGGCTTAACGCCTCTGACATCGTCAAGCTTGCCTCCAACGAAAACCCGCTCGGCATGAGTCCCTTGGCCAGGGCGGCGATGGCAGGCGTGACGGACTCGCTCGCCCGCTACCCCGATGGCAGCGGGCATGGCCTGAAGGTGGCGCTCGCGCGCCGATTGGGGGTGAGCACGGCGCAGATCGTGCTCGGCAACGGCTCCAACGACGTGCTCGAGCTGGCCGCGCGGTTGTTTTTGGGCCCACAGACCTCGGCCATCTACGCCCAGCATGCCTTCGCCGTCTACGCCATCGCCACCCAGGCCTGTGGCGCGGTCGGCATCGAGGTGCCGGCCCGCGCCTATGGCCATGACCTCACGGCCATGGCGGCGGCCATCCGCGAGGACAGCCGCATCGTCTTCATCGCCAATCCCAACAATCCCACCGGCACGCTGCTCACACCAGCGCAATTGCACGCCTTTTTGCGCCGAGTGCCGGCCGATGTCGCCGTCGTCTTGGACGAGGCCTATTACGAATACCTGGACCCCGAGCGGCGCGCCCCCAGTGTGGCATGGCTTGACGAGTTCCCCAATCTGATCATCACCCGCACCTTTTCCAAGGCCTACGGCCTTGCCGGCCTACGTGTAGGCTATGCGCTGGCACGCGCTGAAGTGGCGGAACTGATGAATCGGCTGCGTCAACCCTTCAACGTCAACAGCCTCGCCTTGGCCGCAGCCGAGGCCGCCCTTGACGACGCAGACTTCCTCGCGGCCAGCAAACGGCTCAATGACGCGGGACTGGCGCAGTTAGGCGAGGGATTCCAGCGCCTTGGGCTCGACTACATCCCCTCTTGCGGCAACTTCATCTGCGTGCGCGTCGGCGATGCCAGCCGGGTCTACCAGCAGTTGCTCAAGCGGGGGATCATCGTGCGCCCCGTGGCCAACTATGGACTGCCCGAGCACCTGCGCGTATCGGTTGGCACCGAGGCGCAGAATGCCCGCCTGCTCGCCGCGCTCGCCGAGGTCTTAAGGCCGTGATCCGGCGCCTGGCCATCCTGGGAGTAGGGCTGATCGGCGGCTCGCTCGCCCTGGCGCTCAAGCGCGCAGGCATGGTCGAGACCGTGGTGGGCGCAGGCCGTGGCCGCGACAACCTTAAGCAGGCCATCGAGCGCGGCGTCATCGATGCCATCGCCGATACCCCAGAGTTGGCGGTTCAGGGTGCGGACATGATCGTCCTGGCGGTGCCCGTCGGCGGCATGCCAGGGCTGATGCAACAGATCGCCCCGTGCTTGCCAGCGCATGCAGTGCTCACCGACGTGGGCAGTACCAAGCAGGACGTGATCGCCGCCGCACGCCGTTTTCTCGCGCCACACCTCAACCGGTTCGTCCCTGGTCATCCCATTGCCGGTGCCGAGACGAGCGGCGTGGCGGCCGCCCATGCCGATCTCTTTCGCGGCAAGGATGTCATCCTGACGCCGTTGACGGAAAACGATGCCGATGCCGTCGAGCGCGTTCAACAGCTGTGGCAGGGTTGCGGGGCGCGCGTGGCGTTGATGTCTGCTGCGCAACACGACCGCGTCTTTGCCGCCGTCAGCCACTTGCCCCACCTTGCCGCCTTCGCCCTCATGGATGAGCTCGCCAGCCGCGAGCACGCCCCCCTGTATTTTCGCCATGCCGGCTCAGGTTTCCGCGATTTCACCCGCATCGCCGGCAGTCATCCCGAGATGTGGCGGGATATCGCCCTGGCCAACCGCGAGGCCCTGGTGGCCGAGCTCGATGCCTACATCGAACGGCTGATAAAGCTGCGCGCTCTGGTGGCAACGTCCGACCGCGATGGGCTGATGCAGGCCTTCAGCCGGGCCAGCCGTGCCCGCCGGCAATGGCGTTAGCAAAGGCCAAGGTCATAGGATTATGGAATATCTCGATTTGCCCGCCGCCAGAGGCGCCCGTGGTCGTATTCGGCTGCCGGGCTCGAAGAGCATCTCCAACCGCATCTTGCTGCTCTCCGCCTTGGCCCGGGGCGTCACCGAGGTCGAGTCCCTGCTCGAATCCGACGACACCCAGGTCATGTTGGAGGCCTTGCGCAAGCTCGGCGTACCTTGGACGCGCTATCCGAACGGCGACTGCCGCGTCGAAGGCATCGGCGGCGCATTTCCGGTCAAGCAGGCGGCGCTCTTTCTGGGCAATGCCGGCACCGCCTTTCGCAGCCTGACCGCGGCCACGGCGCTGTCCGGCGGTCACTACACCCTAAGCGGCGTGGCACGCATGCACGAGCGACCGATCGGCGACCTGGTCGATGCCTTGCGGCAACTGGGGGCCCAAATCCGCTATCTCGGCAAGACCGGCTATCCGCCCCTGGAGATCGCGCCGCCGCTGCTGCCCCCGGGCGATGCGCCGCTGACGGTCAGCGTCAAGGGCAGTGTCTCCAGCCAATACCTGACAGGGCTGCTGCTCTCCGCACCACTGCTCGCGCGCCCCGTGACGCTGCGGGTGGAGGGCGAACTGATCTCCAAGCCCTATGTGGAGATCACCCTCAACCTCATGCGCCGCTTCGGCATCGAGGTGGCGCGGCAAGACTGGACCGCCTTCTCTGTGCCTGCCGCCGCTTATGCGAGCCCCGGCCGTATCCGTGTCGAGGGCGACGCCTCATCCGCCTCCTATTTTCTCGCCGCCGGCGCCATCGGCGGCGGTCCGGTGCGCGTCGAGGGGACCGGGCAGGATAGCATCCAGGGCGACGTCCGTTTCGCCGAGGTCCTCACGGCCATGGGTGCGCGCATCGTCATGGGCGCCGACTGGATCGAGGCCTGCGCGCCAGCGCAGGGCCGGCTCAAGGCGATCGACCTCGATTGCAACCCCATCCCCGATGCCGCCATGACCCTCGCCGTGACCGCCCTGTTCGCCGAGGGGACGACTCTGCTCAGGAACATCGCCAGCTGGCGGGTGAAAGAAACCGATCGCATCGCCGCCATGGCCACCGAGCTGCGAAAACTGGGCGCCAAAGTAGAGGAGGGTCCCGACTACCTACGCATCGAGCCGCCTGCCAGCCTCACCCCCGACGTCGGCATCGACACCTATGACGACCACCGCATGGCGATGTGTTTCTCCCTCGTCTGCCTCGGTGGGGTGGCGGTCCGCATCAACGACCCGGCCTGCGTCAACAAGACCTTCCCTGGCTATTGGGAGGCCTTCACACAGATCCTTACGCGCTAACGCCATGGACAGTTCCGCACCCCTCACCGACAACGCTGCCCAGGACGTACCCGTCATCGCCATCGACGGCCCCTCCGCCTCCGGCAAGGGCACGGTCGCGGCCCTGGTGGCCAAGGCGCTAGGGTTTCACTATCTGGATAGCGGCGCCATCTATCGCGCCCTTGCTCACGCTGCACTCAGCCGCGGCGTGCCCTTGGATGACGAGGCGGCGTTGATCCGGCTCGCGCAGACGATTGACCTGCGCATCGACGGCGGCGAGGTCTATGTCGATGGCCTTGCGCTGGGCGATCGCCTGCGCAGCGAGGAGACCGGACGAGCAGCCTCCCAGATTGCCATCCTGCCTCGGCTGCGCATGCAGTTACTCGCCCTACAACGCGCCTTCCGGCAGCCGCCCGGCCTGGTCACCGACGGGCGCGACATGGGCTCGGTGGTCTTCCCCGACGCGCAGCTTAAGGTCTTTCTTACCGCCAGTGTCGAAGAACGCGCGCGAAGACGCTATAACCAGTTGATCGAAAAAGGTTTACATGCTAACCTTCAGCAGATTCTGCAGGATTTGCGGGAGCGCGATGCGCGCGATGCCGCGCGTATCGCGGCGCCGATGCAGAAGACGGCGGACGCCAAGCTGCTCGACACCACGGGCATGACCATCGATGAAGCAGTGCGAGCGGTCTTGTCTTGGTTCGATCAGCTTCAGTCCTAACGAGCTCCGAAGGATCGGCAAGCCCATGCCTTCGGTTTTTTGTTTTAACTACCGAGTCAAGCCCTAGCCGGTTACAAAATTAGGTTTTTTCATGTCAACTGCTACTGCAACCCCAAATTCCAGCCAAGAAGAGAGTTTTGCCACCTTGTTTGAAGAGAGTGTCGCGCGTCAGGAGATGCGCCTCGGTGAGGTGATCACTGCTGAAGTGGTGGCTATCGACGAAAATTACGTTACCGTCAACGCCGGCCTTAAGTCCGAGAGCCTAATCCCGATCGAAGAGTTCTTGAATGATCGCGGCGAGCTCGAAGTCAAGGTGGGGGATTTTGTGCCGGTGGCCATCGAAGCGCTCGAGGACGGCTATGGTACTACCCGGCTGTCGCGTGATCGTGCCCGCCGGCTGGCCGCCTGGCTCGACCTGGAAGCGGCCATGGCCGAGGGCAGGGTGGTCAAAGGGGTGATTCAAGGCAAGGTCAAGGGCGGGCTCACGGTGATGTGCAACGGCATCCGCGCCTTTCTGCCTGGCTCGCTAGTGGACATCCGACCAGTGAAGGACACCACGCCATACGAGGGCAAGGAGGCTGAATTCAAGGTCATCAAGCTCGATCGCAGGCGTAACAACGTCGTCGTCTCGCGCAAAGCTGTGCTCGAGGCCAGCATGGGCGCCGAGCGCGAGGCGCTGCTGGCAAGCCTGAAGGAAGGCGCCATCGTCAAGGGTGTCGTCAAGAACATCACCGACTACGGGGCTTTTGTCGATTTAGGCGGTATCGACGGTCTGTTGCACATCACCGATCTCGCTTGGCGCCGGGTGAAGCATCCGAGCGAGGTGCTGAACGTCGGCGATGAGGTCACGGCGGTGGTGCTTAAGTACGACCAAGAAAAAAACCGCGTTTCGCTAGGGCTCAAGCAACTGGGCGAGGATCCCTGGGTGGGTATCGCGCGGCGCTATCCGCCTGGCACGCGCCTGTTCGGCAAGGTCGCCAACCTGACCGACTACGGCGCCTTCGTCGAGATCGAGCCAGGCATCGAGGGTCTGGTCCATGTCTCCGAGATGGATTGGACCAACAAGAACGTCAATCCTGCCAAGGTCGTCACCCTGGGCGAGGAAGTCGAGGTCATGATTCTGGAGATCGACGAGGAACGGCGTCGCATCTCGTTGGGCATGAAGCAGTGCAAGCCCAACCCGTGGGAAGACTTCGCGATGAATTACAAGAAGGGCGACAAAGTGACCGGCCAGATCAAGTCGATCACCGATTTCGGCATCTTCATCGGCCTGCCGGGCGGCATCGACGGCCTCGTGCACCTATCCGACCTGTCCTGGAGCAAGCCTGGCGAGGAAGCGCTGCGCGACTTCAAGAAGGGTGACGAGGTTGACGCAGTGGTGTTGGCAATCGATGTTGAGAAAGAGCGCATTTCCCTCGGTATCAAGCAGCTAGAAAGCGATCCATTTGTCAGTTTCGTCGCCGCCCATGAAAAGGGCAGCCTAGTGACCGGCACGGTGAAATCCCTCGATGCCAAGGGCGCCGTGATCGAACTCAGCGATGGCGTCGATGGTTATCTGCGGGCCTCCGAGGTCTCTCGCGATCGCGTCGAAGACATTCGCACCTACCTCAAGGAGGGGGACAAGGTCGAGGCGATGATCATCAACATCGACCGCAAGAATCGACAGATCAACCTCTCCATCAAGGCCAAGGAGGCGGCGGAACAGGCGAGCGCACTGCAGAAAATGGCAGCCGAGCAGTCCACCGGCACCACCAATCTGGGTGCGCTGTTGAAGGCCAAGCTCGACAACAAGAACGCCGAGTCCTGACCTGGTTTGGGCGATGACCAAGTCGGAACTAATCGCCCGGCTGGCGGCGCGCCATCCACACCTGTTAGCGGCGGACGCTGAGTTGGCGGTCAAGACCATTCTGGATGCCATGACCCAAAGCTTGGTGGAGGGCAAGCGCATCGAGATCCGTGGCTTCGGTAGTTTCAGCCTGAATTACCGGCCACCGCGTATAGGACGCAACCCCAAAACTGGCGAAAAGGTTTATATTGCGGGTAAATACGTGCCTCATTTCAAGGCTGGCAAGGAGCTGCGTGACCGCGTCGACGGCAAGGCATCGAACTAACCGCCCTGTCGTTAGTGGATCTTTTGACGCCCTAGTCCAGTGGCGGCCTGAATTGGCAGTTACCTCGCTTCCCGTGCTCTCACCACCCGATTGCTCCTCTACGGGACTGGGTGGCGAGTAGATGGAACTTGAGACCTGGCATCTTCTCGTCCTGCCCTTGTTCTTTAGCTTGGGCTGGATAGCGGCGCGCATCGACATCCGCCATGTCATACGCGAATCGCGGGCGGTACCGGCGGCCTATTTCAAGGGGCTCAACTACCTCCTTGATGAGCAGCCGGACAAAGCCATTGAGGCCTTCGTCGAGGTCACGCGGCACGATCCAGATACCCTTGAGCTGCACTATGCCCTAGGGGCGCTCTTTCGCCGGCGTGGTGAGTGGGATCGTGCTATTCGCATCCACCAAAACCTGGTCGATCGCAGCGACCTCGACCATCAGCAGCGCCTGAAGGCGCAGTTCGAGCTGGGGCAAGACTTTTTCAAGGCAGGCCTGCTCGACCGTGCCGAAGCCATCTTTCAAGCTCTACTGACGAGCAGTCATGCCATAGAGGCACAGAGTCGACTCCTAGACATCTACGTCCTGGAGAAAGACTGGGGCAAAGCAATCGACACAGCTCGCCAGCTGGAAAAGTTAGGCTGCCCCTCGCGGCAGACGGAAATCGCCCACTACTACTGCGAGCGCGCCTTGGATGCCCTGCAGCGCAACGATACGGCCAGCGCCGAGCTCGAGCTCGAGCGCGCGCGCACCGCCAACCGTAAATCCGCTCGCGCCATCCAGTTGCTGGGCGATCTTAGGCTGCAGCAGGGCCGGCCCGAGGCGGCCATCGCCGCTTGGCGGGAGCTGGAGTCGGTCAATCCTACCTACCTGCCCCTCGTCGCCGAGCGTCTCTACCGCGCCTATCAGCGCCTCGGCCACGCGCACGAGGGGGTAGCACTGCTGAAGTCTTACCTCGCGCGCCAGCCGAGCGCCGATCTCTTCCATAGCCTTTTTCTGGCGCTGCAGGAGGCGGAGGGCTGGGAGGCGGCGGCGCGCCTGGCGGCAGAGGAACTGCGGCGCAACCCCAGCCTGCGCATCCTCGATGACTATCTCCAGGCACGTAACGCCGCGCCGGGCGATGCCGACCTCGAGACCCGCCTAGCCCAGGACCTGATCCACAAGCACGCCAGCCGGATGGCCTATTATCAGTGCCGGGAATGCGGCTTCAAGGCACGCCAGTTCTTCTGGCAGTGCCCGGCCTGCGCTCGCTGGGAGAGCATCCCGCCGGAGCGGATCGATTATGACTGAGCCCCGCATCATCGTCGCCTTGGATTTTCCCGACGCCGCCGCGGCGCTTGCGCTCGTTGAGCGGCTAAAGCCGACACTGTGCCGGCTCAAGGTAGGCAAGGAATTGTTTATCGCCGCAGGTCCAAAGCTGGTGGCGCAGCTCATCGAGCGGGGCTATCAAGTCTTTCTCGACCTCAAGTTTCACGACATCCCCCATACCGTCGCCCAGGCCTGTAAGGCTGCCGCCCGGATGGGTGTTTGGATGCTTAACGTGCATGCGAGCGGGGGGCTTGCCATGATGCGCGCCGCCCGCACGGCCTTGGAAGGCGTGCAGCCGCGCCCGCACCTGATCGCGGTGACGGTGCTCACCAGCCTGGCGCGCCCCGACCTGGCCGAGATCGGCCTGGACGCAAGCCCAGAAGAGCAGGTCCTGCGCTTGGCGCGTCTGACCCAGGCGGCCGGTTTGGACGGGGTGGTCTGCTCTGGGTGGGAGGCGATGCGCCTGCGCCGTGAACTCGGCCAGGATTTCCTCCTCGTCACCCCGGGCATCCGCCCCGCCGGCAGCGCCACCGATGATCAGCAGCGCACCCTGACCCCCATCCAAGCCTTACGCGCCGGCGCCGATTATCTGGTCGTCGGCCGCCCTATCACCCGTGCCCCCGACCCTTTCGCGATGCTGCAAAGCTTGCATGATGAAATGACGACTTTTCTTGGAGAACGCGCATGAAAGTGACTGTCATCGGTACCGGCTATGTGGGGCTGGTCACTGGCACCTGCCTGGCGGAGGTGGGTAACGAAGTGATGTGCCTGGATGTCGACCCGCGCAAGATCGATATCCTGCGCGCCGGCGGCATCCCCATCTACGAGCCAGGGCTGGAGGACATGGTCAAGCGCAACACGGCAGCAGGGCGGCTGTTCTTCACCACCGATGTTGAGGCATCCGTCCACTTCGGCGACATCCAGATGATCGCCGTCGGTACACCGCCCGATGAGGATGGCTCCGCCGATCTGCAATACGTCGTGGCGGCAGCGCGCAACATCGCCCGCTACATGACCAGTTTCAAGCTCGTGGTGGACAAGTCCACCGTACCGGTGGGCACGGCCGACAAGGTCAAGGCCGCCATGCGCGAAGAGCTGCAAAAACGCGGTGTGGAGATCGACTTCTGCGTCGCCTCCAATCCCGAATTCCTCAAGGAAGGGGCGGCGGTCGAAGACTTCATGAAGCCCGACCGCATCGTCATCGGCACCGACAGCGAGCGTGCAACCCAGATGCTGCGCCAGCTCTACGCCCCTTTCCAGCGCAATCACGACCGGCTCGTGGTGATGGATGTGCGCTCGGCGGAACTGACCAAATATGCTGCCAACGCCATGCTGGCCACCCGCATCTCGTTCATGAACGAACTCGCCCTGCTGGCCGAGAAGCTGGGCGCCGACATCGAGCAAGTGCGTCTGGGTATTGGCTCTGATCCACGCATCGGCTACCACTTCCTGTATGCGGGCTGCGGCTATGGCGGATCCTGCTTCCCCAAGGACGTCAAGGCCTTGCGCCGAACTGCCCAGGAATATGGCGTCGAGCTCAGGGTGCTGGAGGCGGTCGAGGCGGCCAATGAGCACCAGAAGCAGGTATTGCTGCACAAGATCACCGCCCGCTTTGGCGACGACCTCGCGGGCCGGCGCTTTGGCCTCTGGGGGCTCGCCTTCAAGCCCAATACCGACGACATGCGCGAGGCTCCCAGCCGCACCTTGCTTCAGGGGCTGTGGCAGCGCGGCGCCGCCGTCTCTGCCTACGATCCCGCGGCGATGGAAGAGACCCGTCGCATCTTTGGCGAACGCGCCGACCTGCAGTTGGTCGACAGCCCCATGGATGCCGTCAAGGGTGTGGACGCCCTGATCATTGTCACCGAATGGAAGGTCTTCCGCAGCCCCAATTTCGATACCGTCAAGGCCTTGATGAAAAACCCCATCATTTTCGATGGCCGCAACCTCTATGACCCCAAGGCGATGCAGGCGGCGGGTTTTGAATATTTCCCCATCGGCAGGGCGGTAAGCGCCTGAGGTGCCTAGCGTGAGCGACGCAGCGTACAAGACCATCGAGGCGTGCATCGGCAACACGCCGCTCGTCCGCCTAAAGCGCCTGCCAGGTGACACCTCCAACGTCCTGCTGGTTAAGCTGGAGGGGAACAACCCGGCCGGCTCGGTGAAGGATAGGCCCGCCCTGTCGATGATCGCCCGCGCTGAGGCGCGCGGCGAGATCAAGCCGGGCGACACCCTGATCGAGGCCACCTCCGGCAACACCGGCATTGCGCTGGCCATGGCCGCTGCCATCAAGGGTTATCGCTTGATTTTGATCATGCCGGAAAACCTCTCGGTCGAACGCCGTCAGACCATGCGCGCCTTCGGCGCCGAGCTGATCTTAGTCAGCCGCGAGGCGGGCATGGAAGGCGCGCGCGACCTGGCCGAGCGCCTGCAGCGCGAGGGCAAGGGGCACATCCTCGACCAGTTCTCCAACCCGGACAACCCATTGGCCCATTACGAGACCACCGCCCCGGAGATCTGGCGTGACACCGCCGGCCGCATCACCCACTTCGTCGCCAGCATGGGCACGACCGGCACGATTATGGGCTGCTCGCGCTTCTTCAAGGCGCGCAACCCGGCGATTCAGATCATCGGTGTGCAGCCCGAGGAAGGCGCGCAGATTCCCGGCATCCGCAAGTGGCCGCCGGAGTATGTGCCAGCGATCTGCGACTTTTCGCGCATCGACAGGATCATCTATGTCAGTCAACAGGATGCCGAAGAGACCACGCGCCGTCTCGCCCGTGAGGAAGGCATCTTCGCCGGCATCTCCTCCGGCGGCGCGCTCTGGGCCGCTCTACAGATCAGCCGTGAGGTGGAGAACGCGGTCATCGTCTCCATCGTCTGCGACCGAGGCGACCGTTATCTCTCCACCGGGGTGTTTCCGGCTTGAGGTCTGCGCAACCTGCATAGGGGCGACAAAGCCGCTAGCGTGCTCAGCGCCATCTGCCCCAAGCCCGGCCAGCGGATGGCGTTAACGTCAGGGCACCCCCTGGGCCTGGGCGTCGAACACCGGCGTGGCATGCTGCTTATCCATCTCGGCCAAGATGTCTCGGATCGCCGCTTCTCGCCGCGCGGGGTTTTCCAGGTCTAATGCGAGCTTTTGCGCCTGCTCGATCATGCTCTGTAACGCCTGCAGGCGGTGGCGAAGCAGGCGTCTAACTGCTGTTCATCCGCCCCGGTAAGGGCCGCAGCGTCCTGCTCAAGGTATTCGGCGATGGTCGCGCTCAGACGCCTCCCGCCCTTGTCTTAGGCTGCGCACCTGGTCACGCAACGCCTCGATGTGGCGTGTCTTAGCCACGTTGACGCCAGAGCAGGAACACGCACGGGCGGTGGTCAAGCTCAGGCGGCAGGTCTCGCCAGTCGGCCACTGGCTTGGTGATCAGGCGCTCGCGCTCAAGGGTGAGATCGCAGGCGAGGCACAGCCAGGTGTCGTGCCGGCAGGTAGTTAGGATCGCACGGAGCAAGGCTTGGTTGCGATAGGGGGTCTCGATGAAGATTTGTGCCGCGTCGGTCGCTTCGGCCTGCTGCTCGAGATCGCGTAGGGCGCGCGTGCGAGCCTCGGGTTTGGCGGGCAGGTAGCCATGAAAGGTGAAGCGCTGGCCGATGAGCCCGGAGCCCATCAGGGCGAGCAGAATGGCGGAGGGGCCTACCAATGGCCTCACTTGCACCCCGTGCGCGTGGGCCATACGCACGAGATCCGCGCCCGGATCGGCCACGGCAGGGCAGCCTGCCTCGGACAGCAGGCCCACGTCCCGCCCTGCTAGCAGGGGTTGCAGTAGCGCGTAGCGTTCCTCCGGCCGGGTGTGTTCGTCGAGGGCAAAGAACTTGAGTTGCTGCAACGGCAGCTGCGTCGGCAGGCGCTTAAGGAAGCGTCGGGCCGTCTTGGGCCGCTCGACGATGAAGGTGGACAGGCTTGCCGCGATGCGCCTGGTTTGCTCCGGCAAGACCCACTCTAGCGGCGTGTCGCCGAGTGGGGTAGGGATCAGATAGAGGGTGCCTGCCAAGTCAGCACGTCCAAGCCCTCGTTGGCCAGCATCTCGGTGAGCTTGATCAGCGGCAGCCCAACGAGGGCGGTGGGGTCTTCGGTCTCGTAGCGCGCGATGAGGGCGATGCCCAGGGATTCGCTGCGGGCGCTGCCGCAGCAGTTGTAGGGTTGGTCCTTGCGCAGATAGGCCTCGATCTGGGCGTCGCTATAGTTACGCATGGTCAGCCGCACCGGCACCACAGCGGTCTGTACCCGGCCATTGCGGCTGTTGAGGAGGGTGAGGGCGGTGTGGAACTCGACGCATTTGCCGCGCATGCGCTTGAGTTGCTCGACGGCCTTGTCGTGGCTGCCGGGTTTGCCGAGTCGCTCGCCATCCAGCAGGGCGACCTGATCGGAGCCGATGATCAGGGCGTCGGCGTAGCGCGTGGCCACCGCCTGCGCCTTGAGCAGTGACAGGCGGCGGGCGGTGTCATCGGCTGCCTCGCCGGGCAGGGGGGATTCGTCGACCTCGGGCGCGGCGACCTCGAACGGTACGCTAAGCCGAGCCAAGAGTTCCCGCCGGAAAGGGGAGGTGGATGCCAGGACCAGTTTCATGGCAGGAAAATGGGGAATGTGGGTTATTCCGGCTGGATCTCCAGCAACACCTCGTCTGGGGTGACGGCCTCGCCTTTGGCGACATGGACGGCCACCACGGTTCCAGCTACGGGCGACTGGATCTCGGTCTCCATTTTCATCGCCTCGATCACCAGCACGCCGTCACCTGCCTTGACCTGGTCGCCCACTTTCACCTTCACATCGACGATGGTGCCTGGCATGGCGGTGGTGACGTGACCGGCGTGCGACGGCTTGGGGCGCTGTTTAGTCGCGCCATCCGTTTGCGCCGCAGGTACGGTCTTCCGGCCGCCAGTGGCCGCCGGCGTGACCTCGATCTCGTTGAGCACCTCGACCATGACCTCTTCGGCGACACCGTCGACATGGACGTAGAAGGGCCGTTGCGTCTCCTCGCCGCGACCGGTGGCGGAGACGCGGATGTGATAGGTCTCGCCATGCAGGGTGATCTTGAACTCATTGGGGGCATAGCGGGGGTGACCTTCGGCGGCATATCGAGCCTCAGGCGGTAGCAGCGGCTCGGGCGTGAGGGTGCCTGCTGCCCGCTCCTGCAGGAAGGTGCGGCCAAGGTCCGGGAACATGGCATAGGTGAGCACGTCTTCGTCCGACTTGGCGAGCCCCTCCACCTCGGCGCGCAGCTTGTCGAGCTCGTCGGGAATGAGATCGGCGGGGCGGCAAGTGATGACCTCGAGGTCACCGACCGCGAGCTTGCGCACCTCTTCGTTCACCTTGCCTGGCGCCTTGCCGTAGCGGCCGAGAAGGTAGTTCTTCACCTCGTTGGTGACCGATTTGTAGCGGCTGCCGGTGAGCACGTTGAGTACCGCCTGCGTGCCCACGATCTGCGAGGTCGGCGTCACCAGCGGGGGGTAGCCCAGGTCCTCGCGCACGCGCGGGATCTCGGCCAACAC
This sequence comes from Thiobacillaceae bacterium, assembly GCA_041640815.1. GTDB lineage: Bacteria > Pseudomonadota > Gammaproteobacteria > Burkholderiales > Thiobacillaceae > JANWZL01. Next base: position 20,935 of record JBEPZO010000018.1, read on the forward strand.
CTCGTCCATGCGGTGCAACGCCCCCTGTTCCTTGAGCTGGTTGGATAGGTTAGACAGCATGCCGCCTGGCACCTGCGCCGTCAGGATGCGGGTGTCAACACCGGTGAATTCGCTTTCGAACTGCCAATACTTCTTGCGCACTTCGCGGAAATAGGCGGCGATTTCCTGTAGCAGCGGCAAAGACAGCCCCGTGTCATACTCGGTACCCTGCAGCGCAGCCACCAGGCTTTCGGTGGTGGCGTGGCTTGCGCCTTCGGAGAAGGCGGAGATGCAGGTGTCGATGATGTCCACGCCGGCTTCGACCGCTTTCAGGTGCACCATGGCGGATAGGCCTGCCGTGGCGTGGCTGTGGGTGTTGACCGGCAGCCCCGTAGCTGCCTTGATGCCCTTGACCAGCTCATAGGCGACATAAGGGGTGAGCAGCCCTGCCATGTCCTTGATGGCGATGGAATCGGCGCCCATGTCAGCGAGCGTTTTCGCCATGTCGATGAAGTAGGCGACGTCGTGCACGGGGCTGATGGTGTAGCAGACCGTGCCTTGGGCGTGCTTGCCGCTCTTCTTCACGGCCTCCATGGCTACGCGCAGGTTGCGGGTGTCGTTCATGGCGTCGAATACGCGGAACACATCCACGCCGTTGTCGGCGGCCTTGCGCACGAATTCGCGCACCACGTCGTCGGCATAGTGGCGGTAGCCGAGCAGATTCTGCCCCCTGAGCAGCATGTTGATGCGCGTATTGGGTAGGGCGCGGCGCAGTTTGCGCAGCCGCTCCCACGGGTCTTCCTTGAGAAAACGCACACAGGCGTCGAAGGTGGCGCCGCCCCAGGCCTCGAGCGACCAAAAACCCACCTGGTCGAGTTTGTGGCAGATGGGCAGCATGTCCTCGGTACGCATGCGCGTGGCGATGAGCGACTGATGACCATCGCGCAGCACTAGATCGGTAACGTGTACTCTTGCCATGGTGCTCGTATGCTTCAAAGGCCGAAATGCGCGGCGAGCGCGGCGGAGATCGCTGCCGCCGTGTGTTCTGGGGGGCGGCGCACGGCATAGTCGATGAGCTCTGGGTGTGCATCGACGAAGCCGGTGTTGAACCGGCCGCTGCAGAATTCGGGATTGGAGAGGATCTCGCGGTAATAGGGGACGGTGGTCTTCACGCCGTAGATCACCATGTCATCCAGGGTGCGCTTGGCGCGCTGGATGAGGCCCTCCCAGGTCAGGTTCCAGACGATGAGCTTGGCGATCATGGAATCGTAATAGGGCGGAATGACATAGCCGGAGTACATGGCAGCATCAACGCGCACGCCCGGGCCGCCGGGGGCGTAATAGCGGGTGATGCGGCCGAAGCTGGGCAGGAAGCCGTTTTTCGGGTCCTCGGCATTGATGCGAAACTCCATCGCGTAACCGCGGTGGCGGATGTCCTCCTGGCGATATTGCAAAGGTTGCTTGTCGGCGATGCGGATCTGTTCCTGCACGATGTCGATGCCAGTGATCTGCTCGGTGACGCAATGCTCCACCTGCAGCCGGGTGTTCATCTCCATGAAGTAGAACTGGTTGTCCTGATCGAGCAGAAACTCCACGGTGCCGGCATTGACGTATTTCACCGCGCGCGCCGCCCGCACCGCGAGCTTGCCGATGTATTCGCGCTGGGCCTCGGTGAGCTGCGGCGAGGGGGCGATTTCGATCAGCTTCTGGTTGCGCCGCTGGATGGAGCAATCGCGCTCGAACAGGTGGATGCAATTGCCCTGGCTGTCGCCGAGGATCTGGACCTCGATGTGGCGCGGATTGACGATGCACTTCTCCAGGAAGACCTCTGGCTTGCCAAAGGCCTTGCTGGCCTCGGAGACGACCCGTTCGTAGTTTTTGATCAGTTCGGCTTCCGAGTTGCAGCGACGGATGCCGCGGCCGCCGCCGCCGTTGGTGGCCTTGAGCATGACCGGGTAGCCGATCTTCGCGGCCAATGCCCGTGCCTCATCCAGGCTCGTAAGGTTGTGGTCGGAGCCCGGGATCACCGGGATGCCTGCCTTGATCATCGCCTGCCGCGCCTGCACCTTGTCGCCCATCTGCCGGATGACCTGGGGCGAAGGGCCAATGAATTTGATGCCGCGGCGCGCGCAAACCTCGGCCAAGATCGGGTTTTCGGACAGGAAGCCATAACCCGGATGCAGTGCATCACAGCCAGAAGCGACGGCGAGGTTGACGATGTTGTGCGCGTTGAGATAGCCCAGCACCGGATCGGAGCCGATGTTGTAGGCCTCGTCCGCCTTCTTCACGTGCAAGGCATTGCGGTCGGCGTCGCTGTAGATCGCCACCGACTTGATGCCGAGCTCGCGGCAGGCGCGCACGATACGCACGGCGATCTCGCCGCGATTGGCGATGAGGATTTTCTTGATCATGACGCTGATTTTGCGGCGTTTGGCTTAAGTGTCATGGCTGCTCATGGCTACAACAAGCGATCGGTATCCGTCCTGCTCAATTTGGCGATCTTAGCATTCAAAACAGCATTTTCATTATTCGAGCTAGCGCTGCCGACATCGGACAAAGCTCGCTAGCTACTGCACCTCATTTATTAATGCGGCTGACTCGTGCGCTGTCACTCCCTACAGGTCGAGGCTTGCCATCCTACTGATTTACCTAACCAGCAAAACCTCTCGGCGTTGCACTATCTGCCCTAAGCTAATGCCTCCAAGGGATTTTGACATAGTAGCGTGATAACTTTACCATTTTACGCTTATGTCTTCTCGACTTGAGATTAACTGTCTGCCGTTTGTGGCTACCGCCGGGCGAATGCACGGTGAATTCGATCTGCGTGAGCTCAGCCGCTTGCATGACGTTTTGGCTAACCGTGATGGTACCTTACGCTGGTGGCTGGATGGTGGCTACGAAGCAGGGCGTCCGGTGTTGCGGATCGGCATTGAAGGCTCGCTGGTGCTCGTCTGCCAGCGTTGCCTTGGTCCTTGTCTGTTTCCTCTCAAGGTTGAAACCGTACTGCCTATCGCACGCGACGAAGCGGAGCTTGCTCGTTGGGAGCGAGAAGATCCCCTGCTGGATGGGTTGATTGCGGATCCGCATCTGGACGTTCGCGCGCTTATTGAGGATGAGGTGTTGTTGAGCCTGCCCCTGATCGTCAGACACCCTGGCGATGAATGCAGGCCTGCCGCAGCCTAAGATTGTCTACTTTGGTTGTTTTCAACTAGCGGAGAACTGAGATGGCCGTTCAGCAAAACAAGAAGTCTCCTTCCAAGCGAGGGATGCATCGTTCGCACCAGGCATTGGGCAAGCCGCCTCTCGCCGTGGAGCCTACGACCGGAGAATTGCATCTGCGTCACCACATCAGCCCCAGCGGCTACTACCGCGGCCGCAAGGTCGTCACGCCCAAGGGCGAAGAGCGCTGACGTGCCGCCACATGCAACGCCTGCTGACGCAATTGACTTAAGCCTTATCGAAAAGGCCAGCCTTCACACCGCCGGAGGCACGCATGCGTGAGGTGACCATCGCCATCGATGCCATGGGTGGCGATCATGGTCCGCATGTCACGGTCAAGGCCGCCCTGAATCTCATCAAGGCCACCGACCATACCAACGTCGTCCTCGTCGGGCTCAAGGATGTGCTCGAGAGCGAACTGCGGGTGAACAAGGCCAAGACGGGCACCCGGCTGCGCATCTGCCATGCCAGCGAAGTGGTCAAGATGGATGACCCGCCGGCGCAAGCCCTGCGCTACAAGAAAGATTCATCGATGCGGGTGATGGCCGATCTGGTCAAGCGCGGCGAGGCCGATGCCGGTGTATCGGCCGGTAACACCGGGGCGCTGATGGCCGTGTCGAAATTCGTGCTGAAGACCCTGCCAGGCATCGATCGGCCAGCCATAGCCACCACGCTGCCCTCACATACCGGCCGCACCTATGTGCTTGACCTCGGCGCCAACGTCGATTGCACGGCGGAGCACCTGTTGCAGTTCGGCATCATGGGCGCCGCACTCGCCTCGGCCATCGAGCAGCTCGATCGACCGCGCGTGGGGTTACTCAACATCGGCGAGGAGGACATCAAGGGCAATGAGGTCGTCAAGCGGGCGGCGGAGTTGCTCAGGGCGAGCGGCCTGAACTTCCTCGGTAACGTCGAGGGAGACGATATCTACAACGGCACGGTCGACGTCGTCGTCTGCGATGGCTTCGTTGGCAATGTGGCCCTGAAGTCTTCCGAGGGCGTGGCCAGGTTGATTGCCGAGGCGTTACGCAAGGAGTTCAAGCGCAACCTGCTTACCCGGCTGGCGGGGCTCATCGCCCTGCCGGTGATCCGCGCCTTCAAGCGCAAGATGGATCCGCGCCGCTACAACGGTGCGAGTCTTTTGGGACTCAACGGCGTGATCATCAAGAGTCACGGCAGCGCCGATGTCTTTGCCTTCGAACAGGCCCTCATGCGCGGCGTGCACGAGGTGAGGGGCGGACTGCTCAAGCGCATCGCGGATCAGCTCAGCACTTATCAGGCGCAACACGCCGTGCGGGGGGCGGTCATCGCCGAGGCGGTGGCATGAGCGACAAGCTCGCCGACCCATCGATGCTTACCGGCGCTGCCACCGAGGCGCCTTTTGCCCAGCGCGCTCGGACCGCGCACCACACCAGCCACTCTAGGATCATCGGCACGGGCAGCTATTTGCCCGCGCGGGTCATGACCAACGCCGACCTCGAGCGTTTGGTGGACACGACCGACGCCTGGATCGTCGAGCGCACGGGCATCCGCGAGCGACACCACGCCGCTGAAGGCGAGCTCACCAGCGACCTGGCCCAGCGAGCCGCCGAGCGGGCCATCGAGGCGGCCGGCATCGATAGCGGCGACATCGACCTCATCGTGGTGGCAACCACCACGCCCGATCGCGTCTTCCCCAGCACGGCCTGCATCCTGCAAGCCAAATTGGGCATCGCCAACGGTTGCCCCGCTTTCGACGTGCAAGCGGTGTGCAGCGGCTTCGTCTATGCGCTGGCGACCGCCGACAATTTCATCCGTGCCGGCCAGGCGCGCACCGTGTTGGTGGTGGGTGCCGAGACGCTGTCCCGCATCACCGACTGGACTGATCGCAGCAACTGTATCCTCTGGGGCGACGGCGCCGGGGCGGTGGTGCTGCAGGCGAGCAGCGAACCCGGCATCCTCGCTACCCACCTGCACGCCGATGGGCGCTATCAGGACCTGCTGTTCGTCGACGGTGGCGTTTCGCTCAAGAAGCAGGGCGAATGCTACATGCGCATGTCGGGCAATGCGGTGTTCAAGATGGCGGTCAACACGCTCGATGCCATCGTCGACGAGACCCTGCAGGCCAACGGCTTGGCCAAGGACGACATCGACTGGCTGGTCCCGCACCAGGCCAATATCCGCATCATTCAGGCCACGGCACGCAAGCTGGGCATGGGCATGGACCGTGTGGTGGTCACCGTCGACCGGCACGGCAACACCTCCGCGGCATCCATCCCGCTGGCCCTCGATACCGCCATCCGCGATGGCCGTATCCAGCGCGGGGAACTCGTCCTCATCGAGGCGTTTGGCGGCGGTTTCACCTGGGGCTCTGTTTTGCTGCGCTACTAGTCTTCAGGTAAAATATTAGAAAACTTGCATAACTCAATGACTAAAATAGCATTTTTGTTTCCTGGCCAGGGCTCGCAGGCGGTTGGCATGATGCGCGCCTATCCTCAAGCGCCTGTCTTGCGTGCGACCTTCGACGAGGCGTCGGCGGTGCTGGATTTCGATCTATGGCAGTTGGTCGATGCCGGCCCCAAGGAGGCGCTCGACCAGACCGTGCACACCCAGCCGGCCATGCTCGCCGCGGGGGTGGCCTGCTACCGGCTTTGGCGCGAGATGGGCGGCCCAAAGCCCGACTTCATGGCCGGTCATAGCTTGGGTGAATACACCGCCTTGACTTGCGCGGGCGCCCTTGACTTCGCCGACGCCATCCGGCTCGTACGGCTGCGCGCTTTAGCCATGCAGAACGCGGTCCCCGAGGGCCAGGGCAGCATGGCCGCCATCCTTGGCCTGGACGACGAGGCCGTGCGCGCTGTCTGTGCCGAGGCCGCTGGCGATGAGATCGTGGCGGCGGTGAATTTCAATTCACCCGGGCAGGTGGTGATCGCTGGCCACCGGCCTGCCGTGGAGCGAGCGATGGCGCTGGCCAAGGCGCGCGGCGCCAAGCGGACCCTGGCGTTGCCGGTGTCCGTGCCCTCCCATTGCCTGCTTATGCAGCCGGCTGCGGAGCAGCTCAGACAAGCCCTCGCCAAGATCGTCATCCGGACGCCGAGCGTCAGGGTGATCCACAATGCGGACGTCGCCGAACACCGCGAGCCGGAGGCCATCCGCGATGCCCTGGTGCGCCAGCTCTATCAGCCGGTTCGATGGGTCGAAACGATCCGCCACCTAAACGCCCAAGGCGTCGATCGGTTCTTCGAGTGCGGCCCAGGAAAGGTGTTGGCGGGTCTCAACAAGCGCATCCTGGCCGATGCTCCGGTTTACGCGCTGGCGGACGCCGCCGGTATGGCGCAGGCATTGGAAATGGTTGTGACACGGGGGTAGGCATGAAGGATAGGGTGGCACTGGTTACGGGTGCGAGCCGGGGGATCGGCCGCGCCATCCTGCACGAACTCGCCCTGCGGGGCGCTCGCGTCATCGGCACCGCTACCAGTGCTCAGGGTGCGCAAGACATCGCTGAACGCCTGCGCACGGCAAATCTCGCCGGCGAGGGGGTGGTCCTGGACGTGACCGACGGCAACATGGTCGATGCCCTGATCGCCGAGCTCGTCGCGCGCTATGGCCGCATCGACATCTTGGTCAACAATGCCGGCATCACCCGCGACGATCTGCTCTTGCGCATGAAGGATGAGGAGTGGGCCGAGGTGATCGAAACCAATCTCAGCTCCGTCTTTCGCTTGAGCCGGGCCGTGCTCAAGACGATGATGAAGGCGCGCTATGGGCGCATCGTCAACATCGCCTCTGTGGTCGGGGTCGCCGGCAATGCCGGGCAGACCAACTATGCCGCCGCCAAGGCCGGCATGATCGGTTTCTCCAAGTCGCTGGCGCAGGAGGTCGCCAGTCGCAACATCACCGTCAACTGTGTCGCGCCGGGGTTCATCGATACCGACATGACCCGCGCCCTGCCCGAGGCGCAGCGGGCAAAACTCTTGGAGCGCATCCCGTTGGGCAGGCTCGGCGCACCCGAGGACATCGCGCACGCCGTAGCCTTCCTGGCCTCGGATGCCGCTGGCTACATCACGGGCGCCACCCTACACGTCAACGGCGGCATGTACATGGACTGATTTGTCGGCAGGGGGGTTTTTGCTAGAATCCCTGCCGTTTTCAACGGCTTCGGCTGGGTGCACTGGCCTCATCGCGGGCCATTTCAGCCGGACTTCCATCCACCCTTGAGGGAGTAAACAGCAGATGAGCGATATCGAACAGCGTGTCAAGAAGATCGTTGCCGAGCAATTGGGCGTCAATGAGGCGGACATCAAACTTGAATCTTCCTTTGTGGACGATCTCGGCGCCGATTCCCTGGACACGGTAGAACTGGTGATGGCCCTAGAGGAGGAGTTCGAGTGCGAAATTCCCGACGAGGAGGCGGAAAAGATCACTACCGTCCAGCAGGCCGTCGATTACATCAAGGCGCACAAAGGCAGCTAACTGGCTGAGTCGATCGAGGGGAGCGCCAGCCTTGTCCAAGCGCAGAGTGGTCGTCACCGGTCTGGGGATCATCTCCCCGATCGGTAACAGCGTCGATGCTGCCTGGGCGAGCCTCATGGCCGGGAGGAGTGGGATTGCGCGCATCAGCCGCTTCGACGCCTCTGCCTTTGCCAGCCAGATTGCTGGCGAGGTACGAGACTTCGATGTCTCCGCTTATCTCCCGACCAAGGAGGCGCGCCGCATGGATGTCTTCATGCATTATGGACTGGCGGCTGGCCTCGATGCTTTCAAGGATTCCGGGATCGAAGTCACTGATGCCAACAGGGAGCGCATTGGTGTAAACATTGGCTCCGGTATCGGCGGCCTTCCCATGATTGAGGCTGTGTACAAAACTTATCTAACGGAAGGCCCGCGCAAGATCTCGCCGTTTTTCATCCCCTCCTCGATCATCAACATGATCGCCGGCCAGCTGTCCATACGCCTCGGCCTGCAGGGTCCCAATCTGGCCTTGGCTACCGCCTGTACCACGGGCACGCATGCCATCGGCGAGTCGGCGCGTCTGATCGAGCGCGGCGAGGCGGATGTGATGATCGCCGGCGGCGCGGAATCCACCGTCTGCCCCTTGGCGATTGGCGGGTTTGCTGCAGCAAGGGCATTGTCCACCCGCAATGACGACCCTGCCGGTGCTAGCCGACCCTGGGACAAGGAACGCGATGGTTTCGTCCTCGGCGAGGGGGCAGGGGTGATGGTGCTGGAGGAATACGAGCACGCCAAAGCGCGCGGTGCCCGCATCTATTGCGAGGTGATCGGCTATGGCAAGGGTGCCGATGCCTATCACATGACGGCGCCAACGGAGGATGGTTCGGGCGCTGCCCGATGTATGAAGGCGGCGCTGAAAGACGCCGGCATCAACCCGGATCAGGTCGATTACATCAACGCCCATGGCACATCGACGCCGCTGGGGGACATCGCCGAGACGCGCGCGGTGAAGATGACGTTCGGGGATCATGCCTACAAGCTCATGATCAGTTCGACCAAATCCATGACTGGCCACCTCCTGGGCGCGGCCGGCGGCGTCGAGGCTGTGTTCACTGCGCTCGCGTTGGCTCGTGGCGCCATCCCCCCCACCATCAACCTGCACGAACCAGACCCGGAATGCGATCTGGACTATGTGCCCAACACGGCGCGCGAGGCGCGCATCGACATCGCGCTATCTAACTCCTTCGGTTTTGGCGGCACCAACGGCACCTTGATCTTTCGCCGTATCTGAAGGCACGCGGCCACGGCAGCGCCCCAGGGCATGACCACCCCATTCCGTATCCTGGTGAATGGGCAACCAGAGGCTGCGCTGTGCGCTTACGATCGCGGCCTGATGTACGGCGACGGTGTTTTCCGCACCCTCCGCGTGCGCGATGGCCGACCGGTGTGGTGGGCCGACCACATGGCGAAGTTGGCGGCTGACGCCGAGCGCCTGGCGATACCCAGCCCGCCAGCGGAGGCGTGGGCGCGCGACGTGGCCGACGTGCTGCCGAGCCTGCCGAAGGCTTGCGTGCTCAAGCTCGTGCTCACGCGCGGGCCGGGGCTGCGCGGCTACGCCCCGGACGGTAAGCTCACCCCCACCCGAGTGCTGCTCGCCTCCTCATGGCCGCAGCAGATCGAGACCGTGGCGGCAAGGGGGGCGCGCCTTCGGCTCTGCCACCTGCGCCTTGCGGAACAACCCCTGCTCGCCGGCATCAAACATCTCAATCGTCTGGAAAACGTCCTCGCCGCGATGGCGTGCGCCGATGCCGGCATCGACGAGGGGCTGCTGCTCGATGCGGCTGGACGCGTCGTCGGCGGCACGCGCAGCAACGTCTTCATCTACCGGCAAGGTGCGCTCTTCACCCCGCGTTTGCACCGCTGCGGCGTGGCCGGTGTGGCCCGTGCCCGTCTGATGCAGGCGGCCAACGACTTAAAGCTGCCCGTACACGAGGCCGATATCACCCTCGAGCAATTGCTTAAAGCCGAGGAGGTCATGTTGACCAACAGTCTGATCAGGGTCTGGCCGGTGGCCTGCCTGGGTGAGCGGAGTTGGGATCCACCGCGGGTGAGCCGCGAACTGCGGCGCCTGCTCGATGCCGACGCGCACGCGACATGACTCGTGCCACGGTTGCGTTGCAGGAGCCTAGCCTGAGTCAGCGTCATGTCTTACTCGCCTAGCGCCGTACGTCAGACCCTGCTGCGCCGTCACCTCCGAGCCTTCCTGGCCGGCGCCCTGGCGCTCATCCTCACCGTTGCCAGCGGGCTCGTCGTCTATGCGGTCACCCCAACGGGGAGCGGCCCATTTCCCGCCGAGCTACATGTCGAACGAGGCGCGGGGTTGAGGGCGGTGGCGGCGCAGCTGGAGCGACGAGGCATCGTCAAGCATGCCTGGGCGTTCAGCCTGCTGGGCAGATTGTCCGGTAAGGCAGGGCAGATCAAGGCCGGCAGCTATCTCTTCGAGGACGCGGCCTCGCCATGGCGAGTGCTGCGCAAGCTGACTCAAGGGGAGACTCTGCTCGGTAAGATCACCATCATCGAGGGCTGGACGTTTCGCCAGATGCGCGAGGCCCTTGCGCGACACCCAGGCCTGCGCAAGGAGACCCAAGGCCTGGATGATGCGCAGCTGCTTGCGGCTTTGGGTATCGAGGCGACGCATCCCGAGGGCCTGTTCTTCCCGGATACCTACTACTTCGACTACGGCAGTTCGGACAAGGCCCTGCTTTTACGCGCTTATCATCAAATGCAGCAGGTATTGCAAGAGGCCTGGCGCGATCGGCCACCGGGGCTGCCCTACAAATCGCCCTATGAGGTGCTGATCATGGCCTCCATCATCGAGAAAGAGACGGCCGTGCCGGAGGAGCGTGGCCTCATCGCCGCGGTATTTCTCAACCGCTTGCGCCTTGGCATGCGGCTACAGACCGATCCGACGGTGATCTACGGGCTTGGAGCAGACTTCGATGGCAACCTGCGCAAAGTCGATCTGCTCACCGACACGCCTTACAACACCTACACGCGCGGGGGGCTCCCCCCAACCCCCATCGCCCTGCCTGGCGCGGCCTCCATCCGTGCGGCCATCAATCCAGAACCGAGCGCCGCCCTGTATTTCGTCGCCCGGGGTGACGGCCGCCACCAGTTCTCCAACACCCTGGAAGAGCACAATCGAGCGGTAGCCCGCTACCAAAGGAACTGAGCATGTTAAGAGGCCTATTTATCACCTTGGAAGGCGTCGATGGAGCCGGCAAGAGCACGCACTTGCCGTGGTTGCGCGAGCTGTTCGAGGCGCACGGCAAAAAGGTGCGTACAACCCGCGAACCTGGCGGCACACCGTTGGGCGAGCGGTTGCGTGAGCTGCTGCTTTCCGCCCCCATGCACGTGGAGACGGAGGCGTTGCTCCTCTTCGCGGCACGACGGGAGCACCTCGCGCGCGTGATCGAGCCCGCCCTCGAAGCCGGCGAGGTGATCCTCTCTGACCGCTTCACCGATGCCACCTACGCCTATCAATGCGGTGGCCGCGGTTTGCCAGAGACACGACTCAAGGCGTTGGAGGCCTGGGTGCAAGGACCGCTGCAGCCCGACCTGACGCTCTTGTTCGATGTCGCGGGGGAGGTTGCCGAGGCAAGGCGCCGCGCCGTACGCGAGCCCGATCGTTTCGAGCGCGAGCGCGCCGATTTCTACGAGCGCGTCCGACAGGCCTACCTGCAACGCGCGGCTCAGTATCCCGAGCGGATCAAGGTCATCGACGCCAACCAGCCCGTCGAGGCGATACGCAAGCAGCTTCTTGCCTTGCTGGAGCCGATGCTATGACCCCTTATCCCTGGTTACAGTCGGCATGGAACGAGCTCACACGCGATCGCCAGCGTCTGCCGCACGCGTTGCTTTTGCAAGGCATGCGCGGGGTGGGCAAGCATCAGCTGGCCATGAGCTTGGCTCAATGGCTGCTCTGTGAACAGCCGCAGGGCGCGACCGCCTGTGGCACCTGTCAGTCCTGCAATTGGCTCGCCCAAGGCGGGCACCCCGACTTGCGTCTCGTCGAACCGCTCGACGAGGCAAGTGAAGGCGAGACGGCGAGGCGGGGCAGGCGGCTGATCAGCGTCGACGCGATCCGGCAGGCCATGCAGCTGCTCGACCTCTCCTCCCATCAGGGTGGCTGGCGGATCGTGCTGATCACACCGGCGGAGGCGATGAATGCGGCCGCGGCCAATGCCCTGCTGAAAACCCTTGAGGAGCCGCCACCCTATGTGTTGCTGATCTTGGTCAGTCACCAGCCGCGCCGTCTGCCTGCCACGGTGCGCTCGCGCTGCCGCAAGCTGACCGTGCCCAAGCCCAGCCGGCAAATCGCCCTGCAGTGGTTGGCAGATCGAGGACTCGACGATGCAGAGGCCTGGCTTGAGGAGGCTGGTGGTGCGCCCTTGCTCGCCCTGGAGCTGGCCAAACCTGAACGGCTAGCGCAGCGGCAACGCTTTCTCGACGCGCTGGCCGTCCCAGCCAAGCAGGACTGGTGTGAACTGGCGCAAACCATGCAGCAGAGCCTGCACGATGCGTGGGGCTGGTTGACGCGGTGGACTTGCGATCTCATTACCTGTCAGGCCGGTGCTGGCGTGCGCTATTTTCCACAGTATGCCGGATCGCTGCAGGCACGCGCTGCTACGGCACACCCGGTACACCTGTGGGCGCTCTACCAGGAACTCTTGCAGGCGGGGCGCTGGCTGCAGCATCCGCTCAATGCCCAGCTGTTGCTAGAATCTTGGCTGCTGCGATACGCTTCCATCGAGGAGAAGCCATGAGTGAAGACGGCAAGGTCGCCAAGCATCCGATACGTCCCGGTGTGCTCTCGCTCACCATCAGGGAACGCAGCGCCCTCTACGCGGCCTATATGCCCTTCATCAAAGGCGGGGGGCTGTTTATTCCAACTCAACGTCCTTATCAAATGGGCGATCAGGTTTATCTACTGCTGTCTATTCTGGATGACCCGACCAAGCTCTCCCTTTCGTGCAAAGTGGTATGGATCACCCCAGCCGAGGCACAGGGAAACCGACAACAAGGCATTGGTGTGCAGTTCGACGATAGCGAGAGCGGGCACGCCGCCCGCAACAAGATCGAGAGCATCCTAGGTAACGCGATCAAGTCCAAACGCCTTACTCATACCCTCTAAAAATGTTACGGAAAGCCGCAAACTGACAGGGAGACCGGAGACTCGGGTGTGGGCTGTCAAACAAGCAGAGGCAGTTTTTGCGAAGCAGAAAACGCAGTTCGGTCTTAGGCGCTCGCCGCCGCTTGACAGGATGATAGTGCGTTAAGCGGGCAGTTCTAGCTTACACTGCAGCACGAAACACGGTTTTAAGCCTTTTCCAACCTCAATCAGTTCGGACAGTTGCCAGACAACACTATGCTGGTGGACTCACATTGTCACCTTGACTTTCCGGATTACCGCGAGGGCGTCGAGCCGGTGTTGGAGAACATGGCCCGCTATGGCGTCAGTCATGCCCTATGTGTCTCGGTGAGCCTAGAACGCCTGCCTGGCGTGATTGACCTCGCAGAGCGGCATGCGAACCTTTACGCCTCGGTCGGTGTGCATCCCGAGCACGAGGAGGCCAGCGAGCCCGATGTCGAGCAATTGGTGCGCTTAGCCCAGCATCCCAAGGTGGTGGCCATTGGCGAAACCGGGCTGGATTACTACCGCCGGCCGCGAGAGTGCCTGCCCTGGCAGCGCGAGCGTTTTCGTACCCACATCCGCGCAGCGCGGCTGGTGGGCAAACCGCTGATCATTCACACCCGCAATGCCGCGGACGACACCCTGCGCATCATGGCAGAGGAGGGGGCGCAGGCCGTGGGAGGGGTGATGCACTGTTTCACCGAAAGCCTGGCTGTGGCTGAGCAAGCCATGGCCATGGGTTTTTACATCTCCTTTTCCGGCATCGTCACCTTCAAAAACGCTGCCGCACTGCGTGAAGTGGCACAAGCCATTCCACTTGACCGTCTCTTGGTGGAGACGGATGCGCCCTACTTGGCGCCGGTGCCGCATCGCGGCAAGCGTAACGAGCCCGCCTACGTGCGCTATGTGGCGGAAGAGATCGCCCGTCTGAAGGGGTTGCCGCTCGAGGTGGTGGCGGCAGCAAGCCGAGAGAATTTCTTCCGCCTGTTCAAGCCTGCCGTTTGATCGATGGCGTGTCACCAGGCACGGCGCGCGCCCTGTGGCGCAAGCCGGTTGGCGTCCGACGGCGTCTAGGCTGGCTGCAGGGCCTCGTCGAAGCTGAGTTTGATCTTGCCGTTTTCGTCCACGTCCACGGTCACCACGCCCCCATTGGCCAAACGGCCAAACAGCAACTCGTCGGCCAGGGCCTTGCGGATGGTGTCCTGGATCAGCCGAGCCATCGGCCGGGCACCCATCAGCGGATCGAAGCCTTTCTTGGCCAGGTAGGCGCGCAAGGCGTCGGTGAAATGGGCCTCCACCTTGCGGGCATGCAGCTGATCCTCCAGCTGCATGAGGAACTTGTCGACCACCTTCAGGATGACCGACTCATCGAGCGGCGAGAAGGAGATGATGGCATCCAGGCGGTTGCGGAATTCAGGGCTGAACAGTCGCTTGATCTCCTCCATCTCGTCTCCCTTGCGCTGGCTAGGGGTGAAACCGATGCTCGACTTGCTGAGTGCCTCTGCCCCGGCATTGGTAGTCATGATGATGATGACGTTGCGGAAGTCTGCCCTGCGGCCGTTGTTGTCCGTCAGGGTGCCGTGGTCCATCACTTGCAGCAGGATGTTGAAGATGTCCGGATGGGCCTTTTCGATCTCGTCGAGCAACAACACAGCATAGGGGTGTTTGGTGATGGCCTCGGTGAGTAGCCCGCCCTGTTCGAACCCGACATAGCCGGGCGGCGCACCGATCAGGCGGGAGACGGCATGGCGCTCCATGTACTCCGACATGTCAAAGCGGATGAGCTCCACCCCAAGCGTGTAGGCGAGCTGCCGGGCAACCTCGGTCTTGCCGACGCCGGTGGGCCCCGCGAAGAGGAAACTGCCGATAGGTTTCTGCGGATTGCCGAGCCCGGAGCGCGACATCTTGATGGCGGCTGCCAGTGCCTCGATCGCCTGATCCTGGCCGAAAACCACCGACTTCAGATCCCGTTCGAGGTTCTTTAAGGTAAGTCGTTCATCTGTCGTAACGGTCTTTGCAGGGATGCGGGCGATCTTGGCGACGATCTCCTCGATATCTTTGTTCGTGATGACCTTTTTCTGCTTGGACTTGGGCAGGATGCGCTGTGCCGCGCCAGCTTCATCGATCACGTCGATCGCCTTGTCCGGCAGGTGTCGATCATTGATGTAGCGCGCGGACAATTCCGCTGCAGTCGATAGCGCAGACAGGGTGTAGCGCACGCCGTGATGCGCCTCGAAACGGGACTTCAGCCCGCGCAGGATGGCCACCGTTTCCTCCACGCTGGGCTCCGGCACATCGATCTTCTGGAACCGCCGCGACAAGGCGTGATCCTTTTCAAATACACCGCGGAACTCGTTGTAAGTTGTAGCGCCGATGCAACGCAGCTGGCCGTTTGCGAGGGCAGGCTTGAGCAAGTTCGAGGCATCCAAGGTACCGCCAGATGCAGCTCCTGCGCCAATCAGGGTATGTATCTCGTCGATAAACAAGATAGCCTTGGGATCAGCAGTAAGCTGCTTTAAGACAGCTTTCAGGCGCTGCTCAAAGTCGCCGCGGTACTTCGTGCCAGCTAGTAGGGCGCCCATATCCAGGGCATAAACGGTTGCTCCAGCGAGGATCTCTGGTACTTCACCCTCGACGATACGGCGGGCAAGCCCTTCGGCAATCGCCGTCTTCCCAACTCCGGCCTCGCCAACGAGGAGGGGGTTATTCTTACGCCGTCGGCACAACGTCTGAATGACTCGCTCAAGTTCCCGGTCGCGGCCGATCAGCGGGTCGATACGGCCAGCCAAGACCTGGGCATTGAGATTCACCGCATAGGCCTCGAGGGCAGGAGTGATGCTCGTTTCACCGTCCTGATCTTGGCCGCCCGGCTCAGTACGGCCAAGCGAAGCATTCCCCTGAGCAGTTTTGGTGATTCCATGAGAGATGTAATTTACTACATCGAGCCGTGTAATGCCTTGTTGGGTAAGAAAATGCAGCGCGTGCGAATCCTTCTCGCCAAAGATAGCAACCAACACATTGGCACCTGTGACCTCCTTCTTACCTGAGGATTGCACATGCAGGATGGCGCGATGGAGCACGCGCTGGAACCCAAGCGTCGGTTGCGTGTCAACCTCGCCGTCCCCAGCGACCTTTGGGGTGTGCTTATCGATATACTCGGTCAGCTTTTGGCGCAGTTCATCGATGTTGGCGGCACAAGCTTTGAGTACCTCAGCTGCGGATGGGTTGTCCAGCAGAGCCAAGAGCAGGTGTTCAACCGTGATGTACTCATGGCGCTTCTGGCGAGCTTCGATAAACGCCATGTGTAGGCTGAGTTCCAACTCCTGGGCTAGCATCGGTTTTCCTCCAGAACGCATTGTAGGGGATGCTGGTGCTGGCGAGCGTAGTTTATCACCTGGCTGACTTTGGTTTCGGCGATATCCTTGGGGTAGACCCCAGCTAACCCTACTCCCTCGTTGTGTACTTTGAGCATGACTACCGTGGCACGTTCACGGTCCATCCCAAAGAACCGCTGCAAGACGTGAACCACGAAATCCATCGGCGTATAGTCATCGTTCAGCAACAGAACCTTGTACAGTGGGGGTTGTCTAGACTGCGTGCGCTCGGGCGCTACAACCCGCTCCTCAACTTGTTTGACCGTCATACGCGTAGGGAATCAACTGGTTCACCACCGCTTTCATTTTGAAGATTCGGTTTTTTTTTTCAAGTCATGTTGACGCTAAGCCGCCAACGGCGTAAAAAAGGGACGTTTGGTTCGAGTCGTACCATTGGTGGGCTTGTAGCCAAGCACAGTTTGTGAATGTGGTCGAAGTAGAGGAGTCTTTTCTATGGCTACAGGTACCGTCAAATGGTTCAATGACGCTAAGGGTTTTGGCTTCATCACGCCTGATGGTGGTGGGGAGGATGTCTTCGCCCACTTTTCTGCCATCAACATGAAGGGGTTTAAGTCCTTGAAGGAGGGGGAGCGCGTGAGCTTTGACGTCGCTGAAGGTCCGAAAGGCAAGCAAGCCGCCAACATCAAAAAGATTTGAGTCATGACTCATCCGCCTCTCGATGAGGGTTATGGTTTGCTCAGCTCAGGTGGTTTTCAGCGAGTGTATAGGTTAAGCGCAAGCAGTGAAAGCATACGCCCTGCACGCCCTGTGTCACGCGCAAGGCTGGGCGCGCCGGCTACATGTGCCTGACCTACGGCCGAGGGCAAGGATGCTGCCTTGCTGCCAGCCTGCCATTGGGCATGCAGGCGATAGGCAGGTTCTCCTGCCCCGTAAGCAGCAAAGAGCAGTGGCTGGTCGCAGGGCGTCAGCCATGGGCTAAGCTTAAGCTGACTGCAATGGCAGAAGCCTATTCGCCTTCTACTCCATCCAGCGGATGACCTCGCTGCCAAAGCCCGAGCAACTCACCTGGGTGGCGCCCGGCATCAGGCGCGCGAAATCATAGGTCACGGTCTTGGCGCGGATCGCCCCCGCCATCCCCTTGATGACGAGATCCGCCGCTTCGGTCCAGCCCAGGTGACGCAGCATCATCTCGCCAGAGAGGATGAAAGAGCCGGGGTTGACATAGTCTTGGCCCGCATATTTGGGGGCGGTGCCATGGGTGGCCTCGAACATCGCTACCGTGTCGGACAGATTGGCACCGGGAGCGATGCCGATACCGCCGACCTCCGCCGCTAGGGCATCGGAGATGTAGTCGCCGTTGAGATTCAAGGTGGCTATCACGTCATAGTCCGCCGGGCGCAGCAAGATCTGCTGCAGGAAGGCATCCGCGATGACATCCTTGATCACCACGCCACCCAGGTGATCGGGTAGGCGCATCCAGGGCCCGCCATCGATGGGGGTGGCGCCGAACTCCCGTGCCGCGAGCGCATAGCCCCATTTCTTGAAGCCGCCTTCGGTGAACTTCATGATGTTGCCCTTATGCACGAGCGTGACCGACTTGCGGCGATTGTCGATCGCGTACTGGATGGCCTTGCGGATGAGCCGCTCCGACCCCTCTATGGACACCGGCTTGATGCCGATGGCCGAGGTGGCTGGAAAGCGGATCTTGTGTACCCCCATCTCTTGCTCGAGGAATTGGATGACCTTCTGCGCCTCGGCGCTGCCGGCCTCCCACTCGATACCCGCATAGATGTCCTCGGTATTCTCGCGGAAGATCACCATGTCCACCTCCTCCGGCGTCTTCAGGGGGGAGGGCACACCTGGGAAGTAGCGCACCGGGCGTAGGCAGACATAGAGGTCCAAGCGCTGGCGCAGGGCAACGTTGAGCGAGCGGATGCCACCGGAGGTCGGCGTGGTCAAGGGGCCTTTGATGGAGACGACGTAGTCGCGTACCGCCTCTACGGTCTCGTCTGGCAGCCAGGTGTCGGCGCCGTAGTAGCGCGTCGCCTTCTCGCCGGCATATACCTCCATCCAAGCGATGCGTCTTTTACCACCATAGGCCTTCGCCACGGCGGCATCGATGACCTTGCGCATCACGGGTGTGATATCGACGCCAATGCCGTCGCCCTCGATGAAGGGGATGATGGGCGTATCTGGCACATCGAGGGTAGCATCAGCCCGCACGCCGATTTTGTCGCCGGGAGGGATTATGATTGGACTTTTCACCACTGCTCCTAAAGGGGTAGTCAAACGTTGAGCCGTATCATCCTGTTCAACAAGCCCTATGGCGTGCTCAGCCAGTTCACACCGGCAGACGGGCATCCGGGCCTGCGCGACTATATCCCTGTGCGCGGAGTCTATGCCGCTGGTCGTCTGGATCAGGATAGCGAAGGACTGCTGATTCTAACCGACGACGGGCGTCTGCAGCACTGGCTGTCACATCCGCGTCACAAACAAGCCAAGACCTATTGGGTCCAGGTCGAAGGCATACCTGATGAAACGGCCCTGGCGCGCCTGCGCCAAGGCGTCGATCTAGGTGATTACCGTACCCGGCCAGCGGTAGTGGAGCCGATGCCCGAACCGGAACAGCTCTGGCCGCGCAACCCGCCGATACGCCAGCGCCGGCACATCCCCACCAGCTGGCTGCTGATGCGCCTCACCGAAGGCAAGAACCGCCAGGTACGGCGCATGACTGCACGCGTCGGCTACCCGACGCTGCGGCTGATACGCTGGGCCATCGGTCCCTGGAGCCTGGCCGGCCTGGCACCGGGGCAGTGGCGAGAAGTCGGCTAGAGTCTCGACTTGTTCAGAGAAACGCTGTAGAAAGCCGCGCGGGATGGATGGCCCGGGGCACGGAGCGGCTTGTCGCAAGACATAACGAGTAGTTAGGCAGGCCGCGAAAACAGAGTTTTGGCGTAGGCTAATATCGGCGCAGCCGATTGTTTTGGCCCGCAGGGCCGGCCGGAGCCGCTACCCGCGCAACGAAGCCCATGCGCCGCTTAAGCCAATTGATTCAGCGTTTTCCCAGGAGGCGCAGGGCAGGGGGTCAGCGCGTTTCGACCTCGAAGCCGACGACATTTCGCGCCTTGCGGCTAAATTCGATGCCGATCAAGTGGATGGGGCGGCCATCGGCGAGGTATTTGTCGGCATAGCCGCGTTTGATGAGCTGGGCGAGGGCTTTGCCTTCGGCCGCATCATCCACCACCTTGAACTCGAACAGATAGAGGCGCTCGGGCAGCTTCACGGTGAGATCGATGCACCCCTGGTTGGTCACGTCCTCGGCGATCAGCTCCAGCCCCAAGGCGGCCAAGTGGCTATAGAAGACGCTCGCCCAGTAGCCCTCGTACTGGGTGATCGGGTTGTTGCGGTACCCGTCGTGCGGGATGGCTGCGTACAGGCTTTGCAGGTGCTCATACAGCGCGGTGGTGTCGGCGCTGGCGAGCAGGCCGTACAGGCGGCTTATGGCCTCCTCAGCAAACGAGGCGTCACCCACCAAGCCCTTCAGGAGCGCATCGTTGAGGCTGTAGGCGACCTCTAGGTTGGGGCAGCCGAGTTCGTTACTCGATGCGCGCACCCAGGCGCCGCGCGTTGTCATCAAGCAGGGCGTGGATGTGCTCGTCCAGACCGTCAGCATGCTTGAGCCGCCCCTCGGCGAAGCTGAGGCGAATGACGGGGTGTTTCTTGCTCCAGTCCCACTTGTCGTGGATGAAAAGGCCACGAAAGA
>JBEPZO010000019.1:0-35610 GCA_041640815.1 Thiobacillaceae bacterium
CAGCGCCAATGATAGTCGGCCCCCTCGCCGGCGAAAGTAGGTCATCGCCAGACCCCCTCCTACCTACACCACCTCACCCACCCCCCCCACACACACACTCATACCGCTCACACACACGAAGGGGGGTGTACACAGTATTGGCCTCCTGTTACCCGCGGTAATCCAGCAAGGTCCACCCGGGTGTGAACGGCCTGCCAGCTCGGTGTTGCGAGCAGCAACCGGCAGTCCTCGGCATGAGCAAACCCATGTTCGAAAAATAGCCAGCCGCCTGCGCGTAGGTGTGCAGGTGCCCCTTGCACGATGACGCGGATTGCTGCGAGCGCGTCTTCACCCGCCACAAGTGCAGATATCGGTTCAAAGCGAAGACCCGGTTCCAATAGGTGCGGGTCATTGGCGGCTAAATAGGGCGGGTTTGCCACGATCAGGTCGCAATTACGTCTCCGCACTTGATGATACCAGTCGCTTTGCTGAAACCTCACATTACGCAAGCCGTGATACCGGGCGTTCTCCTGTGCTAACTGCAGCGCCGAAGGCGATTGATCTATGGCGAGGATGTCGGCTAAGGGACGGTGTGCGGCAATAGCGATGGCGACGGCACCGCTACCAGTACCCAGATCCAATACACGACAAGCTTGGTCAGCTGGAAGGTGCTCGAGGGCGGCATCGACCAGGGTCTCGGTCTCGGGCCGCGGAACGAGTACGGCAGGGGTGATGCGTAATTGCAGGCCGTAAAACTCGCATTGGCCGGTGATGTAGGCCACTGGCTCGCCGCGTAGGCGCCGGCCGAGGCAGGCATCGATGCGGCTGCGTTGGGCAGGGCTCAGGACATCGCGGCCATGCGCCACCAGCCAGGCGCGGCTCACGCCCAGGGCGTGGGCGGCGAGGACCGACGCCTCGAGGCGGGCCTCCTGGTGTGACAGACCGAGCGTGGCCCTAATGTGGCGCGCCGCCTGTCTGAGCCAAGCATCCAGACAGTCAACTGGGCTGCCTGCCCCAGCGTCCGGGTTTGGGTCGGAGGGTTGTGCCAGCCGCATCACACCACCCTCAGGCCAACACCGCCCATCATGCCCACACCCCCCATCAGCCATCCGCCACCAACGCCGCAAGCTGCTGGGCTTGGTGCTCGGCCTGCAGCGCTTCGATCAGCTCGTCCAGCTCGCCGTCCATGATGGCATCGATCTTGTACAGAGTGAGGTTGATGCGGTGGTCGGTCACCCGTCCCTGCGGGAAGTTATAGGTGCGAATGCGATCGGAGCGATCGCCACTGCCGATGAGGTCCTTACGCGTCTTCGCCTCTTGCGCACGCGCCTCGCGGTTGCGCATGTCCTTGAGCCGCGCCGCCAAAACCGCCAGGGCGGTGGCCTTGTTGCGGTGCTGGGAACGGTCGTCTTGGCATTCGACGACGATGCCGGTGGGCAGATGCGTAATGCGCACGGCGCTGTCGGTCTTGTTGACATGCTGGCCGCCGGCGCCGCTGGCGCGGAAGGTGTCGATCTTGATGTCAGCCGGGTTGATCTCCACCTCTTCCACCGCGTCGGCCTCGGGCATCACTGCGACGGTGCAGGCGGAGGTATGGATGCGGCCTTGCGATTCGGTTTGCGGGATCCGTTGCACGCGATGGCCACCGGACTCGAACTTGAGTTTGGAATAGGCGCCGTGGCCGCTTACCTTGCAGATCACCTCCTTGTAGCCGCCCACCTCGCCGGGGCTTGCAGACAGGATTTCCAGCTGCCAGCCCTGGCGCTCGGCATAGCGGGCGTACATGCGCAGCAGATCGCCGGCGAACAGGGCGGCCTCGTTGCCACCGGTGCCGGCGCGGATCTCGAGAAAGAGGTTGCGCTCGTCGTTCGGGTCGCGCGGCAGCAGCATGATCTGCAGGTCTCGCTCAAGCTGGGCAAGCCTGGTCTCGACAGCAGCCTTCTCCTCTAGAGCAAGGGTTCTTAGCTCGCTGTCATCTAGCCAGGATTGAACTAGCTTGCGGTCTTGTTCAGCCTGACACCAGGCTTGATAGAGCTGGACGATGGGCAAAAGCTCGGCATGCTCACGCGACAAACGGCGGTAGTTCGCGAGGTCAGTTATCGCGTCTTCTTGGGCCAGCTCGGTTTCGATTTCGCGCAAGCGTTCGGCAAGTTGATTGAGTTTATCGATGAGCGAGGGGTGCATAGGATGAGCGTCTATGACACAAGCAGTAGTCGCCAACGCTTTAACCCGGATATTCCGTGCGGGCGCAGGAAAACATGAGGCGCATCAGGATGGCTGCCTAAAGCGAGATGGTCTATGGCAAAGCAGAAACAGTATGTTTGGATAGCGAGGGCACGAGCCGATCAAAGGGTTAAGCGTGGGCAGTGGCTATTGTTCAGGGTGGAGGTGGTAGAGCTGCTGCAGAAAGCGAGTCAGCGCATCGCGCTCCTCAGCCGTGGCCTGATTGAGGGCCTGGCTAGGATCGTGCAGGTATTTGTTCATCAGCGCGCGGCTCATCAGCTCGAGGACCTGCTTCGGGTCCTCGCCGCGAGCAAGCAGCTTGTACGCCCGCTCCAGCTCGTGTCGGCGCATGCGCTCGGCGCGGTCGCGCAGGGCGCGCAGCGTCGGCACCGCCCGCCGGCTGTCTAGCCAGTGCATGAATTCGTGCACACTGGCATCGATGATGGCCTCGGCCTGGAGGACCTGGGCCTGACGGGCCTGTTGGCCATCGCGCACCACCTCGCCCAAGTCGTCCACGGTGTAAAGGAAGACGTCGGGCAACTGCCCCACCTCGGGCTCGATGTCACGCGGTACGGCCAGATCGACCATGAACATGGGCCGGTGCCTCCGGAGCTTGATCGCGCGCTCGACCATGCCCAAGCCGATGATGGGCAAGGGGCTCGCTGTGGAGGTGACCAGGATATCGAAGTCGGGCAAAAGCTCGGGCAAGGCGGTAAGCGCCGCGCCCTCCCCGCCGAAGCGCCTGGCCAGCTCGCGCGCCCGTTGCTCGGTGCGGTTGACCACCATCAGCCGACGCGGTTTGCGGGCGGCGAAATGGGTGGCCACCAGCTCGATCATCTCGCCTGCGCCGACGAACAGCATCGCCTGTTCGGAGAGGTCGGCGAAGATACGCGCCGCCAGGGTTACCGCTGCCGCGGCCATGGATACGGTATTTGCCCCGATTTCGGTGGCGGAGCGGACCTCTTTGGCCACGGAAAAGGTGCGCTGGAACAGCTTGTTTAGCAGCAGGCCAAGGGTGCCTGCCGCTTGCGCATGGCGGGCCGCCTGCTTCATCTGGCCGAGGATCTGGGTCTCGCCCAGCACCATGGAATCCAAGCCGGAGGCGACCCTGAAGGCATGCTTGACGGCCTGATCGCCGGGCAGGAGATAGAGATAGGGCCTGACCTCGCGCGGTTCCAGATTGTGGAAGCGGCTCATCCATTCGATCACGCCCTCCGGCTCGGCGGCGCTACAGTAGATCTCCGTACGGTTGCAGGTGGAGAGAATGGCTGCCTCGCGCGCCAGCTTGCGGCCAGTGACGTCCACTAGCGCGCGCGGCAGGACCTCGGGCGGGAAGGCTAGCCGCTCCCGGATCGCCACCGGCGCCGTGTGATGGTTCACGCCACAGGCCAGCAACTGCATGTCTTTGCTAGATGTGGAGGTTGCTAACATTGTACATCGTGCCATGGTTCTCCTGATGATAGGATGAAACCGGCCGTCGATTTATGGACGATGCTACCATCGTCAGCAGTATGGGCAAGAGAGCAAAAACGTTGTGAAAAACCAGGATTCGGTGCAGTGCAACCTACCGCCACTATTCATTTACTAAACAGGCGGCCACCGCCATAACGGAACGACGGTGTTGGCTCACAGCCTCATCACTTGTTAGGACTTGTTAGACCAAATGAGCATAGCCTTAAGCTAAAGCCGCGTAACCGGTGTTACGCTCCCTTTTATCCCCAATTAAATATCTAACCCAGTTTTACGGCTCGTGCCCATATGACTCTATTTGCGCCATGCCTCTATAGACACGCTCTACCCGATGCGAATCACTCTCGCCCTTCATGGTCTCTAGGCCGGGTGTTTTAGCCATCTAGGCTATCTCGCTTGAAGGCTACTGCGCATGCGCTTTACAGCCTCATAAAAGGTTGCCTTTTTCTCGTTAGCGCCAGAGCTGATCGGCTTCTTCCCAGGGGGTGGCTGGAGGCCTAGAAGGTGCAATTGCATCACTTTCTTGATCGGTTTGGCCTGTTGTGGACGTGGGTGAGGGTAGCTGCTCCGCCCCCGTCTTCTCATGAGCTATACCAGTACTTGAGCTAGCTGGCCTAACCTTTCCGGTGGTGTTGTCCGAAGCATTAGTCACAGGTGGCGCTTTGTTTTTAGCAGAGGCTGGCGCAGGCTGGTTTGTTAAACTGGTCGATGCGTTGGCCGCCGCTGGTGGGGTAGGGGAGTGAGCAGGGGTGTCGTCCGTGGACGATGTACCTTTCAAGGCAAAAACCTTGGGTGCATTGTTTTTATGTGACGCAGCTTCGGTGTCAAAGGCGTGCACGAGTTGTTCCCAACTCGGTTCAGGTGCTGGCTCGGTGACCACTAGTGGTCTGAGCGCCGGCTCCAAGACTTTGACGATTTGCACAGGGAGTGCACTAGTGAACTTGAAGTCTTTAGCAGCTTCACCGGGGACGAAAACGGTCATTACGCCAAAAAAACGGCTTCCCATAAAGAAGGCAAAAGTGGCGGTGCGATTCATGACTTTGGATTCCAGCACCGTCCCGGCGGGTGAATATACTTCGTAGCGATGGTCGCCTGTCCCTGTTTTGCCGCCGATGGTCAGGTGGCTACCGTCGGCGAGTGGGAAGCTGCCTTTGAGGCGGCGCGCAGTACCCTCTTGCACGACGTTGATCAGCGCCTTTCGCAGCACTCTTGCTACCTCAGGCGGATAGATCTGTTCGGGCTTCGGCTTAGCCCGTTCGAGCACGGTGTGGTAGGGCGTGCCAGCGGCGAATTCAAGACGGGTGATCGACACCGGCGGCAGCTTAGCGCCATCGTTAAGGATGACACCGATTAGCTCCGCTAGCGCTGACGGTCTGTCGGCAGAAGAACCAATAGCCGTGGCATAGGAGGGAACAAGGCTGGAGAAGGGATAGCCCAATTTCTGCCATCGGCGATGAATTTCTTGAAAGGCCTCGATTTCCAACAGCGACATAATGCGGATGTCTTGGGCGTTCTTGCGCCCGGTCTTGAATAGCCAATCGTAGACCTCGACCCGCTCCTTGGCCGAGGCCTGCACAATCTCGCTCCAAGTGGCTTTGGGATGCTGGCGGAGATAGGCGACAAGCCAGAGCTCGAGTGGATGGATCTGGGTGATGTAACCGCGGTCGGACAGGCTCAATTTATCCCGGCTATAAGTATCGTAAAGGGCAGCATAATCTTGGTCATTGAAGGCATCGGGATTGGCCAACCTGTCTTTCATAAAGGCCTTGAAAGCATTGAGGTCGGCCTTCGGTTCCAGGTAACGGTGCACGGCAGCCAGCCGCTTGGGGTGTGCAGCCAGGTGATTGAGCAAGTTTGCAGTCGCTTCCTTGGGGGTTAACCCCTTATATTTCTTGTAGAAACGAGCAAGAAAAACACGCCCCTCTCGATCGGCGAATCTGATCAAATAGGTCTTGCGCTGTGGATTTTCCGCGTCGGCGAGTACACGTGCGGCTGTACTAGGAGACCGGTAAATAAAATGTCGCACGATATCGCGCATCAGGCGTATGAAAGGGAGATTGACCGAATTACGAGTCGCTTCCCATAGATCCATGACCCGGTTGTCATCTTCCGACCTGAAATTAGCAAAGCGGTGGAGTCCTCCACCGGTAAAAAACATCTCGTCGGTACTGGCAGAGTAATACCGCGACATGGCTGCCTCGAGTGTAGCAGTGAGCGACTTATCCCGCGCCCGCCTGAGATAGCTTATTGTCCACCGGCTAAGAGCGTCTTTCTCGTCAGGTTTCAATGCCGCAAGCTGTCTGTCGCTTAGCTTGCTGTATTGTGCATGCAGCTCGGCGATGATTTCCAAATACGTAATGAGTGTGCGTAGTTTTGCCGAGGAACCCATGTCAAGCTTCGCGCCGCGATTGATGTCAAAAGGCTGATTGAGGTTGTCCGCTTGCACCCGCAACAAGGCACCACCTTCTGTAAGTTCGTAGAGCGTGAAGCTATAGATCGGCTTTTTTAGATCGTTATCCGGCGAGAGCAGAGACGGGCCAAATAAGCCAGCAGCCTCAACCAGCACGGGGTCATGCAAACGGCTGAGGAGATCGACAACGGCTTGCTGGGTGGGCATGTGTAATGTGGAGTTGACTGTAAGGTCGAGTCGGTCCAAGTCATATAGTCCAGGCAGGCCTAGTCGCTGCGCGAGCTCGACCCGTATAGCGTTGGCCGCCTTGTGCTCGATGAAGTTGGCTGCTTTGCCGTTGGGAACAAGCTGAGCGGGCGGCTGAAAGCGTATGACTTCACGTAAGGCCAAGTCGCGTAGGCTAGGGGTGATGATGCCGGCCTCGGCCAGTAGCTTGAGATGGGTGTTCACCTGGCGCTCGAGATATTCGCGCCCACTGAGCAGGTACCAGGAAGGCTTGCGCTGCGAAACTAACAACGCCAAGACGTGCTTGTAGGCGCGCGCGACTTCTCTGGTCGGTACAGGGTGGTAGAGCAGTCGATTGACTTGCTCGAAATCGAGCCCAAACCAGGCTTTAAGCCCTTCCGCGAGCCCGTGCACCTCCCCGTAATTTGGTGCTGCGGCTAGGGGCACACTGTTGAGGTAATCCACCACGATGCGTTGGCGCGTGGCACGTGTATCTGGGCCATCGAGATAGGCGCGCAGACTAGCCGAGGCCATCTGCCTCAGCTTATCCGCAGCGGTGAGGGTGATCCCGTCGGGAGAGTGTCGGAACTTTTCAATTTGGGTGGCCAGTGTGGATCCGCCAGGCACATTGCGGTGTGGATCCACTATCTGTGCCGCCTTTTCAAGGAGTGCTTGTGCCAGTCGATCCCATTCCACAGCCGGATTTCGCTGCGGGTGATTAGGGTCTAGGAGCTCACGGTTTTCGATATAGAGCAGGGTGTTTGCGATCAACGGTGGGATGTCTTCGAATTTGGCATAGGCCTGGCGCGGATAACGGACTGTGTAGATAGGATTATTTTGACAATCGCGTATATCGAGACCCGCGGTGTTCTTCTCGTGATAAGGGAGGAACAGGCCGAACTCGGCGAGTTTGGCCATTTCCGGTGAGATGCGCGCCTGTTGCGTGATGATGTAACCGGCCTGGTTCAAGCGGCGGATGAAGTCGGGCAAACCGACATAGCCGAGCCGGATGTCGTACGGCCCAGCAGTGGGGAAGCGTATGCTGTCACTTGCCCCCTCTGCCAACCAGAATTTCAGACGCTCGGCGTAACGGGCGAGAAACTGGGCCTGAACGGGTGAGGCGATGAGCTCATAGGCGGCTATGGCGGCGGCGACAAGCGCAAAGAGGATGCCAACCGGCCAAAGCCAACGCCGGGCTGGTCGGCGGAAAAGCGCACCACCCTGCATGGGATCTCAAGAAAGCCAGTCGCGTGGCTTGAGAAAATCGGTGTACAGCCTCGCTTCCGGCGAGCCCGGTTCCGGCTGCCAGGCGTAGCGCCATTTGACGATCGGCGGCAGCGACATGAGGATCGATTCCGTGCGGCCGCCCGACTGCAGACCGAACAGCGTGCCGCGGTCCCACACCAGGTTGAACTCCACGTAACGGCCCCGGCGATAGGCCTGGAAGTCACGCTCTCGCTCGCCGTAGGGGATATCCACCCGGCGCTCCAAGATGGGCAGATAGGCCGGCAGGAAATGGTCACCGACACTCTCGGTGAGGTTGAAGGCGTGGTCAAAGCCGCCTTCGTTGAAATCGTCGTAGAAGATGCCGCCCACGCCGCGGGGCTCGTTGCGGTGCTTGAGGAAGAAATATTCGTCGCACCATTTCTTGAAGCGGCAATAGTAGTCGGCGCCGAACGGCTCCAGGGCCTTGCGGCAGATGGCGTGAAAGTGGCGGGCGTCCTCTTCGAAACCATAGTAAGGTGTGAGATCCATCCCGCCGCCAAACCACCAGACCGGCTCGCCACCCTCAGCAGCGGCGGGATAGGCGCAGAAGAAGCGCACGTTCATGTGCACCGTGGGCGCGTAGGGATTACGCGGGTGTAGCACCAGTGACACCCCCATCGCCTCCCATGGACGCCCCGCAAGCTCCGGCCGGTGCGCAGTGGCAGACGGGGGGAGCCGCTCGCCCATGACATGGGAAAAGTTGACCCCGCCCCGCTCCAGGAGGTTGCCCTCCTCGATCAAACGGGTGATGCCGCCGCCGCCCTCAGGTCGTTGCCAGACGTCTTTCAGAAACGGCTTGCCATCGACCTGCTCGAGGCGCTGGACGATCAATTCCTGCAGCTTCAGGAAGTATGGTTTGACCCGCTGAGGATACATCGTCGCTATTTACTGTCGGTGAAAAAGAAATTTTACGTCAGCCGGCTATTCTGAGGGGGAGTGGTAGATAAAGCAGAGGCGGCAACAGCTTGGTTCACCCAGCAACAACCCAGCACTATCCTTATTTCTGGTCCATACGCAGATAATTGGTGACCTCTCAATAGTTTGTTTTGGGGCCCTTTACCTCGGCTAAACGAACCCGTTTAGAAAACTCTGCATAACTTTCTGCGGTGGGCTTCGTTGCGAGGATAGCGGCTTCGGCCGGCCCTGCGGGCGAAAACAATCGGCTGTGCCGATGTTGGCCTACGTCAAACTCTGTTTTCGCTCCCTCGCCTAACTCATTGTTATGTCGCGGCAAAAGCCGTGCCGCACCCTCCATCTCGCTCGCGCCGTTCTGCAAAGTTCCCTTAACGGTTGATGGGAAACCTAGGACTAGGTTGAGACAGATTTTACACTGGCCGCGATGCCAGTTCGTTACGAAGCCTTAGATGAGCAAGCTCTTTGTATTCAAAAAGCTTGCCTCTTCGACGGGGATGAGCGGCAAGACTCCTATTCAGCCTGTTGAAGTTTTTTCGTAGCCAAACCGGGCAACACCAGTGCCGAGAGTAAGCTCCCAATCCGATCGCACCGCAACTAGGCCCTTACTCCGGCCGCGTCAGTTTCGATGGCTTCTTCCCCTACGCTGCAGCGCGCGCCAGCCGATGTCCCGGCGCATCTGCCGGCCAGCGAACTCGATGCCCTCGGCCACCTCGTAAGCGCGGCTCTGAGCGATCTTGACCGTATCGCCCAGGGCGGTGACGCACAGCACCCGCCCACCGGCCGTGACCACCTGCTCGCCAACGAGGGCGGTGCCGGCGTGGAAGACATGGCAGTCTTCTGTGTTCACCCCCAGGCCGCTGATGGGATCACCGGTGCGAGGGGCATGGGGATAGCCCTCCGCCGCGAGGACGACGCCCAGGGCGTAGCGGCGGTCCCATTTCGCCTCCACCTGATCGAGCTCACCCCTGAGGGCGGCCTCGATCAGCTGGGAGAGATCGTTTTTCAGCCGCATCATGATCGGCTGCGTCTCGGGGTCGCCCAAGCGGCAGTTGAACTCCAACACGCGTGGCGCGCCGTCTTCACCCACCATCACCCCGGCATAGAGGAAGCCGGTGTAGGGCGTGCCCTCCTCTCGCATCCCTTGTACGGCGGGGCGGATGATCTCGCGCAGGATGCGGGCATGCAGCTCGGGAGTGATCACAGGGGCCGGCGAATAGGCCCCCATGCCGCCGGTGTTGGGACCGCGGTCACCGTCGAGCAGGCGTTTGTGGTCCTGGCTGGTGGCGAGCGGCAGCACGTGTTCGCCGTCGACCATGACGATGAAACTGGCCTCCTCGCCGCTGAGGTATTCCTCGATGACGACGCGACGACCCGCCTCGCCCAAGCGATTGCCGGAGAGCATGGCCTGCACGGCGGCATGGGCCTCCTCCGGCGTGGTGGCCACCACCACCCCTTTGCCAGCAGCAAGCCCATCCGCCTTGATGACGATGGGTGCGCCCTTGGCGCGGATATAGGCATGCGCCGCCTCGGCGTCGCCAAAGCTCGCATAGGCGGCCGTGGGGATGCCGTGGCGTTGCATGAAGGCCTTGGCGAATGCCTTCGAGCTTTCCAACCGGGCAGCGGCCTGGGTGGGACCGAAGATCTTGAGACCGGCGGCGCGGAAGGCATCAACGATACCCGCCGCCAGCGGCGCCTCGGGACCGACCACGGTATAAGCGATGTCCTCGCGCCGGCAAAATTCGATCAGATCGGTAAAGTCCGTCAATGCCAGGTTTTCCAGGCCTGGCTCGCGTGCCGTGCCGCCGTTGCCAGGGGCGACATAGACCTTGTGTACCCGCGGACTTTGCGCGAGCCGCCAGGCCAGGGCGTGTTCCCGCCCCCCTGAGCCAATGACCAGGATCTTCATTGTGATGGGTGTGGGATGAATGATGCGTAGGGGTTGAATTTTATCGCGATCAGGCCATCCTGATCTGCCAAGCCAATCCTAATGCCGGAAGTGGCGCATGCCGGTGAAGACCATGGCCATGCCATGCGCGTTGGCGGCGGCGATCACCTCCTCGTCGCGCAGGGAACCGCCAGGTTGGATGACGGCGGCAATGCCGGCGGCAGCCGCCTGATCGATGCCATCCCGGAAGGGGAAGAAGGCGTCGGAGGCCATCACCGCCCCCTGGACCGCCAGCCCTGCCTGCTCCGCCTTGATGGCGGCGATGCGCGCCGAGTTGACCCGGCTCATCTGGCCAGCGCCGATGCCGATGGTCATGCGGTCCTTGGCATAGACGATGGCGTTGGACTTAACGAATTTGGCCACGCGCCAGGCGAACAGCAAGTCCTGCATCTCGCCCTCGGTGGGGGCACGTTTGCTCACCACCTTGAGCGTCTCATACAGCGACAGGTCGGCATCCTGCGCCAAAAGCCCGCCGCTGACGCGCTTGAAGTCCAGGCGTTTGCTGGGTTGTGCCGGCCATTGGCCGCACTCGAGCAGACGCACGTTTTTCTTGGCCGCGCAGACCTCGGCGGCGGCGGCTGAAATGCGCGGCGCGATGATCACCTCGACGAATTGGCGCTCGAGGATGGCGCGGGCGGTCTCGGCATCGAGCTCGGCATTGAAGGCGATGATGCCGCCGAAGGCAGATTCCGGGTCGGTCTGATACGCGCGTTCATAGGCCGCGCGCAGCGTCTCGCCGTAGGCCACGCCGCAGGGATTGGCATGCTTGACGATGACGCAGGCTGGCGCTTCGTCGAATTGCTTGACGCACTCCAGGGCGGCATCGGCGTCGGCGATGTTGTTGTAGGACAATTCCTTGCCTTGAAGCTGCCGGGCAGTGGCCACACTGGGTTCGGTCTCCTCGGCGGCGATATAGAAGGCGGCGTGCTGATGCGGGTTCTCGCCATAACGCAGCGGTTGCGCCTTACGGAATTGCAGATTGAGCGTGCGTGGGAACGCGGACTGTTCGAGTAGGCTGCCGAGATAGTTGGCGATCGCCCCGTCGTAGGCCGCGGTGTGCTCGAAGGCCTTGACCGCCAAGGCGAAGCGGGTGGCGTCGGAGACGCTGCCGCCGTGCGCCTGCATCTCTTCAAGCACGCGCGCATAGTCGGCCGGGTCGGTGACGATGGTGACAAAGGCGTAATTTTTGGCCGCCGAGCGGACCATCGCCGGGCCGCCGATATCGATGTTTTCGATCGCCTCCTCGAGCGTGCACGTCGGTTTGGCAATGGTCGCGCGGAAGGGATAGAGGTTGACGCAGACGAGGTCGATGCCACCAATCCCATGCTGCTGCATCGCCGCGCGGTGTGCCGGCAGATCGCGCCGGCCCAGGATGCCGCCGTGGATCTTCGGATGCAGGGTCTTGACGCGGCCATCCAGCATCTCCGGAAAACCCGTGTAGTCGGCCACTTCGGTCACCGGCAGGCCGGCTTCGCGTATCGCCTTGGCCGTACCACCAGTGGACAGCAATTCGACGCCCATGCCGTGCAGGGCGCGGGCGAAGTCGACGAGCCCGGTTTTGTCGGAAACGGAAAGCAGCGCGCGTTGAATCATGTTGGTGATGGAGTAGAGCGTGGGAGGTAGGGAGTCGGGCGTGGGGTGGGGCATGGGGAGTAGAGTTTATTCTTTCCCCGCTACCCACCGCCAATTGCTGATTTTTACTTGATACCGTGCTGCTGCATCTTCTTCCTGAGGGTGTTGCGGTTGATGCCGAGCATCTCCGCCGCACGGCTCTGGTTCCCAGCGGCGCGCGCCAGCACCTCCTCAATAACAGGTTTTTCTACACAGTGCATTACCAGGGTGTAGACGCGTCTCGCTGGCTCCCCCCCTAGGTCGTTGAAGTATTTTTGTAGCTGCCGCCGCACACAGGCGGCCAGTTCACTCTCGTCCACGGTGGTCATGCCTTCTCCATAACGTCATGCGGCGATACGATCCGCAGGGGATGGATCGAGATAGACCAGGCGGCGACTGCGCTCGGCCGCCCGGTGGAAGAACTCATCGACCGCTTTACGCTGGGCGTGGGCGGTGTCCAGGCGATTCATCGCCTGCCTAAAACCTGCCGAGTTAGCGAGGCCACGGGTGTACCAAGCGATGTGCTTGCGCGCCACACGCACGCCCGTCTCCTCGCCATAGAAGCGGTAGAGCTCGTCCAGATGCTCGATGAGCACCTGATGGATCTCGGCGACCTCGGGTGCAGGCAGGAGCTCGCCCGTAGCTAAGTAGTGGGCGACTTCGCGAAAGATCCAGGGTCGGCCCTGCGCTGCCCGGCCGATCATGATGGCGTCGGCACCGGTGTAGTCGAGCACGAAACGGGCCTTTTGCGGCGTGGTGATGTCGCCGTTGGCGATGATGGGGATGCGGGCTGCCGCCTTCACGGCGCGGATGGTGTCATACTCCGCCTCGCCGCTATAGCCGCAGGCACGTGTGCGGCCATGGATGGCCAGCGCCTGGATACCGGCTGCCTCGGCGATCTTGAGGATGTTGAGGGCATTGCGATGCGCGCGGTCCCAGCCGGTGCGGATCTTGAGCGTCACCGGCACATCCGGCACGGCACGCACCACCGCCTCCAAGATGCGGCCAACCAAGGCCTCGTCCTTCAACAGGGCAGAGCCGGCCATGACGTTGCACACCTTTTTCGCCGGGCAGCCCATGTTGATATCGATGATCTGCGCCCCGCGGTCGGCGTTGTAGCGCGCGGCCTGGGCCATCATGGCCGGGTCGGCGCCGGCAATCTGCACGGAGATGGGCGCCACCTCGCCCGTGTGGTCGGCGCGCCGCCGTGTCTTGGCCGATCCATAAAGGAGGGAGTTGGAGGTCACCATCTCGGACACCGCCATCCCTGCACCCAGCCGCTTGCATAGCTGGCGGAAGGGCCTGTCCGTGACGCCGGCCATAGGGGCGAGGATGACGTTGTTTGCGAGGTGATAAGGACCGATCTGCATTGAAGGTCGTCCAGCTTGGGGCAGTGGATTCTACTCATAAGCGATGTAGTACAAAAGCGGAGAATCCGGCAAGGACAGCGTTACCTAGCATTAGTCTAAGCCTAGCTACGGCAGGGCACTGGGTTGGCACCATACATGGTACAGGGATAGAAATACACTGAGATGATGTCTGCTACTGTTTGCCTTAACCGCCTGCGCATGCCCGCCCTGGCCTTGTTGCTGGGGGCGGCGAGCGTGTTCGGCTTCGCCCCCTTCTACCTTTTCCCCCTGCCCATCTTGGCGCTGGCGCTCACCCTCCACCTTTTGCGCCGGGCAGATGCGCGCTCGGCCTTCGCCGTGGGGTATGCCTTTGGGCTGGGCTGGTTTCTGGCCGGGGTGTCCTGGGTCTATGTCAGCATGCACGACATCGGCGGCATGCCGGCGCCGCTGGCAGGGCTGGCCGTCGTGCTCTTCGCCGCCTATCTGGCCCTCTTTCCTGCCCTGGCGCTCGCGCTCCCCGTGCGCTGGCGGCTGCCGCAGCCTGTGCGTTCCCTGCTCGCTGTCCCAGCGCTGTGGGTGCTCATGGACTGGCTGCGCGGCACCCTGTTCACTGGCTTTCCCTGGCAAGCGCTGGGCTATTCCCAGGCGCCTTGGAGCCCGCTTGCCGGCTACGCACCCGTGCTCGGCGTGCATGGGGTGACGGGTCTGGCGGTGTTCACCGCCGCCGCCTTGGCGCTCGCCCGGCCGATGCCTTGGGTCCTGGCGCTGGCGGTATGGGCGGGCGGCTGGGGGTTGGGACAGGTAACATGGACGCGGCCGGCCGGCGAGCCGGTGACAGTGAGCCTGCTGCAGGGCAACATCGCGCAGGCGCTCAAGTTCAGGCCGGAACGGCTCGCCGAAACCCTACACACCTACCGCCGCCTGGTGCTCGACAGCCGAAGCCGCCTCATCGTGCTACCGGAGACGGCGTTGCCCGTCTTCCTCGATAGCGTGCCGAGCGATTATCTCAATGCGCTGGCGGCGCATGCACGCGCGAACGGCGGTGAGCTGCTCGTGGGCGTGCCAGAGCGCGTGGGTGAGCGCTACTACAACAGCGTCATCTCCCTGGGCTCGGCCACCCCGCAGGTCTATCGCAAGGTCCACCTCGTACCCTTTGGCGAGTTCGTGCCGCCCGGTTTCCGCTGGTTCATCGATCTCATGTACATCCCGCTGGGCGACTTCGCCCGCGGCCGGCCCGGTGAGCCACCCATGGCGCTGGTGGGCGAGCGCGTGGCGGTCAACGTCTGCTATGAAGACGTCTTCGGCGAAGAGCTGATCCACGCCTTGCCCATGGCCACGCTGATGGTCAACGTCAGCAACGACGCCTGGTTCGGCGACTCCTTCGCGCCTTGGCAGCACCTGCAGATCGGCCAGATGCGGGCTCTGGAGACCGGCCGCTGGTGGCTGCGGGCGAACAACACCGGCATTACCGCCATCCTCGACGAGCGCGGCCAGGTGCGTGCCAGCCTGCCGCCCTTCACCACCGATGCCCTGCATGGCACGGCGCAGGGGCGTATGGGTCTGACCCCCTATGCGCGCTGGGGTAACGGCGCTGCCTTGACCCTCGCGGCGTTCGGCCTGCTGGCGGCATTCTGGCTGGGCCGGCCTCGGCGGGCGTAAAATAGCCACTTCGTTTTCTATCATCACGTCCACGTGGCCCCCTCCATACGCCTGACCCATCTCTCGCACGGCGGCGGCTGTGGCTGCAAGATCGCCCCGGCGGTGCTGGAACAGATCCTTGCCGAAACCCCCTACGCCAAGGGCATCGCCGCCGCCTTCCCGGACCTGCTGGTCGGCATCGAGACGAGTGACGACGCGGCGGTGTGGCGGCTCAACGACCGCCAGGCCATCGTCGCCACCACCGACTTCTTCATGCCCATCGTCGACGACCCCTTCGAGTTTGGCCGCATCGCCGCCACCAACGCCATCTCTGACGTCTATGCCATGGGGGGGCGGCCGCTGTTTGCCCTCGCTCTGGTCGGCATGCCCTTGGACAAGCTCTCGCCGGAGGTCATCCGCCGCATCCTGGCGGGAGGCGAGGCGGCGGCGAGCGCGGCCGGCATCCCCATCGCCGGCGGTCACTCCATCGACGCCTCGGAGCCGATCTATGGCCTGGTGGCGATCGGGGTGGTCGATCCCGCGCGCATCAAACGCAACAACGCGGCCCGTGCAGGTGACCTGCTGGTGTTGGGCAAGGGTCTGGGCGTCGGTATCTACTCGGCGGCACTCAAGAAGGATGCCCTGCCGGCCGAGGCCTATGCGGCCATGATCGCCTCCACCACGCAGCTCAACACGCCGGGGCCGGAACTCGCCGAGCTCGAGGGGGTGCATGCCATGACCGATGTCACCGGCTTCGGCCTGCTCGGCCACACGCTGGAGATCGCGCGCGGCTCGAGGCTCACCGCGCACCTCGAATTCGGCCGCGTCCCCATCCTTCCACAAGCGGCGGAACTCGCTCAGGCCGGCTACGTAACTGGCGCAAGTAACCGCAACTGGGCGAGCTATGGTCAGGACGTCAAGCTATTGGAGGGCTGTGCCGACTGGCAGCGCGCCATCCTCACCGACCCGCAGACCAGCGGCGGGCTCCTGGTGGCCTGCAGTGAGGAGGCGCTACCGGCGGTCATGCAGGTCTTCCGTCGGCATGGCTTCGAACGCGCGGCGATGATCGGCAGGCTGGAAGCGGGAGCGCCAGGGGTGGTGTTGCTCTGACAACCATCGTCAGTTCCTTGACCTTAAACATTGCGCTCAGCCGTATATGAGGGTGCACTTAGAGCGACCAGCTCACCACCAGCCGCTGGACTGTGGGCTTTGTATGCAACGCTTAAAGCTCATAGGAAGGAGGGCGTCAGGGTACCGCCTCTCCTGACCCTATTTTCCATGAGGGCGCGGCTTAAGGCGCATGCGTGAGGCGGTTGCGTGAGACGATCGCATATGTCAAAAACGCCTAGCCGAGAAGTTGCGCCCAAGATGGGCGGTGTATATGCGCAAGCCGAAGTGCGTTTTCGGCGACTTAGGCGGGCATGAGCACCAAACAGGGGTCAGCAAGGCACGAGCCAGTCGAAGGGACAATCCGGGTTCAACTCACAGCATGCCATTGTGCCGCAACAGCGCGTCGATGGTCGGCGCGCGGCCGCGGAAGGCCTTGAACGACTCGATGGCCGGGCGCGCCCCGCCCTGGGCCAGGATCTCGCTCCAGAAGCGGTGGCCGACGTCTGGGTTGAGCACGCCATTCTCCTCGAACAGGCTATAGGCATCCGCCGACAGCACCTCTGCCCACTTGTAGCTGTAGTAGCCGGCCGCGTAGCCGCCGGCGAAGATGTGCGAGAAGTTGTTGGGAAAGCGATTGTATGCGGGGGGGATGACCACCGCGACCTGCCGTCGCACCTCGTCGAGCAGCTCGAGCACGCTCTTGCCAGCGTCTGGGTCGAAGTCGTGGTGCAGGCGCATGTCGAACAGGGCGAACTCGATCTGCCGCACCATCTGCATGCCGGCCTGGAAGTTCTTCGCCGCCAGCATCTTGTCAAAGAGTGCCCGCGGCAGCGGCTCGCCGGTGTCGACGTGGGCGGTCATGTGCCTGAGCACTTCCCACTCCCAGCAGAAGTTCTCCATGAACTGCGAGGGCAGCTCCACCGCATCCCACTCCACGCCGTTGATGCCGGCTACGCCGAGCTCCTCCACGCGCGTGAGCAGATGGTGCAGCCCATGGCCGAACTCGTGGAACAGCGTGATCACCTCGTCGTGGGTGAGCAGCGCGGGGCGACCGCCGACCGGCGGTGAGAAGTTGCAGTTGAGATAGGCCACCGGCGTCTGGATGCCGGTGCGCGTGCGACGGCGGCTGATGGCGTCGTCCATCCAAGCGCCGCCGCGCTTGCTGTCGCGGGCGTAGAGGTCGAGGTAGAACTGGCCGATCAGCTCACCGCTACGGTCGCGGATATCGAAGAATTTGACGCTCTCGTGCCAGACGGGGGCCTGCGATTCACGGATCGACAGCCCATACAGGGTCTCGACGAGGCGGAAGAGGCCGCTGAGCACACGCGGCTCCTGGAAGTACTGCTTGACCTCCTGTTCGGAAAATGCGTAGCGTGCCTGCTTAAGTTGCTCCGAGGCATAGGCGATATCCCAGGCCTCTACAGCGGGCAAAGCCAGTTCCTTCGCCGCAAAGTCGCGCAGCTCGGCCATGTCGCGCTCGGCGTAAGGCTTGGCGCGGCGGGCGAGCTCATAAAGGAAGTCCAGCACCTCATCCGGCGACTGTGCCATCTTCGGCACCAGCGAGACGTGGGCGTAATCGGGGTAGCCGAGAAGCCGCGCGGCCTCGCGGCGCAGGCGCACGATCCGCACGATGAGCGGTGTGTTGTCGAGCTCGGCTGGCCCAAACTCGGAGGCGCGCGTGACATAGGCGCGGTACATTTCCTCGCGCAGGGCCCGGTTGGCGCAGAACTGCATCACCGGCAGGTAGGACGGAGCTTGCAGGGTGAGCTTATAGCCCGATTTACCCTCGGCCAGGGCCATCTCGGCGAACATCTGCTTGACGTCCTCGGGCACCCCTGTTAGCTGCGCCTCCTCGGTGATGTATTTCACCCAGGCGTTGGTGGCATCGAGCAGGTTTTCTTCGAATTTGGCCGCAAGCCGCGCCAACTCCTCCTGGATCGCCCGGAAGCGGGCCTTCTGCTCGCTGGGCAGCTCGGCGCCGCCGAGGCGGAAATCCCTGAGTTCGTTGTCGATGACCCTGCGGCGGGCAGCGCTCAGTTGCGCATACTCGTCGCTCTCGGCCAACGCCCTGAACTTGCGGTACAGGCCTTCGTGTTGGGAGAGTTCGGCGTAATACTGGGTGATCTTGGGCAGGTTTTCGTTATAAGCCGCGCGCCACTCGGGGCTGTCGAGCACCGCGTGCAGGTGCGACACCTGGCCCCAGGCACGCGACAGCCGCTCATTGGCGTCTTCCAAAGGTTGCACGAAGCCTTCCCAGGTCGGTGCCGCGCTATCGCCGGCGAGCCGCTCGATGAGGGCGCGGTTGTCAGCGAGCAGCTGATCGATGGCGGGGGTGACGTGTTCCGGACGCACCTCGCCGAAGCGAGGCAAGCCAGTGAAATCGAGCAACGGGTTCATGATCATCCAGGGTGGGTGGGTTGACGCTTATACTTGCGGTCGCGGGCGGATTTTCCAAGGGATAGGTCAGATGGCGATCGAGGCATTCCGGGGTATCGTGCCAAACATCGGCCGCGATGTCTTCATCCATGCCACGGCGACGGTGATCGGCGAGGTGACCCTGGCCGACGGCGTATCCGTCTGGCCGGGGGCGGTCCTGCGCGGCGACGTCAACTTCATCCGGGTCGGCGCCGACACGAACATCCAAGACAATTCGGTCCTGCACGTCAGCCACCGCCGGCAGGATGATCCGGATGGGGCGCCGCT
Organism: Thiobacillaceae bacterium; assembly: GCA_041640815.1. Lineage (GTDB taxonomy): Bacteria > Pseudomonadota > Gammaproteobacteria > Burkholderiales > Thiobacillaceae > JANWZL01. The sequence continues at coordinate 18,845 of JBEPZO010000019.1, forward strand.
CGTCGTGGGTGAGCGGGTCACCATCGGCCACGGCGTGATCCTGCACGGTTGCACGGTGGGCGATGAATGCCTGATCGGCATGGGCGCGCTGGTGATGGATCACGCCGTGATCGAGCCGCACGTGCTCCTTGGCGCCGGCAGCCTGGTGACCGAGGGGCAGGTGCTGGAAAGCGGCTGGCTCTACCTCGGGCGCCCTGCGCGCCAAGTGCGGCGCTTGAGCGCCGAGGAGGTCGCCCAGTTCGCCTATCAGGCACGCCATTACACCGAGCTCGCCCGCGCCTATCGCCCCGAGTGATCGCTGCCATGCCCTTGCCCTACGTCAATCCCGTCATCGTGCAGACCGTGGTCCTGCTGGCCCTGTCCAACCTGTTCATGACCGTGGCCTGGTATGCCCATCTCAAGCACTTGAACGACAAGCCCTGGTGGATCGCCGCCTTGGCGAGCTGGGGGGTGGCCTTGTTCGAGTATCTGCTGCAGGTGCCGGCCAACCGCATCGGCTATGAGCAGCTGACCCTGCCGCAGCTCAAGGTCATGCAAGAGGTGATCACCCTGGCGGTGTTCGCACCCTTCGCCGTGCTCTACATGCGTGAGCCGCTGTCCTGGAACTACCTGTGGGCCGGCCTGTGCCTCATCGGCGCGGTCTATTTCATCTTCCGGGGCTGATCGACATGCTCGGCGCAGGGCCGCGGCGATCGGCGAGCCCGTGTTAGAATAGGCTTCTTTGCTTACGCGGGCCCTAGCCATGTTTAGTGCCGAGCACACCCTGCAAAACGTCGACCCCGAGCTGTGGGACGCCATCCAAAAGGAGGCCGTCCGACAGGAGGAACACATCGAGCTCATCGCCTCCGAAAACTACACCAGCCCCGCCGTCATGCAGGCGCAAGGCTCGGTGCTGACCAACAAATACGCCGAGGGCTATCCCGGCAAGCGTTATTACGGCGGCTGCGAATACGTCGACATCGCCGAGCGGCTGGCCATCGAGCGGGCGAAGGCGTTGTTCGGGGCAGAGGCCGCCAACGTGCAGCCCAACTCCGGCTCGCAGGCCAACCAGGCGGTGTTCATGGCCTTCCTCAAGCCCGGCGACACCATCATGGGCATGCGCCTAGCCGAGGGGGGGCACCTCACCCACGGCATGGCGCTCAACCTGTCCGGCAGATGGTTCAACGTCGTGGCCTATGGGCTCGACGCCAACGAGGACATCGATTACGCCGGCATGGAGGCCCTGGCGCGCGAGCATCGGCCGAAGCTGATCATCGCTGGCGCCTCTGCCTTCTCGCTGCGCATCGATTTCGCCAGGTTCGCGCGCATCGCCAAGGAGATCGGCGCCATCTTCATGGTCGACATGGCCCACTATGCGGGCCTGATCGCCGCCGGCGTGTACCCCAACCCGGTGCCGCACGCCGACGTGGTCACCTCCACCACGCACAAGACCCTGCGCGGGCCGCGCGGCGGCTTCATCCTCATGAAGGCCGAGCACGAAAAGGCGATCAACTCCGCCGTCTTCCCTGGCCTACAGGGCGGGCCGCTGATGCACGTCATCGCCGGCAAGGCGGTCGCCTTCAAGGAGGCGATGACGCGCGAATTCCGCCTCTACCAGGAACAAGTGGTGAGCAATGCGCGCGTGATGGCGCGGGTGCTCTCCGAGGAGCGGGGGCTGCGCATCGTCTCCGGGCGCACCGAGTCGCACATGTTCCTGGTCGACCTGCGCGCCAAGGGCATCACCGGTAAGGACGCCGAGACCGCCCTGGGGCGCGCACACATCACGGTGAACAAGAACGCCATCCCCAACGACCCGCAAAAACCCTTCATCACCAGCGGCATCCGCATCGGCACCCCGGCCATGACCACGCGCGGTTTCAAGGAGCTCGAGGCCGAGCGCTTAGCGCACCTGATCGCCGACGTCCTCGATGCACCCAACGACGAGGCCGTGCTCGGGCGGGTGAGGGGCGAGGTGGCCAAGCTCACCGCGGCATTCCCCGTTTACGGCAGGTGAGGGGTGAAGGCATGGGGGGCTGGCTGGACGCGCCTCCCTCCTGCCCCTGCCCCAGCGCGCAGCAAGATGAAATGTCCCTATTGTGGCCATCCCGACACCCAGGTCGCTGAGACCCGGCTGTCGGAGGACGGTGCCACGGTGCGCCGCCGTCGCCGCTGCCCGGCATGCGACAAGCGCTTCACCACCTTTGAAACAGCGGAGATCCGGCTGCCGACGGTGGTCAAGCGCGATGGCGAGCGCCAGGACTTCTCGCGCGACAAGCTGCGAGAGGGCTTCCGGCGGGCGCTGCACAAGCGGCCGGTGCCGACCGAGCTGGTCGACGAGGCCATCGGTCGCGTGCTGCAGCACGTGCTCGCACTGGGGGAGCGCGAGGTCAGCTCGCGTTACATCGGCGAGCTGGTGATGGCCGAACTCAAGCGCCTGGACAAGGTGGCCTATATCCGCTTCGCCTCGGTCTACAAGAGCTTCCAGGACGTGGACGATTTCCGCGATGCCTTGCGCGACCTCGACAAGTGACCAGATTTGGCAGGGCAAGCGCCCGGCGGCTTGCGCCTTGGCTTGGTCCTCAACGCCGATAGCGGCCTACAGCCGCCTTTGACGCACTCGCCCACGCCTGCTGTCCAAGCCATGTTCGTTGCCGAGGATCATGTGCACATGGCGCGCGCGCTGCGCCTGGCTGAGCGCGGGCTCTATACCACGACGCCCAACCCGCGCGTCGGCTGCGTCATCGTGCGCGAGGGCCGCGTCGTCGGCGAGGGCTGGCATGCGCGCGCCGGCGGGCCGCATGCCGAGGTCATTGCCCTAGCTCAGGCCGGGGAGGCCGCGCGGGGGGCGACGGTCTATGTCACGCTGGAGCCGTGCAGCCATCATGGCCGCACCCCACCTTGCGCCAACGCCCTCATCGACGCCGGCGTCGGCCGTGTCGTGGCAGCCATGCGCGACCCCTACCCGCAGGTTGCCGGCCGCGGCATCGAGCTGCTGACCCTGGCGGGCATCCCCACCGCGGTGGGCCTCATGCAGGCCGAGGCAGAAGAACTCAACCTCGGCTTCATCAGCCGCGTCACACGCGGGCGGCCATGGGTGCGGCTGAAGACCGCTGCCAGCATGGACGGCAAGACGGCCTTGCTCAATGGCGCCTCGCAATGGATCACGGGCGAGGCGGCGCGCGCCGACGTGCATCGCTGGCGGGCACGCGCCTGCGCCATCCTCACCGGCGTCGGCACGGTGCTTCAGGACGACCCGCAGATGAACGTGCGCGGCATCGACACCCCACGCCAGCCGCTCAAGGTGGTGCTGGACAGTCGCCTTTCGACACCGCCGACGGCGCGCATCCTGGCTGGCGGCGCCCTGATCGTCGCCGCGGTCGACGCTGCCGCCCGACGCGCCGCGTTGGAAGCGGCGGGGGCGGAGGTGGTGCTGCTGCCCGGCCGCGATGGCCGGGTGGATCTGGCAGCGCTCATGCAACTGCTGGCACAGCGTGGTGTCAACGAGCTACACGTCGAGGCCGGCGCCACCCTCAATGGCGCGCTGTTGGCCAACGGCTGGGTGGATGAATGGCTGGCCTATTTTGCGCCGGTGGCGTTGGGGCACGCGGCGCGCGGCCTATTCGACCTGCCAGCCCTTACCGATATGGCCGCGCGCTTGCATTTCCAGCTTATGGACGTCCGCCGTCTGGGTCAGGATCTGCGCCTCATCCTGCGGCCGACTGGGGTGGCCAAGACGACATGAACGGCGCTTTCGCGCAAGGCCTTGCGCCGGCGCAGCGCGACCGTGCCTGTTTTCGGTCGCGACGCGCTTGTGCCAGGGCTGGGGTTCACCGCCGTGGCGGCTGCCCCTAAAATGCCCGTTTTGGGCACACTTCACGCGCTTGCCGCATTCAACAGGGATCAGCATGTTCACAGGCATCATCCAGGCCGTCGGCCGCATCCAGCATCTCACCGAAGCGAGCGGCGGTGACGCCCGCGTCACCATTGCCGCCGGCGGCCTTGACCTGAGCGATGTGTCGATCGGCGATTCCATCGCCGTCAATGGGGTGTGTCTGACCGTGGTCGAACGCGGTCCTGAACACTTCAGCGTCGATGTCTCGCAGGAGACCTTCTCCTGCACGGTTGGCTTCACCCCCGGCGAGCCGGTCAACCTGGAGAAGGCCTTGCGCCTAGCCGATCGCTTAGGGGGGCACCTCGTCTCTGGCCATGTCGACGGCGTCGGCGTGGTAGAGCGCATGGAGGCGGTCGGCGATAGCGTGCGCCTCGACATCCGCGCCCCCAAGGCCCTAGAGCGGTATCTGGCGCCTAAGGGGTCAGTGGCGGTCAACGGCGTCTCCCTCACCGTCAACCGGGTGCATGACGAGGTGTTTTCCGTTAACCTCATCCCCCACACCCTGGAGGCGACCATGCTCAGGCATCTGAAGCCTGGCAGTCGGGTCAACCTGGAGGCAGACCTATTGGCGCGCTATGCCGAACGCCTGCTCGCCTACGCCAGCGCCACGGACAAAGACTAATGCTCGCGCCGATCGAAGACATCATCGCCGACATCAAGGCTGGCCGCATGGTCATCCTCGTCGATGAGGAGGACCGTGAAAACGAGGGCGACCTGGTGATGGCCGCCGAGCACGTCACGCCTGAGGCGATCAACTTCATGACCAAGCACGGGCGCGGCCTGATCTGCCTCACCCTCACCGCCGCGCGCTGTGAGCAACTTGGCCTGACGATGATGGTGCGCGACAACCAGACGCCGCATGGCACCGCCTTCACCGTCTCCATCGAGGCGGCCGAGGGGGTCACCACCGGGATCTCCGCCCATGACCGCGCACGCACCATCCAGGTGGCGGTGGCCAAGAACGCCAAACCCAGCGACATCATTCAGCCCGGGCATATCTTCCCGCTGCGCGCGCAGGAGGGCGGCGTTTTGGTGCGTGCCGGCCATACCGAGGCCGGCTGCGATCTGGCCGGCCTGGCCGGGCTGGAGCCGGCCGCCGTGATCTGCGAAATCCTGAAAGAAGACGGCACCATGGCGCGACTGCCCGATCTGATCGAGTACGCGCGTGAGCATGGGCTGAAGATCGGCACCATCGCCGACCTGATCCACTACCGTTCGGCCAACGAGCGGCTGGTGGAGCGCATCGGCGAACGGCAGATCGACACCCCCTTCGGTGCCTTCCGCCTGGTGGTCTACCGCGACAAGATCACTCACGCCACCCACCTGGCCATCAGCCGTGGCGACATCCAGCCGGAGGTCGAAACCCTGGTGCGCGTACACGAACCGGTATCGCTGCTGGACGTGCTCGAGTCGACTGCCGTCGGCCATGCCTATAGCGTGCCGCAAGCCCTCGGCATCATCGCCCAGGCCGGTGCCGGGGTCGTCGTCCTCTTGCATCGGCCCGAGACGGCCGAGGAGCTGGCGCGGCGCGCGCTACCGCCGGCGAGCCCGCCGCCAGCGCGTAAGTTCGACCTGCGCAACTACGGCATCGGTGCCCAGATCCTGCGCGATCTCGGTGTGGGCAAGATGCGCTTGCTCGCCACGCCGCGCAAGATGCCCGCCATGGACGGCTTCGGCCTGGAGGTGACGGGTTATTACTCACACGAAGGAGATTGACATGGCCCGCTACGACAACATCCTGGAGCTAGAACCCAACCTCGACGGTAGCGGCCTGAGGATCGGCATCGCCATGAGCCGCTTCAACCAGGACGTGGGAGAGGGGTTGCTGGCCGCAGCCACCGCCACCCTTGTGCGGCATGGGGTGAGGGAGTCGGACATGGTCATCGTCACCGTGCCCGGCGCCTTGGAACTGCCCCTGGTGTTGCAAAAGATGGCCTTAAGTGGCCGCTTTGACGCCTTGATCGCCCTGGGGGCAGTGATCCGCGGCGAGACCTATCACTTCGAGGTCGTCGCCAATGAGATGGCTGCCGGCATCACGCGCGTCAATCTGGATACCGGCGTGCCCATCGCCAACGGCGTGCTCACCACCAATACCGACCATCAGGCCATGCACCGCATGTCCGAGAAGGGGCGCGATGCCGCCCTGTGTGCCATCGAGATGGCGCGCTTGCTCAAGGCCTTGCAATGAATGCGGCGCGCAAGGCCGACGCTGCCCTCGCCCGCCGCGGCGCGCCTTGGCTGCGGCGATGCACGCCGGCAATGACGCATCAAGAGGTATCTGCCCTGGCGGTGGGCAGGTCGGCCAACACCTGATCGCTCGGCCATGGGCAATCGAGTAGGCAGCCGGCGCCTGGCACGCGAGCTCGCGCTGCGTGCCTTGTACCAGTGGCAGATGACCGGCGACGACGCCGCGCGCCTTCTCGCCCAGGCCGCTGAGGCCGACGAATACCCGCAGGCCGACGCGGACCTGCTGCGCACCTTGCTCGAGGGCGTCCTCTCCCAAGCCGCCTCGCTCGACCAGGCGCTGCAAAGGCACTTGGATCGTCCCTTGGCCCGAGTCTCTCCCGTCGAGCATGCCCTGCTGTTGCTCGGCGCCTACGAGCTCCTGCACTGCCCGGACGTCCCCTATCGGGTCGTCATCAACGAGGCGGTGGAGCTAGCCAAGCGCTATGGCGGGCCCGATGGTCATAAGTACGTCAACGGCATCCTGGACAAACTCGCCCGTGCCAGCCGCAGCGCGGAAATCGCCGCAGGGGCCTAGCGCGCGGCGCGGCCGTAGCCTGCTCGGTAAGTCTCCCAGCTCGCCATGCCCAGCGAGTTCGAACTGATCGCCCGCTATTTCAGTCGGCCCGCGCCCAGCGCGCGTTTGGGCGTGGGCGACGATGCAGCCTTGGTGACCCCGGCCGCGGGCATGGCGTTGGCCGTCGCGACCGACATGCTCGTCGCCGGCCGTCACTTTCGCCCTGACGACGCGCCGCAGGCGATCGGGCACAAGGCGCTGGCGGTGAACCTCTCCGACCTTGCGGCCATGGGGGCACAGCCACGCTGGGCCTTGCTCGCCCTCGCCTTACCCGAGGCCGACGAGCGCTGGCTGTCGGCCTTCAGCGCTGGCCTCTTCGCCCTTGCCGAACGCCACGGTGTCGAGCTGATCGGCGGCGATACGACGCGCGGCCCGCTCAACCTCTGTATCACCATTTTGGGCGAGGTGGAGGCCAGCCAAGCCCTCACCCGGGCGGGCGCTCGGCCAGGCGACGACATCTGGGTCTCTGGCGAGCTCGGCGCCGCCGCCCTGGGGTTGGCCGATCTGCTGGGCAGCGTGCGGCTCGAGCCGGTCGAGCAACAGGCCTGCCTCGAGCGCTTGCATTGGCCACAACCGCGCATCGCGCTGGGGCGCGCCCTGCGCGGGCTGGCCTCCGCCGCCATCGATGTCTCCGACGGACTGCTTGCCGACCTCGGCCATGTCCTCGACCGCTCTGGCGTCGGCGCCGAACTCTGGTTCGAAGCGCTGCCCGCGCACCCTGCGGTGCATGCGCGCCTGGCTACCCCGCTGGCTCAACGCTGCCTGTTGGCCGGTGGCGACGATTATGAGCTGTGCTTCACCGCCCCGCCCGCGCTTGCCGCGGCGGTGCAGCAGGCGGCCGTTGACGCCGGCGTCACCGTCAGCCGCATCGGCCGCATCCGGCCTGGTCGCGGCATCGACTTAATCGGCCCAGAAGGCACGCCCATGACGATCACGCAACGCGGCTATGACCATTTCGCCCAGTGACACGCGCGGCGCGGCAAGAGGCTGGCCGGATCGTGCCTTCCTGTTTTCGCATCCAGCGCATCTCTTGGCTTTGGGGCTAGGCGTCGGCCTTGCGCGGCGTGCGCCCGGCACCTGGGGCACGCTTTTGGCCTATCCCATCTATTTCCCGCTTGCCAGCCTCGCGCCGCAGCTCTACTGGCCCCTCATCCTGCTGGGCATCGTGCTGGGGGTGTGGGCCTGCGAGCGCACCGGCAAGGCCTTGGGTGTAGCGGACCATGGCAGCATCGTCTGGGACGAAATCGCCGCCTTCCTCGTCGTGCTGCCGTTCGCGCCGCCATCGCCTTGGGGCCTCGCCCTCGCCTTCGTCCTGTTCCGCCTGTTCGACATCGTCAAGCCCTTCCCCATCGGCTGGCTGGATGCCCACCTGCGCGGCGGGCTGGGGGTCATGCTGGACGACCTTCTGGCCGCCGCCTATAGCATCCTTTGTCTGTGGAGCATCGCCCAATGGACATAACGCAAACCGAGCTGGAGGCCTTGGCCGCACGTGTCGGCGAGGCCCTGCGTGGCCGCGGCTGGCTCCTCGCCAGCGCCGAGTCCTGCACGGGGGGGTGGGCTGCCCAGGTGATCACGGCCATCGCCGGCAGCTCCGCCTGGTTCGACCGCGGCTTTGTTACCTATAGCAATGCGGCCAAACAGGAAATGCTCGGCGTTGCGGCCGCCACCTTGGCCGCCTATGGTGCCGTCAGCGAGGCCACGGTGCACGAGATGGCCGCCGGGGCGTTGGCGCGCAGCCGGGCGCAGGCGGCCTTCGCCATCTCCGGCATCGCTGGCCCCACTGGCGGCAGTGCGGAAAAACCGGTGGGCACGGTGTGTTTCGCCTGGGCGCTGGCGGGCAAGGGCATTGAGACCGCTACGAGGCATTTCCCCGGCGACCGTCGGGCCATCCGCGCAGCGTCGGTGCGAGAGGCGCTGCAGGGGCTGCTAGACCGACTACAATAGAGGCCGCCCGATGGTTGACCTGGTCAGCCATTCGCGATGGTGTCATAATCGAACAATAGTTCGGTACGGGGGACCCAATTCATGGATGAGAACAAGAGCAAGGCGCTGTCTGCCGCCCTGTCACAGATCGAGAAGCAATTCGGCAAAGGCTCCATCATGCGCATGGGCGACGGCAGCGTTGCCGATGACCTGCAGGTCATTTCCACCGGTTCTCTGGGGCTCGACCTCGCCTTGGGTGTGGGGGGGTTGCCGCGCGGCCGCATCGTCGAGATCTACGGCCCAGAATCCTCCGGCAAGACCACGCTCACGCTACAAGTTGTGGCCGAGGCGCAGAAGCTCGGCGGCACCTGCGCCTTCATCGACGCCGAGCATGCCTTAGACCCCGTCTATGCCCAGAAGCTGGGCGTCAATGTCTCCGAGCTGCTCATCTCCCAGCCTGACACCGGCGAGCAGGCCTTGGAGATCGCCGACATGCTGGTGCGCTCTGGCGCGGTGGACGTCATCGTCATCGACTCGGTGGCGGCGCTCACCCCCAAGGCCGAGATCGAGGGCGAGATGGGCGACTCGCACGTTGGCCTGCAGGCGCGGCTCATGAGCCAGGCCCTGCGCAAACTCACCGCCAGCATCAAGCGTACCAACACCCTGGTCATCTTCATCAACCAGATCCGGATGAAGATCGGCGTCATGTTCGGTAACCCCGAGACCACCACCGGCGGCAACGCCCTCAAATTCTACGCCTCGGTGCGGCTCGACATTCGCCGCATCGGCTCGATCAAAAAGGGCGAAGAGGTCATCGGCAGCGAAACCAAGGTGAAAGTGGTCAAGAACAAGGTCTCCCCCCCCTTCAAGGAGGCGGTGTTCGACATCCTCTATGGCGAGGGTATCTCGCGCGAGGGCGAGATCATCGAACTGGGGGTTGCGCACAAGCTCATCGAGAAGGCGGGCGCCTGGTATGCCTATCGTGGCGAGAAGATCGGGCAGGGCAAGGACAACGCTCGGGAGTTTCTCAAGCAGCACCCCGAAATGGCCAAGGAGATCGAAAACCTAATCCGCGAGCGTGTTGGCGTTCGGCAGGTAGGTGTACATGCCGTGGCTGAGGTCGAAGGGTGATAAGCCTGCGCGAGCGCGCCCTGAGGCTGCTTGCCCGGCGCGAACATAGCCGGGCCGAGCTCGCCCGCAAGCTCGCCGCGTATGCCGGGGTGGAGGCCGTCGAGGCGCTGCTCGACAGCCTGGAAAGCGAGGGGCTGCTGTCAAACCGGCGCTATGTCGAGGCGCTGGTGCACAGTTATGCCGGTCGCTACGGCAGCCTTAAACTCAAGCACACACTTGAACATCAAGGCGTGATGGGAGAAGAGGCTGAGCAAGCCGTGCAGCAGGCGCGCGCGGCCGACTTGGCCGCCTGCCAGGCGCTGTGGCAGCGCAAATTCGGCACGCCGCCGCGAGGCCCAAAGGAAAAAGCGCGCCAATATCGCTTTCTGCTCGGTCGCGGTTACCCGCCGGAGGTGGTCGCTCACGTCGTGGCGGGGAAAGACGTCGGCGAAGCTGACATCGCACCTTGACCCAACGACTTGACCCGATCTAACCGGAGTAGGTTGGCAGCTGTTCGACCAATATACTCGCCGTGGCGCGATGGACCCCTCAACCTTGAGTTTTAGCCCTCTCCCACCTTACGATTCGATACAGCTTCGTTAGCTGCCCACTACGTCTTACACTACCCTTTAGCCCTGCGCATGCGGGCCGCGCACCTCTTTGAGGGCTTGCGCAGTCGCCCTAAGCCGCGGATCAACCGGCCAATCCTCTAGCGGCAAGGAGAGCTTGCGCTGCCAATTCGGATGCTGAGTTACCGTTCCCGGCAGATTGGCCTGCTCCGTCTCGCCCAGCATGTCTTCGGCTTGCACGAGCTGGATACGCGCTGGGCTACGCGCCAGGTAGCGGTGGATGGCCAGCGCTAGGGCGGGCGTCATTTCCGGTACATCGGCCGGGTCGGCCGTCATGCCGGCAGGCAGCAGCGCCTCGCGTTGGAGCGCCTGCAGCAGGCGCGCCCGATCTGCGCCGCGCGCCGCGATTTGGGCCTGGCGTACTGCCTCGCTGGGAAAGAGCCCCAGCTCGCCGCGCAGCGTCAGGTCGCTACCCTGCCAATAGCCGGCGAGTGTGGGCAGGTCGTGGGTCGTGACGGCAACCACCGCCTCGCGGTCGATCTCCCAAGGCGATTTGAAGCCGTGATCGCCCTGCCAGTGTTTCTCGAAATAGAACAGCCGGTAGCCCAAGATACCCCGCTCCTGCATGGCCTGGCGCATGGCGTCGGGCACCGTGCCGAGGTCCTCGCCGATCACCAGGCAGCGGTTGCGCTGGCTCTCCAGGGCCAGAATGCCCATTAGGTCGCGCCATGGGTAGGCGACATAAAGCCCTTGATCGGCACGCTGGCCGGGGGGCACCCAATACAGGCGCATCAGCCCCATGATGTGATCGATGCGCAGCGCCCCAGCGGTGCGCATGTTGGCGCGCAGCAAGCGGATGAATGGGCGATACGCCGCCTCGCGCAGGCGGTGCGGGATGAGCGGCGGCAGCCCCCAGTCCTGACCGTGCAGGTTGAAGTCATCCGGCGGGGCGCCAACGCTCGCCTCGAAGGCATAGAGCTCGCGGTGCATCCAGGTCTCGGCGCCGCCACGGTCCACCCCCACGGCCAGGTCTTGGTAAAGCCCTATCCCCAGACCTGCCTGGCGCGCGCGCGCGGCGGCGGCAGCGAGCTGGCTTGCGGCCAGCCAGTGCAAATAGAGGTGGTATTCGACGCGCTGCGCATGCGCGGCCGCCCATTCCTCGACCGCTGGGCTATGCGGGCTGCGCAGCGCCTCCGGCCAGACCGGCCAGCCCCAAATGGCATCGTCCTGGGCATTCAGGTGCGCTTGCAGGGCCTCGAACAAGGCCTGCAGGCGGAGATCCTCTCCTTGCGCCTCGCACCAGGCGCGGAAGGCGCGCGCGCGATCACTGCCCACGGCCAGGTGGTGGTGACGAAAGTGCTGGTAAAGCAATTCCAGGACCTCGCCCTTGGCCTGCGCCACGCCGGCGTAGTCGACTAGCGGCGCGGCGCGCAAAGCGGCAAGGCGGGCTTGGAAGCCGGCGTCGGCGACGACGGCACGTGCAGCTTCGCACTCGGCGAACTCGGCCACCGCCTCGACATCGATGTAGAGCAGGTTCAGGAACTGTCGGCTCGATGGGCTGTAGGGGCTGGAATGGCGGGGGTTATGCAAGTACAGGGCATGCAGGGGGTTGACCCCGACCAGGGCCGCGCCAGCCTGCGCCGCCCAGTCGACAAGGCCGCTGAGATCGGTGAAATCCCCCATGCCCCAGTTGCGTCGGGAGCGCACGCCATAGAGCTGGACGCTCACGCCCCAAACCCGGCGCTCGCCGGCAATCGCCGGGGGGCAGTAACAGGTGCGTGGGCAGACGATGAAGGACATCTCTGCGCTCGCCAGCCCCTCCAGCGCGACCTCGAACCGGTGGTAGCCAGGGGTGTCGTAGCAGCTCGCCGGCAGCGGCAGGGCGAGCGCCAGGTGTTCGCCCTCCGGCAACTCGCTGCGATCGAGCACCGTCAGGGTCTCGGGACGGAACGCCCCTTCGTGGCTCCCCCCCTCTTCCAGGAGGAGCCGCCAGTGCCCTTGACGGCTCAGCGCGCGCGCCGGCAGCCGCAGCTCGACATGAGGCGGCGCGTCGCCCACGGTGTGGACCCGCACAGCGGGTAGCAGGCGCCGCCAGGGTGCAATTTCTAACTGCCGCAGGCTCTCGCGCGCTTGCGCCTCGTCGCCACAGGCGATGCCCATGGCGTCGAGCACGGCCTGCTTGGCCTCGAGGGAGGCGTGATGCGTGTGCCCCCAGATGTCTTGATAGAACGGTTGGATGCCAGCGTGCTCGGCGAGGCGCTCGATGAGTTCCTTCATGGCGGTTACAGGTTTGGGCTCAAGGGGATGGGTGAGGGCCGCTCGGACCGCAGGCGAGGGCGCATCAACAGGACCAGGGTACGCCCCTGTAGCGGATATTCGCTACCTACCGTGAAGCGGCCGTCTCCGCTCAGACCGCGCGCGTAGGCCGTGTCGAGCAGGCAAAACCAACTGTCCTGCCGGCCGTAGGCGGGGAGCTTAAAGGCGATCTGGTCATGGTGGGCGTTGATCAGCAGCAGGAAATCGTCATCGCGCACCGGCCGACCACGCTCGTCGGTTTCGTCGAGCTCGGCGCCCGAGAGATAGACGCCCAGGCAGCGCGCGAAATGCAAATGCCACTCTTCGTCGGACATCTCCCGGCCATCTGGATTGAGCCAGGCGATGTCTTTGACGCCCTCGCCATGGATGGGGCGGCCCTGGAAGAAACGCCGGCGGCGGAAGATGGGGTGCTCGCGGCGCAACGCCAGCATGCGGCGGACGAAGTCCAGGAAGGACTGTTCCTCCGGCTCCAACCGCCAGTCGAGCCAGGAGATGGCATTGTCCTGGCAATAGGCATTGTTGTTGCCGCCCTGGCTGTGCGACAGCTCGTCCCCGGCGCGTAGCATCGGCACCCCCTGCGAAAGCAGCAGCGTGGCGATGAGATTGCGCTTTTGCCGCGCCCGCAAGGCGAGGATCTCGGGGTCGTCGGTGGGCCCCTCGACGCCGCAATTCCAGCTGTGGTTGTGGTTTTCGCCATCGCGGTTGTCTTCGCCGTTGGCCTCGTTGTGCTTGTCGTTGTAGGACACCAAGTCCTGCAAGGTGAAGCCGTCGTGGCAGGTGACGAAGTTGATGCTGGCATAGGGGCGGCGGCCATTGTGGGCGTAGAGGTCGGAGGAACCCGTCAGCCGCCGGGCGAGCTCGCCGATCAAGCCGCCTTGACCCTGCCAGAAGGCGCGCACGGCGTCGCGGTACTTGCCGTTCCATTCCGTCCAGCCGACGGGGAAATTGCCGACCTGATAGCCCCCCTCGCCCAAGTCCCACGGCTCGGCGATCAGCTTGACCTGCGAAATGACCGGGTCCTGCCGGATGATGTCGAAAAAGGCGCTGAGCTTGTCGACCGCATGCAGCTCGCGCGCCAAGGCCGCGGCCAAGTCGAAGCGGAAGCCGTCGACATGCATCTCCTGCACCCAGTAGCGCAGGGAGTCCATGATCAGCTGCAGCACGCGCGGGTGCATCATGTTGAGCGTGTTGCCGCAGCCGGTGTAGTCCATGTAGTAGCGTGGGTCGGCGGCCAGCCGGTAGTAGGCGGCATTGTCGATGCCGCGAAACGAGAGCGTGGGGCCCAAGTGGTTGCCCTCGGCGGTGTGGTTGTAGGCCACGTCCAGGATGACCTCGATGCCATGGCTGTGCAGGGTCTTGACCATGGTCTTGAACTCTTTGATCGAGCCCGTGGCGCTATAGCGCATGTCGGGCGCGAAAAAGCCGATCGAGTTGTAACCCCAGTAGTTCTTGAGCCCCCGTTCCACCAGGTGTCGGTCGTCGACGAAGGCATGCACCGGCATCAGCTCCACCGCCGTGACCCCCAGCGATTTGAGGTGCTCGACGACCGGTTCGGTCGCCAGGCCAGCATAAGTGCCGCGCAATGGGGCAGGCACGAGGGGATGCAGGCGGGTCATGCCCTTGACATGCAGCTCGTAGATCACCGTCTCGTGCCATGGAATGTTTGGACGGCGGTCGTCCCCCCAGGTGAAGGCGGCATCCTCCACGCGGCACTTGGGCATGCCCGAGGCGTTGTCGCGCCGGTCGTAGGACAGATCGCCGCGTTTGTGACCGATGCGGTAACCGAAGTGGGCATCGGACCATTTGAGCTGACCCACCAAGGCCCGGGCATAGGGGTCAATGAGCAGCTTGTTGGGATTGAAGCGGTGCCCTGCTTCTGGCCGATAGGGGCCATAGACGCGGTAACCGTAGAGCTGGCCCGGCCGCACCTCGGGCAAGTAGCCGTGGAACACCTGATCGGTGCGCTCGCGCAGGTAGACGCGCTCGACCTCGCGCCGGCCCTTGGGGTCGAACAGGCACAGCGCCACCTCCTCGGCATGCTCCGAGAACAAGGCGAAATTGACCCCTTGACCGTCCCACGTCGCCCCTAGCGGATAGGGTCGCCCAGGCCAAACTGCCAGGGGCATCAGGTCTCCTCGCTGAAGGAGGTGCGCTCCATCTCGTAGGGCTGCGCCTCCGGCACCACCACCACCCCCGCAGGCGTCACCGTGTAGCGCTGCGCATCTTCTTCGGCATCGAAGCCGATGCGCGCGCCCGCCTCGATGATGTTGTAGCGGTCGACGATCACCCGCCTGAGCTTGGCGCCCCGGCGGATGGTGACGTTGTCCATGATCACGCAGCCCTCCACCTCCACCCCAGGCTCCAACACCACCTCGCGGCGCAGCACGGAGTCCTTCACCCGCGCGCCGTGGATGAGGCAGCCGGCGCTGATCATGCCATTGTCGATCGTGGCATCTTGGAAGCGCGCCGCCGGCCCCTGATAGTTGCTGGAAAAGATCGGCCATTGGGCGTTGAAGACGTCGAAACGCGGTTTGAGCCCCAGCACGTCCATATGCGCCGCGTAGTAGGCATCCAGCGTCCCGACATCGCGCCAGTAGTTCTTCTCCTCGTAGTCGCGCACGCCCGGCACGCGGTTGAGGCTGAAGTCATAGGCATAGAGGCGGCCGCTCGCCACCAGCCGCGGCAGAACATGGCTGCCGAAATCGTGCTCGCCGCGCTCGTGCGCTGCGCTGAGCGCCTGCATCAGGACCTCGGCATCGAACAGATAATTGCCCATCGAGGCGAAGGCGTGCGTCGGGTCGTTCGCCATGGGCGGCGGATCCTCCGGCTTTTCCAAAAAGCCGCGGATGCGGCCGTGGGCATCGGCGTCGATGACGCCAAAGGCGCTGGCCTGCGCGCGTGGCACAGGCAGTGCCGCCACCGTGCACAAGGCCTCGCGCTCGAGATGAAACTGCACCATTTGGCGCACATCCATACGGTAGATGTGGTCGGCGCCGAACACCGCCACCAGATCGGGCTTGAACTGGCGGATCAGATTGAGGTTCTGATACACGGCATCGGCGGTGCCCTGGAACCACTGCTGCCCACGCCGCATTTGCGGTGGCACCACGGTGATGAAGTGTTCCGGCAGGATGGGCGGCAGCACCCAGGCCTTGCGCACGTGTTCGATGAGCGATTGCGACTTGTACTGCACCAGCAGATAGATGGCATGGATGCCGGAGTTCATCAGGTTGGAGAGCACAAAGTCGACGATGCGGTAGCGCGCCCCGAAAGGCACCGAGGGCTTGGAGCGCTCTGCGGTGAGGGGGTAGAGCCTGCTGCCCTCGCCGCCAGCCATTACGATGGCTAATATCCTGGGCTTAGTCATGCCGGGGGCTCCTACTGTTGAGTCAAAGGCTAAAACATCACAGCGATCTACACCGCCGAATTTAGTTGCGCTTGCGAAACTCGCCACGTATAAACCTCAACCTGGCATCATACGGCAGTTTGAGGGGTCACGACTTATGCAGCAACAAACGCGGTCGTTAACCTTTTGCTTGTCGTAGCACCTCGTTTTTCCTGGCAGCATGCTCATTTGTCGTTCCGGTTGTCGATTCAGCGCAACTACTCATGTCACCTGCCTTGCGAGGCCGCACGCCAGCGTAAAAACTCGTTTACTTCGCCTAAAGCCATGGCTTGCACCCCCTCCTCATGGTCCCAGGTTAGTTTTTCCTACCGTCCACTTCTCTTGCAACTTCAGGCGATTTAGGAGGAGTAGCTGGCGGTGTAGAAAGGCTGATATAAGCCTATACTTAGGTGCTTGGGAAACCAGCGCAAGCAAGTAAGCCGATGACCACCCCGACACGTGACCCTTCTGAGATGAGCTGGGAAGACATCCGGGCGCTGGTGGCTAGCCTAGCCTTGCAGAGCCAGGAGACTGACCGGCGTTTGCAAGAGACTGACCGTTTGATCCGCGAGCTACGCGAAAGCAACCGCGAAAGCAGCCGAGAATTCGACCGCCGCATGCAAGAGACCGAGCGTTTGATCCGCGAGCTGCGCGAAAGCGGCCGTGAGACCGACCGGCGCATGCAAGAGACCGACCGGCGCATGCGTGAGCTCCAGCGGCAGATTGGCAACCTGGGCAACCGCCTGGGCGACTTTGTGCAAGACATGGTCATGCCGGCGGTGGTGAAGCTGT
>JBEPZO010000020.1:0-34665 GCA_041640815.1 Thiobacillaceae bacterium
CTGGCCCTGCAGGGCTAGGCTAGCCACCAGCGCCCGGATGTCTTCCCAGCTCATCTCAGAAGGGTCACGTGTCGGGGTGGTCATCGGCTTACTTGCTTGCGCCTATTTCCTGAGTGCCTAAGTATACGCCTACTCTCTGGGTTCATATGCTTAGAGACCGCTTGCTGCTTCGCCGCCAGCTCAGAACAAAGGTCGCTGTAGAGAATTGCTTTCAACGCTTTCGTATCGATCAACCTCCCGGCACAGATCCAGACGTGCACAGCCAACGCATTCGGCTCTAGTTGGTGATGGTGATTCTTTAAGGCTGACTCCCTGCCGGGATAGCACGTTGGGCAAAAAGAGGCTAGAAAGTAACAACCCAGCACATATCGGCCAGCATGTCCAATGTGGTGTGATAGCTTGAAGCGGTCATAAGCAAACCCATTAACCCTCTTTATCTGGGTTTAAAAACGGCGACAATAAGTCCACGTTTATGTGAAAATAGTTTTGCCACTTACCGAGCAGGAAGCCGATGCTTTCACTGCCACCTTATACGTGTTGACCACGCCCGGTAAGAGTAATACTTAACTGTCGATTTTAGGAGCATGAAACGGTGACAGAGAACGCACAAACGACCTCGTCAGAGCAAGGCGCACGTCTGAAGAACTTCCCGATCGCATGGTTCGCGGTGGTCATGGGACTAGCGGGTCTCACCATCGCCTGGGCCCGTACCGAAAAGGCCTTTGCCCTGGACGTTGTGCTCAGCCCCTGGCTATTGGGTGTCAGCATCACCGTGTTCTGTCTGCTTGGCGTGCTCTATAGCGCCAAGGTGCTGCGCTATGCCGAGGCCGCGGCAGCCGAACTTGCCCACCCGGTCAAGCAGGCGTTCGTGCCGACCTTCTCCATCGGCTTGATCCTGCTCGCCATTGCGCTCTATGCCTCGGCGCCCGCCGTCTCGTATTGGCTTTGGGTCATCGGTGCGCTCCTGCATCTGCTACTCACGCTCTACGTCCTGTCCTCCTGGATCCACCACGCAAAATACGAGCTTAGCCACCTCAACCCGGCCTGGTTCATTCCGGTGGTGGGGAACATCCTGGTGCCGATCGCCGGCGTGCACCATGCCTCCGTCGAAATCTCCTGGTTCTTCTTCAGCCTCGGCCTGTTCTTCTGGCCAGTGCTCTCGGCGATCATCTTCTACCGGCTGATCTTCCACGGTAGTCTCCCCGAGCGCTTCATCCCGACGCTATTCATCTTCATCGCCCCGCCTGCCGTGGGTTTCATCGCTTATCACCAGCTGACGCACGAACTGGATGCCTTTGCCCGCATCCTCTATTTCGTCGCCTTGGCCTTTACCTTGATCCTGGCCTCGCAGCTCAAACACTTCGTGAGGCTCAAGTTCTTCCTCTCCTGGTGGGCCTACTCCTTCCCCTTGGCCGCCATCACCATCGCCACGCTGATCATGGCCGAAGACACCGGCATTGGGCTGTACTATCGCCTCGCCACCGTGCTGCTCGCCGTGCTGACCCTGGTGGTCGCAGGCTTGACCGTCCGTACCCTCCTGGCGGTGAGCCGGCGCGAGATCTGTGTCGAGGGGCACTGATCAGAGCCCAAGACAGACGTACTTGGTCTCCAGATACTCGTCGATGCCTGGGCGGCCGCCCTCCCGCCCCAGACCGGACTGCTTCACACCGCCAAAGGGGGCGACCTCGGTGGAGATCACCCCAGCGTTCACCCCCACCATGCCGTATTCCAGCGCCTCGGCCACCCGCCAGACCCGGCCGAGGTCACGGGCATAGAAATAGGCGGCTAGGCCGGCTTCGCTGGCGTTCGCCAGCTGGATGGCCTCCTCTTCGGTGTGAAAGCGCAGCAGAGGGGCTACTGGACCAAAGGTCTCCTCGCGGCAGACGCGCATCTGCGGCGTCACATCCGCCAGCACCGTGGGCTGAAAGAACGTCCCCCCCAGCGGGTGACGCTGCCCGCCGGTCAAGACCCGCGCGCCCTGGGAGACGGCGTCGGCGATGTGCGCCTCGACCTTGGCCAGGGCCTCGGCGTTGATGAGCGGCCCCTGCTGTACCCCTTCCTGCATGCCATCGCCCACCTTCAACGCCGCAACGCGCGCGGCAAGGCGCTCGGCGAACGCCTCATAGACGCCATCCTGGATGAGCAGCCGATTGGCGCAGACGCAGGTCTGGCCGGTGTTGCGGTATTTCGACGCCAGCGCCCCCTCGACCGCCAGATCGAGATCGGCGTCATCGAAGACGATGAAGGGGGCATTGCCGCCAAGCTCCAGTGCGACCTTCTTCACCGTTCCGGCACAGGCGGCCATGAGCCGCTTGCCGGTCTCCGTCGAGCCGGTAAAGGAGAGCATGCGCACCAGGGGGTTGGCGGTGAGCTCTGCCCCGATCTCGTCGGCGGGGCCAGTGACGATGTTCAACACCCCAGGCGGTAGCCCCGCCGCCTCGGCGAGCACGGCTAGCGCCAGGGCGGAGAAGGGGGTGGCCGAGGCGGGCTTGGCCACCACCGTGCAGCCGGCCGCGATCGCCGCGCCGGCCTTGCGCGTGAGCATGGCGGAGGGGAAGTTCCACGGCGTGATGGCGGCGCACACGCCTATGGGTTGGCGCAGCGTGAGAATCCGGCGATCCAACCAGGGTGAGGGGATGACGTCGCCATAAATGCGCCTCGCCTCCTCCGCATACCATTGCAAAAAGCCCGCGGCATAGGCGATCTCGCCGCGCGCCTCGGCAAGCGGCTTGCCCTGCTCGGCGGTGAGGATGCGGGCGAGATCCTCCTGATGCTCGAGCATGAGGTCATGCCAGCGGCGCAGGATGGCCGCGCGTTCCATGGCCCGCCGCTCCCGCCAGGCGGGCCAGGCGTCATAGGCGGCGGCAATGGCCTGGCGCGTCTGCGCCGCGCCCAGCGCCGGCACCCGTCCGAGCACCTCGCCCGTAGCCGGGTTATGCACGGTGAGCGTGCGGCCGTCTTCGGCGTTAAGCCAACAGCCGCCGATCAAGGCTTGCTGGCGAAAAAGCTCCGTGTACCTGAGACTAAGCACGCTGGTGCACCTGTAATCGCTGCACCGGGCCGATGCGGGCGATCATACCCCATCGGTATCGTCTTACTACACGAATCAGCATTGCCTTTACAAGCCAGATGTTGACGGCGTATTTTTTAACCTTTAGTTCATCGACTCGGGGTAGGGCCACGCTTGTGCGGCAGGGCTACGGTAGCAAGATGAGGCCATGAATAGGCGAATGAAGCAGACTGCCATATGGCGCGGCCGTTTCCATTTATGCCTATTCCGCGCTGGCGAGGGACTGTAGCCCTTCCGCCGCGATCTCCCGCACCTGCGCATCGGCGTCGTGCAGGCAAGCCTCTAAATAGGGGCGTGCCACGGCATCACCAGTGAGACCGAGGTAATAGCAGGCATCGGCCCTGACGCGGGCATCCGTAGCAGCGGTCAGCTCGGCCAGCCGCGGCAGAAGCGCCTTGAGTGGCGGTTGACCGGCGAATGACTCTAGTACCGCACCGGCCCCCAGGCGCACATTAAGGCTCGCCTCGGGGTTGGCGACGATGGGCAGCACCGCGGCCAGGCGCTCCGGCTGCTGCTTGACCTCCTCCAGCACACGCGCCAACTCTCCCTCCTTGAGCAGGGTATGGAACCAGTCGGCCATGCCCTCGGGACTCTCCACCCGCGCCGCCCACGCCTCCAGCTCCTGGCGGCTGCGCAGGCCGGTGAGCTCGAAGGGGCCGATCCGCACCCACGGCACCGAGCGTACGCCAAGGGCACGCGCCGCCTCGAGCCGCTGGTCGACGTTCACCACCTTGAGCTCGCCCAGGCTACCCGCCTTCACCATCTCCGTGAGGGCGGTAAGCACGGCCGCACAATTGGGGCAGTGCGTTGATATGTAAACGCTCGCGTCGGGTGTAGGCATGCAACCAGTATGAGTTAAACACCTCCTTTTTGCACTGTCGCGATTATGGACGGTCAGACGCGATATTGTGCCACCAGTCTTTCCATCTTTTCCGCTAATTTCTCGATGGCACTGGCTTCTTCTTTCGCCCGCTGGGCAACCTGAGTGTCGGTCTCGGCAGCAGCAGAGATCGACTCAACGCGAGTAGCGATATCTTGGGCGGCGCTCGCCGTTTCTTTGAGGGCATCGGCAATCGCCTGGATGGCCTGCGTGGCATCGGCGACGATGACCTCGATGGAAGCCACGGCCTCGCCAGCCTGGCGTGCATTGCGTGCACTCGCCCCGATCTGGTCGATGTTTTTAGTGACCTCAGTTGTTACGGCCTGCACTGTGGACTGGATCTTGCCCACCATCGCCGTGATCTCCTGGGTTGATGCCGAGGTACGTTCAGCCAGCTTTCTCACTTCATCCGCCACAACCGCAAACCCACGTCCCATTTCACCCGCGCGCGCCGCCTCAATAGCGGCATTGAGCGCGAGCAAATTGGTCTGGTCAGCGATCTCTCCGATGACGCTTACCACCCGCCCGATTTCGGCAGAGACTTGTGCCAGCTCGTCGATGCTCTTTTCCGTCTCGGCTACCATGCGGGCTGCTTCCTCAATGCGCGCAGCATTGTCACGGGTAGCGGCAGCGCCTTTGCGCGCCGCTTCTGCGGCCTCCTCTGCCTTGGCCTGGGCCTGGGCTGCGTTGCTGCTCATTTCTGCGGTTGACTCTGAAAGCTCTTCGACTGCAGCGGCAATCGCTTCGATCGCGGCACTGCGCGCCGCCACCCCCTCAGCGCTGGTCTTAGCGGCTGCATTGATCTCATGACTTAAGGGAGTAAGCGCCCGAGCGCTCTGTTGTATGGCCGCAATCGCCTCATGCAAGCGGTTTTTGAGCTTGGCCACAGCTGTGACCATCTTGCCGATCTCGTCATCGGTCTCTGGTTGAATCGGTTCGCGCAGGTTGCCTGAGGCGACGATACCGATTGCTGTCTCAGCTCGCTGCGCCGTTTGTCGAATTGCCACTATCGTCATGCCGACGGCCAACATAGCGAGGAGGACGCAGGCGATCAGAATGATCACTGCGTTGACTACCGTGTGCCCAGCATCTTCGTCCATAGACTGCAGGCGCTTGCTAACAAGCCCCTCTAGACGTGAGATCTCGTCAAGCAAAACTTGTCGCAGGGCACGCCATTTGGGTGTCTCTTCCTGGTTGAGCAGCTGGATGGCTTGTTCGATTCGTCCCTCTGCCGCCAATGCGAGGACACGTTCTTGCGCCGCCCTATGCTCGGTGCGCATGGCGGCGATGCGCTGTGGTAACCCCGTTTTCAAATGCGCATCATCGAGTTGTGTTGCATTGGCAAGGATCTTGTCAAATGTTTCCGCTGCGTTTTTGAGATTTTCATAGGCTATCGGATCCTGCGGATTGAGGAGGACACTACGCGTGGCCTGCCCGAGCTGCAATCCCTGGGCATAAAGACTTAGCATCTGCGCACGACGCTCGAGGTCGACGCCGATGAAATGCCGATAACCATGCTGAACCTTACTTAGAGAGTGCCAAGCCAACAGGATGGCGAGAAACACGGCACCAGCTCCGGCCATCATGCCTATGAGTAACCGGTTCGTGATCGAGAGTGAGTTGAAATAAGCCCAAGGTGAGCGAGATACCGGTCTACCGCCGTTTAAGCGGATACGCTCGCCCTGCCGCATCCGCGCATAGAGCGCCTCGGCCTGTGCGATCTCTTCACGCGTAGCTGGCACGCGCACCGAGCTATAGCCTGAACCATCCGGAAGGGGAGTGACCGAGGCGCGTACCCAATAGTGGTCACCATTCTTGCAGCGGTTCTTGACTATGCCGATCCAGGGTTTGCCGGCCTTGACCGTCGCCCATAGGTCGCGAAAGGCCTCGGCTGGCATATCCGGATGACGCAGGATGTTATGCGGTTGACCGATCAACTCGGCCTCACTATAGCCACTGGCCTCCAGGAAATCGTCATTGACATAGGTGATCTGTCCCTTCAAGTTCGTATGCGAGATGATGGCCATGTCTGGACGCAACGCTATTTCCCGTTGCGTGACAGGTTGGTTTAAGCGCATAACCGCTCTCCCTCAACTACAACCGCGTTGACAAAGCAGCGACTATTATGACACGGCTCGAGCGTGTACCTCTGGAAACCAAGGGTTATAAAAGGTAAGCTGCAACCAGCGGGCTGATGTGTGTATCGATCACCTCGCGAAAGTGAGACTAAGAAAGCCTCATGGTAGGATGAAACCGATCTTAGCTTATGGCACACCGAACAACGGTAGATGCGTTTTGCCTCCAGCACCCCCCTACTCATGCACAGCATAGGCCAGGCCGCCTCCCGCCCTATATTGCTTAAACTGGGTGCGAAGCATGCGCCTCTGTCCTAGTTGACGACTAAACGCTACGGCCGCTATCGGCAGGGTCCTAAGGTGTGTCGTACCAAACCTGCCGGGCATGCAAGCCGCGCTTGCGCCAACATCGTCTGCCGCCCAGAACAGTCCTGATTGTTCAGCACCTCGCCGCTGCGATCCACCTACCCGCCGTGCTGTCCTACTCGCCAGCCGACCGATAGCAGTCCATGAACCCTTCTGGATCATTCGGCATGAATGCCCCCCGTTTCGTCCATCTGCGCCTGCACAGCGAATACTCCATCCACGACGGCATCCTGCGTCTGGACGATGCCCTGCAACGGGCCAAGCAAGACGGCATGCCAGCCTTGGCGCTGACCGATCTGGCCAACGTCTTCGGCATGATCAAGTTCTACACGGCCGCCCGTAAGCTCGGCGTCAAACCCCTGATCGGCTGCGATATCTGGGTGGCCACTGCGCAGCACCTCGACCGGCCAACGCGCTTGCTCGTGCTGGTACAAAACGCTCAGGGATACCGCCGCTTGTGCGAGCTGCTCACACGCGCCTATCGCCACGGCCTACGCCGTGGTCGGGCGGTCATTCAGCAGAGCTGGTTTCAGGAGCTCGGCACCGAGGGACTGATCGCCCTGTCGGGCGCACAATGGGGCGATGTCGGCATGGCCTTGCTGAACGATGCCCTGCCGACGGCGCGCAGCCTTGCCGCGACCTGGGCAAAGCTGTTTCCCGACCGTTACTACCTGGAGATTCAACGCACCGGCGAGGCCGAGGCGGAGCTGCATCTGAGTCAAGCGGTGGCGCTGGCCGATACCCTGGGCTTGCCGGCCGTGGCGACCCACCCGGTGCAATTCCTCGCGCGCGAGGACTTCAAGGCGCACGAGGCGCGCGTGTGCATCGCCGAGGGCTATGTGTTGGCGGACCGCCGCCGGCCTCGGCGTTTCACCGAGGAGTATTACTTCAAGAGCCAGGCCGAGATGGCAGCGCTATTCCATGACCTGCCGGAGGCATTGGAGAACACGCTCGAAATCGCCCGCCGTTGCAACCTCAGCCTGGAGTTGGGCAAGAGCAAGTTGCCGCGCTTTCCTACCCCCGCCGGCGTCAGCTTGGACGACTACTTGCGGCAACAAGCGCGTGCCGGACTTGAAGCCAGGCTACAACGGCAGACCAGTGCGCCTGCCGCGCCCGTAGCCGAGTATCACGAGCGGCTCGAGCGCGAACTCGACACCATCATCCAGATGGGCTTTGCCGGCTATTTCCTCATCGTGGCCGACTTCATCAACTGGGCAAAACGAAATGGCGTGCCCGTTGGGCCTGGACGCGGCTCGGGGGCGGGCTCCCTGGTCGCCTATGCCTTGGGAATCACCGACCTCGACCCATTGCGCTACGCCCTGCTGTTCGAGCGCTTCCTCAACCCGGAACGGGTTTCCATGCCCGACTTCGACGTCGATTTCTGCCAAGACCAACGCTGGAAGGTGATCGAGTACGTGCGGGACAAATACGGCGCTGACGCCGTCAGCCAAATCGCCACCTTCGGCACCATGGCGGCGCGTGCCGTCGTGCGCGACGTCGGGCGGGTGCTGGATTTGCCTTACGGCTTCTGCGACCAGCTGTCGAAGATGATCCCCTCGGCACCCGGCAAGAACGTCACCTTGGACCAGGCGCTGGAGGAGGTGCCGGAGCTTAGGGAGCGCTACGAAAAAGAGGAAGAAGTGCGGGAGCTCATTGATCTGGCGCGCAAGCTGGAAGGGCTCACCCGCAACGTTGGCATGCACGCCGGCGGGGTGTTGATCGCCCCCGGTCGGCTTACCGATTTCTGCCCGCTCTACTGCGCCGAGGGTTCCGACTCGGTGGTCTCGCAACTGGACAAGGACGATGTCGAGAAGATCGGCCTGGTGAAATTCGACTTCCTGGGCCTACGCAACCTGACCATCATCGATTTGGCGCTCAAGTACATCAAGCGCCTCGATCCACAGGCCGAGGTGCGGCTCGATGCCATGTCGTTCGACGACCCGGCCACTTACGAGCTCCTCAAGAAGGCCAACACCACCGCCGTATTCCAGCTGGAATCGGAGGGGATGAAAAAACTTTTGCTCAAGCTCGAACCCGACCGCTTCGAGGACATCATCGCCGCGCTCGCCCTCTACCGACCAGGACCGCTCGGCTCCGGCATGGTGGATGATTTCATCCTGCGCAAGAAGGGCAAGCAGGCGATCGATTACTTCCACCCCGATCTCAAGGCCTGTCTTGCCCCCACCTATGGCGTCATCGTCTATCAAGAGCAGGTGATGCAGATCTCGCAGATCATCGGCGGCTACACCCTGGGCGGCGCCGACCTGCTGCGCCGGGCCATGGGCAAGAAGAAGCCCGAAGAGATGGCCAAGCATCGCGATATCTTCCGTGAAGGGGCGAAGCGCAAAGGCTATGACGAGAAGCTGGCGATGCAGCTTTTCGACCTGATGGAGAAGTTCGCCGAATACGGCTTCAACAAATCGCATACGGCGGCCTATGCGGTGATCTCGTACCAGACCGCCTGGCTGAAGGCGCATTACCCTGCCGCCTTCATGGCCGCGACGCTATCTTCCGACATGGACGACACCGATGCCGTGCAGGTGTTCTACAAAGATGCACTGGCCAATGGCCTGGAAGTGCTTGCGCCAGACATCAACCGCTCCGAGTACCGTTTCGTGCCGGTCGACCACAAGCGCATCCGCTATGGGTTGGGGGCCATCAAAGGCACTGGCGAGGCCGCCATCGCCGCCATCGTCGCCGCGCGTCAGTCCGGGGGGCCATTTACCGATTTGTTCGATTTCTGCCGGCGGGTCGACCGGCGCGTGGTCAACCGCCGGGTTATCGAGGCGCTGGTACGCGCCGGCGCCTTCGATTCGCTCAACGACGATCGCGCCAGCCTGCTCAACAGCGTCGGCATCGCCCTGGAATGGGCGGAGACGGCGGCGCGCAACGCCGTCCAGGACAGTCTGTTCGGCGATACGGCAGTTGCAGCCCCCCCTCCCTTGGCAACGGCCCCGGCGTGGGACCTCAAGGAACGCTTGCGCCAAGAGAAGATCGCCCTCGGCTTTTACCTCAGCGCCCACCCTTTCGATGCCGATCGTCCAAAACTCGCGTCCATCGTCCCGCGCACGCTCTCTGAGCTCACGCCCCTGCCCCAGCCACAGGTCTTGGCGGGGACGGTGATGTCCCTACGCACGCAGATGTCACGCCGTGGCAAGATGGCCTTTCTGCTTCTCAACGACGGCACGGCACAGGTCGAGGTGGCCGTCTACAGTGAACTGTATGAGGCGCAACGCGAGCGACTGCGCCCGGATGAGACACTCGTCATCGTCGGCAAGGTCAATCAGGACGCCTACTCCGGCGGGCTGAGGGTGATAGCGGACGAGATCTACGATCTGGAGCAGGCCCGCACACGCTTTGCCAGACGCTTGCGCCTATGCGTCAATGGCAATGCCGACGCGGCGCGGCTGTTCGAGCTGTTGTCGCCCTACCGCACCGATGGCGTCGGCTGCCCGGTCACCCTGCATTACCGCAATGCAAAGGCCAGCTGCGACATCGAACTGGGTCAGGAATGGCGGGTCAAGTTGGCCGACTCGCTGTTAGTGCGACTGCGCGAGATGCTTGAGGATGAGTATGTTCAGGTGATCTACGACGGCCTCGTATCTCGCGGCTGAGGCTTGCTGAACGTTCAGCTACTCGTGCCTAAACTCCGTTGTTATCGAGTAATTTCGTAGCCTAGGGGAGGTAGACCTACTCAAATCACGCAGCCGCAACCCATGGGGGTACTCAATTTTCCTCCTCCGTCAGGGTACCCGGACTACACCCCCGCCCCCGGACTGAGGGAGCCCCTCCCCCTTACCCCAGGCCTTGACAGGCAGATGAGTATATTAGATAATTCTTATGACACTGGTGCTCAGGTATCAGTGTTGTCTCCTCCATCCTCCTCCTTTGGTGGATTTAGCCCGGTTATGCTCGACCGGGCTTTTTTTTCTTTTTAAACATAGCATAATCTACCGCGGATAGAGCAACGTACAATTGAACTACCCCATCCGCGGTCTGATGCAACATTATTGGTATTTTCGGGCGAACGGTGAGACGCAGGGCCCATTTCCCCTGGCTCAGCTCATCCAATATGTCGAACTTGGCCGCCTCAAGCCGAACGACTTGGTTAGCCCCGATGGTATCCATTGGAAAACGGTCGCTCAGACAGAACAATTCGATGCGGCTTTAGCGGTATACGTCCAAAACCATGCGCCCTCGCCGGCCTCAGACAATGAGATCAACTGGGAACACGAGCGCGCCTTGGCACGGGTACGTTGGGAAGACGAACGCATGCACGAGGGGCTATTGCCAAGCGACAAAGGCGATACCCGTGAGAAGGAACTAGAGTCGATCGTGAATTTACGGCGTAGGCATCACGAAACGGTCGCCCTATATCAACAGGCCCAAGCCATCCGTCCTAAGCTGAGGTATGCATTAGTCACTCTGGGACTCGTTAGCTCTATCGCTTTTTTGCTCTGGCACGCACATCAGTCTGCCTCGCCGATTCCCTCGCTTGTAGGTCAAACCAATTGCGCTGCCCCGCCCGCGGCGGCGGTCGCCTGGCAGGGCTGTGACAAACGCTCGGCCAAGCTGGCCGGTGTCAACCTCAAGGGCGCCCGTCTCGATCGCGCGCACTTGGACGCTGCCGACTTACGCCAGGCGGACTTGAGTTATGCCAACCTCAACGGCGCCAGCCTGCGCGGGGCCAATCTGAGCGGCGCCCTGCTGATCGGGGCAGACCTAAAGGGTGCCGACTTGACGGGGGCAGACCTGTCGGCGGCGGTGCTGGAATATGCCACCCTCGCGGGGGCCTTGATGACCGGGGCGAGACTCGCCGGCACGCGCCTAGGCAAGGCGGTGTGGCCGGATGGGCGTGTGTGCGCCCCTCAGTCCGTCGATGCCTGCGCCTAGGCAGGTGCAAGGGGCGTTCACGGTACTGGCAAGGCGGGTGAGGCCTCGACTAAGCAATGCGGACGAGGGACCGGCCAGTCCCGCCCCAAGCACCTGATCGTGGCGGCTGATTGTGTGCGTCTCCGCAGCGCTGCCCCCACCCTAGAGCGCGGGGGTGGCGTTGGGGTCAGGGCTGGCGCTGCGGGCCGGGCAAGGCACCTCCCCCTGCAACATTAAACCCAGATCTTCCATTAGACCGGCTCGTGCCTGCGTGACCTTCTTGATGCTGCTCTCACCCTGCCGCCACTGACGCCCTGTGGCCTACGCGTATCCCCCTCGCCCCTCCACGGCCATCTTGTGCGCAACTGCCCGGCCAGCTGTTTTAGCCCCAACTACGGCCGTCTTGCTCTTGCGCTTTAAGTCTTCCCGCGTCCTCAAGGAAAATCTGGGTTTAGGCCAGCGCCTCGAATCTAGGCATGCGTGCCGTTGACGCCAAACTCATCACCTCACGCGCCAACCCGGTCTACAAGGCGATCAAGGCCTTGGCCGAGGATAAGCGCGTGCGCCGGGCCTTGCGTCAGACCCTGCTCGACGGCGAGCACTTGATAGAGGTCGCCCATGCTGCCGGCGCGTGTATTACGCGCATCGTCGCCGTGCCAACGGCGGCCGATCAGTTGGCGGCATGGCTTAACGCCTGCCCGAACGCCGACGGCGTGCTAGTGGAGGCAGGGCTGTTCAAGGCCCTGGCAGCGACCCAGAACCCCACCGGCATCATGGCCGTGGCGAGTATCCCCCCACCCCGGCGCGTGCGGCCGGAATTCATCGTCCTAATGGAGCAGATCCAGGATCCCGGCAACCTGGGCGCCCTGATCCGCTGCGCTGCGGCAGCCGGGGTGCAGTGCGTCTATCTGTCTGCCGGCTGCGCCGATGCCTGGTCGCCCAAGGCCCTACGCGGTGGCCAGGGTGCGCAATTCTTGCTCGATGTCCACGAACAGGCCGACTTGGCAGCGGTCGCCCGCGGCTTCGCCGGGCCTTGTTACGCAGCGGTGTTGCGCTCGGCGCGCTCGCTCTACGACTTGGACCTAAGCGGTCCCTGTGCCTTCGCCTTCGGTAACGAGGGGGCCGGCTTGAGCCAGGTCCTCGCGCGCGCCTGCCAGCCCTTCAGCATACCCATGCCGGGCGGCATCGAATCCCTCAACGTCGCGGCCGCCGCCGCCGTCTGCCTGTTCGAGCGGGTCAGGCAGCTAGCGGCCCGCGCCGCCGTCAAGCCTTGACGCGGTTGCGGTACTCGCCTGTTGCGGTATCGATCTCGATCTTGTCGCCGATCTCGACGAAGGCAGGCACGGAGACCTCAAAGCCCGTGGGCTTGATGCGCGCGGGTTTCATGACCTTGCCGGTGGTATCGCCCTTGACGGCCGGTTCGGTGTATTCGACCTCGCGCACCACGGTAGGGGGAAGCTCGACGGAGATGGCCTTGCCGTTATAGAACACCACCTCACAAGGCATGCCGTCCTCCAGATACTTGAGGGCATCGCCCATGTTCTCCGCCTCCACCTCGTACTGGTTGTATTCGTTGTCCATGAAGACGTACATCGGGTCGGCGAAATACGAGTAGGTGCATTCCTTGCGCTCCAGCACCACGACGTCGAACTTTTCATCGGCCTTGTAGACCGTCTCCGACACCGCGCCGGTAAGCAGGTTCTTCAGTTTCATCTTCACCACCGAGGCATTGCGACCGGACTTGTTGAATTCGGCCTTTTGCACCACGAGCGGGGCGTTGCCGAC
Source organism: Thiobacillaceae bacterium (assembly GCA_041640815.1). Taxonomy (GTDB): domain Bacteria; phylum Pseudomonadota; class Gammaproteobacteria; order Burkholderiales; family Thiobacillaceae; genus JANWZL01. Next base: position 13,049 of record JBEPZO010000020.1, read on the forward strand.
CATGATCACGTTGCCTACGCGAAGTTCCTGTGCGGTTTTCATATGCTGACCCTAGCGAGTATATAAAATCTGCTTATTTTAGCATTTCGTGGCAGAAGCGCACGAGGTTGCTCGCCAAGTCACCGAGTGACGCCAACCGCTCCACCCAGCGCCGACTGTGGGCTTGCAGGGTCGAGCGATGCTGCCACCAGGCGCCCCAGTCGAGGGCGGCAGCGTGCGCCTCGTTCCACGCCATCCAGAACGACCGTAGCTCATTCGCCGCGGCCGGCGGTAGCCCTGCGCAATAGCGCTCGAGAAAGGCCTCGATCTTGGCGCGGTGCGCGCCGTCCGCTTGCGGGTAGGCCTGCCATACCAGGGGCCTAGCCGCCCATTGCGCGCGCACGAAGGAATCCTCGCCGCGCACGAAATTGCAATCGCACGCCCACAGCAGGCGATCGTAACGATCTTGGCTCAACATTGGCAGGCAATGCACCGTCAGGCGACCACGCTTAAAGTGCTGACCGGGAGCGACATCGCGGCGGCCGAAAAAATGCAGCACATCCTCCATGATCCGGCCCGCCGGCACCAGACAGTGCACGGGCGCGAGCGCAGCGGCCCACTGCTCGAATAGCGCCGGGACGGCACGGTTTTCATAGCCGAACAGGGAGACGCGAAGCGCCTCCTCGGTGGTGGCAAGCCCCAATTCGCGCCAGAAGGCCGCTTGCGCTTCGCGGCTAACCTGGAAGGCCTGCACCGCATCGAGTAGCCAGCGCTCGCGCAGCAAGCCCCCCGTGCCCGGCGCAAAGCCGGGGAAGAAGAACCATTTGGTCAAGGGCAGGCGCGGATGCGGCGAGGGCAAGCCATGACAGCCAGCCACCCACGGCTCGGCGCTGAGGTATTCCAGATTGATCCAAAGCGGTTGCGGCTTCCGGGCTGCCATGGCGTGCACATGGTTGGCGGGCAGCTGGCAGGCGAAGGCCTCGATGACCACGTCGGCGGGGGCGATGTCGGGGAAGGGTGTACTCCAGCGATGCACCTCTACCCCCTCCAAGACCTGGACAGGGCGGTCTGGGTCGACCTCTGGACGCAAGGCATGGAAGCTCAACAGGTCATCCACCCAAAGACGCACGTGCAGGTGATGCTCCTGCGCCAACTGCCGGGCCAAGCGCCAACTGACGCCGATATCGCCGTAGTTATCGACGACGCTACAGAAAAGTTCCCAGGTCTGATAGGCTGGCGCGGGCATGGTGCGATTATGCGCCGGAGCGCGAGCGTAGGCAGCGCAGCCAGCGTGCGCTGGCAGGAAGCGGCTCGGCATATGGGCGGTGCTGGCAGCGGCCGCTGCGCAGGGCCGCGAGCGCGCCACGCTGCATCGGCTCGCTCCGAGAAGTATGATCGAAAGGCGACAGGGATCAGACGGGCATGAGGGAGAAGCGCCTTTACGTGTGCAGCGAGTGCGGCGGTCAAGCCAGCAAGTGGCAGGGGCAGTGCCCGCACTGTCTAGCCTGGAACACCCTATCCGAGACGCCCGCACAGCCCAAGGCGAGGCGTCATGCGGGGTTGGCGCCGACGGCTGGCTTGCGGCGCCTGGCCGAAATCCAGGCGCGTGAGACGCCGCGTCATACAACCGGGCTGTCGGAGTTCGACCGCGTGTTGGGCGGCGGCTTGGTCGAGGGGGGAGTGGTGTTGCTCGGCGGCGACCCCGGTATCGGTAAATCGACGCTTCTGATGCAGGCGCTGGCGGCGATGTCGCCGCGGCTACGCACCCTGTACATCAGCGGAGAGGAATCCGCCGACCAGATCGCCCTGCGCGCCCGGCGCCTGACGCTTGCCGGCGCGGACATCCCCCTGTTGACGGAGATCCGTCTCGAGACCATCCTGGCCACCCTAGAGGCCGAGAAGCCCAAGGTGGCGGTAGTCGATTCCATCCAGACCCTGTACACGGAGGCGCTCGCCTCCGCCCCTGGCAGCGTGGCGCAGGTGCGCGAGTGCGCCCAAGCCTTGACGCGCTACGCCAAGACCAGCGGCGCCGCCATCGTCCTCGTCGGCCATGTGACCAAGGAAGGGGCGTTGGCCGGCCCGCGCGTGCTGGAGCATATGGTCGATACCGTGCTCTATTTCGAGGGCGACGCCTCTTCCAGCTTCCGGCTCATCCGTGCCTTCAAGAACCGATTCGGGGCGGTGAACGAGCTAGGGGTATTCGCCATGACCGATACGGGCCTCAAAGGGGTAGCGAACCCCTCGGCCTTGTTCCTGTGCCGGGACAATCGCCAGGTGCCCGGCTCCTGCGTGGTGGTGGCGCTCGAAGGCACACGCCCGCTTTTGGTGGAGATCCAGGCCTTGGTGGACAGCGCCCACACGCCGACACCGCGGCGCCTGACCGTTGGCCTGGACGCAAGCCGGCTTGCCATGCTGCTCGCTGTACTGCACCGCCATGGTGGCATAGGCTGTTACGACCAAGACGTATTCGTCAACGCTGTCGGTGGCGTGCGCATCAGCGAACCAGCGGCCGATCTGGCAGTGATCCTGGCGGTCGTCTCCTCCATCCGCAACCGGGCGTTGCCGCATGACCTGGCGGTATTCGGCGAGATCGGTCTCGGCGGCGAAATCCGCCCCGTACAGCGCGGGCAGGAACGTCTGAAGGAGGCGGCCAAGCTGGGCTTTCGCCACGTCCTGGCGCCGCGTGCCAACCTGCCGAAACACCCGCCCAGTGGCCTAATGGTCATGGGGGTGGGCACGCTTGCCGAGGCGCTGGAATACCTGCAGCAACTTTGAACTGATTGTCCATTAGACCGCCTCGTGCCTTCGTGACCCTATTTCCCGATGATGCTCGTCCTTGCCGCTGAAGACACGCCCCGGCCTACGCGGATCCCCTCGCCCATCCCCGGCCATCGCGTGCGCAACTTCTCGGCCAGGTGTTCAAGCCTCGGCGGCGAGCGTCTCGCTTAAGGCTACCGCGCGCATGCGCTTTAAGTCTTTCCGCCCCTCAAGGACAACCTGAGTTGAATTGAGCCCCGATAGCCAGCTGACGATGACCATCAGGGCCAGCAGGACCAGGGTGATGCTGAAGATCTCAGGCGGATGGGGGGCATGGGGGGCTACTCGCGCTCGGCACCTCCAGCCTCATCTTACTCCGGCGTTTCCACCAGCACATGTTCGAGGTGATGACGGTCGGCCCATTTCACCAAATGCAGGCCGTGTTCGTCATAGACGAACCAGTTCAACGCGCAATTGGGGATGACGAAGTCGCGTGGCGCCTCGAGCGGGCGGCCAGTGGCCTGGCGATAGAGCAAGTCGAGCACACCGCCATGGCTGACGGCGCAGACCGTCTGGCCGGCATGGTGGCGGGTGATCCAGTGTAGCCCCTCGGCGACCCGCGCGGCAAAAGCGAGCATGCTCTCGCCGGTTTCGAAATCGTAGTGGGGGTCGCGCGCGACGTAACGCGCATAGGCCTCGGGGTACTGCACCGCCGCCTCGGCGGCGGTCAACCCCTCGAAGATGCCGTAGTTGCGCTCGCGTATCTGCGGCAGCACGCGCACCTCCAGCCCCTCGCGCTCGCCGATGGCGCGTGCGGTGTCTAAGGCGCGACTTAAGTCGCTACTATAGAGTGCGGCAAAGCGATGGTGTGCGGCAGTGTAGGCCATGGCCAAGGCCTGGGCACGGCCAGTGGCGTTGAGCGGGATATTGAGGTGGCCCTGGATGCGCTTTTCGACGTTCCAGTCGGTCTCGCCGTGACGTATCACGCAAAGCTGTGTCTGCATGAAAAAGATAAATCACACTACAAAGTGCGCTCAGGAGAGCCTTTCTAGGCCTGGGTTTGTTCTTATCATACGCTCCCAAGAAGAAACGCTCACACCGAGCCATAATTACAGGTATCGCATAATGGGCAGACAGCACAGCGAGGTCGAGGGCGGCAGATGGATTTACCGAGCTTAACAATCAGGGCGTGATACTCATTATAAAGTGCAACTTGAGGGTCTACATTCGCCATGAAGAGCTGCTGAATTTGAGCGTAAGACTCGCGCCCGTAAAGAAATCCTAAGCGCGTAAAGATGCGACGGGTGTAGGCGTCGACGACGAAAATCGGCAATTTCAGGGCATATAGAAGGATGGAATCGGCGGTCTCTTCACCTATTCCATACACCGCAAGCAAGCGTCGACGTAGTTCGGACAGGGGAGCAAGATCGCGCAGACGCTCTGGTGCATCGGATACCCCTTCCGCTTCGAGAAAGGCGCATAAAGCTTTAAGCCGCCGGGCTTTGACGTTGTAATAGCCCGCAGGTCGGATGAGCTCGGCCAAGGTCGCAGTAGGCTGAGCTAGTATCAGTCTACAGTCAAGACACCCACCCTTCTTCAAATTCGCGATGGCTCGTTCAACATTTACCCAAGCGGTATTCTGGGTTAACACCGCTCCCACCATGACCTCGAAAGCACTCTCGGCTGGCCACCACTGCTGTGGGCCCCAAACGGTATACAGGCGGCGGTAAAGTTCAAGCCAGTCTAAAGCGCGCCCCATGAGAGGAGAGACTAAACATTGGCCCTGTCAGGGCTGTTTGGTTTAGAGAGAATGTCCACGTTTTTCGTGAGGGCAAACGCGAAGCACAGAAGCGATGTCACATTAAGCAAGGTGATCGTTTCGAGCTTAAACAACCGGCCGCCAGGCCTGGGTCAAGTTATGTGGGGTGAGGTATCGCCGAAAAAAAGAGTGCTAAACGATAATGCACCTAGCTCTGCAAAGCTCATAATACGGCGAGTTTGAGGGGGTTAGTGGTGCCGGCAGTCCGACTCGAACGGACGACCTACCGCTTACAAGGCGGTTGCTCTACCAGCTGAGCTATGCCGGCAGTGGCGATGAGATACAGCACGGCGTTGGCACGGCGTTGCAAGATAAACGCACTATTTGACGAGACGCAGCCTTGGCTTGCCACCCGGCTTGCCCGGATCAGCGCTCGTGCCCTCACCTGCCGTATTGTCCTCGCCCGCGCTGGGCGTGCCAATGGGCTGCGGCTGTTCCTCGGTCGATGGGGGTGGTGGCGGGAAGACCATACCCTCGCCCGTCTCGCGGGCATAGATGGCGAGCACATTTGCCACAGGGACGAGGATGTCATGGGCAACACCGTTGAAACGGGCAGAAAAACTCACCCACTCGTTGTCCATCTTCAGCCTACGGACGGCATTTGGGCCGATGTTGAACACGATCTGCCCCTCCCTGACGAAGGCCGCAGGGACCAGGCAGCGGGTATCGACCCGCACGTTAATGTAGGGCGTGTAGCCGCTATCGACACACCATTCGTATAACGCGCGCAGCAGGTAAGGCTGTTGAGGCTGGCCGCTCACTTGCGCATAGCCTTTTCAACGGGGGTTAAGGCATCAATGAAGGCCTGCCTGCTGAAGATGCGCTCAGCATACTTGAGGAGGGGCGCAGCCTGTTTTGGCAAGTTGATGCCGTAGTAGTCGAGCCGCCAGAGCAGCGGGGCGATCGCGACGTCGAGCATGGAGTAATCCTCGCCCAACATGTATTTCTGTTTGGAGAAGATGGGGGCGATGGCGGTCAAGTTGTCGCGGATGATGCTGCGCGCTTTGTCTGCCACCTTCTGCGACCCGCTGTTGATCTCGATCACGTGGCTGTATAGGTCGCGCTCGAAATTGAACAGAAACAGACGGGCGCGCGCCCGCATCACGGGATCGGGCGGCATCAGCTGCGGGTGCGGAAAGCGCTCGTCGATGTACTCGTTGATGATGTTCGATTCGTAGAGGATCAGGTCGCGTTCGACCAGGATCGGCACCTGGTTGTAAGGGTTCATGGCCGCGATCTCAGGGGGCTTGTCATAGACGTCTACATCGCGGATCTCGAAATCCATGCCCTTTTCATACAAGACGATGCGGCAGCGGTGACTGAAGGGGCAGGAGGTACCTGAATAGAGGATCATCATGGCCACATCCTCTAGTGTACTTCGCGCCAAAATTCCCGCTTCAGATAGAAAGCCACGACGAAGAACAAAGACAGGAAGAGGATCACCGCTACCCCTGTGCGCATGCGCTGTGCTTTTGCGGGTTCGCCCATCCAGGCCAGATAGTTGACGAGATCGGCCACCAGCGCATCGTATTCAGCCAGCGTCAGCTTGCCAGGCTTGGCGAGGACCAAACGTTCGATGACCTGGTGTGGCTTGCCGTCCTCACCAATGACTTCGCGGGTGACCGGTACCAGGTGCCCTTGCAGCTCATGTAAGACATGCGGCATGGCGACCTTGTCGAACACCAGATTGTTCCAGCCTGTGGGGCGCGAGGCATCGCGATAGAACGTGCGCAGGTAGGTGTAGACCCAATCGGCGCCACGCGAGCGCGTGATGACGGTGAGGTCGGGGGGGGCTGCGCCGAACCACGCCTTGGCATCCGCCGGGCGCATGGCGACGGACATGGTCTCGCCCACCTTGTCGGCCGCAAAGAGCAGGTTGTCCTTGATCTGGGCCTCGGTCAGTCCGATGTCGGTCAGCCGTCCATAGCGCATGTAATTGGCCGAGTGACAGTTGAGGCAATAATTGACGAAAACGCGTGCGCCGCGCTGCAGGGACTCCTGATCGTTGACATTCAGCGGCGCGCGATCCAGCTTGACGCTCGTCGCACTGACGGCGGCGCCAAAGGGCCAGGCCAGTGCCAGCACAAAGGTGTAGATGATCAGGCTATGGCGCAAATTCATTTTGCGGTCACCCTTTCCGGTTCTTGTTTGTAGGTATCGTGCTTGGTGTACCAAGGCATCAGCAAGAAGAAGGCGAAATACACGACGGTAAGCACCCGCGCAATCCAGGTGTAGAGCTCGGTCGCTGGCAAAATGCCCAGGATGCCCAGCCCGATGAAGGCGATGGCGAACAAAGCGAGGGCGATCTTGTACTTGGGACCACGGTAACGGATCGACTTGACCGGCGAGCGATCGAGCCAAGGCAGGAAGAAGAAGATCAACACGGCAATGCCCATGGCCAGCACCCCTGGAAACTGGGAGCCGAACATGGGTGGGATGGCGCGCAGGATGGCGTAGTAGGGGGTGAAGTACCACACCGGCGCGATGTGTTCCGGCGTCTTCAGCGGGTCGGCCGGGATGAAGTTGTTCGCCTCGAGGAAATAACCGTTCATCTCGGGGGCGAAGAAGACGATGGCCGAGAATACGATCAGGAACACGACCACACCGAGGATGTCCTTGACCGTGTAGTAGGGATGGAAGGGGATGCCATCGAGCGGCCGGCCCTGGGCGTCCTTCTTGTTCTTGATCTCCACTCCATCCGGGTTGTTTGAACCGACTTCGTGCAGGGCGACGATGTGCGCCACGACCAGGCCCAGCAGGACGAGCGGTAGGGCGATGACGTGGAAGGCGAAGAAGCGGTTCAAGGTCGCATCCGAAACGACGTAATCGCCGCGAATCCAAATCGACAGGTCTTCGCCGATGATGGGGATGGCTGCGAACAGGTTGACGATGACCTGCGCTCCCCAGTAGGACATCTGGCCCCAGGGCAAAAGATAGCCGAAGAAGGCCTCGGCCATCAAAACCAGGTAGATCAGCATGCCGAAGATCCAGATCAGCTCACGCGGCTTGCGGTGCGAGCCATAGAGCAGGGCCCGGAACATGTGCAGGTAGACGACGATGAAGAAGGCCGATGCCCCCGTGGAGTGGGCGTAACGGATGAGCCATCCGTAGGGCACGTCACGCATGATGTACTCGACGGAGGCAAACGCTTGGCTCGCGTCCGGCTTGTAGTGCATGGTCAGGAAGATGCCGGTGACGATCTGGATCACCAGCACGAGCAGGGCGAGCGAGCCGAAGTAGTACCAGAAGTTGAAGTTCTTCGGCGCGTAATACTCCGACAGGTGGGCGCGCCAGGTCTCCGATAGCGGGAAACGCGCGTCGATCCAACTGAGCAGTTTCTGCATGATCAATTCCCCTCGTGAATCAGGTGCTAGCGTCTTGATCCACGCCGATGAGCACCCTGGTCTCGCTCAGGTATTTATGCGGCGGCACGACCAGATTCGACGGGGCTGGCGAGCCGGCGAAGACGCGCGCCGCCATGTCGAAGCGGGAGCCGTGACAAGGGCAGAACCAGCCGCCAGGCCAATCCGCGCCGAGGTCGGGCGCGCCGATATCGCTCCGGTAGGTCGGTGAACAGCCGAGGTGGGTGCAGATGCCGATGACGATGAAATACTCCGGTTTGATGGAGCGTGTAGGATTCTTGCAGTAATCGGGTTGCTGATTGGTGTTCTCCGAGTGCGGGTCGGTGAGTTTGTCATCGTGCTTGCCGAGCAGCGCCAACATCTCCGGCGTGCGATGCACGACCCACACGGGTTTGCCGCGCCACTCCACATCCACCTTCATGCCCGGCTCGATCTTGGACAGATCGACCTCCACCGGCGCCCCGGCGGCCAGCGCACGTGCACTCGGATTCATGCTGAGAACGAAGGGCACGGCCGCACCTACGGCCGCCACGCCCCCCAAAGCCGTACTCATCGCCACCAAGAAGCGGCGTTTGGAACCATCCATAGTCGTGTCAGTCATAGCTTTACCCGATTAATGGTCGATGCTTTGGTAAACGATTGCACCGAAAAACCGCAGCCGAGATCGTGTGCCTGTTTGTTGCGGGAGTCTATTAGGATATCAGGATCGATAGCGCGTGGTAACACGATCGATAAATTCGGTTATTGTACATTAAAAAAACGTTCTTCCATACGCGGTAGACTGAAGACTGTTCTGGGCAGATCCCGGCTTGGGAAGGGCGTACACTGCACCCCCTTCGGGAGCCCCCGCTCGCGCGGCGCGTCTGGCGTAAAAAGCAGGTAGAGGTGCATGTGTCGAACCGATCAGGGGAACAAGGATAACCAGATAGATTCCTGCAGCTCAAGCCTGCATTTCCTGCCGAATTCCAGATGCTTCCAGCTCGAGTCCTCCCTGTGCTTTGTGGAGCCCGCTCATGTCCCCCCAAAAGCACAGATTGTCGCGAGCTCCTCTACAGTCTCCCTTGCCATCTCGTATGCGAGCGTCATGGAGCTGTCTCGCTCATACAGTGCGCCTCTTCCCGCATCCGCGATGGAAAATCTAGGATAATGGTAAGTTTGGCAGACTCAGCAAAGAGAGCTTAGCATGCGCAAACTATGGCTAGCCTTCGCCCAGCTTACCACTGCACTCGCGCTTCTGCTTTCAGCCGTGCTTGTATTGGATCGTGTCTTCCCTGGTCTGCTGCCAAACTCTAGCCCGAGCGTAACCATCCGCGAGGCAACGCAGCAAGCTACCGCACCGGCGGTGGCCAGCTACGCCGAGGCTGCCCGTAAGTCGTTGCCATCGGTCGTCAACATCAACACGACTAAGCAGGTCACAGTGCCTGCCCATCCGCTGCTGGACGACCCATTTTTTCGGCGCTTTTTTGGTTCAGAAGCTCGCCGCCAGCAAGTTTCCAACTTAGGGTCTGGGGTGATTGTCAGCAAGGATGGCTTCATTCTTACTAACCACCACGTGATTGAGGCGGCCGATGAGATCCAAGTGTCACTACCTGATGGGCGCACGCTTCCCGCTGAGCTGGTCGGCACCGACCCCGAAACTGATCTAGCGGTATTACGGGTGCGGCAAACAGGTCTTAAAGCCATTACTTTCGCCAAGCCCGACAGCGTGCGCGTCGGCGATGTGGTACTGGCCATCGGCAACCCTTTCGGGGTTGGCCAGACCGTAACGATGGGAATCGTCAGCGGACTGAATCGCAGCCATCTGGGCATCAACACGTTCGAAAACTTTATTCAAACCGATGCCGCCATCAATCCCGGTAACTCTGGCGGAGCCTTGGTAGACACGGCGGGCAATCTGGTCGGCATCAACACCGCCATCTTCTCGCGCAACGGCGGCAATATGGGGATTGGCTTCGCTATTCCAGTTTCGCTTGCTAGTCAGGTGATGCAGCAGATCATCGCGCATGGTAGCGTGACGCGCGGCTGGGTGGGAATAGAAGTTCAAGACATTACGCCCGAGATCGCTGAGTCTCTTGACCTACCGAACACGCAAGGGGCGCTTATCGCTGGCGTATTGCGCGGCGGGCCAGCCGACAAGGCCGGCATCCGGCCGGGCGATGTGCTGATCTCAGTCAACGACAAACCGGTCGCCGACTCGTCCGCCCTGCTCAACCTCATCGCCGCGTTACCGCCGGGCAAATTGGCGGCCCTGGGGCTCATCCGCAAGCAAACTAAGATGCAGATCATGGTCAAGGTGGATAAGCGGCCGATTATGCGTCGCCAGCTTGATCAAGACGAGTAGATGATTTTGCTGCCCTCGACACTTAGTCCATAGATCGCAACCACAAGCGTGGCTAGAAAGCGAAGCGAGCAAGTGTTAGCGAAGTTGACGCTGCAATAATTTGATGAGCGCGTTAGCCACACACGAGGACTTGCTTGCCTGGCTGATCAAACATGGTTACGCCATTCAGTATCCTCGGAATCGAATAGTCGGTTTGACTCCTCTGGTCCCCAGGTCCCGGCCGGATAGGTGTGGATGAAATCGCGCTCCGTGGCCCAGTGCTTGAGGATCGGATCCACCACCCGCCAGGCCCATTCCACCTCGTCGAAGCGGATGAACAGCGTCCGGTCGCCCTCGATGACGTCGAGCAGCAAGGCCTCGTAGGCATCCAATGGCTGTTCCTCAGGGCTGCGGTAGCTGGCGTTGAGCTTCACCACGCGTGTGTCCATGCCCAGACCCGGCTGCTTGGCGTGGATCTCCATATGCATGCACTCGTTCGGCTGGATGGACAGCACGATCCAGTTCGGCTCCAGGGTCTCGAGCGGGGTTTCGCGAAACAGTTGCTGGGGCGGGTGGCGCAGACGGATAGCGATCATGGACAGCTGTTCCTTCATGCGCTTGCCGGTGCGCAAATAGAAAGGCACGCCGCGCCAGCGCCAGTTGTCGATATAGAACTTGGCGGCGACATAGGTCTCGGTGATGGAATTGGGCTCCACGCCGGGCTCGCTCTGATAGCCCGGGACCTGCTCGCCCCGCACCCGCCCCGCGCGGTACTGGGCGCGAAAGGCATGGGCATGTACGGATCGCTTGGGGATGGGGCGAATGGAGCGTAGCACCTTCACCTTCTCGTCTCGCAGGGCATCGGCCTCGAGCGCAGGCGGCGGCTCCATCGCCACCAGGGTGAGCAGCTGCATCAAGTGGTTCTGCAGCATGTCGCGCATGGCCCCAGCCTTGTCATAGTAGTCGGCGCGCTTGTCGATGCCGACCTCTTCGGCGACCGTAATCTGCACGTGATCGATGAAATTGCGGTTCCACAGCGGCTCGATCAGGGTGTTGGCGAAGCGGAACACGAGTAGGTTCTGCACCGTTTCCTTGCCCATGTAGTGGTCGATGCGGAAGATCTGCTCTTCCTCGAAGTAGCGGTGCAGGAGCTCATTGAGCACTTTGGCCGACTCCAGGTCCTCGCCGAAGGGCTTCTCCACCACGATGCGGTGCAAGCCGCGCGGTTTCGATAGCCCCACCGCGTCGAGATTCTTGATCACGGGCGGGAAGTCGTTGGGCTTGATCGCCAGGTAGAAGACGATGTTGGAACACGCACCGAGCTTCGGCCGGGCGAGCAATTCCTTGAGCCGCACATAAGACTGCGGGTCGTGCAGCTCCCCCCGCAGGTAATCGAAGCGCTTGGCAAAGCGCTCGAGGATCTCGCCATCGGCCTTGAGGCGATCGGCGAGCAACGCCTTCACATGCTCGCGCCAGGTGGCATCATCCCAGTCGCGGCGAGCGAAGGCGATGAAATTGAGCCCCTCCGGCAGCTTGCCCGCGTGCTCCAGACGGTACAGGGCAGGTAATAGCTTGGTGGAGGACAAATTGCCGGTGGCGCCGAAAATGACGAAATTGCACGGTGGCAGAGGCATTTCCAGGTCGAGCATGGCAGTCTCCTAGGCTTTGCGGGATGGGTGGGCGTAGGGGATAGCGGACGGCACCGCCTGTTGCGGCCGCGGCCTATCCCTCCTCCCCCTTCACCGCATGGCCACCGAAACCCTTGCGCATCATGGCCAACAGCTTGTTGGCGTAATCGTTCTTACCCTGGCTGGCAAAGCGCATCATCAACGCCAGCGACAACACGGGCGCGGGCACTCCCCGTTCCACCGCCTCGAGCGCGGTCCAACGGCCCTCGCCCGAGTCGGCCACGAACGGTTCGATGTGGGCGAGTGTCTGATCCGACTTGAGGAAATCGGCGGTGAGGTCGAGCAACCAGGAGCGCACCACCGAGCCGTGCCGCCACAGCTCGGCAATGGCGGCGAGGTCTAGCCCTAGGTCTTCGCGCGCACGCATGAGGGCGAAGCCCTCGGCCAGAGCCTGCATCATGCCGTACTCGATGCCGTTGTGGACCATCTTCACGAACTGGCCAGCGCCTACCGGACCGACATGCAGCCAGCCCCGGTCAGGGGCCGGCGCCAGGATCTTCAGATAGGGCACCACCCTCGCCACGGCCTCGCTGCGGCCACCGGCCATCAGACAGTAGCCGTTGGTGAGTCCCCAGATGCCGCCGGAAACCCCGACATCGATGAACTCGATCCCCTGGCCTTCGAGCTCGGCGGCGCGTCGCTGCGCATCCTTGTAGTGACCGTTCGCCCCATCCACCAGCAGGTCTCCCGCTGACAGCATGTCACGGAGTGTGCGGATGGCAGTCTCGGTCACCTCGCCCGCCGGCAGCATGAGCCAGATGATGCGCGGCGGGGCCAGCCCCGCAACGAGCTCCGCCAAGGAATCGCAGGCGGTGATGTTGGTCTCCTCAGCGGCAATCCTGCGGCTGACCTCGGGGCTACGGTTATAGGCCAACACCCGCACGCCGCCGCGTGACAATCTGCGGGCCATGTTGCCGCCCATGCGTCCCATACCGTACAAACCGATCTCTAGCATAACTACTCCCAGTCTGGTATCTGAAACAGTTAAAAAATAAGCAGAGTAGCCTCTCATCCGGGCAAAGTATCAAGCGGCCTTGGACTTCATCCCTTTGGTGGCGTTGCCTATATTCGCGGTCTTCTCGGCATGCCCCCTACTATACATATGAACCACTACTGCATCCGGTAGTTTGAGCACTGCACAGAAACTTCACCAAGGCGTTCCGTACGCGCGCACAAGGACACACGGGCGCAAAAACGAAGTCGACATCAGCAGGGTCGCGGTAAGGCGAAACACCTAGCCGAGAAGTTAAACCCAAGAGGAGAGGCTGATGGATGATCGTGGCGGGCGTAGCTCATCGCGTTCTCAGGCGGCAAGGGTGAGGCATTATCAGGGGGGTCACGAAGTACGCGGTGACGTAGGTAAACCTAGGTTCAAGCACACACTCAACATGTATGCGCTGACCACCTGCAACCCGTATGGAGAATTCGCGGCCATGCTACTGTGTCTATATGAAATCATACTCCGCCTAAATTCTGAGTGAAGCCGAATGTTGGAACGAGAGGAGGAACGACATGCTACGCATTTCCATGATTACCGCTGCCCTGGTGTCTGGACTGGTGGGCTCTGTTATCGCCGGGCCAACTGCAGACAGCACACAAGAGAAAGTGGTCTACCATATCAATGATTCGTCCATAGCCCGTCAGGCTTTGCGCAACGTGCAAAACCACCTCACCGCTAACCCCAACGCCAAAATCGTAGTCGTGACACACGGCAAGGGTATAGACTTTCTCCTCAACGACGCCAAAGACGAAAAAGGCGAGCCTTATCAACCCCAGGTTGCCGGGTTGAGAGACAAGGGTGTCGAATTCCGCGTCTGCCGCAACACCTTAACCAGCCGTAAGCTCGACGACAAGGCCGTGATCATGGACGCCACCGTCGTCCCATCCGGCGTGGCTGAGATCGGCAGGCTGCAGGCAATGGAAGGCTACGTCTATCTCAAGCCCTAACGCGGCGCTTTTGCTGCGTAATCGAGAAGAGACGCGTTGGTGACGCGCTAGCGTTCGCATCTAGCTATCTGGCGAGTAGGGTACCGGTGGCTATTCGTTAATAGAGGGTCACTATTCGATGCTATAACTGCCGACATTTCCTGTTTCCAGAAAAGCGGCATGCCTGTATTGACCCAGCTCAAGGAATCGCTTATGAAGGTTTTGTTTGCCACTCCAGAGGCGCATCCCCTGGTCAAGACAGGGGGGCTCGCCGATGTCTCTGCCGCCCTGCCCGCCGCCCTGCGCGAGATCGGCATCGACTGTCGCCTGCTGCTGCCCGGCTATCATGCCGTCATCGCTGGCGCCAGCGATCAGCGGCTGGTCGCCCGCTTCGATGACCTCCCCGGTTACGGCGAGGTCCGACTGCTGGAAGCCAAGATGCCGGATACGGGGGTGCCGGTGTACATCGTCGATTATCCCTGGCATTACCAACGCGACGGCGGTCCCTATCAAGATGCCAGCGGTCAGGATTATCCCGACAACGCCTGGCGCTTCGCCCTGCTTTCCCGAATCGCCGCTTTGCTGGCCTCCCCGCATTCACCCCTGCCATGGCAGCCAGACCTGCTGCATTGCAATGACTGGCAAACCGGTCTCGCCCCGGCCTATCGCCATTTCCTCGGCAGCGGCGCCCCTACTTTGATGACCATCCACAATCTCGCCTATCAAGGCATCTTTTCGCCCGATTTGGTGGTTCCCCTGGGTCTGCCGCCCTCCAGCTTCCAGATGGAGGGCGTGGAATACTACGGGAATTTTTCCTTCCTCAAGGCAGGCCTCTACTACGCCGACCGCATCAGCACAGTGAGCCCGAGCTATGCCGAGGAGATCCAACGCCCGCCGCTCGGCATGGGCATGGAGGGGCTGCTCGCCAGTCGCCGCGAGCGACTCACCGGCATTCTCAACGGCATCGACATGGCGGACTGGAACCCCTCCAGCGACTTGCATCTGCCCTGTGCCTACTCGGCCAAGGCGCCCGCCGGCAAGAAGCGCTGCAAACTCGCCTTGCAGCAAGACCTCAACCTCGAGCTCGGCAATGATCCGCCTCTGTTCGGCGTCATCTCGCGCTTGACCTACCAGAAGGGGATCGATTGGATCGTGGCGATTGCCGACCGTCTGGTCACGGCAGGCGGGCAGCTCGTCATCCTGGGGAAAGGCGAGGCGGCGCTGGAACAGGCCTGCCTCGCCCTGGCGGCGCGCCATCCCGGCCGCATCGCGACGGTCATCGGCTATGACGAGGGGCTATCGCATCGCATCGAGGCGGGCGCAGACGCCTTTTTGATGCCTTCGCGCTTCGAGCCCTGTGGGCTCAACCAGATGTACAGTCAGCGTTACGGCGCGGTGCCGGTGGTCCACGCCACCGGCGGGCTCAAGGATACGGTGGAGGACGGCGTGACCGGTTTCGTCTTCGAAGAGGCCACTGCCGAGGGCTTATGGCAGGCGATCGCGCGCGCCCTCGACCGCTATCACGACAAGCCTGCCTGGCGCCGAATGATGCTTGCCGGCATGCAGAAAGACTTTAGCTGGGAGGCGAGCGCCCGCCGTTATAAACAGCTGTATGAAAGGATGTTGCTCAAAAGCTGATAGCACATAACCGCTGACAGTGAAAGCGATGGCAGCCCTGTTTAGGAGGGATAGCTGATCTCGCCAAAGCGATCCGCTTTAGTCAAAGGGATGGCGCCGCACGATCGTCTCCTCGCGGTCGGGGCCGGTGGAGACGATGTCGATGGGCACCTCACATAGCTGTTCCACGCGTGCGAGATAGTTGCGGGCGGCCGGCGGCAGGTCTTCGAAACGCCTGACGCCGACGGTACTCTCCTTCCAGCCAGGCATCTCTTCATAGACCGGCTCGCAATCGGCCAGGGTCTCCGCGCCGACCGGCAGGATGTCGCACAGCTGGCCATTGAGGCGATAGCCGGTGCAGATGCGCACCGTCTCCATGCCATCCAGGACGTCCAGCTTGGTGACGCACAGCCCCGACACGCCATTGATCTGGATGGCGCGCTTGAGCGCCGCCGCGTCGAACCAGCCGCAGCGACGCGGCCGCCCCGTAGTGGCACCGAATTCATGCCCGCGCTCCGCCAGCCAACGACCGTTCTCATCGAACAGCTCGGTCGGGAATGGCCCGGAACCCACGCGCGTGGTATAGGCCTTGGTGATGCCCAAAACGTAATGCAGGGTCGCCGGCCCCATGCCGCTGCCGGTGGCAGCACCACCGGCGGTGCAATTGGAGGAGGTCACGTAGGGATAGGTGCCGTGGTCGATGTCCAGCAGGGTGCCCTGGGCCCCCTCGAACAACAGGCTCTCCCCACGGCGGTTGGCCTCATACAGCAGCCGTGGCACGTCGCCGACCATAGGTTTGATCCGCTCCGCCAGCGCTAGGGTCTCCTCCAGCGTCTGGTGGAAATCCACCGTCTCCCACTGGAAATAGTGTTTGAGCACGTAGTTGTGATAGTCCAGCACCTCGCCCAGCTTGGCGGCGAAGCGCTCGCGGTGAAACAAGTCCTGCATGCGGATGGCACGGCGGGCGACCTTGTCCTCGTAAGCCGGCCCGATGCCGCGACCGGTGGTGCCGATCCTCCCCGCCCCCTTGGCCGCCTCGCGCGCATGATCGAGCGCCACGTGATGCGGCAAAATCAACGGGCAGGCCTCGGAGATGGTGAGCCGCTCGGCGACCTCGACGCCATTGCGCTGCAACATCTCGATCTCCTCCACCAAGGCCTGCGGCGAGACCACCACGCCATTGCCGATGTAGCAGCGCACGTTCTCGCGCAGGATGCCGGAAGGGATGAGGTGCAGCACCGTCTTCTTGCCGCCGATCACCAGGGTGTGGCCGGCGTTATGCCCGCCCTGGAAGCGCACCACCCCTTGCGCGCGGTCGGTGAGCCAGTCGACGATCTTGCCCTTGCCTTCATCGCCCCATTGGGTGCCGATGACCACGACGTTTTTCATATAGACCCCTTGAGATGAAAAGATGGCTGCGCGGCATTCAAGCGGGCCGGTCAGCTAGCGGCCTCACACGCCATTCGCCGTCTTCGAGCACTAATCTTCGGTCGCAGCCGCACTCGGCGCGGTGGGCCTCTTGGCCTGGCAATTCCGTCACCACGCGCTCTCCCGCCGCGCGCAGCGCCTCCACCCGCGCGCGCAAGGCGGCGTCCATGCCATAGGGCGCCAGGATGCCCGGACGCCCTTGCGGTGCGCTGAGGCCATCGACCACCCGGCGCAGGTCCAAGCTGAAACCGGTCGCTGGCCTGGCGCGACCGAAGATGGCACCGGCACCGTCGTAGCGCCCGCCGAGGGCGATGGCCTGAGCCTGACCACCGGCATAGGCGGCGAACATGGCGCCGTTGTGATAGCCATAGCCGCGCAGGTCGGCGAGATCGACGAGCAGTTTGACGCCGCGGTCGATCTGTAACAGCTGCTCGATATCCGTGAGGGCCTGCGCGATGCCGGGCAGATCGGGCAAGACCTCGCGCGCCAGGGGGATCACCTCTGCCCCCCCATACAATTCCGGCAAGCGGCAGAAGGCCGCCGCCAACGCATCCGTTAAGTCGGCCGTCAGGTCCTTGAGGGCTGGGATATCCTTGGCCTGGACGGCGCCAAACAACGCTTGACGCCTCTGTTCCGTCAGCCGCGCCGCACTGGCCAACGCCTGGAAGATGCCGGCGTGCCCCAGGCTTACGCGCAGTTCCGTAAGCCCGGTGGCCTGCAGCGCGCACAGCAGGAGCTCGAGCACCTCAAGGTCGGCCTCGATGCCAGCGTGCCCGAACAGCTCGGCCCCCACCTGTAGCAGCTCGCGGCTATGCGTCAGCGCGGCCGGCCGCGTGTGTACGGCCACACCGGCATAGCACAGGCGTGCTACACCCTGGCGGTTGAGCAGGTGGGCGTCGATGCGTGCCACCTGCGGCGTGATGTCCGCGCGCACGCCAAGCATGCGCCCCGACAACCCATCGACCACCTTGAAGGTCTTCAAATCGAGGTCCTGGGCAGCGCCAGTCAGCAGCGCTTCGAGATACTCCATGAGGGGCGGGCAGACGGGCTCATAGCCCCACGTCTCAAAGAGGTCGATCAGGCGGCGGCGCAAAAGCTCCACCTGGCGCGCATAGGGCGGCAGGATGTCCTCGAAGTATTCGGGCAGGAGCCAGGCGTGACTCATCGCGTCAGCAGCAACAACAGCAGACCGGCGAGCATGGAGATGAGGCCCATGAAGCGGAGCTGGCCGTCTCTGAGGCGCACCATGCGCGTGAAAACCTCGCGCCAGGTGGCAGGCGCGACGAATGGCAGGATGCCCTCCAGCACCAGCATGAGGGCAACCGCCGGCACGACGATCTCCGACCAATACACGGCGTAGTGTGCTTACTTGCCGCCTCCGCGCGGGGACTTCATGTAGCGGAAGAAGTCCGAGTTGGGCTGCAAGATCAGGATATCGTTCTTGTTGCGGAAGCTGGAACGATAGGCCTCCATGCTGCGGTAGAAGGCATAGAACTCGGGATTGCGGCTAAAGGCCTCGGCATAGATCGCTGCCGCCCTGGCGTCGCCCTCGCCCTTGATGCGCTGCGCATCCCGGTAAGCCTCGGCGATGATCACCTCGCGCTGCCGGTCGGCGTCGGCGCGGATCTTTTCCGCCTCGGCCGCGCCGGTCGATCTGAGCTCGTTGGCCACCCGCTTGCGCTCTGCCTCCATGCGCCGGTAGACCGACTCGCTCACCTCGGTGGGCAGATCGACGCGCTTGATGCGCACGTCGGTGACCTGGACGCCAAAGCGGCGAGCGTCGGCGTCGGCCTTCTTGCGCAGCACCTCCATGACGCTATCGCGCTCACCCGAGACGACGTCATGCACCGTGCGGCGGCCGAACTCGGCGCGCATGCCGTCGTTCACGGTCTGCGCGAGACGGTTCATCGCCCGCACCTCATCGCCATTGAAGCTCACGTAGAAGCGCTCGACATCGACGATGCGCCACTTGACGAAGTAGTCCACCAGCACGTTCTTCTTCTCGGAGGTGATGAAGCGCTCCGGCGTGTCGGCATCGAGGGTGAGGATGCGGACATCGAACAGGCGCACGTTTTGCAGCAGCGGGATCTTCAGATATAGGCCCGGCTGCTTCTTCACGCTGACGATCTCACCGAGCTGGAAAACCAGCGCGGCCTGACGCTGATCGACGGTAAAGATGGACTGACTGAGCAGGATGAGGCCGACGACGACGGCCACGATGGTGTTGCCCATGCCCTTCATGGCCGCTCCTCCCGCTCACGGCTGCGAAAGGCATCGCGCGAGCGAAACAGGTTGTCGCTTTTGGCCGCCGGCTGAATGTTCTCGGGCGACGGCGGCGCCGCCTCGGTGGCGACGTTCGCCCCCGCCGCCTGCATCAGCTTGTCTAGGGGCAGGAACAGCAGATTCCCGCCGCCCTTGTCATCGATCAAGATCTTGGTCGAGTTGGAGAGGATCTCTTGCATCGCCTCGAGATACAGGCGCTCGCGCGTCACCTGCGGCGCCTTGTTGTATTCCGCCAGGATCTGCTTGAAGCGCTCGGCCTCACCGATGGCATTCGCCTCTACCCGCTGCTTGTAGCCGTTGGCTTCCTCCAGCAGTCTGGCCGCCACACCGCTGGCGCGCGGGATGACATCGTTGGCATAGGCCTGGCCTTCGTTCTTCAGGCGCTCGCGGTCTTGGCCTGCCTTCACCGCGTCGTCGAAGGCCGCTTGCACTTGCTCCGGCGGTTGGGCGTTCTGCAGGTTCACCTTGCTGATCTGGATGCCGGTGCGATAGCGATCGAGCAGCTGCTGCATCAGCCGGGTGGCGCGGTCGGCCACCTCCGCGCGCCCCTCGTAGAGCACGAAGTCCATCTTGCTCTTGCCGACGATCTCGCGGATCGCCGATTCCGCCACCTGCCGCACCGCCTCGTCCGGGTTACGGTTGTTGAAGAGATAGTCTTCGGGGTCTTTGAGGATGTATTGCACCGACAGCTGTAGATCGATGATGTTCTCATCATCGGTCAGCATGAGCGACTCCGACAAGACCTTGGACTTGACATTGTTGCGATAGCCCACCTCCACCGTGCGCACCTGCTCGACGTTGACCACTTCGACCGATTCGATTGGATACGGCAGATGCCAGCGCGGCCCAGGCTGGGTGGTCTCGACGTATTTGCCGAAGCGCAGCACGACGCCCCGCTCCCCAGCATCGACGATGTAGAAGCCGCTGGCAAGCCAGATGGCGATCAGGATGCCGACGATGAGCCCAGCGCCACCAGGCAGCTTGAACCCGCCGCCGCCTGGCTGGTCTGCGCCATGCGCACCCCCGCCGCGTCGGCCGAAGGCGGCATTGAGCCGCTGGTTGAAGCGGCGCCAAAGTTCATCCAGGTCTGGGGGGCCACCGTCATTGCGATTGCCCCATTGGGGATCATTCCAAGCCATCTGCCGTGATTTCCGCTGTTGTGAGCTCTGCTTGTCGTTCCGGAACGGGATGCCGTGATCGGCTGAACTCGATCAGGGCCTGCTTGATCAGGTCCATGCCCTGACCCGTCAGGGCGCTGACGTAGACGCTGGCGATGTTACCATACTCATCCCGCGTCGCATGGGGCTTGAGCCCGCTCAGATCGATCTTGTTCATGACCGCGATCTGCGGCACCGCGTCTGCACCGATCTCGGCCAAGACCTTGTTCACTTCATCGATCTGGCTTTGCCGATTTGGGCTCGCGCTATCGACGACGTGCAACAAGAGGTCGGCGTGCACGGTTTCCTCGAGGGTGGCATGGAAGGCCGCCACCAGGCTGTGCGGCAGGCGGGTGATGAAGCCGACCGTGTCCGACAGCACCACCTCGCCGGCCGTCGGCAACCAGAGCTTGCGTGTGGTCGTATCCAGGGTGGCGAACAGCTGATCGGCGGCATAGGCGCCGGCATGGGTCAGGCGGTTGAACAGGGTGGACTTGCCGGCGTTGGTATAGCCCACCAGGGAAACCGAGAGCACCCCGCTACGTTGGCGGGCACGCCGCTGGATGGCGCGGCTCTTCTCGAGCTTGGCGAGCTTGCCCTCGATGGTCTTGATCTTGCCTGCGATCAGGCGGCGGTCGATCTCGAGCTGGGTCTCGCCAGGACCGCCGCGCAGACCGATGCCACCGCGCTGCCGCTCCAGGTGGGTCCATCCGCGCACCAGCCGGGTAGCGTAATGGCGCAGTTGGGCGAGCTCGACCTGCAGTTTGCCCGCGCCGCTGCGCGCGCGCTGCGCGAAGATGCGCAAGATGAGCGCCGTGCGGTCGAACACCTCGCACTGCAGGGCCTTTTCCAGGTTGCGCTCCTGGACCGGCGACAGGTCGTTGTTGAACACGACCAGCGCCGCTTGGCGCTCGGCGACGATGCGCCTGATCTCCTCGACCTTGCCGGAGCCGGCATAGGTCGCCGCATCGGGTTTTTGTCGCCGCCCCTGCACCACCTCTGCGACCTGCAGACCGGCACTCTCGGCCAGCAGGGTAAGTTCGCCAAGGCTTTCGGCGAAGCCCGACTCGCCCAGATCGATGCCGACCAGGACTGCACGGGGCTGATCAGCCATGCGGTGCGCTGTCGCTCCGAGCCGCGCCGCGGCCGCCCCCCGAGGGGGCACGCAGCTGCCTTGGGACGGCCCAGCGGCAGCTGATGGCTTCACCGCCCCCGGCCGCACCGCGGCCGCCCCCCGAGGGGGCACGCAGCTGCCTTGGGACGGCCCGGCGGCAGCTGCTT